>SCMV01000016.1 GCA_005502875.1 Comamonadaceae bacterium 2PF | reverse complement strand
CACCCGGCCTGCCCGCCTCGGCCGCCGACCTGGCTCGTGCCCCGCAAGCCACCGAGCTGTGCCTGTGCCTGCTGACCGCCTTGGTGCGCTCCAGCGAAGACGACGGCGAGGCCCGCCTGCCCTTCGAGCCCTGGTTGCACACCCACCTTCATCGCCAGCACCGGGTCATGCGCCGGCACATCCGCGAGCAAAAGCACCTGAGCGACGAAGAAGCCCACCGCCTGCGTCGCCGGTTGCGCAACCTGCGCGACATCGTCCACCTGTTTGCGACCGCGAAGGCGCCAGCGCACTTCGAGCAGGCGCTCAGCGAGGCCATTGCCGCACTGGGTCGGCTGCAAGACGAAGCGGTCGCACAGGCGCGCTACCAGGCCGCATCGGCCCTCGACCCGCGCGCCCTGTTCGCGGCAGGCTGGCTGCTGGGCCGGCGCCTGAGAACGCGTGCCCAGGCTCGCCGCGCGCTGCGCCAATGGGCGCGCTGCTCAGCCCCCTGGTGACACCGCGGCCACGGGCCCTCAGCGCTGAACGGCCTCGCCAGGCTCGAAGGCCGCAGCCGCGGCGTCCTGACGCCGGGCCAGGGCCACCGTGACCGCAGCCAGGTCGGGCAGAACGTTGTCTGCACCGAAGGTGTCCGCATCGCGGCCGCTGCGGCGCATCAGGCTCAGTGGCTGCTCGTTGAGTCCGCAAAGCATCAGCCTGACCTGTTTGCGCGCCAGGGTGCGCTGCAACTGCACCAAGGCGTCCAGGCCCGAGGTGTCCATCGAGATCAGCCGTGAAGTCTCCAGCACCACCACCTTCGTGGCAGGCGGCAGCTGCTCGGGAAGGTCTTCCACCTTGCCCACGGCGCCAAAGAACAGCGAGCCGTACAGCCTGCACAAGCGAACGTCTCCAGGCAACTCGCTGGCCTCGACGCGAAACAGCGTGCTCATGCGGTAGATGAAAAAGAGGCAAGCCAGCACCAGCCCCACCTCCACCGCCACCGTCAGGTCAAAGATCACCGTGAGCAAGAAGGTGCCCACCAGGATGGTGCGGTAGGTGTAGTGGTACTGCCTGAGGTGGACGAACGCTTGCCACTCGCCCATGTTCCAGGCCACCGACAACAGGATGCCCGCCAGCACCGGCAGCGGCACGTGCACCGCCAGCGGCGCGGCCACCAGCACGATGAACAGCAGCACCAGCGCGTGCACCATGCCCGCCACCGGAGAGGTCGCGCCCGAGCGCACGTTGGTCACCGTGCGGGCGATGGTGCCCGTGGCCGGTATGCCGCCAAAGAACGGCGTGACCACGTTGGCCACGCCTTGCGCCATCAGCTCCTGGTTGGGGTTGTGGCGCGGCAACTCCGTGAGGTTGTCGGCCACGCGCGCGCACAACAGGGACTCGATGGCGCCCAACAAGGCGATCGTCACCGTGGGGATGAACAGCTGGCGCACGCCCTCCCAACTGAAATCGGGCCAGACCAGACCGGGCAGCGCCTGCGGGATGCCCCCGAAGCGGCTGCCAATGGTGGCCACCGGCAGCGACAACAGCGCCGTGACGCCACCCAGAAGGACCAGCGCCACCATGGGCCCTGGCAAACGGGCCACCACGCGAAAGGCTTGAGACGATTGCCAGGCTGCGGGCACCATGCCATCTTTGGCGAACGCACGCGGCCACAGCGTGACCAAGCCCAGCGCCGCCAGCCCCATGCCCACCGCGATGGGGTTGACCTGGTCGGCATGCGCCCACAGCGTGCGCAACTGCCCCACGAAATCGGCTGGCATGTGCGACGGGTTGAGACCCAGCAGGTCCTTGAGTTGCGACAGCGCGATCAGGACCGCGATGCCGTTGGTGAAACCAATGACGATGCTCACCGGGATGTAGCGCACCAGCGCCCCGAGCCGGAACCACCCCATCAGGAACAGCAGCCCGCCTGCCAGCACGGTCGAGATCAGCAGGTTGGCCAGCCCGTATCGTTCGACGATGCCGTAAACGATGACGATGAAGGCACCTGCGGGCCCACCGATCTGCACGTGCGAGCCCCCGAGGGCCGAGATCAGGAAGCCGGCGATGATGGCCGTGAACAGACCGGACTCAGGCTTGACCCCCGATGCGATGGCAAAAGCCATGGCCAGCGGCAAGGCCACGATGCCCACCGTCAGGCCGGCGCCGCAATCGGCCAGCAGGCGACGGCGGTCGTAGCCTTGAAGCGAGTCAAGCAGGCGGGGCCGAAATGGCGCCAGCGGCAACTGGGCCAGCCAGGCGCGCAGGTTCGTGCCAGCGCTTCTCAGATGTTGGGGATCGGGGCGTTCCATCAGCCCCGATTGCACAGCAAGGCTTGTGCCGGGTCAACGGCACCAGCCCTCAACGGATGCGCATGCCCGGCTCGGCACCATGGAAGGGTTCGAGCACGTAAACGCCCGGGTTGGCCTTCTCGTCGGTGTGAGAAGCGGCCAGCACCATGCCTTCGCTGACGCCGAACTTCATCTTTCGCGGCGCCAGGTTGGCCACCATCACCGTGAGCTTGCCAATCAGTTGCTCGGGCTGGTAGGCCTCCTTGATGCCGCTGAAAACGTTGCGGTGGCGCCCTTCGCCGACGTCCAGCGTCAGGCGCAGCAGCTTGGTGCTGCCATCGACGTGCTCGGCGTTGACGATCTTGGCGATGCGCAGGTCCACCTTGACGAAGTCGTCGATGTTGATGGTGGGGGCGATCGCCTCGCCGCCGGGCCGCCCCAAGGCGGAGGCGTCCCCCTCGGGGGACATGGGGGCACCAGCCTTTTCGCCACCGGGCTTGACGGCTTCGACCACGGGCGCGGGCGGCGCCTCGAACAAGGCGTCCAGCATCTTCACGTCCACGCGCTGCATCAGGTGCTGATAGGTGCCGATGGTGTGCTCACCCAGCAGCTTGCCCGCATCGGCAAACGTCATCGGCTCGACCCTCAGGAAGGCCTCGACGTTGGCCGCCATGGCCGGCAGCACGGGCTTGAGGTAGATGCTCAGCAGGCGGAAAGCCTCGATGCAGACGGTGCAAACCTCTTGCAGGCGGGCATCCGAGCCTTCCTGCTTGGCCAGCTCCCAGGGCTTGTTGGCGTCCACGTACTCGTTGACGCGGTCGGCCAGCAGCATGATCTCGCGCAGCACCTTGCCCAGCTCGCGGGCCTCGTATTGCTCGGCGATGTTGGCGCCACCGGCCTGCAGCGTGGACAGCAGGGCCTTGCCCTCGCCGCCGATGGCAGCGGTCAACTTGCCCTCGAATCGCTTGGCCAGGAAGCCCGCTGCGCGGCTGGCGATGTTGACGAACTTGCCCACCAGGTCGGAGTTGACCCGGGCCATGAAGTCGTCCTTGTTGAAGTCGATGTCTTCGACGTTGGCGTTGAGCTTGGCGGCGATGTAGTAGCGCAGCCATTCGGGGTTCATGCCCAGGCTGAGGTACTTGAGCGGATCGAGGCCCGTGCCACGGCTCTTGGACATCTTCTCGCCGTTGTTGACGGTCATGAAGCCGTGCACGTTGACCTGGTTCGGCAGCTTGCGACCGCTGAACTGCAGCATCGCGGGCCAGAACAGGGTGTGGAAGTAGGTGATGTCCTTGCCGATGAAGTGCACCTGCTCGACCTTTGGGTCGGCCATGAATTCGTCGAACGAGCGCAGCTCACCGTACTTGGCCTTGGGGCCACCTGCCGCGAAGTAGCCCTTGAGCGAGGCCAGGTAGCCGATGGGGGCGTCCAGCCACACGTAGAAGTACTTGCCCGGCGCGTCGGGGATTTCAATGCCGAAATAAGGCGCGTCGCGGCTGATGTCCCAGTCGCCCAGGCCGCCCTCGCCGTTTTCGTCTTTGGTGAACCACTCCTTGATCTTCTTGCTGACGGCGGGTTGCAGCTTGCCGTCCTGCGTCCACTGCTCCAGGAAGCTAAGGCAGCGCGGGTCGGACAGCTTGAAGAAATAGTGGTCAGAGGTTTTCAGCACCGGCGTGGCGCCCGACAGCGACGAATACGGGCTCTTGAGCTCGGTGGGCGCGTAGACGGCGCCACACACCTCGCACGAGTCACCGTACTGGTCCTTGGCCCCGCACTTGGGGCACTCGCCCTTGATGAAGCGGTCGGCCAGGAACATGCCCTTTTCGGGGTCGAAGAACTGCTCGACCGGGCGCACGTCGATCAGGCCCTGGGCCTTGAGTTCGCGGTAGATGCTTTGCGCCAGCTCGTGGTTCTCGGGGCTGTCGGTGCTCGACCAGTGGTCGAAGCTGATGTGAAAACCGTCCAGGTAGGGCTTTCGGCCGGCGGCGATGTCGGCCACGAACTGCTGCGGCGTCTTGTTCACCTTCTGCGCGGCGATCATGATCGGCGCACCGTGCGCGTCATCGGCGCCCACGAAGTGCACCTGGTGGCCCCGCATGCGCTGGAACCGCACCCAGATGTCGGCCTGGATGTACTCCATGATGTGGCCGATGTGGAAGTGACCGTTGGCGTAGGGCAGCGCGGTGGTGACGAAGAGCTGGCGGGGCATGGTTTGAAGGGGTGGCGATCGCAAGGATGGGATTTTAGGCTGCCGGGGCCGCACAGCTCACCCACATGGAGGAAGGCCTTGGCCACGGCCTTTCTCCTGGGGCGTTCCGGGCTAGACTGAATGCCCCGATCGAGCCCCGTGCTCCCACCGCCCGTTTGCCCGCTTCCCTCGCATGACCGCAGTCCCCTCGCCCCTCGAAACCGCCGCCCTCGACGCCTTGCGTCAATTGCCCGATCCGCTGACGGGCCAGGACTGGGTGTCCGCCCGCCGCGTGCGCAAGATTCAGGTGGCCAACGGACGCGCAGAGGTCGACATCGCCCTGGGCTACCCCGCGCGCTCGCAGTGGCCGCTCTACACGAGCCTGATCGAGGCCGCGCTTCAGAAGGTCGATGGCATCCGCGAGGTCGCGGTCAACTGGTCCACCGACGTCGTCGCCCACCAGGCCATGCGCGGCCAGGCCCTGCTGCCCGGCGTGAAGAACCTGGTCGCCGTGGCCTCCGGCAAGGGCGGCGTGGGCAAGAGCACCACCGCCGTCAACCTGGCCCTGGCCCTGGCGGCAGAGGGCGCTCGCGTGGGCATGCTCGACGCCGACATCTACGGCCCCAGCCAGCCGCTGATGCTGGGCCTGTCCGGCAAGCCCGACAGCCCCGATGGCAAGACCATCACCCCGCCCGTCAACCACGGCCTGCAGACCATGTCCATCGGCCTGCTGATCGAAGGCCAGGCCCCGGCCATCTGGCGCGGCCCCATGGCCACCCAGGCCTTCGACCAGATGCTGCGCCTGAGCAACTGGGGCGCCCCCGGCGAGCCGCTCGACTACCTGATCGTCGACATGCCCCCGGGCACCGGTGACATCCACCTGAGCCTGAGCCAGCGCGCGCCCATCACCGCCGCCATCATCGTCACCACACCCCAGGACATCGCCCTGCTCGACGCCAAGAAGGGCCTGCAGATGTTCGAGAAGGTGTCGGTGCCCGTGCTCGGCATCGTCGAGAACATGGCCACCTACTGCTGCCCGAACTGCGGCCACGAGGCGCACATCTTCGGGCAGGACGGCGGCAAGCGCCTGGCCGAGACCTGCGGCGTGCCCCTGCTGGGTTCCATGCCGCTGGACCTGGGCATCCGCGAGCAGGCCGACAGCGGCCGCCCCACCCTGGTGGCCGAACCCGAGGGCAAAGTCTCAGGCCTTTACAAGGCGATGGCCCGCCTGATGGCCGCCGGCCTGTCGAAGCTGCCCAAGGACTACAGCGGCAAGCTGCCAGGGGTCAGCGTGGCGTCCAGCGACAAACCAGGCGCCAGCCAGCCCGGCTGACCTCGAACCCAAGGCCTGCTGCCTGCGCCCCACACCACCACGCCCACCCGCACACCGACCACAGGAAAGACAGCCATGGCACCAATGCTGTCCGCCGACGACGCCTGGTTCGACCTGGTGCCCCTGGCCCTGATCGAATTCAACGAGCACGGCCGCGTGCTGCGCGCCAACTCGGCGCTCAGCGCCCTGCTCGGCTACGCCACCCTCCCTGGCAGCAACCTGGCAGAAGGGGCCTCTGCCTTGCAACGACTGTGCGGCTGGGACTCACCCCTGACCCTGCTGGCGCTGGGCCCCGAAGACCCGCCCCTGCAATCTCGTGTGCACCAGTCACGCGGTCAGGCGGGCCTGGTGGGCCTGAACAGCCAGGTCTGGACGGTCGCGCATCCCTCGCCGGAGCACCCTCGTCAGTTCCTGTGCGCCATCCGCGAAGCCCCTGGCAACGAGCCGCTCGACTCACCAGGCATCCGCATCGCCTCAGACGCCGACGCCGACCCGCTGCCCGACCAGGCGGTGCTGCTGCATGAACTCAGCACCATCCTGGAAAGCACACCGGCCGGCATTGCCTACCTGCGGGACGACGTGCTGGTGCGCTGCAACCGCCGCTTCGAGCGCATGCTGGGGCTGCCGCCCGGCTCCCTGCCTGGCCAGAGCCTGTCCGTGCTGCTCGGCGCCGACCCGCGGATCGAGCGGGCGGTCACCCAGGCCGCCAGGCAGGTGCAGGAGCACAGCCAGCACGAAACCGACATCGAGATCGTCCTGCCCGGGCACAACACCCGCTGGTATGCCCTGTCGGTCAGGCGCATCGGTGAATCGGCCGAGCCGCTGGAGCTCATCGTGGTGCTCTCGGACATCACCCGCGCGCGGCAGCAGCAGGCCCAACTCGAATCGCTCGGCCGCGACCGCGACCTCATGTTCTCGCTCTCGGGCGTGGGCATCGCCTTCGTGCGCGACGGCCACATCCAGCGCGCCAACCCGGCCCTGTCCGACCTCATCGGCGAGCCCGATGCCGACCTCACCGGTCGCGCCCTGCAGACCCTTTACGCCCCGGAACTCGACCTCAACACAGAAGCCGACGTGACCAGCGTGCTGCGCAGCCTGGGCCACTGGCAGGGCGAGCGGGCCTTGCGCGTGCACGTGGCAGGACAAGGCGCGGGCCAGGGCCCATCGCCAGGCCTGTGGGCCGAGGTCGCCATGCGGCTGGTCAACCCTGTGCGCCCTGAAGAGGGCTTCATCGCCTCCTTCGTCAACGTCGACGCCCGCCACCGCGCCGAGTGGAACCTCACGCTGCAGGCCGACCGCACCCGGGCCATCCTCGACTCGGTTTTCGTGGGCATCGTCACCATCGACACGCATGGCATCGCCTGGATGAACCGCTCGGCTCGCCGCATGTTCGCCGGTGACCTCGCCGACTTCGTGGGCCAGCCCCTGAGCACCGTGGCCACCACCGACCTCGACCACCCCTTCCGGCTGACCGACTACCTCGATGGCCTGGAAGACGGCCAGTCGCACACCTTTGAATGCCAGGTGATGGGTCGAGATGGTCGCGTGTTCTGGGTGGTGGGCAACGCCGTGGTCACGCTTGACGAACTCGGTCAGCGTCAGGCCACCTACGCCCTGCTCGACATCGACCGCCGCCGACAGGCTGAAGCCGAGACCGCCGAGGCGCAAGCCACCCTGCAGCGCATCATCGCCATGGCGCCCATGGCCATCCAGCTGATCGACGCACACCACCTGACCCTGCTGCAGGCCAACCAGGCCAGCGCCCAATTCATGGGGCAAGACCCATCCAAGGTCATTGGCCAGCCCATGGAGGCGGCCTTCCCGGCCGAGCGCGGACGCCAGCTGTGCACCGAGCTGCAGGCCGCGCTCGACAGTGGCAAGGCCCGCCACAAGGAACACGTGGTGGCCGGCCGCAACGGCAACCAGATTTGGGACGTCAACTACCTGCCGCTGAACGCCGACGGCGAAGCGGCCGATCAGATCCTGCTGGTGGCATCGGACATCACCGAGCAGCGCGCCGCCGAGCAGGCGCGCCTGGAAGCAGCCATCGCCCAACGCGAGATGCTGGTCAAGGAAGTGCACCACCGCATCAAGAACAACCTGCAAGGGGTGGCGGGCCTGCTCCAGCAAATCGCCGCACGCAAGCCGGAGGTGGCCTCGGCCATCTCCGAGGTGGTCGGACAGGTTCAAGCCATCGCCCAGGTGTACGGGCTGCAGGTGGGAACGGGCGGGCCGCTGCGGCTCAAATCCGTGGTCGAGGCCATCGCGCAATCGGTGCAGCGCACGTTCGGGCGCCCCATCCAGCTGGAGCTCGAGGGCGCCAGCGCTGGCGACTGGCAATTGCCCGAAGCCGAGTCCATCCCGATCGCGCTGAGCCTCAACGAGTTGCTGACCAATGCCCACAAGCACGGCCCCGGCCAGCAAGCCATCCGCTGCCTGCTGCTGTCGAGCGAGTCGGGCGTGCGCATCGACATCCGCAGCCCGGGCCAGTTGCCCGAAGGCTTCAACATCGATCGCGTGCCAGGAGGCGTTTCCGGGCTGGGCCTGGTGCGGGCGCTGCTGCCTCGCCGCAGCGCCAAGCTGGCGTTGACACAAGACCAGGGCGAAGTCCTGACCCGCCTTGACCTCACGCCACCGGGCATCCTCCTCGTCGTCCAGCCGCCCCCACTGATCGCGGGAGAGCCCGCTGGTCACCAGATCGCGCTGTGGCCACAATGAGGGAGCGTCCGCAGCGCGGTAGACTTGTGCCATGTTCCAGGGCGGCGGACCCCCTGGTGATCAGATCGCTGGTGCGCTCGAGAGGCTGCGCGTGAATCAAAAAGGCAAGATCCTGGTGGTGGACGATGACCGGCTGGTGCTGGCCACGCTCACCCATGGCCTCTCCCAGGCGGGCTACGAAGTCATCGATGCTGACAACGGCGATGACGCCATCCTGCTGGCGCGGCAGCACAAGCCCGAGTTGGCCCTGCTCGACATCCGCATGGAAGGCAAATCCGGCTTCGACGTCGCCGCCTACCTGCGCGAGTACTGCCAGATCCCCTTCATGTTCCTGTCGGCCTTCGCCGACGAGGCGACCATCAAGCAGGTCAAGTCACTCGGCGCCCTGACCTACCTGGTCAAGCCACTGGACATCCAGCAGATCGTCCCAGCGGTCGAGGCAGCCTTCGCCAACCGCCCGAACCAGCAGCAGCCCCAGGCTGTGACCTCCGCAACCCAGCCTGCCACGCCCCCCGCCGCCACCGCGCCCGCTGCCGTGGACCCGCTCACCGACACCATCGCGCTGGCTGTGGGCATCGTCATGCACCGGTATTCGCTCACCCGCCGCCAGGCACTCGAGCGCTTGCAGCAACAGGCCCGACAAGAGGGCTGCACCACCGCCGCGCTGGGCGAACGCCTGATCAACGCGCAGGAAGTGCTGGCTGGCCTGGGCTCGATTTGAGCGTCAACCCGGCAGGGCTGTGCTGTCCAGCCGATCGGTCAGCGTGAAATAGAAGCAGGCCCCCTGCCCCAACTGGGCCTCGGCCCAAATCCGCCCGCCGTGGCGGCGGATGATGTGCCGCACGCCAGCCAGGCCCACACCGGTCCCCTCGAAATCCTTGGCGCTGTGCAGGCGCTGGAACATGCCGAACAATTTGTCGGCGTGTTGCATGTCAAACCCTGCGCCGTTGTCCCGCACGAAATAAACAGGGGGATTCGTGGCAGGCATGCAACCGAATTCGATGCGAGGGCAAGCCACCTTGGCGCTGTATTTCAAGGCGTTGCTGAGCAGGTTTTCGACAACCCGGCGCAACAACGTGGTGTCGGCCTGAGCCCACAACCCGGGCTGAATCACCCATTCGACCGATGAACCCGGACTGCACACCACCGACTGCTCACCAGCGACGTCCTGCACCAGGGCCGACAGGTCGATGTCCTGGCGCCCAAGGGGCTCGGTGGCCAACTGGGCTTGCGCCAGGATCGCGTCGATCATGCCGTTCATGCGCGCCGAAGCAGCGAGCACCCGCTCGAGGTGATCCTGTCCCAGCTTGTCGAGGTGGCGACCGTAGTCCTCCTGGACGATGCGCGTGAAGCCATCGATCACGCGCAGGGGCGCGCGCAGGTCATGCGAGAGGGCATAGCGCAAGGCCTCCTGCTCGACTTCGCGGTCGGCATCGGGCTCGGTGGCGCACCCCGTGCCGGCAGCGGGCGGCACGTCCGGCATCGCCTCGCGCTCAGGAGCCGACGACGCCAATGGCAAGGCGGCTTTGGCCGCAGCGTTGTCGGGCGCCAGCGTGTTGCCGCTGGCATCGACGCTCGGCGTCGCGGTCTCAGCAATGGGCGCTGAGTCAGGGGCAGATGAAGGCAACAACCTGATCAACACCCTCACCAGCGCCGCGACAGACAGCCAAGACCCTGCCGCGAGCACCCAGGCCCAAGCCGGCGCGTCGGTGATCAGCAAAGCCAGGGCAAAACACAGGCCGGCCAGACCCCAGCCAGGGATCAGCGCCCCCACTTCGGGCTTCGCAGCCCTGGGCTCATCCGACGGTCCGTTGTGAATCCGCATTCAAACGATTGTAAGGAGGGCCGAAAGGGGTTTCTTCTGCTGGCCTGAAACTTTTCAGCCGAGCTAAAGTTCGTGAGATTTTTGACGATTGTCCCCTGATTCCCGGATGAATCATTTCCGGGCTCACCCTGTTTTCGCCAATTTTGGCAGCCCATTTTGAACGCACCCATGCGCACCCCCTGGAAGGCCTTGATGTTGATGATGGCCCTGGCTGGCACGTCGGCTGCGGGCTGGGCCTGGGGGCCTGCGGGTGCGGGCCTGACCCTGGCGATGATGGCATCTGGCAGCATCGGCTACCTGGCTCGCAGGCGGCCCTTGCCCGCACCCGAGCTGGGCCCGCCGCTGACCACGGTGCCCACCTCGTCGCCCAACAGCCAGCCGCAGCTTGACGCCGAGGCCTTGCAAGCCCGTCAGGAAGCCCACCTGCGGCTCATCCGTGACATCGCCGAGCACGCCCGCTCCGCCGAAGCCCTCGGCCAGGCGCTCTCCCGGATCGGAGAAGCCCTGCACCGCCACCTGGGCTCGCGGGCCTGGGTCGCGCTGCAGGTCGATGGCTGGAACGGCGAGTCCGCTTTGCTGCGCCCCTGGGCTCACCAGGCTGGCGGCCCCGAGCACATCGACGTCAGCGCCATCGCCCCGACCCACCGCGACGACCGCCCGCTCGGCCAGGCCCTGGGCACGCTCAAGGCCACCGTCTCCGACTTGCGCCAGTCACCCGGCACGCCCAGCCCCTGGCGCGCCAACGGCACCCAGCGCGTGCTGGCCCTGCCGGTTTCGGTCGATGGCTGGCCCCTGGCCATGCTCGAGTTCGATGACCCCGCCCGCGCGCACTCGGATGTCGAGGCGGTGCTGGAGGTCGCGGCCATCCAGCTCGGCTTCGTGGCACAGCGAGACGCCAACCGGGCTCGCATGGCCAGCCACGAGGAGCACCTCGGCCGGCTGGCCCTGGTTGCCTCGCGCATCAGCAGTGGCGTGGCCATCACCGACCGCCACGGCACCATCGAGTGGATCAACGCCGCCTTCGTCGCCTTGACCGGCTGGCCCGAGGACCGGGTGCTGGGCCGCAAGCTGCCGGAGCTGCTCGCGCAGGAAGTCACCGACGCGGAAACGATCGATGAGCTGGAGAACCACCTCGAGAGGGGCGTTCCCTTTCGCATCTCCTATGAAGCAGGTCGCCAGAGCGCCCAGACCATCACGCGCTACTGGGGCGAGATCGACGCCATCCAGATGCTCGACGAAACGGGCGGACGCAACCAGTACGTCTGCCTGTTCACCGACATCACCAAACGCAAGGCCCAGGAGCACGTGCGCGACCAGGAGCGAGAGTTCCTCGAAGCGCTGCTGGGCAACCTGCCGGTCAGCCTGTTCGTGCTCGACCCCGTCAACCTCAACGTGGTGGCCATCAACCGCTACACCGAGATCGAGTTCTCGCTGCAGCGCGACCGCGTGGTCGGGCGCTCGTTCGAGCACGCGCTGGGCAAGTCGGTCATGGGCCTGACCCAGCCGCACATGCAGCAGGCCGTCGACAGCGGTGAAACCGTGGAGCACGACTTCACCTGGCAGGGCGAAGCGGGCGTGCGCGTGGTCAACGCACGGCACTTCGCGCTGCGCCACAGCAACGGACGCCCTCGCCTGCTGATCTCGCTGGTGCGAGACATCACCGCCTCGCGCCAGGCCCGGGCCGACCTCGAGGAGTCCGAGCGCCGGTTCCGCGAGCTGGTCGAGTCGATGGACGACGCCGTCTACGTGGCCACCGAAGCGCGCAACCGCTTCCTCTACCTCAGCCCCCGCACCCAGGAACTGCTGGGCATGCCGGGCGAAGACATCCAGGCCCGCGCTGAAAAAGTCCAGGCCCTGGTCGTGCCGGAGGACATCCCCTTGCTGCGCGAGCAAGAGGCTCAAGAGCGCCTTGGGCTGAACACCGACGCCCTGCTGCGCCTGCAGATCCCTGGCAAGGGTCTGCGCTGGATGCGTCACCGCAGCCGCACGCGGCGCCTGCCCAGTGGCGAGACCCGTGTGTACGGCCTGGTCTCGGACGTGACGGACGAGCACATCCAGGCGCTGGAGCTGCAGCGTGCCCGCGACATGGCCGAGGCCGCCAGCCAGGCCAAGAGCCAGTTCATGGCCAACATGAGCCATGAGATCCGCACGCCCATGAACGGCATCCTGGGGATGACGGAGCTGCTGTTGGGCACCCCGCTCAACGACAAGCAACGCCGATTCGCCCAGGCCGTCTACCGCTCGGGCGAGAGCCTGCTGGAAATCATCAACGACATCCTGGACTTCGCCAAGATCGAGGCCGGCCGCCTGGAGCTGGCCAACAGCGACTTCGTGCTGCGCACCCTGGTCGAAGACACGCTGGAGCTGATGGCCCCGCGCGCCCACGAAAAGGGCCTGGAGCTGTCCTTCCGCGAACAACCGGGCCTGCCTTCCGTCATCCACGGCGACCCGCTGCGCCTGCGCCAGATCCTCACCAACCTGGTGGCCAACGCCATCAAGTTCACCGAGCACGGCGAGGTGGTGGTCGACATCCGCCGGGGCATGGGCGGCACCGTGCACAGCAGCGTGCCGTCCGCGAACCAGCACATCGAGCTGGAATTCATGGTGCGCGACACGGGCATCGGCATCCCCAGCGAGGTCATCCCGCGGCTGTTCAGCGCCTTCGTGCAGGCCAACGTGGGCATGGCCCGCCGCTATGGCGGCACCGGCCTGGGCCTGGCGATCTCCAAGCAGCTCGTCGAGCTCATGGGTGGGCAGATCGAGGCGCACAGCGCGCCGGGCGTCGGCTCCGAATTCGTCTTCCGTGTGCCCGTCTCGGTGGGCGACACCCAGATCGACATGGCCCTGATCGAAGAGCCCGAGATGCCGGCCTTCAACGTGCTGGTGGTCGACGACAACGACACCAACCGCACCGTCATCGAGAACATGCTCACGGCATGGGGCATGAAGGTCACGCAGGCCACCAACGGCCGCGAGGCGCTCGACATCCTGATGGCTCACCCCACGCAGGACGCCGACTTCGACCTCGCCCTGGTGGACATGAACATGCCCGAGCTCGATGGCCTGGGCCTGGCAGACGCCCTGCACCGCAGCGAGCGCTACCCCCAACTCAAGATGGTGCTGCTGTCGTCGGTGTCCTCACCCGACGACGTGCGCAAGGCCCAGGACGCCGGCTTCCAGCGATTCGTGCCCAAGCCCCTGCGCAAGGCCGAGTTGAGGCAAGCCATCCTGGGCATTTCGGCCGAGTTGGGTGGCGACCTGCCGCATGACATGCCCCGCATCAACAAATCGGTGCTGGTCATCGAAGACAACCCGGTCAACCAGGAGGTCTGCACGCAGATGCTCAAGCGACTGGGCTGCGAGGTCAAGGTCGCCTCGTCGGCGCTGGAAGGCCTGCGCCGCCTGGGCGAGCAGCGCTTCGACCTGGTCCTCATGGACATCCAGATGCCGGGCATGGACGGCGTCGAGGCCCTGAGCTGGTTCCGCCGGGGCTCGAACACGCGCTTCACCTTCCTGACGCCCGCCGACACGCCGGTGATCGCCGTCACGGCCAACGCCCTCGAAGGCGACGAACAGCGCTTCCTCGATGTCGGCTTCGACGACTACCTCTCCAAGCCCTTCCGCCAGAGCCAGCTGCAAAAGGTGCTGGTCGAGCACACGCGCCCGGAGGGCTGGGGAGAACAGCCGACAACACCCGGTGACGCGACCGCTGGCGCAGCGACCGAACCCGCCGCGAAGGCGGCACCCGCCAACGACGAGCCCAGGGCAACCCTCGCTCAGGTTGTGGCGGATGCGCCACCACCTGCTGCGGCGCAGCAAGAAGCTGGCTCGGCGACCTTGCCGCCACCGGCTGCCGCCGAGCTCTTCGATGCCGACGCGTTGCGCCGCTTGCGAGACCTCGATCCCCGTGGCGAAAACAGGCTGTTCGAGCGCGTCAGCAAGGCCTTCGAGGCCTCCGCCTCGCGCTTGCTGCCCCAACTCGACGAGGCCATCCGCACGAACGATCGCAGCTCGATCCTCCACGTCGCGCATACACTCAAGTCTTCCTCGGCCAGCATCGGCGCACTCAAGCTGTCACATTTGTGTGCCGAAATCGAAACCATGATCAGGCGCCAGAGCGAAGAAGACTTGTCAGAACGCCTGCGGGCCGTGCCCGTGGAGGTTGAACACGTGCTGGCGGGCCTGCGTGCCCTGCTGGGGCAACCCTCATGACGGTCACCTCCGACTTCGCCTTCGAGGCCGGCCAGGAACAGCCCAAGGTGCTGCTGGTTGACGACGACGAGGTGAACCTGCTGTTGACCTCGATCGCTTTGCGCGAGCGTGGTTTTGCCATCACCGAGGCCAGCTCCGGCGAGCAAGCCTTGCAGATGCTCTCCGACTGGCTGCCCGACGTGATCGTGCTCGACGCCGTCATGCCCGGACTCGATGGTTTCGCCACCTGCCGCGAGTTGCGTCACATGCCCGGCTATGAGTCCGTGCCCGTGCTCATGCTGACCGGCCTGGACGACGACGCCTCCATCACCCGCGCCTACGAGGCCGGCGCCACCGACTTCTTCGTCAAGAGCACACAGTGGAGCCTGCTGGCCGGCCGCCTGCGCTACCTGCTGCGCGCCGCCCGCACCCGGGACGAGCTCGAGCGCAGCAAATCCAAGCTGGCGCGCGCTCAAGACCTCGCCCGCATGGGCAGCTTCGACTGGCGCAAGGGCGCGGGCGACCTGTCCTTCTCGGTCGAAGGCCTGCGCGTCTTCGGCCTGGGCTCGCACGACCACCTGGGCCTCAAAAGCATCCTGCGCATGCTGCCCGACGAGGAGCGCCGCGGTTTTGCCCGCATCCTGCACGAGGTGGTGGACCACGGCACCATCCTGTGCAACGACGTCCAGATCAGCCTGGCCGATGGCCGCCGCCGCATCCTGCACGTCGAAGCCGAGCCCGAGTTCAATGAGCTGGCCTGCCTGATCGGCTACACCGGCATCGTGCAGGACGTGACCGACCGCCGCGTGGCCGAAGACAAGATCAAGCACCTCGCCAACTTCGACACGCTCACCGGCCTGCCCAACCGCCGCCAGGTCTTCTGGCGCAGCGAGCGCGCCATCGAGTACGCCAAGCGCATGAACCACCGCGTGGCGCTGCTGCAGGTGGGGCTGGACCGCTTCAAGATCATCAACGAGAACCTGGGGCACCACGCTGGCGACGAGCTGCTCATCGAGGTCTCGCGGCGACTGCGCAACTGCGTGCGCCACTCCGACCAGATCATCGAAGGCAACCTGGACGCCAACGGACACCGGGCCCACCGCACCCTCGAAGCCGTGGGCCGCCTGGGCGCCGACGAGTTCGTCGTGCTGCTGCCCGAGGTGAGCAACGAGCGCGAGGCCATGGCCACGGCCTACGTCATCCTCGACGCCCTGCGCGAGCCGATGATGGTGGCCGGCCAGGAGTGCTTCATCACGGCCTCGGTGGGCGTGGCGGTGTTCCCGCAGCACGGCCTGAACGTGGCCGACCTGCTGCGCAACGCCGACGTGGCCATGGACCTGGCCAAGAGCCAGGGCCGCAACACCGCGCAGCTGCACGACCCGCAACTGGCCTCCAAGGGCCGCGTGCGGCTGGACCTCGACACCGCCCTGCACAAGGCCCTGGAGCGCAAGGAACTGGTGCTGCACTACCAGCCCAAGATCGACGTGCGCACCAACCGCATGGTCGGCGCCGAGGCCCTGATGCGTTGGAACCGCAATGGCCAGCTGGTGCCCCCGGGCGACTTCATCCCGCTGGCCGAGGCCACCGGCCTGATCAACCACATGAGCCT
The DNA here is from genome assembly GCA_005502875.1 of Comamonadaceae bacterium 2PF. Lineage (GTDB taxonomy): Bacteria > Pseudomonadota > Gammaproteobacteria > Burkholderiales > Burkholderiaceae_C > Aquabacterium. The sequence continues at coordinate 63,318 of SCMV01000016.1, read as the reverse complement.
GTGGGCCATCGACGAGGCAGCCCGCCAGGCCGCCGAGTGGCACCGCAACTTCGGCTTCGACGCCTCCATCGCCGTCAACCTGCCCTCGCGCCTGTTCGAGCAAAGCGACCTGGTCGAGAAGATCGAGGCCATCTTGCAAGCGCGCCAGGTGCCGCCACGCGCCATCGAACTCGAGATCACTGAAACCGGCCTGATGAAAGACCTTCAGGGCGTCGTGCCCTCGCTGCACCGACTCAACCAGCTGGGCACCGAGATCTCGATCGACGACTTCGGCACGGGCTATTCGTCGCTGTCCTACCTGACGACCCTGCCGATCAGCGAGCTCAAGATCGACCGCTCTTTCGTGCGCGACCTGGGTGACACGCCTCAAAGCTCGGCCATCGTCTCGGCCATCATCGCGCTGGCGCGGGCCCTGGGGCTTCGCGTGGTCGCCGAAGGCGTGGAAAAGCTCTCACAGATGGAAGTGCTCTACAACCTGGGCTGCCACATCTGCCAGGGCTTCCTGTACGCTCGTCCCATGTCTGCCGCCGACGTCGAACGCTGGCTGCAGGACACCCAGCAGGGCCAGACCCTGCCTCGCCTCGGTAACCTGTCGAACGAACATGCATCGCGCCTGGTGAGCGTGCCCCGCTGAAACCATGTCCCAGCCCCCCGCGAACCTGGCCAAGGCCGCCCTGCGGCGTCTCGCCGAGCAAAGGCTCGAACCCACGCCCGAGAACTACCGCAAGGCCTACGAGGCCGAGTCGGGCGTGCCGTCATCCGATGCCAACGGAGCCGACAAGCCACGGGACAAGGCCTCGCCATCCGATGCCACCAGCCAAGCCAGCACCCAGGCCGAAGAAGGCGAGCGCTGGTCCAAGCTGATCGGCCGCATTTTGCGTGGCGCCGAGCGCGGTGGGCGCCAGTGGACTGCGGCGCGCAAGAAGGACAGCCTGCAGCGTGTGCTCGAAGGCAGCAAGAGCTCGGGCCAACGCTTGCACCAGCGCCTGAGCCAGCTGGTGCAAAGCTGGGACAGCGACACCCTGGACAACGCCCCGCTCGAAGACGATGGGACGGCAGACGCGATGGCTGCATCGCCCGAGGCCCAGCCCCTCGTCGCTGCAGCGCCGGCGGCGCAGAAGCCACCTGAGGCGCTGAGCGCGAGCTCGACCCACCCCACGACGCCAGGTCAGCAGACGCCGCCATCGGCATCAGGCTGGCCCGCCAGTGCACTCACCGCCGTCGACGAGCTGGTGCGAACGGTGCAAGTGGCGCTGCCCCCTGCGTCAGCGAGCCCACGCGCCCAGGCCACGGCACAGGCGCTCACGGCCGCCGTCCAGGCCCAATCCAGCGTCAACGAGGCCTGCGCCCAGGCGCGCGGCATCATCGAACAACGCCATCGCCTGCTCGATCAGCTCATGGGCCTGTGCCAGTCCCTGACCGACAGCCTGGTCGACCTGGCAGAGGACGAGAGCTGGGCGCAAGGTCAGGTCCAGGCGATGCGCCACCAGCTCTCGGAAGGCATCGACAGCCGAGGCTTGCGCCATGTTCAGCAACTGCTCGATGACGCGCGCATCAAGCAACAGCAACTCAAACTCGAACGCGAAAACGCGCGCGAAGCCCTCAAGCAACTCATCCAGCAGATGCTCCAGGAGATCGGCGAGTTGGGCAGCACCACCGACCGATTCCAGTCCAACCTGGGCCGCTACGCCGACACCATCGACCAGGCCGACTCGCTCGAAAGCCTGACCGGCGTGGTGCGCGAGATGGTGGCCGAAAGCCGCTCGGTGCAGTCGGTGGTCGCCCAGACCCAGGTCAAGCTGCAGGAAGAGCACAGCAAGGCCCACGCCTTGAGCGAGCGCGTGAAGACGCTCGAAGACGAGATCCGCAAGCTCTCCGACGAGGTGTCCACCGACCCGCTGACCCAGATCGCCAACCGGCGCGGCATGATGCGGGCTTTCGAGGCCGAGCAAGCGCGCGTTGAACGCCAGGGCACGACGCTGGCGATCGGCCTGCTCGACGTCGACAACTTCAAGAAGCTCAACGATCAGCTGGGACACCAGACCGGCGACGAGGCCCTGAAGTTCCTCGCGCGGCGGGTCAGCGAATGCCTGCGCCCGGTGGACGTGGTGGCGCGCTACGGCGGCGAGGAGTTCGTGGTCATGCTCCCGGACACGCCGGCCGACGAAGGCCAGCAGGCGCTGACGCGGCTGCAGCGCACGCTCAGCGCGGAGTTTTTCACCCACGACGAGCACAAGGTGTTCATCACCTTCTCGGCGGGGGTTACGGCCTACCGCCCCGGCGAGCCCATCGAGGCCGCGCTGGAGCGCGCCGACATCGGCCTGTACGAGGCCAAGCGCACGGGCAAGAACCGCACCTGCGTGAACTGAGCGGGTCAGGACCTCAGGCTGTTCAGCCGGCGCAAGGCCGCGGGCACCAGATCCGGCAGGTCATCGGCGATCAGCCCCGGCCCGAAGGCGCGCGCCGCCTCGCCATGCAACCACACCGCCGCAGAAGCCGCCTGCCAGGCGGGCATGCCCTGCGCCAGCAGGCCCAGCACCAAACCCGCCAGCACGTCGCCCGAGCCAGCCGTGGCCAGCTCAATGGGCGCGTGGCGGTTGAGGCTGGCTCGCCCATCGGGTGAGGCCACCACGGTGTCGGCCCCCTTGAGCAGCACCACGGCGCCACTCAGGCGCGCGGCCTCGCGGGCGCGCTCCAGCTTGCTGGTCGCCGCCGCCACCTGCGGGTTGCGAAAGAGCCGGTTGAACTCCCCATCGTGAGGCGTCAGCACCACCGGACGGCTGTGCCCGGCAATCGCCGCGAACAGCAGCGAAGGGTCTTCGGAGAACACCGTCAACGCATCGGCGTCCAGCACCACGGGGCGCCCACTGGCCAGCAGGGTCAGCACCAGGGCGCGCAGGCCACCGGGTTGCGTTCCGCCCAGCGCCCCTGGCCCGATCAGCGCGGCGCTCAGGCGGTCATCGGCCAGCAGGGAGCTCAACCCAGCCTGCCACTGCGCCGCCCCTTCGCCACCCACCGGGTGCACCATGATGCTGGTCAGCGACGCAGCATAGACGGCCCAGGCCGACTGCGGCACGCACACCGTGGTGAGCCCGGCGCCCACGCGTGCGGCGGCCCTGGCCGACAGGCGAGCCGCACCGGTCATGATCCCGCCACCCCACACCAGGGCATGACCACGGTGGTACTTGTGCCCAGCCACGTCCACCGAAGGCCAGGTGTCTGTCCACAGGCCGGGCAGGTTTTCCCAGGCTTGCCCCCCCACTTCGCGCACCACGGCATCCGGGATGCCGATGTCGGCCAGCACCACTTCGCCACACAGCGCGCGGCCCGGCATCAGCAGGTGGGCGGGCTTGAGTCGGCAGAACGTCACCGTCAACGCGCACGGCACAGCGCCTTGAGAACGCCCGGTGTCCCCGCAAAGCCCGCTCGGCACATCGACCGCCACGATGGGCACGTGTCGCATGGCCACGCGCTCGAGCAGCTGCTGCACCGGCTCGTCCAGCGGGCGGCTCAGGCCCGCGCCGAACAGCGCATCCACCACCAATTCGCCAGCCTGGGGGTTGGCCTCGCTCAGCGGGTGCCAGCCGACGCCGCCGGCGTCTTGGGCCATCGCCAGCCATTCCCCAGCTGCCTGAGCTGCATCGCCTCGAAGAGATTGGGGAGGCACCATGGCGTGCACCCGCACGGGCCAGCCCTGTTGACGCAGCAGGCGCGCCAGCACCCAGCCGTCGCCCCCGTTGTTGCCAGGCCCGCACAACACGTTCACGGGCCGAGGCGACCACCGCTCGACGATGGCTCGGGCCACGGCCTCACCTGCTGCACGCATGAGAACGATGCCCGGTGTGCCCCGTGCAATGGTGGCGGCGTCGGCGCTCGCCATCTGGGTGGTGGTCAGGACTTCTGAGGCCATGGTTTCAACCTTCCTGACGTCAACTTTCGCACAGCTCAAGGCCTCTCCATGCGCGGCATCACCAAGTCGTGAGAAAACACACAGACGCGCAAAAGGCACTGGCGCACAATGAGTTCACGGTGATCGACGAGGTGTTCGTCAACCGTGAGGCCCACGGGTAACGGGGGTCAACAGGGTGCCAGACCTGCTCCACTCAGGTCGGCCGGGCGATCCGGCTGCACCACGCCACCGGTGAGGTGGCTCCCCGCAAGGGGTTCAGGACTGGGGATCGCCCCACCGGTCCAGGCCCTCCGGTGGTGAGAGGCCGCAGCGCAGCCCGTGTCGCCTTGAGCGCGCGGGCTGTTTTTTTGCGTGCGCTCGCCGCCCATCGGAGCGGGCGTCACGGCGCTGGCGCCCTCAGAAACCGACTTGCGCCGACAGGTACAGGCTGCGCTGGTTCGGCTTGTCGGCGATGTTGCCCAGCTCCAGCCAAGCCGCCGTCAGGCTCAGGTTGCGATGCGGGAACCACGCCACGAAGGCATCCCAGGCGTTCTCTTCCTTGAAGGCGCTGAGACGGTCGGGTTTGGCCCGCCATTCGGCGCCCACGGCCAGGTCGTCGCGCACCAGCACCGCCAGGCTCGCTTCGGGCATCAACTGGTGTCGGTTGCCCAGGTCTCCACCGAACCCGAGGATCCCGAACTGGTTGGCCCGCGTGGCACGCAAGGTCAAGTTGCCCAACACGTTGCGGCCCCAGGCTGCACCCAGCCAAACCTTGGTGGCGGCCACGTACCAGTCGGTGTCCGAGCCCCGTGTGGCCCCCAGCAAGGTGGGCACGAGCTTGAAATCTTCGTTGTGCTTGTGCTGAAAGCCCACGCTCACCTGCGGCCACCAAACGTCCTGGTCATAGACGGCATCGCCCAGCACGCGCACCTTGGCGCCCAGCACGTTCATCTGGGCACTCTTGCCGGGCACCGTGTCGCTGAACTTGAAGCTCCAACGCGCCATGGAGACCTCGACGCGGTTCTTCACGCCGACGGCCACGCCCTGGATGTTCAGGTTGAACTTGCCCTGCGTGCGAATGTGGGTGGCGTAGGCAGAGGCGCCGACCTGGTCGCTGCTGCCGTTGCCGCCGATGACAGCCCATGGCGTGAGGCCGCCACCGGCCGCGCCCTCGACCTGGGACACGCCCGATGTGCCCAGCAAGCGATCGCCCGCCCAGCAGGAGGTGGTGGCAACAAGCAGCCACGCCAGGGCCAGCAGGCGCTGGGTCACGCGCTTGGGTGTCAAGGGTGAAAAAGTTGCGTTCATCGACAGATCCTCCAGCCGGCCAGCCATCGCTGGGTGGACGCATCTTCGCCTGAACATGAGGCAGACATCACGAGAAATAGGCCCGTCAACGCCCCGTTCACGAGAAAACACCCATGCCCGAAACTGACACAGTGGCGATCATTGCCAACGAGTGACGACCATGCCACACCCTGCAAAACGTTCACGCTTCGGGCGCCGGTTCGGCCTGGCGCTGGTTCCGCTCGCCTTGCTGCTTCACCTGGTGGGGTGCAGCAGCCCCCCTCCTGCCACGCCGCTGTACCAGCAACTCGGTGGTGTCGCAGGCATCGAATCCATCAGCCGCGCAACGCTGCAGCGCATGGCCACCGATCCGCGCACCCAGCGCACCTTCGATGGCATCAACCTGCGCACGCTCTCGGTCAGCCTGTCGGCATACCTCTGCAAGGCGGCAGATGGCCCCTGCGTCTACGAGGGCGAAACGATGCGCAAGTCACACGCCGACCTGGGCCTGGGAGGCTCGGAGTTCGAAGCCACCGTGCAAATCCTGCGAGAGGAGCTCGACCGCGCGGGCGTCTCCCAGGGCGCCAAGAACGAGCTCTTGCGAAGGCTGGCCCCCACCCGCCGCGACATGGTCGCAGCAGATCGCTGAGGGGCATCAGGCATGCCACAGACCAAGTCCTCGCGGCCGCCCCTGCTCACCGAGGCACTGCTGGGCCTGGCGTGCGCGCAGGCCATCGCAGCGCCTCTGAGCGTGACCGTTCTGGACGCCAACGGCTCACCCTTGCCCGACGCCGTGGTCTCCATCGAGGTGGCGGGCGGCAAGCCCACCGCCGCGCCGGGCACCCAGGCAGAAATGGGTCAACGCGATCGCAGCTTCGTGCCCACGTTGCTGGTTGTTCAAACCGGCACGGCCGTCAGCTTTCCGAACTTCGACACCATCCGGCACCACATCTATTCGTTCTCGTCGACCAAACCGTTCGAGATCAAGCTCTATGCGGGCACACCTGCTGCCCCCGTGGTGTTCGACAAGGCTGGCACAGCCATCCTGGGCTGCAACATCCATGACCGCATGACGGCATTCATCCACGTGGTCAACACGCCGCACTTTGCCATCACCAACAAGGCGGGGGTCGCCACGCTGGAGGTGCCAGCAGGAGATCACACCGTTCAGGCATGGCACCCGCAAATGGGCGACAAGCAACCGCCTCAGCGCCAGGGATTCAAAGCCCAGGCCGCCGGCGGGCCACGTGTCATCCGACTCGGGAGCGCGAGCAAACCATGAACACCGAAGGCGGCACCCAGGTCGAAGCGCTCCCCCTGCGACGCCGGCTGGCGTTTCGCATCGTCGCGCTGTTCCTGGGCCTGCTGTTGCTGGTGCAGGTCGTCACCTTTGCGCTCGTGCAACGCAGCATCGATCACAACGCCCGAGAACTGCTGGGCGCCTCCCTGGACCTGGGCGAGCAGGTCTTCAGGCGCCTGCTGCGACAAAGCGCCACCCACCTGAGCGAGTCAACCCGGCTGCTGGCGGCGGACTACGGCTTTCGCGAAGCCCTCTCCAGCGGCGACACCGAAACCCTGGTGTCGGCCCTTGAGAACCACGGCGAGCGAGCAGGAGCCAGCTTCTCGATCATCACCGACGCCCAAGGCGCGATTCAGGCAAGCACCAAGCCCCCATCGAGCGACATGGCTGGACGGGTCAAAAGCGCCATTCGGCAAGCAGAGTCCACCGAGGACCCTGGCGCTTCAGGCTTGATCGTGTCCATTGGCAAGCAGGTGCACCAATTGGTGGCCGTGCCGATCCGGGCGCCGCTGACCATCGGTTGGGTCGTGATGGGCTTCCAGCTCGACGAGCGCCTGGTTCGCGACATGACGCAGCTCACCGCCATGAACCTGGTGATCGTCACGCGCACCCAGGCAGGCGGCTGGCAGGCGGCCCTGTCGCTGATGAGCGATGACGCCCGCCAATCTCTGCTGGGCCAGTGGATGCCCGCAGCGTCGGCGTCGGCGGCCACGGGCGCCAACCGCATGTCATTCGAGCTGCCGGATGGCCTGCACGTGGCGCGGCTGCATTCTCTCGGCGCCGACCCTCAGGTGCCCATCTATGCCGTGATGCTGCGCTCCGTGGACGCCGCCGTCGCGCCATTTCAGCAACTGCAGCTGGCCATCCTCGCGCTCAATGGCTTTGGCGTGCTCGCGTTCGCCATCGGCAGCGCCATGACCGCACGCCGCATCACCACACCCGTGACCAGCCTCACACGCCTGGCCTCTCGCCTGGCTCGGGGTGATTTCAATGCCCCCATCCCGCGACACGGCGACGACGAAATCGGCGAGCTCGCCGAGGCCTTCGAGTCGATGCGCCAGGCCGTTCACCAGCGCGAAAGCGAGATCCGCCGCAGTGGCCTGACCGACGCCCTCACTCGCCTGCCCAATCGCGCAGGCTTTTCCATCGCCGTGCGCGATGCCGTGGCACGGGCCGTCGCACAGAACACAGGGTGTGCAATCGTCATGCTCAACCTCGATCGCTTCAGGCATGTCAACAACGTGCTGGGCACCGACGCAGGCGACCAGTTGCTGCAACGCGTCGCGCGCCTGCTGCTCGAGCGGCTGAACGGGGCCGATCACACGGTGGCCCGGCTGGGTGGCGATGAATTCGCCATCCTCCTTGAGCGCGGCAGCATCGAAGACGCGCTGGCGGTTTCCAGGCAGGTTCAGCAAGGCCTGGAGGCCACCATCGACCTCAACGGCAGCACGGTGGACCTGGGCGCAGGCATCGGCATCGCAGCCTGCCCGGCACACGCCACCGATGACGCCAGCCTCATGCGACGCGCCGAGCTGGCCATGCACCACGCCAAACAGGCGCAGACCGGCCACACCATTTTCCGCCCGGAGCTCGACGTCAAATCGGACGCAGCGCTGTCTCTGCTCGGCGAGCTTCGACAAGCGGTCGAGCAAAACGAGTTTCGCCTGTTCCTGCAACCCAAGGTGTGCCTTCGCACCGGCCGCGTCGTCGGCGCCGAAGCCCTGATCCGATGGGCACACCCCTCGCGTGGCATGGTGCCCCCTGGCCTGTTCATCCCCTTTGCCGAGCAATCGGGGTTCATCCGTCAGATCACCACCTGGTTGCTGCTCGAGTCCATGCGCACCTGGCGACGGTGCGCCGACCAGGGCCTGCCCCTGCAGATGTCGATCAACCTTTCAGCCCGCGACCTGATCGACCCCGAACTGCCTGCCCGCGTGAGCGCGCTGCTGCACGAACACCAGGTGCCGCCCAACGCGATGTGCCTGGAGATCACCGAAAGCGCGATCATGGACGACCCCAATCGCGCCCAGCAAACACTCGAGCAGTTCCACGACATGGGCCTGCAGATGTCGATCGACGACTTCGGCACAGGGTACTCGTCGCTGGCCTACCTCAAACGCCTGCCCGTGCACGAACTCAAGATCGACCGCTCTTTCGTGATGAACATGCACCACGATGCCCAGGACGCGAAGATCGTGCGGTCGGTGGTCGACCTGGCACACAACCTGGGCCTGAAGGTGACGGCCGAGGGCCTGGAAGAAGGTGCCGCCTGGGGGCTGCTGGGCGAGCTGGGTTGCGACATCGCCCAGGGCTACTGGATCGCCAAGCCCATGCCTGCAGACCAACTGCCGCAGTGGGTGTCGAGTTGGGTGCCCCCAGCGAAGCAGCCCTCGCCCGAATTGGCCGAAGCCCACTGAGGCGGTCCTGCAACCAGCAGGCAGGGCAAGGCGCTCAAGTGCCCATCAAGGCAATGCCAATGCCACTGGCGATGGCAACAGCTGCTCATCCATCCAGACGGCGCGCTGCGCCAACCAGGTTCGCAGGTGAGACACCTCCGCCTCGTAGCTGCCCAACGCCAGGGGACTGGGCGAAATGGGGGTGTTCAAAACGTCCCAGCGCTGAAAGTTGCGCGCCTGGCTGGCCTGCAGGACTTCGGCGCTTTGCTGGATGTAAGCCTGCAAAGCTGGCAGTTGCTGCCTCAAGTGCTGCCATCGGGCCTTCACATGCTGCTCGAAAACGGGGTCTGTGAGCAGTTGTTTGATGTAGGACGCATTGACATTGCTCGGCTCACGCAGCCACCACCCGATGGGCGAAGCGTTGTCGTTGAACTTCACGTTTCCGGCCGCCAAATCGAAATCCCAGAGCGGCCCGAACGTGAGTTTGCCCCCTCGCCCCTTGTAGACAAAGGTGCTGGAGTAGAACGCATCGTTGTTGCGCAGGTACTCGTTGATCAGGTAGAAATCGACCAGGGCCTCGACATCCAGGTGTGCGGCATAGCCGATGGCCGGATCCCGATGATCGCTGCCAAACAGGGCTGACTCCATGGCGTTGACCACATCGCGGATGCGCGTGACCTGAACGGCATCCAGGACATCTGACTTCACGGTGTACGGGCGCATGTTCAGGCTGCGAAACCAGTGGGTTTCATCGAGCCTGGCGTCGATCTCCAGAAAGAACCCGGCATCGACATCGTCAGGGCTGGTGGCTGCAGCACCGATGTTCACGCGGTGATCAGCGACCTTGACGTGCTCGACGAGTTGATAGAGCCCCAGGAAATCGTTGTTGAGTCGCACCTCAACGTGGTGCGCCGCAGGCGTGTAGGCCATGCCCATCACACGTCCCAGGCACAGCGCGACGGCGTTGCGCAGCATGGTCTTGTCGGTGTGGTTGGCCAACAAGGCCCAATCCTTGTCCGACGTCATCCCCAGCACCTTGCTTTTGCTGTCCAGCTTCAGGCGATAGGGTTTTTTCTCCAGGTTCCAGGTGGAGTTACCGCGTCCGCGAACCTTGGTCGACAAGTTCAGGGCCTGAGGGAAGTCCGCCGTGGCCCCCATCGTGAGTTGGGCCTGAACGTAGTTTTCCTTGTCCAGGATCGGCGCTCCGCCCGCCGTGTCGATGACGACCATTGGGGGGGGCAACGTGACGCAGTTGTGCGGCGCAAAAGCCGCCTTGGTTTCGTGCACCAGCGTGCGCTCACCGACGGTGTGGAGCAACTGCCCGGTCTCGGCCTGGGTGTAGCGCCCGATGACGGGCGCCAGCACCTCGGCAGCTGCCCGCGTGGATGCCCCAGATGGCCCCGCGTCGCCAGCCAAGGTCTGCGAGTGCGCCTGGGCGCCCTGACGCAGGGCCGTCACGACCAAGCCATCGAGCCTTTTCAAGCCATGCTCCGCGTCAGCGCCTGGGTCAGCCAACAATGAGGCGTCCTCAGGCAGGCCCAACGTTCGCTTCAAGTTGGATTCGACGAGGGTGATGTCTTCGTCTTGGCCCTGCCCCGGCCCCGGCCGATGCATGGCCAACAAGGTGCTCAAGCCCGTGACGAGCGCGGCATCGTCACGCGCCGGCGTGGCCAGCACGAACACACCGCCGGGCAAGGGGCCGACCGGCGGCGTCTGGGTCGGTTGATCAGGCACCTGCACCACCAGGTTCATGGCGTGCACGGGCATCAGGGTCGGACGCAGGAACCGGAATGCACCGTCGGCCTGAACCGCCCCGCCGGGCTCGGTCTCGTCGCACAGCAGGTCGCCGTTGGTGTCGAGGCAAACCCAGGCGCCTTCGGCGACCTCTGCCAGCACCTCACCAGACACCGTGGTTTCGTTGCACCCCGACAGGAGCAACAAGCCCCCGAGCACGGACGCAGTTGCCAACAGTCTTTGAGCCATGTTCACCTCGCGACTTCTGTCGCGCCTCCCGTTGTTGTCATGGCGGGGATTGTTCATATGACACCACCCTGAGGGAGAACGTGGAAAACCCTTTGAGCAGATCCTGAGGGAATGATGTGCGATGCGTGCCCCCCTGCATGGGGAACCGCATCAGGCGCCCAACACCAGCGTGCGCGATGCCGGAAAGCTCGTGCACAGGTAAACGCTGCTGCCCAGCACGTTGCCGTGCGCCTGCCCTTCGTGCACCGTGAGCTTGCAGGTGCCGCAAGCACCCTTGCCGCAACCTTGCTCCAGGTGCAGCCCGTGTTCGTTGGCCAGCTGCAGCAAGGTCTTGCCCTGGTCAGACGCCTTGAGCGTGATCGCTGCGTTGATGTGTTCGAACACCACCTCGGCGCCATCGAGGTCCACCATGCCAACCTCATCGCCTGGCGGATGCACCGCAGCGGCCATCTCGAAACGCTCGGAGTGGATGTGGCGAGCGGGCACGCCAAGCTCCATCAGCGCCTGCACCACCTTGCGCATGAAACCATCGGGGCCGCACAGGTAGACATGGCGCTGGGCCACATCCGGGCATTCGCGCAGGATCTGCGCCGCATCCAAACGGTCAACGGTCGGCAGCCCTTCGGTGGCCTGCCCCCCCTGAGACCGGCTCAGGGCCAAGGTCACCGGCACTCCTCTGGCCGCCCAATCAAGCATGTCGGCCCGAAAGATGACATCACCAGGGAGGCGAAACTGGGCCATCACCTTCAGGTCGGGCCGCTCTCCCTCGGGCATCGACAGGCATTGCGCCACCATCGATGCGATGGGCGTGATGCCCGAGCCCGCCGCCAGCATCAGCACCTTGCGTTGCACCCGCGGATCGCCCAGCGTGAAATGGCCACGGGGCTTGCCCAGCGTCAGCACCTGCCCTGCTCGAACGGTGCTGTGCAGCCATTGCGAGACCACACCGCCCGCCTTGCGTTTGACGGTGATGGCCAGCCGCCCGTGCGGCTTTGCCGAAGGGCTGTAGCACCGGTGGTGCACCTGATCGCCCTCTTTCAGCAACACCTCGAGGTGCTGGCCCGCCTTCATGCCTGGCCAGTGCTGATTGGGGCGCAGCACGAAGGTTTTGACGTCGGTGGCCTCGTCAATCACCTGCTCGACCAGGGCTTTGAGGTCGTAGGTCCAGACGAAGGGCAACACGCGACGGTTGAACTCCGTCATGGTGTTGCTGACCACGTAGTCCACGCTGCCGCGCCCCACGCGATCGAGCCCCCAGGATGCGACCGAATTCAGCGCACGCTCAAGCACGGTTCACTCCAGCGGGCATGCCTGGGTCGTCCTGCGGCGGCTTGGAGAATTGCCACATCTGCGCCACGTAGTTGCGGATGGCGCGCCCCCAGGTTTCGTTGACCTGGTAGTTCAAACCATGCTTGCGGCACACGGCGCGAACCTCCTTGGACATCGCCGGGTAGTGACGCGACGGGATGTCGGGAAACAGGTGGTGCTCGACCTGGTAGTTCAGGTGCCCCCACAGGATGCTCATGAAGCGCGGGCCCTTGAAGTTCACCGACGAATCGAGCTGGCTGAGGTACCAGTGGCCACGGTGGTTCAGCGCCTCTTCGGGCTGAAGTGGCGCAGTGAAGTGCGTGGCCTGGATGGTCAGCGCGATCCAGTAGTTGTTGATGGCATCGGCCAGCATGTTGCCCAGGAACACCTTCCAGAACGAGAAGCCGGTGGCCAGTGCCAGCAACGGGAACACCAGGTATTCCTTGAACAGCACGCGCAGCACAGAGTGCCTGTGCCGACGCTTGAGGTCGGCTTCGCTCTGCCCAGGGTGTTCGACCAGGGCGTAGCCCTTGTTGCCCTCGGGGAAGTCCTTGGCGCGCTGGACCTGCCGAAAGCCCAGGTTCTGGTTGTTGAAGCCGTACAGGATCTGCGGGTAGACCCAAAGCAGGTAGATGGGCACTTGCCAGCGGTGCATGGGGTTCCATGGCGTCTTGTCGTTCATGCGCAAGATGCCGTGGTTCAGGTCCGGGTCCTTCTCGAACACATTGGTGTGCACGTGGTGCAGGGCGTTGTGCTCGCGGCGCCAGCCCTCTTCGTCCACCGGCGCCTTCCACTTGAAGTTGCGCGAATGGAACTGCGGGATCTCGGCAAAACCATCGTACTGACCATGCAGCACGTTGTGGCCGATCTCGATGGACTCGATGTTGCGGTGCAGCCAGACGAACAGCACACCCAACCCAAAAGTGATCGGCTCCTTGCTGACCCAGAGCAAGCCGCGCCCCAGCACCTCGAAGCGTCGCGACCAGGCACGCAGCCGCTTGATGTAGGCAACGTCTTGCGGCCCCAGCTTGTCGCGGTACTTGAGTTTGATGGCCTCGAACTCGGCCTCGATCTGGTCGTACAAGGCGCGCTGAGCGTCAGCCACGGCGAGTGTTTCCCGGGGGGATTGGTTCATGGTCAGGAGGTACGCGGGGCATCGGGTCTGGCAGCGCGATTGGACCGACTTGCCTCACGGTCCGTGAGGGCATTGGACAACCACGACCCCTGAGCGGCACCAACGCGGAGGTTGATGACCACCACGCGACCACAGGAACCAGATTTTGGCGGGTGCGGTGAGATTCGAACTCACGGAACGCGCAAACGTTCGCCGGTTTTCAAGACCGGTGCCTTAAACCGCTCGGCCACACACCCTCGGAAGCAGGCATTGTAGTGGCAGTGAGGCTCACGCTTGAGTCGGTTTTTGTGCCTGTTCACACGGCACCTGAAAGACCTCGCGCCGCCCCCCATCGACGCGAACCGCGGTGAGGCATCCGCCCCACACACAACCGGTGTCCAGCGCCAGCAGATCGGGCCGGTCGATGAGTCCCAACGTCGACCAGTGCCCGAACGCCACCGGTGTGCCCTGGGTGCCACGAGACGGCACCTCGAACCAAGGCACGAAGCCCTCGGGCGCACCGCCCGCGCCCTCCTTGGTCGCGAACTCCATCTCACCCTCGGGCGTGCAAAAACGCAGGCGCGTCAGCGCGTTGACCACACAGCGCCAGCGGCTCACGCCCGTGAGCGCATCGTCCCAGCGAGCGGGCTCATTGCCGTACATCTGCGTGAGGAAGTCGCCCAGGTCAGGACTGCGCAGCATGGCCTCGACCTCACCTGCCAGCGCCACGGTGCGCGCGGCGTCCCACTGCGGCAGCACGCCCGCGTGCACCATCAGCCAACCAGCGTCCCACACCGCCAGGCGCTGCTGGCGCAGCCAGTTCAGCCAGTCGTCGCGGTCGGGCGCATTCAAGATGACATCGAGTGTGTCGCTGCGGTGTGGCTTTCGCACCCCGTGCGCGATCGCCAACAAGTGAAGGTCGTGGTTGCCCAGCAAGCAGGTGGCCGCCCCGCCCAGCGCCCTCAGGCGCCGCAGCACGCCCAGCGAATCGGGGCCGCGGTTGACCAGGTCCCCCAGGAGGAAGAGCCGATCTCGGGAGGGAGAAAAGTCGAGGGTCTGCAGCAATCGCTCAAGCGGATCGCAACAGCCCTGCAGGTCGCCAACGAGGTAGTCCATGGCCCGGATTCTGCTACGCTTGCTGTCCCTTCTCAGGCGGCCCGGCCATGCCCGGTGCCATCAATGGACTTTGCGCTGCTGATTTTCCTCATCCTGCTCAACGGCTTGTTCGCCATGTCAGAGATGTCTCTGGCGGCCAGTCGCAAGGCCAGGCTACAGGTCATGGCGGAGACAGGGGACGCGGGCGCGGTGGCTGCCATCGACCTGCATGACAACCCCACGCAGTTCCTGTCGACCGTTCAGATCGGCATCACCTCCATCGGCGTGCTCAACGGCATCGTCGGTGAGGCCGCGTTCTCCAGCCCGCTGGCGCAGTGGCTGCTGACCCATTTCCCTTTGACCGAAGGCATCGCGGACATCACGGCCACGGCGCTGGTCGTGGTCATCATCACCTTCGCCACCATCATCTTCGGTGAGCTGGTGCCCAAGCGCGTGGGCCAGATGTACCCCGAGTCCGTGGCCCGCGTGATGGCGCCACCCATGAAGGTGATCTCCAGCCTGACCAAGCCCTTCGTGCACCTGTTGTCGGTGACCACCGAAGGCATCCTCAAGCTGCTGGGCATCAAGGACAACGGCGGGCGCAGCGTGACCGAAGAGGAGATCGCCGCCCAGCTCGAAGAAGGCCTGGACGCCGGCGTGATCGAGGCCCACGAGCACCAGATGGTGCGCAACGTGTTCCGCCTGGACGAGCGCCAGATCGGCTCGATGATGATCCCGCGCAGCGACATCGCCTGGCTCGACATCGAAGAGCCCATGGCCGAGAACATCGCCATCATCGCCGAGCACGGCTATTCGCGTTACCCGGTTTGCCGAGGTGGCCTCGACGACGTCGTGGGCGTGGTCACGGCCCAGCAATTGCTGCACCAACTCACGCAACAGCAAAGCAACGACCTCAGCCAGAACCTGTTGCCTGCGGTGTTCGTGCCCGAAACCCTCTCCGGCATGGAGTTGCTGGAGCACTTCCGTGGCTCGGACACGCAGATGGTGTTCGTGGTCGACGAGTACGGCGAGGTGCAAGGCGTCATCACCCTGCGCGACGTGCTCGAGGCCATCACCGGCGAGTTCACGCCTGCCGAGCCGAACGACGCCTGGGCCGTGCAGCGCGACGACGGCTCCTGGCTGATCGACGGCCTCATCCCGGCCCCCGAACTCAAGGACCGCCTGGAGATCAAAAACCTGCCCGACGAAGACCGTGGCCGCTACAACACGCTGGCCGGCCTGGTCATGCTGCTGCTGGGCCGACTGCCCCGTGTGACAGACACGGTCGAGTGGCACGGCTGGCGATTCGAGGTGGTCGACATGGACGGCAAGCGCATCGACAAGATCCTGGCCAGCAGGCTGAACGAGGCCGACTGAAGCCTCGGAGCGCGCCCATGCCGCAGGCCCAGCGAAACGGTCCTTGCGACCACCTGTGGCGGCAGGTCATTGCTGCCATTGATGGGTCCTCGTCGATCGCCAGCATCGGCCGAGCACAGGCTGACTGCTTGAAGCCGACACGGCTGGCGCCCCGGCTGCCACGTCGGAGCTGTCCCACACGAACGCGCCGCACGCCGGCGTGGTGACCGTGGGGATGCCCTCTGCCGCGTAGCGCCGCATGACCGCTGGGCTGGGGTGCCCATAGGCGTTGCGTTCGCCCACCTGCACCACGGCCAGCCAAGGCGCCACCCCGCGCAACCACTCGGGCGTCGATGAGGTGCGGCTGCCATGGTGCGGCACCAGCATCACCGTGCTGCGCAACTGAGCGGCCGGCCAACGTGCCAGCAGGGCCCGCTCCTGATCGGCCTCGATGTCGGCCGTCAGCAGCAAGCGCACAGGCTGCTGCGCAGGGGCCTCCACCTGCAGCACGCACGAGCGTGCGTTGTCGGAATCCGTTGCCTTCATTGGCCCAGGGTGCAACATCCTGAAAATGACCCCATCCCAGGTCCAACTCAAGCCCGCTTCGCAAGCTCGATGTGACACCGGATGCCGCAGCAGAGGGTGATCGGCTTGAAATGGCGTCATCAACTCTCCAACCTCCATGCTGCCCAGCAAGCTTTGCGCACCACCGCTGTGGTCGGCATCGTCGTGGCTGATCACGAGCGCGTCCAACCGTTGCACACCCAGAGACTGAAGCATGGGCCCCAGCAAGCGCTCGACCAGGTCGCTGCCGTCTGGGCGCAGCGGACCGGCGTCGAACATCAGCGTGTGCGACGACGTCCTGACCAAGGTGGCGCCCCCCTGCCCCACGTCCACCACCACCACGCTGAACTGACCGGGCAGTGGCTTGGGCAGCAGGTGCCAGGCGTCTGGCAGGCGAAAAAAGGGGAGCAGGAAAGGCAAGGCCAACACCCGCCAGGGCCAGCGCCCAGGCAGCGCCAGCACGAAGGCCGCCGCGATGCCGCTGGCCGCCACCCAGCCGGGCAAAGCGGGCACCGTCCACACGGCACCTGGGGCCTGGGCACTCGACGACAGCGCCCACCAACTCACCTGCAGCCCCCAGGCCGCCACGTCCCAGCAAATGGGAACGACCACCCCGGCCAGCGCCAGTGGCGTGAACACCAGGGTGAACAGCGGCACGGCCAGCAGGTTGACCCCAGCCCCCACGATGGAGACCTGCTGAAAACACACCAGGGCCAGGGGCGCCAGGGCCACCGCCACCAGGCGCTGGGTCTGCAGCAACTCCCCCCCTGCCTCGCGCCAGCGGGACCACCAGCGCCCCTCGGCCCATTCGTCGGCCGACGCCTCGGGCACTCGCACACCCGAAGCCAGCAGCACCCCCACCGCGACGAAGGACAGCCAGAAGCCTGGCTGGGCCAGCGCCCACGGATCCGTCACCGCGACCAGCGCGGCACCAGGCAGCCACACCAGCGGCCAGGGCCAGCGCCGCCCCACGGTGGCCAGCACGGTGACGAAGGCCATCATCCACACCGTGCGCTGCGCGGGCACGCCCCAGCCTGCGGCCAGGGCGTAGAGTGTCGAGACACCCAGGGCCACCCAGGCCGCCACCGCGTGCGCGGGCACCAGGCGGGTCAGCCCCGGCAGGCGGGACCAGACCGCTCGCACCAGCCACGCCGCCAGCACCCCGAGCAAAGCCACGTGGGTGCCGCTGATGCTGACCAGGTGGGCGGTGCCTGTGCGCTGCAACACGGCCCAGTCGGCACGGCTGATCGCGGCCTGGTCGCCCACCGACAACCCTGCCAGCACCCCGGCAGCACGCGGGTCTTGCACGTGGGCACGGATGCTGTCGCGCACGCGCTGTCGCCAGCCATCGATCGCATCAAGCCTGGATTCGATCCAGCCCGGGGCCGGTCGACCCTGCGCAGGCAGGGCTTGGGCAGAGACCACCCGCCCGACCGCCCGCACACCCCGCGCAAACCGCCCGAGGGAGCCGTCACCCACCCCGGGGTTGACGCGGTCATCGGGTGCACGCAGGCGCATGGCGACGCGCCACGACTCGCCTGGCTGCGGCGGCCCATCGGCAGTTGGCCGCTCCCAGAAAAGCTGGACACGCTCGGGCCATTTGATGCCGGACGGCGGGGCGGAAGGTTCGAGCCAGCGCACGATGCGCGCTTCGACTTGCCAGCGCACCACGTTGGGCGCAGGGGTTGGAGATGGCGCGCTCGCCCTCGGCGCCTGAGCCGGGAGGCGCTGAGGCAGGCCAGCCCAGCGCAAATCGGCCAACACGTCATCGGCAGACAGGTCTGCCGGCCAGCGCTGCTCCAGCTTGTCCAATGCGCGCCAGCCTGTCAGCCCCCAGGCCAGGCAAGCCAGGCCCAGCACAGCGAGGACCCGCCAGGCCGCCCACCAACGCCATGTCGCGCCACGCGCGTCAATGAGGTCCTGGCCACCAGCTCGCCAACGCACCCACACCCGACCCACAAGGCCAAGCAGCAAGCAGCTCGCACCCCACACCAGCGCCACGCCGCACCACGCTCGCGTGGGCGATCCCGACATGAGTTGCAGCCCCGTTCCCAGCAGCCAGGCCAGGCTGGCGCCGAGCCATGTGTACACGTGGCTGCCCCTTCCCTGTTCGTTGTGTTTCGGCTCAGTGTAGGATCGGCTGCCATCGGGTTGGCCTCGCGCCGAACCCCATGAAAGACGCCCCAAGAAGCGGGTGCCACCCCCTCTTTTTTCCGACACCCAACCCCATGTCGATCGAACAACGCCTCCAGGCCCTGGGCATCAGCCTGCCTCCCGTGGCCGTGCCCGCCGCCTCCTACCAGCCCTTTGCCCGCACCGGTAACCTCGTCTTCCTGTCGGGCCACATCGCCAAGAAGGACGGCCAGGTCTGGGTCGGCCAACTGGGCAAAGACATGGTCACCGCCCAGGGCCAGCAGGCCGCGCGCGCCGTCGCCATCGACCTGCTGGGCACGCTGGCCGTGGCAGCCGGTGGCCTGGACAAGGTCGTGCGCATCGTCAAGGTCATGAGCCTGGTCAATTCCACGCCCGATTTCACCGAGCACCACCTGGTCACCAATGGCTGCTCCGAGCTGCTGGCCGAGGTTTTCGGCGAAGCAGGTCGCCACGCTCGCAGCGCTTTCGGCGTGGCGCAGATCCCGCTGGGCTCTTGCGTCGAGATCGAGCTGATCGCCGAGGTGCGCTGATCATGAACCTGCGGCTGTCCCCCCGCGTGCTGCTGGCCACCGCTGGCCTGGCTTGTGCAGCGTCAGTGGGCCTGGCCTTGCTGGCCCAGCACCAGTTCAACATGCAACCCTGCCCCTGGTGCGTCCTGCAGCGGCTGATCTTCGTCGCGCTGGCTGGCCTTTGCCTGCTGGGGGCGGCCCTGCCGGCGCTGCCTCGCAGGCTGGTGTCGGCTCTGGCCATGCCCTTGGCGGCGGGCGGCATCGCGGCGGCGCTGTGGCAACACTTCGTGGCGGCCAAGACCTCGTCCTGCGACATGACGCTGGCCGACCGCATCGTCATGGCCACGGGCCTGGACAGGCAATTGCCGGAATGGTTCGAGGTGCGCGCCACCTGCGCCGACGCCGCCGTCAGCGTCCTGGGCGTGCCCTTCGAGTTCTGGGCCCTGGCCTTGTTCGCCATCGTTGGCCTGGTGCTGCTCCTCAACGTGCTCAACCCAGCTCGCCGTGCTTGACCAATTGCCCGGCGCCCCAACGGCCCGGGTGGACTTCCCGCCCGAAGCACCAGGGCTCGCGCGCCGCCAGCTGACCTTGCACCAGCCCCTGCGCTGGCTGGTCGCGCACGACCCCAGCCAGGTGCCAGGCCTGCTGGACGCCGCCCACGAACTGGCGCGCGCCGGACACTGGCTGGTCGGTTGGGTGGCCTATGAAGCCGCACCAGGCCTGGATGGCTGCTTGCCGGTCAAGGCCTTGCCGCCAGGCCAGCCCTACGCCGTGTGGGCGGTCTTCTTGCCCGAACAGGTCGAATCAAACGTCCAGTCAGGTCACGAGGCGCCAATGGCACCTGCCAGCGGTCAGGTCCCATCGGCAAAGTGGTCGGCCAACGACTGGGCCTGTGACCTCGGCGAACCCGAGGCCGCTGGCCGCATCGATCGCATCCGCGAACTCATCCGCTCTGGCGAGGTCTACCAGGTCAACCTGACCAGCCGCCTGCGCAGCCCCTTTGAAGGCGGCCCCGAGGCCATTGAACCCTTTTTTGAAGCCCTGCGCCGCAGCCAGCCCGAGGGCTATGGCCTGATGCTCGACGCTCGCGCCGCGAGCCGCAGCCCCGGGGTGGTGCTGAGCGTCTCGCCCGAACTCTTTTTCGACTGGGATGGCGAGGTGATCACCACCCGCCCGATGAAGGGCACGGCTGCGCGTGGCAGCGATCCGGTGACCGACCAGGCCGCCGCCGACCACCTGCGCATCAGCCCCAAGGAGCGCGCCGAGAACCTGATGATCGTGGACCTGCTGCGCAACGACTTGTCTCGCGTCGCCGAGGTCGGCAGCGTCAGGGTGCCGTCCTTGTTCGACCTGCAGGCCCTGCCCACGGCTTGGCAGATGACCTCGACCATCACGGCCCGCTCGCGCCAGGGGCTGAAACTGAGCGAGGCTTTCGCCGCGCTGTTCCCATGCGGCTCGGTGACTGGCGCCCCCAAGCGCCAGGCCATGCACCACATCGCCCGGCTGGAAACAGGCCCTCGCGGCGTGTACTGTGGCGCCGTGGGCCTGATGAGCCCAGGCGGGCGCGTGACCCTCAACGTGCCCATCAGGACGGTGGTGCTGCACACGCCACCGCCCCCTGCCCCATGGGTGGCGCATTGCGGCATCGGCAGCGGCATCACGCTGGATGCGAGCGCACAGGGAGAGTGGCGGGAATGGCAGGTCAAGCGCGGCTTCCTCGACCGTGCCAGCCAGCCCTTCGATCTGCTCGAATCGATGAGGCTGCAAGACGGTCGT
This sequence comes from Comamonadaceae bacterium 2PF, assembly GCA_005502875.1. Lineage (GTDB taxonomy): Bacteria > Pseudomonadota > Gammaproteobacteria > Burkholderiales > Burkholderiaceae_C > Aquabacterium. The sequence continues at coordinate 42,587 of SCMV01000016.1, read as the reverse complement.
TTGCTGCGACTCGATGCCCACCTGGCCAGATTGCGGACCGCCGCCGACCACTTCGGCCACCGCTTGGATGACGAGGCGGTTCAGCAGGCGCTGGCGTCGCTGGCCTGCGCGCATCCGCAAGGTGTGTTCAAGGTCCGGCTGCTGGTGTCGGCTGAGGGCATTGTGAAGGTCGAGGCGGCGCCACTGCCCGCCGCGCTCGACGCCCCCCAGCGCGTGGCGCTGGCGGCGCGGCCCATGCCACCCGCCGACGACTTCATCCGCCACAAGACCACGCGCCGACAAGCCTACGCGGCCTTCAAGGCACCGACGGGGTGCCTGGACACCCTGCTCTTCAACGCCGCAGGCGAGCTCACGGAATTCACCATCGGCAACCTGGCCTTGAAGCTGGATGGGCAGTGGTGGACGCCACCGCTTGTCAGCGGCCTGCTGCCGGGCGTGATGAGGGCTGAGCTGCTCTCGCAGGGCACCCTTCAAGAGCGCCTGCTGCCCTTGTCCGATTTGGACCGTGCCGAGGGCTTGGCGCTGATCAACAGCGTGCGCGGTTGGATCGACGTCACTTTGACGTCAACCTGAACGGGTTATTTCCTCAAACGTCGCCGGGGATTGCTGCATCCACGGTGCCTGCTCTGCCGTATCTGGCCTTCAGGTCGCGCCGCAGCCCTCTGGCTGCGTGTGGCCTGAATCGACCATCCACCTTGATCAGGAGATACGCAAATGAAGAGCTTCCTTCGCGCCGTCGGCCTTGCATCGGCCCTCATCGCCGCCAGCACGGCCACCCAAGCCAGCACCAACTTTGCCAGCTACCTCAAGTGCCGACACACCACGTTGGCCGTGTTCCCCGGCACCATCGTGGAAGCTGCGGTCGCCACGCCAGAGCTGAGCACCCTGGTGTCGCTGGTGAGCAGCGCAGGCCTGGTCGACGCCCTCAACGGCCCTGGCCCCCTGACGGTGTTCGCCCCCACCAACGAGGCATTCGGCAAGGTGCCCGCGCCCCTGCTCGGCCTGATCGGCGGCAGCAACGAACTGCTCACACAGGTGCTGACTTACCACGTCAGCGCCGGCACGGCCGACCCGCGTCGCAGCCTGATCCCCACGCAGGTCAAGACCTTGCAAGGCCAGACGCTGTACGTGGCCTACGACCAGGACGGCGCCTCGGTCAACCAATCGGTGGCCGCCTGCAAAGGCGTGAAGACGAACAACGGCACGGTCTGGCTCATCGACAGCGTCCTGCTGCCTCAGTTCAAATGAGCTGAGCGGGCCCCGCGCACCACCAGGCGCTGGCGCACAAGGCCCCAGCGCTGCATGCCTGGGGCCCCTTGCGGCAAACTTCGGTCTTTGACACCACGGCTTGGCACCCCTCCCCATGCGCCTCCTTCACACCATGCTGCGCGTTGGCAACCTCCAACGCTCCATCGACTTCTACACCCAGGTGCTGGGCATGCAATTGCTGCGCACCACCGACCGCCCCGAACAGCAGTACACGCTGGCCTTCCTGGGCTACGGGCGCAACCCCGAGCACGCCGAGATCGAGCTGACCTACAACCACGGTGTCGAGCAGTACGAGCTGGGCACGGCCTACGGCCACATCGCGATCGGGGTGGACAACGCCAAGGCCGTGTGCGACGCGGTGCGCGACAAGGCCCAGGCACTCGGTGGCGCCGTCACGCGTGAAGCCGGGCCGGTCAAAGGCGGCAACACCGTGATCGCCTTCATCACCGACCCCGACGGCTACAAGGTGGAGTTGATCGAGCGCCCGCAGGCCGCGTCCGAACTGAACTGAACAGCGCCCACCTCAGAAAGCACAAAGGGACCCGATCGGGTCCCTTTTTCATGGTGTCATCGCGACGCGGTTGGCGTCATTCACCCGCGCGAAGCCGGGATCTTGGGCGTGCTGACCTCGACGTCACCGCACTGTGCGCGGTGGCGCAGCGCGTGGTCGATCAGCACCAGCGCCAGCATCGCTTCGGCGATCGGCGTGGCGCGGATGCCCACGCAAGGGTCGTGGCGACCGAAGGTCTCGACCGTGGCCGGCTGGCCATTGAGGTCGATGGACTGGCGCGGCGAGCGGATCGAGCTGGTCGGCTTGATGGCGATCGCCACGCGCAGGTCTTGCCCGGTCGAGATGCCGCCCAGCACGCCGCCAGCGTGGTTCGACGCGAACCCATCGGGGTGCAGCTCGTCGCCATGCACGGTGCCGCGCTGCGACACGCTCTCGAAACCCGCACCGATCTCGACGCCCTTGACCGCGTTGATGCCCATCATCGCGTGGGCGATGTCGGCGTCGAGCTTGTCGAACAGCGGGTCACCCAGGCCCACGGGCATGCCCGAGGCCTCGACGATGAGCTTGGCGCCGCACGAATCGCCGTCCTTGCGCAGCTCGTCCATGTAGGCTTCGAGCTGCTCGATCTGGCTGGTGTTCGGCGCAAAGAACGGGTTGTTGGGCACGTGCTCCCAGCCTTCGAAGGCGATGGGCACGGTGCCGAGTTGGGTCATGCAGGCACGGATCTCGGTGCCGAACTGCTCGCGCAGCCACCTCTTGGCCACGGCGCCAGCGGCCACCATGGGCGCGGTCAGGCGGGCCGAGGAACGGCCACCACCGCGCGGGTCGCGGATGCCGTACTTGTGCCAGTAGGTGTAGTCGGCGTGGCCCGGGCGGAAGGTCTGCAGGATGTTGCCGTAGTCCTTGCTGCGCTGGTCCGTGTTGCGGATCAAGAGGGCAATGGGCGCGCCCGTGGTCTTGCCCTCGTAGACGCCGGAGAGGATTTCGACGGCGTCGGGCTCGTTGCGCTGGGTGACGTGGCGCGAGGTGCCGGGGCGGCGGCGGTCCAGGTCGGGCTGGATGTCGGCTTCGGACAAGACCATGCCCGGGGGGCAGCCGTCGATGACGCAGCCGATGGCCGGGCCGTGCGACTCGCCGAAGTTGGTGACGGTGAACAAAAGACCAATGGTGCTGCCAGCCATGACGCGGGATCCAGATCAATCAGTGACGCAAAAGCGTATTGTCCCCCATGCGGGAAAGTTCATGGCGGCAACAAAAAAGCCCGGACGAACCGGGCGTTGCATGCGCATCAGGTGAAAACCGGCTCAGAGCAGCGCCTGGCGCTCGCCGCCGGCGTTTTCTTCCACCGGCCAGTCGCGGATGTAGGCCTTGAGCATGCGGTTTTCGAAGTCCTGGCCATCGACCACGGCCTTGGCGACGTCGTAGAACGAGATCACGCCCATCAGCGTGCGCTGGGTCATGACCGGCATGTAGCGCGCGTGGCGGCTGAGCATCATGCGGCGCACCTCGTCGATGTCGGTCTCGGGGGTGCAGGTCAGGGGGTGGTCGTCCATCACGGTGCGCACCACCAGCGAGCCAAAGCTGCCGCCATTCTTGACCGCACCGCGGATGACCTCGCGGAAGGTGAGCATGCCGGCCAGGTCGCCGTGGTCCATGACCACGAGGGAGCCGATGTCATGCTCGGACATGGTCTGGGCGGCTTCGGCCAGCGGCTGCTCGGGCTGAACGGTGAACAAGGTGCTGCCCTTGACGCGCAGGATGTCGCTGACTTTCATGGATGTGTCTCCTCGGTGGGGTCTCACAGTGGGTTGCACATTGTCGCGATACCGGATGGTGCCGGCACGCAAGGGGTGTCACCTTGATTGCGACAGACCTGCGCCAAAGTGACCAGCGGGATGACCCTGATCCTGCCAGAAAAAGCAGGAATCAGCTCATGACCTGACGCAGCGTGAGGCGTTCCAGCGCCGCCTCGCGCCAGAAACCCTGTGCCAGCAGGTCTTGTTTGAGCAGCAAGCGCTCGACCAGCGGCCCCACGCGGGTGTGGTCCGGGTCGCAAAGCAACACGTAGCGCGCCCCCCGATCGCCCTCGGGCTCGTTCAGCTCGGCGATCCAGTCCAGCGCCTTGAGCGCCTCGAGCAGCGGCTCGATCTGCAGCGGGTCGGTGCGCAGGTGCTGCGCCAGCCCCACCGTCGACAGGCCCTTGCGCTCGCTGTGCTGCATCACCGCCAGCGCCTTGAGGATGGCCAGCGCCAGCGAGAACTGCAGCCCCGGCGCATCGGGCCAGCGCTTGACCTGCGACAGCAGGCTGGGCGTGTAGGCCGCCACCACCGCCCCCATGAGCACGATCAGCCAGCTCAGGTAGATCCAGATCAGGCAGATCGGCACGGCCGCGAAGGCCCCGTAAATGGTCGAGTACGCCGGCACCTTGGCCAGGTAAAGCGCCAGCCCGCGTTGTGCCAGCTCCAGCCCCAGGGAGGCAAAAATCGCCCCGCCCCAGGCGTGCTCGGTGCGCACGAAGGTGTTCGGCACGTACTTGTAGAGCGCAGCGAACCCGGCCGTCTGCAGCACGAACAGGGTCAACGAGAGCAGGAAGCCGACACCACCCGGCAGCTCGCCCACCAGGCCGCGCGAGGCCGACAGCAAGTAGGACGTGAACGACAGGCTCCCACCCAGCAACAGGGGCCCCAGCGTCAGGGCCGCCCAGTAAACCAGCACCCTTTGCGCGATCGGCCTGGAGCTGCGCACCCGCCAGATGCCGTTGAGCGTGCGGTCGATGGTCAGCATCAGGGCCATGGCGGCCACGCCCAGGCCGATCAAGCCCAACACCCCGAGCTGGCTGGCCTTGGCAGCGAACTTGGTCAGCGACAGCACCACCTGCTTGGCAATCACGTCCGGCAGGATGCCGGCCAGCACCTGCTGCTCCAGCGCCTTGCGAAAGCGACCGAACACCGGGAAGGCGCTGAACAACGCCAGCATCACCGTGAACAAAGGCACCAGGGCGATGGTGGTGGTGAAGGTCAGGCTGCTGGCGGTCACACCCAGCCGGTCTTCTCGAAAACGCTGCCGCAGGGTGTCCCAGGTCTGGCGCCAGGGCCAGGTGCGAAGGGTCTCGACAAGCAGGTGCCAGCGCTGCGATGCGCGGGCCAGGAGGGGCCTCTTGGATGTCATGCTGGCTATGATGCCAGCGTCTGTACACTGCCTGCCCGGCCACGCGCGCCCGCGCCACGCCAAGCAGCCTCACCCCACCATGCCCCTGACGCCTCCCCTCGACAGCGATGTCGCCCTGGACGACCCCATCCTGGGTCAGCACACGCCACAGCGCCTGGCCCTGATCCAGCAACTGCGCGCCGCTTGTGTGGCTGCGCTGGTGGCCCTGATTGCCTTGTGCGTGGCCTGGGAGCTGTGGCTGGCGCCGCTGCCCGGCGGCACCGGCGTGCTGGCCTGGAAAGCACTGCCCCTGACTTTGGCCCTGACCGGCATGCTGCGTCACCGCCTCTACACCTACCGCTGGATGTCGCTGCTGATCTGGCTGTACTTCACCGAAGGCGTGGTGCGGGCGGCGAGTGACCGGGGCACATCGCAATGGCTGGCTGGCATCGAGGTGGCGCTGAGCACCGCGCTGTTCGTCGGCTGCCTGGTGTACGTGCGACAGCGGCTGAAGGTGCTGCCCCCCAAGGCCAAGAAGGGCCAGGCCCCGAAGGCCCCAGCCTGATGTCTTCCACCGGCCACGCCGACCTGTTGCGCGCCCTGCGAGCGGAGCTGGGTGAGCAGGCCGTGCGCGAGCCCCATGACAGCCAGCCACTGACCGAGCACCTGCAAGACTGGCGCGGCCGCTACCACGGCAGGGCACTCGCCGTGGTCAGCCCGGCCGACACAGCGGGCGTGGCCACCGCCGTCAGGCTGTGCGCCGCCCACGGTGCCAGCCTCGTGCCACAAGGTGGCAACACCAGCCTGGTGGGCGGCTCGGTGCCGGACGCCAGCGGCAAGCAGGTCGTGCTCAGCCTGCGGCGCCTGAACCAGGTGCTGTCGGTGGACGAAAACAACCTCTCGATGACCGCGCAAGCGGGTTGCACCCTGGCCGAGGTCCAGCAAGCTGCGGCCCTCGCGGGCCTGCTCTTTCCGCTCAGCCTGGCCTCGGAGGGCACCTGCACGCTCGGCGGCGTGCTGGCCACCAACGCAGGCGGCACGCAGGTGCTGCGCTACGGCACCGCACGCGAGCTGTGCCTGGGCCTGGAGGTGGTCACGGCTCAGGGCGAGGTCTGGTCCTTGCTCAAGGGCCTGCGCAAAGACAACACCGGCTACGACCTGCGCCACCTGCTGATCGGCAGCGAAGGCACGCTGGGCATCATCACGGCGGCCAGCCTGCGGCTCTACCCAGCGCCCAAGGGCTGCGCCACCGCCCTGGTCCCCTGCGCCAACCCAGCTGCCGCGGTGGCCCTTTTGCGCCAGGCTCGCCTGGCACTGGACGCCGGACTCACGGCCTGTGAACTGATGGCACCGCTGCCGCTCTCGCTGGTGCACACGCACCTGCCTGACGTCGTGGGGGCGCTGGCAGGCGTGCGACTGCCCACCGCGCCGTCCCTGCAGGCCCAGGGCGAAGACAGTCCCTGGTGGCTTTTGCTCGAAGCCGTGAGCCCGCTCTCCGACGCCGATGCGCAAGAACGCCTGGCCAGCGTTCTGGTCGAGGCCGGCAGCGCGACAGCCGACAGCACGGATGCAGGCGGACGTGAGGGCGCCAGCCCCTGCCTGTCTCAATCGCTGTCGCAGCGCGCGGCCATGTGGCGACTGCGCGAGGCCATCCCCATGGCCGAAAAGATCGCCGGCCGCATGGTCAAGCACGACATCGGCTTGCCAACCTCGCGCATCCCCGACTTCATCGCGCAGGTCGACGTTGTGCTGCGCCAGCGCTGGCCGGACTCGGCCGTGGTCTGCTTTGGCCACCTGGGTGACGGCAACCTTCACTTCAACGTCCAGCCACCGGCTGATTGCGCCCGTGGCGACGCCTTCGAAGCGTTCGAGCTCGCTGTCAACACGCTGGTGTTCGACACGGTGCAGGCCCTCGGCGGCACGATTTCGGCCGAGCACGGCATCGGCGAGTTGCGAAAACACGAGCTGGCCAGGCGCCACCCCCCGGCAGCCCTGGCGGCGATGCAGGCCATCAAGCTTGCGTTGGACCCCAAGGGGGTGTTGAACCCAGGGCGGATGCTGCCTGCGGCACATGAGGACGCCCCGAGCGCCTGATGGGCGCCCGCGCCTGCCATCAGCGGCTGCCGAACCAAGCGGCCAACCGCGCCTTCACTGCAAAGGCCCCTTGAGCGACTCCGGAATGGCCAGCGACATCACGTCGATGCCCTCATCCTTGAGCTCGGCGACCTCGTCCTGATCAGCCTGCCCTCTCAGGGCCCGCTGCGGGGCGTCGCCCCGGTGGATGTTGCGCACTTCTTTGACAAAGCCATCGCCCACGTCTTCGGTGTGCTCGAGCACGTGCCGGACCGCTTGCAGGTACATCGCCTGGAGCGCCTCGGCGGTGGCAATGCCCGGTTCGGCGTGCACCTCGGCGGCCTGAGGCTGCGTCGGGGCACCCAGGGGCACTCGCTGCGCAGCGCCAACCGTTTGCGCCACGTCACCCCGCCCGGATGGCACTTGCCCAGGCGGGTGCACGGGCTTGCCGGACACCGAAGCCCGTGCCCCCGCCTTTTCAGCCTTGAGCGCCGACACGTTGAGCCGCACAGCGGACGGCCGACGCACCACCTCAGTCGAGGCACACACCGGGCAACTCACGAGCCCAAGGGCCTGTTGCGACGCCAGGTCATCGGCTGAGGCGAACCAGCCCTCGAAGACGTGGCCATGTTCGCAATGGAGGTCAACCACCAGCATGTTGATCGTTCTGCGGCACCACCGAATCGAGCGGCAGCACGTGAGGGGATGTCATGCCTCGACCCATTGCAGCGGCCAGTCACCGCCGCGCCATTTCTGCAGCCACATCATGCCGACGATGGTTTTCACGTCGGTCAACTCGCCGTCTCGAACCCAGTCCTCGAGTTCCTGCTGGCTGGCGGCGAACACGTCGAGGAACTCCCCCTCGTCGAGTTGGCGCTCGCCCGCCTTCAAACCCTCGGCAAACCAGATTTCGATGAACTCGTCGGCGTAGCCGATGACCGGGTGCATCAAGCCAGCGCGGGCCCAGCGGGTCGCCGTGTAGCCGGTTTCTTCAAGCAGCTCACGTTGCGCGCAACGCAGCCCGCCCTCGCCCGGGTCCAGTTTGCCGGCCGGGAACTCGATCATCACGCGTTTGACTGGGTGGCGGTATTGGCGCTCAAGCACCAGGCGCCCGTCCGGCAGCACCGCCACGATCATCACCGCCCCCGGATGAAGCACATACTCGCGCGCAGCCTGCTTGCCATCGGGCAGGCGCACCTCGTCGCGCTGCACGCGGATGAAGGAGCCCTCGTACACCCGAGTCGAACTCAGCGTGTGCTCTTTGAGGTGGGCGTCGTTGTCCTGGTTCATGGTGGTCAGTCTGGCAGGGGTCGGCGGCCGCCTCGTGCAGGGCTCAATGCTTGCGCAGGTAACGCCAGACGAAGCCCGGAAAGGCCAGCGTGAGGAACACGCACAGCCACACGGCCACGAACTCCCAGCGCACCACGCTGGCGCGGCCGAGGTGGGATTCCAGCGCACGACCAAGCAGCGCAATCAGCGTGCCATAGACCAGCAGCTCGAGCACCCGCCAAGCCACCGTCTTGGGCTCACGGCTTGGGCCAAACACAAACAGCCGCTCGTTCACAAACGGCAAATTGGCCGCGATCAACGCGGCCAGGAGCACGGTGACGACGGCCCAGGCGGGGACCAGGCCCGTCATGCCGGGCCCTCTTGGCGATGCGGCCTGCCCATCAGCCCGCCAACGACTGCGTGATGGCGCGGGCGCACAGCGACAGCAGGCCGCTGGGCAAGATGCCCAGCACCAGCACGGCCAGCGCGTTGGCCGACAGCAGCAAGCGAGCGCCCGAGCCTTCGGCCACGGCTTGCGTCTGCACCGGCTCGTCGAAATACATGACCTTGACGACGCGCAGGTAGTAGAACGCACCCACCAGCGACAGCAGCACCGCCACGATGGACAGCTGCAGCAGCAGCGGCGAGTTGGTCGTGATCAGGGACTGCAGCACGGCCAGCTTGGCGTAAAAGCCCACGGTCGGCGGGATGCCGGCCAGCGAGAACATGAACACCAGCATGACAGCGGCCAGCACCGGGCTGCGCTTGGCCAGGCCGGCCAGGTCAGAGACCTGCTCCGACTCGAAACCGGGGCGAGACAACACCATGATCAGACCGAAGGTGCCCAGCGTGGTCAGCACGTAGGTCAGCACGTAGAACAGCGACGAGCCGTAGCCATTGCCGGCCGAGACGGTGTTGCCAGCGATCACGGTGGGCACGAAGCCCAGCAGCATGAAGCCCAGCTGCGCGATGCCCGAGTACGCCAGCATGCGCTTGAGGTTGGTCTGCGCGATCGCGGCCAGGTTGCCCAGCGTCATCGAGGCCACGGCCAGGATCATCATCATCTGCTGCCAGTCGGTGGCCAGGTTGATGAGGCCTTCGACCAGGATGCGCATGGTGATCGCGAAAGCAGCCAGCTTGGGCGCACCGGCGATCAGCAGCGTGGCGGCCGTGGGTGCGCCTTGGTAGACGTCGGGCACCCACATGTGGAAGGGCACCACGCCCAGCTTGAAGGCCAGACCGGCCACGATGAACACCAGACCGAAAGCCAGCACCTGCTTGTTCAAGTCACCAGCCAGCGTGGCCTGGTAGACCTCGGCGATGTCGAGCGAACCGGTGGCGCCGTACATCATCGACAGGCCGTAGAGCAGGAAGCCCGAAGCCAGCGCACCCAGCACGAAGTACTTCATGGCCGCTTCGGTCGACTGAGCGTGATCGCGGCGCAGGGCCACCAGCGCGTACAGCGACAAAGACATCAGCTCCAGACCCAGGTAGATGGTCAGGAAGTTGTTGCCCATGATCATGATGCTGATGCCCAGCAGCGAGAACATGCTCAGGGTGTAGAGCTCGCCCTTGGCCAGGTCGCGCGGGCCGGCGTAGACCTGGGCGTAGACCAGGCTGCCCATGGTGGCCAGCGTCGCGCACAGGGCCAGCAGGTGGCCCATGGGGTCGATCACGACCATCTTCTGCATGGCGTAGGCCGTCGCACCGTTGTCGATCTCGACGAGGTGCAAGGCGGCGACTGCGGCCAGCGAAGCCAGGGTCAGGTAGTAGGTGGGACGGCGTTGGGGACAGGTGACGAAGAGGTCCAGCAACGCCACCAGGCAGGCCATGCCCAGCAGGACGATCTCGGGGGTCACCGCGAGCCAGTTCAGGTCAGTCATGTTGTGTAGGCCTTCAGTTCAGCTTGCTTTGAGCGACGTGCTTGAGCAGCTCTGTCACCGAGACGTGCATCACGTCGGTGAAGGGCTTGGGCTGGATACCCATCCACAGCACGGCGGCCGCCAGCACGGCCAGGATCAGGAATTCGCGGGCGTTGATGTCGCTCAGGCCGCGCACGTCGTCGTTGGTCACGTCGCCGAAGTACACGCGCTTGTACATCCACAGCGTGTAGGCGGCGCCGAAGATCAGCGCGGTGGCAGCCAGGGCACCGATCAGGAAGTCGTACTGGACCGCACCCAGGATCACCATCCACTCGCCCACGAAGCCAGCGGTGCCCGGCAGGCCGCAGTTGGCCATCGAGAACAGCAGCGCGAAGGCGGCGAACTTGGGCATGGTGTTGACCACGCCGCCATAAGAGGCGATCTCACGCGAGTGCACGCGGTCGTACAGCACGCCAATGCTCAGGAACATGGCGCCCGAGACGAAGCCGTGGGCGATCATCTGGACCAGGCCACCGACCACACCGAGTTCGTTGAAGATGAAGAAGCCCAGGGTCACGAAGCCCATGTGCGCGATGGACGAGTACGCCACCAGCTTCTTCATGTCGCCCTGCACCATCGCCACCAGGCCGATGTAGATCACACCGATCAGCGACAGGGTTATCACCAGCGGCGCGAACTCATGCGAGGCGTCCGGCACGATGGGCAGCATGAAGCGCAGGAAACCGTAGCAACCCAGCTTCAGCATGATGGCGGCCAGCACGGCCGAGCCACCTGTGGGTGCTTCGACGTGCACGTCGGGCAGCCAGGTGTGCACCGGGAACATCGGCACCTTCACGGCGAAGGCCGCGAAGAAGGCACCGAAGAGCAGCGCCTGCGGCGTGGCGCCCAGCGGCAGCTTGTGCCAGTCGAGGATGCTGAACGAACCACCCGACTTGTAGTACAGGAAGATCAGGGCCACCAGCATCAGCAGCGAGCCCAACAGCGTGTACAGGAAGAACTTGAAGGCGGCGTACACACGGCGCGGGCCACCCCACACGCCGATGATGATGTACATCGGGATCAGCGTGGCTTCGAAGAACACGTAGAACAGCATGCCGTCGAGCGCGGCGAACACACCGATCATCAGGCCCGACAGGATCAGGAAGGCCCCGAAGTACTGGTGCGGGCGGTCTTCGATGACCTCCCAGCCAGCCAGCACCACGATGACGGTGATGAAGGCCGTCAGCGGCACGAACCACATCGAGATGCCATCGACACCCAGGTGGTACGTGACGTTGAAGCGTTCGATCCACGGGGCCTTCTCCACGAACTGCATCGCAGCGGTCGTGGTGTCGAAGTCGGTCATCAGGGGGATGGTGACCAGGAAACCTGCGATCGAGCCGACCAAGGCGATCCAGCGCGCAGCGCCGGGGTTGTCCTGGCGGCCGGCGGCCAGCAGCAGGATCCCGAATGCCACCGGGACCCAGATGGCCAGAGAGAGGATGTTGGACATGGTTTGCATGGGCGCTTCCTCGTGCTCAGGGTTGCATGAACACGAACCAGGTCATGAGGGCGAACACCCCCAGGATCATGACCAGCGCGTAGTGATAGAGGTAACCGGTCTGGAACAGGCGGACCACCGAGCCGATCAAGCCGACCAGCTTGGCCGAGCCGTTGACGAGCAAGCCGTCGATCAGGGCAACGTCGCCGATCTTCCAGAAGCCACGGCCGAGCAGGCGAGCACCTGCGGCCAGGACGTTTTCGTTGAACCAGTCGAGGAAGTACTTGTTCTCGCCGATGACGATCAGCGGACGCAGCACCTTGGCGAAGAACGCCGGGATCTGCGGGGCCACCAGGTAGAACACGTAAGCCGTGACCACACCGCCCAGCGCCAGGAAGAACGGCAGGGTCTGGAAGCCGTGCAGGGCCATGGCGGTGGCGCCGTGGAAGTGGTGCGCCAGCTCGGCCATGGCCGGGTGCTTGGCCGCGTCCACCGTGATGGCCGACTTCAGGAAGTCGCCGAACAGCATGGGCTCGATGGTCAGGAAGCCGATCACGACCGAGGGGATGGCCAGCAGCAGCAGCGGGGCCGTCACCACCCATGGGGACTCGTGCGGCTCGTGGTGGTGCTCGTCACCATGGTCGTCGTGGTGGTCATGCTCGCCGGGGAACGGCTTGTGGTGGAAGCGCTCCTTGCCGTGGAAGACCAGGAAGTACATCCGGAAGCTGTAGAAGGCGGTCACGAAGACACCCGTCATCACGGCGAACTGGGCGAAACCAGCGGCCGGCAGGTGGCTGTGCTCCACGGCGATCAGGATCGAGTCCTTCGAGTAGAAACCGGCGAAGAAAGGCGTGCCGATCAGGGCCAGCGAGCCCAGCAGCGAGGTGATCCAGGTGATGGGCATGCGCTTCCACAGGCCACCCATGTTGCGGATGTCCTGGTCGTGGTGCATGCCGATGATGACCGAGCCGGCACCGAGGAACAGCAGGGCCTTGAAGAAGGCGTGCGTCATCAGGTGGAAGACGGCCACGTTGTAGGCCGACAGGCCCAGGGCCACGGTCATGTAACCCAGCTGCGACAGCGTGGAGTAAGCCACCACGCGCTTGATGTCGTTCTGGATGATGCCCAGGAAACCCATGAACAGCGCCGTGATGGAGCCGATCACCAGGATGAAGTTCAGCGCGGCGTCCGACAGCTCAAACAGCGGCGACATGCGGGTCACCATGAAGATGCCTGCCGTCACCATGGTGGCGGCGTGGATCAGCGCGGAGATCGGGGTCGGGCCTTCCATCGAGTCAGGCAGCCACACGTGCAGCGGGAACTGCGCCGACTTGCCCATCGCACCGATGAACAGGCAGATGCAGATGACCGTGATCAGGGACCAGTCGGTCTTGGGCAGGCTCAAGGCGGTCAGGTCGTTGGCCTTGGCGAACAGCTCGGTGTAGTTGAGCGTGCCGGTGTAGGCCAGCAGCAGGCCGATGCCCAGGATGAAGCCGAAGTCACCCACGCGGTTGACCAGGAAGGCCTTCATGTTGGCGAAAATCGCCGTGGGCTTCTTGAACCAGAAACCGATCAAGAGGTACGACACCAGGCCCACCGCTTCCCAGCCGAAGAACAGCTGCAGCAGGTTGTTGCTCATCACGAGCATCAACATCGAGAAGGTGAACAGCGAGATGTACGAGAAGAAGCGCTGGTAGCCGTCGTCTTCTTCCATGTAGCCGATGGTGTAGATGTGCACCATCAGGGACACGAAGGTCACCACGCACATCATCATCGCGGTCAGGCCGTCGACCATGAAGCCGACTTCCATCTTGAGGGAGCCCAGGGTCATCCACTCGTAGACGGTGGCGTTGAAGGTGGCGCCGTCAACGGCCACCGCCTTCAGCGTCATCGCCGAGATGATGAAGGACACCAGCACACCCAGGATGGTGATCAGGTGGGCAGGACGTCGGCCGATGTAGCCGCCGAACAGGCCCGCGACGATCGATCCGACCAGCGGCGCCAGGGGCACCGCCAGCAGGGAGTTGAGGGAAAGCTCAGACATGGTTCTTGTTCTCCTGGCGTCGCATCAGCCCTTGAGGGTGTCGAGTTCGTCCACGGCAATCGACGAGCGGTTGCGGAACAACACCACCAGGATGGCCAGACCGATGGCCGACTCGGCGGCCGCCACGGTCAGGATGAAGAACACGAAGACCTGACCGTCCATGTTCCCAAGGTAATGGGAGAAGGCCACGAAGTTCATGTTCACGGCCAGGAGCATCAGCTCGATGGCCATCAGCAGCACGATCAGGTTCTTGCGGTTCAGGAAGATGCCGATGACCGACATCGCGAACAGGATGGCGCCGAGCGACAAGAAGTGCCCGAGGGTGATCGAGGTGGTCATGCCTTGCCTCCTTCTTCTTGTTGAGCAGCTGCGGGGGCCTCGACCTGAGGCGCCACCTTGACCACCCGCAGGCGGTCGGCCTTCTTGACGCGGACCTGCTCACCGACGTTCTGCGAACGCGAGTCCTTGCGCTGACGCAGGGTCAGGGCGATCGCGGCGATGATGCCCACCAGCAGGATGACTGCAGCCACCTGCACGGGGAACAGGTAGTTGGTGTAGAGGTCGATGCCCAGCGCCTTGGTGTTGGCCACCTGGGCGACTTCGGGCGGCATCGGCTTGGCCGTGGGCAGGTCAAAGCCGCGGGTCAGCACGAAGGACATTTCCAGGGCGATGACCACGCCGATGATGCCGGCCACGGGGAAGTGCTTCCAGAAGCCCTGGCGCAGCGAGTCGGTGTTGATGTCGAGCATCATCACCACGAACAGGAAGAGCACCATCACCGCCCCCACGTACACGAGCACGAGGGCGATGGCGAGGAACTCGGCCTGCAGCAGCATCCAGACGCAGGAGGCGCTGGCGAAGGCCAGCACCAGGTGCAGGGCGGCGGTCACCGGGCTCTTGGCGGTGATCACGCGGAAGCCCGCGTAGACCAGCACGAAAGAGAAGGTGTAGAAAAGTAGGCTGAAGGTGTCCATGATCGGTCAGCGATATTTCGCGTCCGCCTCCTTGTTGGCAGCGATGTCCTTTTCGTAGCGATCACCCACCGCCAGGAGCATGTCCTTGGTGAAGTACAGGTCGCCACGCTTTTCACCGTGGTATTCGAAGATGTGCGTCTCGACGATGGCGTCGACCGGGCAGCTTTCTTCGCAGAAACCGCAGAAGATGCACTTGGTCAGGTCGATGTCGTAGCGCGTGGTGCGGCGCTGGCCGTCTTCGCGCACGGCCGACTCGATGGTGATGGCCATGGCCGGGCAGACCGCTTCGCACAGCTTGCAGGCGATGCAGCGCTCTTCGCCGTTGTCATAGCGGCGTTGGGCGTGCAGGCCACGGAAGCGCGGCGACATCGGGGTCTTTTCTTCCGGGAACTGCACGGTGATGTGCGGCTTGAGGAAGTGGCGGCCGGTCACGGCCAGGCCCTTGAACAACTCCAGCAGGAAGAAGCTGGAGACGAATTCCTTGAAGGACGTGCTCATGGTGGGGTGTCCTCTCAGTCTCAGTTCCAGATGTTCCAGGGCGACATCATCCAGACGCCCACCACGATCAGCCAGACCAGGGTGACGGGGATGAAGATCTTCCAGCCCAGGCGCATGATCTGGTCGTAGCGGAAGCGCGGGAACGAGGCGCGCACCCACAGGAACATGGTGACGATGATGAAGGTCTTGATGCCCAGCCAGATCCAGCCCGGGATGA
Source organism: Comamonadaceae bacterium 2PF (assembly GCA_005502875.1). Lineage (GTDB taxonomy): Bacteria > Pseudomonadota > Gammaproteobacteria > Burkholderiales > Burkholderiaceae_C > Aquabacterium. The sequence continues at coordinate 27,222 of SCMV01000016.1, read as the reverse complement.
AGCTCAGGGCTTCGATCGGGGGCAGCCAGCCGCCGAAGAACATGATCGCGCACAGGGTCGAGACCAGGATCATGTTGGCGTACTCGGCCAGGAAGAACATGGCGAAGGACATGCCCGAGTACTCGATCATGTGACCGGCCACGATTTCCGACTCGCCTTCGACCACGTCAAAGGGGTGGCGGTTGGTTTCGGCCAGGCCAGAGATGAAGTACACGACGGTGATGGGCAGCAGCGGCAGCCAGTTCCAGGACAGGAAGCTCAGGCCCATGTCGGCGAACTGGCCCTTGTTCTGGCTCAGCACGATGTCGGTCATGTTGAGCGAGCCGGCTGTCATCAGCACGACCACGAAGCAGAAGCCCATCGCGATTTCGTACGACACCATCTGCGCCGAGGCGCGCAGGGCGCCCAGGAAGGCGTACTTCGAGTTCGAAGCCCAGCCGGCGATGATCACGCCATAGACCTCCATCGAGGTGATGGCCATCAGGAACAGCAGGCCGGCGTTGACATTGGCCAGCGCGACTTCAGGGCCGAAGGGGATCACGGCCCATGCGGCCAGGGCCGGCATGATGGTCATGATCGGGCCCAGGAAGAACAAGCCCTTGTTGGCCGCCGTCGGGGTGATGATCTCCTTGAAGATCAGCTTGACGGCGTCGGCGATGGGCTGCAGCAGGCCAAACGGACCGGTGCGGTTCGGGCCCGGGCGGATCTGCGACCAGCCGATGGCCTTGCGTTCCCACAAAGTCAGGTAGGCGACGCAGCCCAGCAGCGGCAACAGCAGGGCCACGATCTTGATGAGCGACCAGACCACGGGCCATGCGGCACCGAGGTTGGCAGCTCCAGCGTTGTAGAGGGTGTCAATCATCTGTTGTCTCCCCTGCCCTTCAGGCCTTTTCGACGCGGATGTTGCCGAAGGCAGCACCCAGCGAGGCGGTGGCGACGTGACCGGTGGGCACGCGCACGACGTTGGCCGGCAGGCTGGCGTCGAGCACGGCGGGCAGCACAGCCGAAGCCGCGTCTTGCGACACCTTGACTTGCGCGCCTTCGCTCAGACCCAGCTCGGCCCACAGGGCAGGCGGCAAGCTGGCCACGGGCGGCTTGGCATCGGCCGTGGCTTGCAGCGAGGGCGAGCGACGCACCAAGGCGTCGGCGCTGTAGATCGGCAGGTCGGCCAAGCGCTCGAGGGCGCCGGTGCCACCACCGATGGCGATGGCGGCCGAGGTGGCGTTGTTCAGCTTGGCTGGCAGCGCGGCCAGGTCACCCAGGGCGCGGGCCTTGACCTCTTCCGAGGTTTCGAAGGCGAAATCGCTGATGCCCAGCATCGTGCCCAGCACGCGCAGCACCTTCCAGGCCGGACGGGTCTCAGCCAGGGGCTTGACCACGCCGTGGAAGCTCTGAGCGCGGCCTTCGGCGTTGACGAAGGTGCCAGAGGTTTCGCTGAAAGGCGCAACCGGCAGGATCACGTCGGCGTATTCGGGGGCAGCGCCCTTGAAGGGGCTCATCACCACGACCATCTCGGCGGCTTGCACGGCTTGCACCGCAGCGGCCGGGTTGGCGCTGTCGAACTCGGGCTCGACGCCCAGCAGCACGAGCGCCTTGATCGACTTGCCCGACAGCATCTGGCCGGCGTTGAGGCCACCTTGCTGAGGCTGCGCGCCCACGAGCTGAGCGCCGACGGTGTTGGCCGACTCGCTCAGGTAGCCCAGCTTGGCGCCGGTCTTCTCGGCGATCCACTGGCCCAGGGCCTGCAGGGTCGAGGCTTGCGGGTGTTGCGCGGCGGCGTTGCCCAGCAACACGGCCTTGTTCTGGCCGGACAGCAGCGAGGCGGCGATGGCCTTGGCGGCGTCGGTGGCGGTGCCGCTGCAGGGGATGTCGAGGCCCAACTGGTTGGCGATCGCCACGGCCACGTCACCCAGGGCCTGCGCCCAGGCGCTCGGGGCCACGGTGACGCGCTGAGCCAGGGGCATCAGCCAGTCGTCGTTGGCGCCACCGATGGCGGACACCTTGGCGCCGCGTTTGACAGCCTGGCGCAGGCGCGAGGCGAACAGCGGGTGGTCCTTGCGCAGGAAGGAGCCGATCACCAGGGCGCGGTCCAGCGTGCTCAGCTCGGCCACGGGCAGGCCCAGCCAGCGGGCGCCAGCACCATTGGTGAAGTCGGCATTGCGCAGGCGGGTGTCGACGTTGTCGGAGCCCAGGCCACGCACCAGCTGGCCCAGCAGGTAAAGCTCTTCGACGGTGCTGTGCTCGGTGGCCAGCGCGCCGATGGCGGCGGCACCGTGCTCGGTCTTGACACCCTTGAGGCCGTTGGCCACGTACTCCAGGGCTGTCGTCCAGTCGACTTCACGCCACTGACCGCCCTGCTTGATCATGGGCTGGGTCAGGCGGTCGTCGCTGTTCAAGGCCTCATAGCTGAAGCGGTCGCGGTCGGCGATCCAGCATTCGTTGACCGACTCGTTCTCGAGCGGCACCACGCGCATCACCTTGCCGTTCTTGACCTGGACGATCAGGTTGGCGCCGGTGGAATCGTGGGGCGAGACGCTCTTGCGGCGCGACAGCTCCCAGGTGCGAGCGCTGTAGCGGAAGGGCTTGCTGGTGAGCGCGCCGACCGGGCAGATGTCGATCATGTTGCCCGACAGCTCGGAGTCGATCGACCGGCCGACGAAGGTCTCGATCTCGGAGTGCTCACCACGGTTGGACATGCCGAGCTCCATCACGCCGGCGATTTCCTGGCCGAAGCGGACGCAGCGGGTGCACTGGATGCAGCGGCTCATCTCCTCCATCGAGATCAGCGGGCCGACGTCCTTGGGGAACACCACGCGCTTTTCTTCTTCGTAGCGCGACTTGCCGGCGCCGTAGCCCACGGCCAGGTCCTGCAGCTGGCACTCCCCCCCCTGGTCGCAGATCGGGCAATCCAGCGGGTGGTTGATCAGCAGGAACTCCATGACGGACTGCTGGGCCTTGATGGCTTTTTCGCTCTTGGTGCGAACGATCATGCCCTGCGTCACAGGCGTGGCGCAGGCGGGCATGGGCTTGGGAGCCTTCTCGATGTCCACCAGGCACATGCGGCAGTTCGCCGCCACCGACAACTTCTTGTGATAGCAGAAGTGCGGGATGTAGGTGCCGTGTTCTTCGGCGGCCCGGATCAGCATGGAGCCTTCCTGGACCTGGACCTTTCGGCCGTCGATTTCGATTTCAACCATAGCGTTTACTCACCTTTTGCGGCGTGCGGCCGGCCTTCCGCCGGGCCGCCCCAAGGAAGGCCAGCCCCCGCGGGGGGCAGCGAGGTATTCCGAGCGTGGGGGCGCTTAGACATAGGCCGGGACCACGCAGGTCTTGTGCTCGATGTGGTGCACGAACTCTTCGCGGAAGTGCTTGATGAAGGCACGCACCGGCATGGCGGCGGCATCGCCCAGCGCGCAAATGGTGCGGCCCTGGATGTTGTCGGCGACCGAGTTCAGCAGGTCGATGTCTTCGAGGCGCCCCTGGCCGGCCTCGATGCGTTGCACCACGCGCCACAGCCAGCCCGTGCCTTCGCGGCAAGGCGTGCACTGGCCGCAGGACTCGTGCATGTAGAAGTAGCTCAGGCGCAGCAGGCTCTTGACCATGCACCGCGAGTCGTCCAGCACGATGACCGCGCCCGAGCCCAGCATGGAGCCCGCCTTGGCGATAGCGTCATAGTCCATCGTCAGGCCCATCATCACATCGGCGGGGATCACCGGCGAAGACGAACCACCGGGGATCACGGCCTTGAGCTTGCGGCCCTTGCGCACGCCACCGGCCAGCTCCAGCAAGGTGCTGAAGGGCGTGCCCAGCGGGACCTCGAAGTTGCCGGGCATCTCGACGTCGCCCGAGACGGTGAACAGCTTGGTGCCACCGTTGTTGGGCTTGCCGACGGCCAGGTAAGCCTCGCCACCGTTGCGGATGATCCAGGGGACGGCCGCGAAGGTTTCGGTGTTGTTGATGGTGGTGGGCTTGCCGTAGACGCCGAAGCTCGCCGGGAACGGCGGCTTGAAGCGGGGCTGGCCCTTCTTGCCTTCGATCGACTCGATCAGCGCGGTTTCTTCGCCGCAGATGTAGGCGCCGAAGCCGTGGTGCGCGTGCAGCTGGAAGCTGAAACCGCTGCCCAGGATGTTGTCACCCAGGTAACCGGCCGCACGGGCTTCTTCCAGGGCCGCTTCGAAGCGCTCGTAGACCTCGAAGATCTCGCCGTGGATGTAGTTGTAGCCCACCGAGATGCCCATCGCGTAGGCCGCGATGATCATGCCTTCGATGACGGTGTGCGGGTTGTGCATCAGGATCTCGCGATCCTTGGCGGTGCCCGGCTCCCCCTCGTCGGAGTTGCACACCAGGTACTTCTGACCCGGGAAGGCGCGGGGCATGAAGCTCCACTTCAGGCCCGTGGGGAAGCCGGCGCCGCCACGGCCACGCAAGCCGGAAGCCTTGACCTCGGCGATCACCTGGTCTTGCGACAGGCCTTCACCACCGTCCTTGCCCAGGATCTTGCGCAGGGCTGCGTAGCCACCGCGGGCTTCGTAATCCTTGATGGACCAGTTGCTGCCGTTGATGTCGGCGTAGATCTGGGGGTTGATGTGGCGGCCGTGGAAAACGGTTTCCTTGCCGGTCGCCTGAAATTGGGAGAGATCGATCATCGCCCTGCCCTTCACTTCGCTTTGGACTTCAGGAGGTCGAGCAGCTGGTCCAGCTTCTCGTTGCTCATGAAGCTCAACATCTGACGGTCGTTGACCAGCATCACCGGCGCATCGGCGCAGGCACCCAGGCACTCGCTGGGTTGCACGGTGAACACGCCATCGGCGGTGGTGCCGTAGGGCTCGACGCCCAGCTTGCTGCAGACGTGCTGCAGGGCCTTTTCACCATCGCGCAGTTGGCAAGGCAGGTTGGTGCACACGTTCAGCTTGAACTGGCCCACCGGCTTCTGGTTGTACATGTTGTAGAAGCTGGTGACTTCGTGCACGGCCATGGGGGCCACGCCGAGGTAGTCGGCCAGTTCCTGCTCGCTCTCGGACGAGACCCAGCCACGCTCCTGCTGGAGGATGGACAGGCAGGCCATGACCGCGGAGATGCGCTGGTCGGCCGGGTACTTGGCGAGTTCGCGGTCGAACCGCGCTTTGGTTTGTTCGCTCAACATGGTGGGGCTGCTCGGTTGGCGGTCGCGTCTGTGTGGTCGATCAGCGGTCGATCTCACCGAACACGATGTCCATCGTGCCGATGATGGCCACGGCGTCGGCAATCATGTGGCCCTTGGACATCTCGTCCAGGGCGGCCAAGTGCGGGAAGCCGGGGGCGCGGATCTTCAGGCGATAGGGCTTGTTGGCGCCGTCGGACACCAGGTAGATGCCGAACTCGCCCTTGGGGTGCTCGACCGCGGCATAAGCCTCGGACTCGGGCACGTGGAAGCCTTCGGTGAAGAGCTTGAAGTGGTGGATCAGCTCTTCCATCGAGGACTTCATCTCGACGCGCGAAGGCGGTGCCACCTTGTGGTTGTCGGTGATGACCGGGCCCGGGTTCTGGCGAAGCCAGTCCACGCACTGTTTGATGATGCGGTTGGACTGGCGCAGCTCTTCCACGCGCACCACATAGCGGTCGTAGCAGTCGCCGTTGGTGCCAACGGGGATGTCGAAGTCCAGCTTGTCGTAGACGTCGTAGGGCTGGTGCTTGCGCAGGTCCCACACGACGCCCGAGCCACGCAGCATGGCGCCCGTCATGCCCATTTGCAGGGCACGCTCAGGCGAGACCACGCCGATGCCGACGGTGCGCTGCTTCCAGATGCGGTTGTCGGTCAGCAGGGTTTCGTACTCGTCCACCAGCTTGGGGAAGCGCTGGGTGAAGTCGTCGATGAAGTCCAGCAGCGAGCCCTGGCGGTTCTCGTTGAGTTTCGAGATGGCGCGGGCGTTGCGGATCTTGCTGGCCTTGTACTGCGGCATGGTGTCCGGCAGGTCGCGGTAGACCCCGCCCGGACGGAAGTAGGCCGCGTGCATGCGCGCGCCCGACACCGCTTCGTACATGTCGAAGAGGTCTTCGCGCTCGCGGAAGCAGTAGATCAGGATGTTCATGGCGCCGCAGTCGAAACCGTGGCAGCCCAGCCAGAGCAGGTGGTTCAGCACGCGGGTGATTTCCGCGAACATCACGCGGATGTACTGCGCGCGAACCGGCACGTCCACGCCCAGCATCTTCTCGATGGCCAGGCAGTAAGCGTGCTCGTTGCTCATCATCGAGACGTAGTCCAGGCGATCCATGTAGGGCAGCGACTGGATGTAGGTCTTGGACTCGGCCAGCTTTTCGGTGGCACGGTGCAGCAGGCCGATGTGGGGGTCGGCGCGCTGAATGACTTCGCCGTCCAGCTCCAGCACCAGGCGCAGCACGCCGTGTGCCGCAGGGTGCTGCGGACCGAAGTTCAGGGTGTAGTTCTTGATTTCAGCCATGACTCAGTGCTCCAGCGATCAGTGCAGACCACCGTAGTTGTCTTCGCGGATGATGCGCGGGGTGATCTCGCGCGGCTCGATGGACACCGGCTGGTAGATCACGCGTTTTTGCTCGGCGTCGTAGCGCATCTCGACGTGGCCGGACACCGGGAAGTCCTTGCGGAAGGGGTGACCGATGAAGCCGTAGTCGGTCAGGATGCGGCGCAGGTCTTCGTGGCCATCGAACACGATGCCATACAGGTCGAAGGCTTCGCGCTCGAACCAGTTGGCTGCGTTCCAGATCGGGTTGACCGACTTGACGACGGGGAAGTCGTCATCCAGGGCAAACACCTTCAGGCGCACGCGCCAGTTCTTGGTCACCGACAGCAGGTGGCTGACGACGCAAAAACGCGGGCCTTCGGTGTAGATGCTTTCGGCTCCGTCCTTGTAGGCCGAATAGTCGATGCCGCACAGGTCCATCAGCTGCTCGAACTTCAGCGAGGCGTCGTCGCGCAAGGTGAGCGCCACGCCTTCGTAGTCGGCAGCGGAAACGGTGATGGTGATCTCGCCGCGGTCGACGACCAGGCGCTTGATCTTGTCACCCAGAGCGGACTCCAGGGCGGCTTGCAGGGTGGCGAGTTTCTGGCTCATGCGCGTGCTTCCTGATCAGCGGGCGATGGTGTTCTCACGGCGGATCTTGGCTTGCAGCTGCAAGATGCCGTAGAGCAGCGCTTCAGCGGTCGGGGGGCAGCCCGGCACGTAGACGTCGACGGGCACGATGCGGTCGCAACCGCGCACCACCGAGTAGCTGTAGTGGTAATAGCCGCCGCCGTTGGCGCACGAGCCCATGGACAGCACCCAGCGGGGCTCGGCCATCTGGTCGTAGACCTTGCGCAGCGCGGGTGCCATCTTGTTGCACAGCGTGCCGGCCACGATCATCAGGTCGGACTGACGAGGGCTGGGGCGGAACAGCATGCCGAAGCGGTCGATGTCGTAGCGCGCGGCACCCGCGTGCATCATCTCGACCGCGCAGCACGCCAGGCCGAAGGTCATCGGCCACAGCGAGCCGGTCTTCGACCAGTTGATCAGGGTGTCGGCGGAGGTGGTGATGAAACCTTCCTTGAAAACGCCTTCGATGCCCATGTGATTACCTCTTCAGATTCCGTTGGTGCCCATCGGTGCCCAGGCTGGTGGGGTGGGCACGGTCTGCAGCTTCATTCCCAGTCCAGGGCGCCCTTTTTCCACTCGTAGGCAAAACCCACGACCAGGATGCCCAGGAACAGCATGACGGTCAGGAAGCCGGTCATGCCGACCTCCTTGAGGGCCACGGCCCAGGGGAACAAGAATGCGATTTCCAGGTCGAACAGGATGAACAGGATGGCGACCAGGTAATAGCGCACATCGAATTTCATGCGCGCGTCTTCGAAGGCTTCGAAGCCGCATTCGTACGGGGAGTTCTTGGCTTCGTCAGGGCGACGGGGGCCCAACAAGAAACCCAGCACCTGAGGCGCAACGCCGACACCCACGCCGACCAGGATGAAAAGGATGACTGGCAGGTATTGCTCAATGTTCATGGCCATGGGCTTTCTGATTGAACGTCATGCTGCAGCGCACCAAGCGTGCGCTGCGCGATTGGAACACATCGACAAAACAAAAAGCGCGCCAGGCAACCCACCAGCCGGAAATAAAACCGACTTGGCAGCGGCCAGGGCGCGCCCTCCAGAGAACTTCGCACCACGGACACGGAACCCCGACGGGATCCTGTCGTCGCACATCCGATCAGCTACAAGCAAGCAACTGGCGCTGATCATGTGGGTGGACACAAAGACTCGTTTGATCTTTTGGTGCCGACGGCGAGACTCGAACTCGCACAGCTTTCGCCACTACCCCCTCAAGATAGCGTGTCTACCAATTTCACCACGTCGGCATTCGAATGGACACCAGGCTGGGGACCTGACGTCAAGCTGCATCACCTCTTTGTGACCGCTTGTCGAACTTTGCTTCGGCTTGCCTGAGGATTGCTCACCGAAGACTCAGATTCTAAACCGAAAAACACTTCTTCACGCAGGGTGTGTGGCGTGAATGTGTACTTTCGTGCGCGCCCCTGGGTGCACCCAGAGAACGCGCACCCGACCTCACTTGGTGGGAATCAGGGCCGCGCCAGATGCGGGCGCGGCGGGGGCCGAAGCCGGCGCTGCACCCGAGGCTTGAGCTGCGGCACTGGCCGCCTGCTCCAGCAACGATGGCTGCTCCGACACGGCACCACGGTTGGTGCCGAAGTACGCCAACGCCAGGGTGGACACGAAGAACACCGTGGCCGCCACCGCCGTGGAGCGGGACAGGAAATTGGCACTACCGGTGGCACCAAACAGGCTGCCGGACGAGCCGCCCCCGAATGAGGCGCCCATGTCGGCGCCCTTGCCGTGCTGGACCAGCACCAGGCCAATCATGGCCAGCGCCGACACCACTTGCAGCAGCAAGACGATGGTCAACAAGGCTTGTTGCATGAACTCGAACTCCTGAAATCAGTGAATGCGCAAGCCGATCAGGCCGCGCGCGCGATGGCGGCGAAGTCAGCCGCCTTGAGCGAGGCGCCGCCAATCAGGCCGCCATCAATGTCGGCTTGGGCGAACAGCTCCGCTGCGTTGTCAGGCTTGACGCTGCCGCCGTAAAGCAGGGGCACTTGAGCCGCCGCCGGCTGAGCCGACTTCAGGCGCGCGCGCAAGAAAGCGTGCACGGCCTGCGCCTGCTCAGGCGAAGCGGTCTTGCCGGTGCCGATGGCCCAAACGGGCTCGTAAGCCACCACCACCTTGGCCACATCGGCACCCAGGGTGGCGATGACAGCATCGAGCTGGCGACCCACGACCGCTTCGGTCTGAGCGGCTTCGCGCTCACCCAGGGTCTCACCCACACAAACGATCGGCACCAGGCCGTGAGCCAGAGCTGCCTTGGCCTTGTCTGCAACCAACTGGTCCGACTCGGCATGGTAGCTGCGGCGCTCGGAGTGACCGACGATCGCGTAAGTGGCACCCAACTCGCGGAGCATGGGGCCAGACACCTCGCCGGTGTACGCACCCTGAGCCTGAGCGGACACGTCTTGTGAACCGAAGGCGATGGCCGAACCCTTGAGGGCATCGGCCACGTCAGCCAGGAACACAGCGGGCGGGCAGACCGCCACGTCGGCGCGAGGCGCCGTCGAGGTCAGGTCAGCCGCCAGCAGCCCCTGCAGCAGCTCGGCATTGGACGCACGGCTGCCGTGCATCTTCCAGTTGCCAACAACCAGCTTCTTCATGGTGCTCACTGCTGCTGTTGTTGCTCTTGGCCTTGCGACTCGGCACCAGCTTCCTGGGGAGCCTGCTCGGCGCGGGGCGCACGGTCACGGCGCTCACCACGGTCACCGCGGTCGCCACGGTCACGGCCGCCGCGATCACCACGGTCGCCACGGGGGCCACGGTCGCCGCGCTCTTCGCGCTCGGGCATGCCTTCAGGGCGCTCCAGCAGGGCCTTCATGGACAGCTTGACGCGGCCCTTTTCGTCCGTCTCGAGGACCTTGACCTTCACGATCTGGCCTTCCTTGAGGTAGTCGGCCACGTTCTCGACGCGCTCGTGGGCGATCTGGCTGATGTGCAGCAGGCCATCCTTGCCGGGCAGCAGGTTCACCAGGGCGCCAAAGTCGAACAGCTTGGTGACGGCGCCTTCGTAGGTGGCGCCGATTTCCACTTCAGCGGTGATCTCGTTGATGCGCTTGATGGCGAACTCGGCCTTGGCGCCATCGGTCGAAGCGATGGTGATGACACCGTCTTCGGCGATGTTGATCTGGCAGCCGGTCTCTTCGCACAGGCCGCGGATGGTGGCGCCGCCCTTGCCGATCACGTCACGGATCTTTTCCGGGTTGATCTTGAGGGTGTAGAGGCGGGGCGCGAACTCGGAGACTTCCGTGTTGGCGCCGGCCATGGCTTCGACCATCTTGCCCAGGATGTGCAGGCGGGCTTCCTTGGCCTGAGCCAGTGCCACCTGCATGATTTCCTTGGTGATGCCCTGGATCTTGATGTCCATCTGCAGGGCGGTGATGCCGCCGGTGGTGCCGGCCACCTTGAAGTCCATGTCGCCCAGGTGATCTTCGTCACCCAGGATGTCGGTCAGCACGGCGAACTTGTTGCCGTCCTTGATCAGGCCCATGGCGATGCCGGCCACGTGGGCCTTCATCGGCACGCCAGCGTCCATCATGGCCAGGCAGCCGCCGCAGACCGAAGCCATCGACGAGGAGCCGTTGGACTCGGTGATTTCCGAGACCACGCGCACGGTGTAAGCGAAGTCTTCCTTGGCGGGCAGCAGCGGCACCAGGGCGCGCTTGGCCAGGCGGCCGTGGCCGATTTCGCGGCGCTTCGGCGAGCCCACGCGACCGGTTTCGCCGGTGGCGAACGGAGGCATGTTGTAGTGGAACAGGAAGGTGTCGCGGAAGTCGCCGGTCAGTGCGTCGATGCGCTGGGCGTCTTGTTCGGTGCCGAGGGTGGCGATGACCAGGGCCTGGGTTTCACCACGGGTGAACAGAGCCGAGCCGTGCACGCGCGGCAGCACGCCGGTGCGGATCTCGATGGGGCGCACGGTGCGGGTGTCGCGGCCGTCGATGCGGGGCTCGCCGGCCAGGATCTGGCTGCGCACGATCTTGGCTTCGATGTCGAACATCAGGCTTTCGACCTTGACGGCGTCGAAGGCGATGCCTTCGGCGGTCAGGGCGCCCTTGACTTCGGCGTAGGCGGCGCGGCAAGCCTGGGTGCGGGCTTGCTTGGAGCGGATCTGGTAGGCGGCGCGCAGCTTTTCTTCGGCCAGGCCGTTGACCTTGGCGATGAAGTCTTCGTCCTTGGCAGGCGGCTGCCAGTCCCAGGCCGGCTTGCCGGCGTCACGCACCAGCTCGTGGATCGCCTGGATGGCGATGTTGCCTTGCTCGTGGCCGAACACCACGCCACCCAGCATCACGTCTTCGGACAGCTGGTCGGCTTCGGATTCGACCATCAGCACGGCGGTTTCGGTGCCGGCGACGATCAGGTCCATCTTGGAGTTGGCGATCTCGGCGATGCTGGGGTTCAGCACGTATTCGCCATTGATGTAGCCCACGCGGGCGGCACCGATGGGGCCATTGAAGGGAATGCCGGAGATCGACAGCGCAGCGCTGGAGGCGACCATGGCGGCGATGTCGGCCGAGACTTCGGGGTTCAGCGACACCACGTGGATGACCAACTGGACTTCGTTGTAGAAGCCTTCGGGGAACAGCGGGCGGATCGGGCGGTCGATCAGGCGCGAGGTCAGGGTTTCGAGCTCGGAAGGCTTGGCTTCGCGCTTGAAGAAGCTGCCAGGGATCTTGCCGGCGGCGTAGGTCTTCTCGATGTAATCAACGGTCAGGGGGAAGAAGTCCTGGCCGGCCTTGGGGGTCTTGGCGCACACGACGGTGGCCAGCACAACGGTGCCTTCGATGTCGACCAGCACGGCGCCGGTGGCTTGGCGGGCGATCTCACCCGTCTCCATCACGACGGTGTGGTTGCCCCATTGGAAGGTCTTGGTGACTTTGTTGAACATGGTCATGGATGCGGTCTCCTGTTTGTGTCGGGCCACATGGCCCGGAGGGTGCCTTCACTCTGTCGCGATGCCATTCCAGCGGGGCTGAGCCGCGAGGTGCGTTGCTGACCCGAGGGAGTCAACCACGCTGGAATGACACAGCGGTCGCTCGAATGAGTGCCGGCGTGAAAAAACAAAAAGCCTGTGCTGGAGGCGTCCAGACAGGCTTTTTGTCGTCATGCGGTGCTTACTTGCGCAGGCCCAGCTTCTGGATCAGCGCGGTGTAACGACCGAAGTCCTTGCCCTTGAGGTAGTCGAGCAGCTTGCGACGACGGCTGACCATGCGCAGCAGGCCGCGACGACCGTGGTGGTCCTTCTTGTTGGCCTTGAAGTGGGGGGTCAGTTCGTTGATGCGAGCGGTCAGCAGGGCGACTTGCACTTCGGGGGAGCCAGTGTCGTTGGCGCCACGGGCGTTGTCCTTGATGATGGCTGCGGTGTTGAGGTCTGCGACGGACATGGTGTTTCCTGAAAAACATGCAGGCCGCCTGCGCCGGGCTTCTTGTCTGGGTTGCCTGGGCGTGCGGTTTCTGCGTTGGACTTGCGACACCAGGTGAAACCGACCCGGGTCGTGCGAACGCCCTGCGAGAAAAGCCCCTGGCACAAGCCAAGCTCCCCAAGCAGGACAGCCCGTCACTATATCAGGATTTCGCCAGGCGGTCGAGGCAGCCGTCAGGCGCTGGCCAGGGGCCAGCGCGGTTGCACATCGAACACCGGCTCGTGGCTGGGTTGGGCCAGCCCGGCCTGCACCCTCATGGCCGCCGCCAGGGCGATCATGGCGCCGTTGTCGGTGCACAGGTGCAGCTCCGGGTAGTGCACGCGGATGCCTCGTCGCTGGCAGGCGCGGCCCAATTGTTCGCGCAGCAGCCGGTTCGCCCCCACCCCGCCCGCGATCACCACGCGCTTGAGGCCGGTTTCCTTCAAGGCCGCCAGCGACTTCTTGACCAGCACCTCGACGATGGCTGCCTGGGTGGACGCCGCCAGGTCGACCAGGGTCGCCCGGCTGGCAGGATCGGCCAAGGCAGCCGCGTCATCCAGCCAGCCCAGACGCACCAAATGGGTGCGCACCGCCGTTTTCAGGCCGGCGAACGAAAAGTCGAGGTTGCCGCTGTGCAGCATGGGGCGAGGCAGATCGAACGCGTCTTCGCGCCCGCCCTCAGCCAGGCGCGACAGGTGCGGCCCGCCCGGATATGGCAGGCCCATCAGCTTGGCGGACTTGTCGAAGGCCTCGCCAGCGGCGTCGTCCACCGTCTCGCCCAGCAACTCGTAGCGCCCCACCCCATCGACCCGCATGAGCTGCGTGTGCCCACCGGAGACCAACAGCGCGATGAACGGAAACTCAGGCGGGTCGGCCGACAGGAACGGCGACAGGAGGTGCCCTTCCAGGTGGTGGATGCCCAGCATGGGCTTGCCCAGGCTCGTGGCCAGCGCACACGCCACGCCGGCACCGACCAGCAACGCACCGGCCAGACCTGGCCCCCGGGTGTAGGCCACCAAGTCAACGTCAGGCAGGGACAGGCCGGCATCGGCCATGACCTGTCGGGTCAGCGGCACGACGCGGCGGATGTGGTCTCGGGAAGCCAGCTCGGGCACGACACCGCCATAGGCCTGGTGCATGTCGATCTGGCTGTGCAGGGCGTGGGCGAGCAATTGGGGCGGGCGTTGCTCGTCGAGCTGGACGAGGGCGACCCCGGTCTCGTCGCACGACGATTCGATGCCCAGGATGCGTTGGGGGCGGACAGACATCCCTCAAGTGTAGGACGCCGCGCCAAACCAGGTGGTCGCATGGCCACACCAGCGAAGTCCCACGCAGGCCCAGGGTGCGTTTGTTGCATGATGCCGGACATGCCGCAACCGCCAGCCCTTCACCTGCGCGTCGTCATCATCCTGCCCGTGACCATGTCACTGGAGCCGGACGATGACGAGGTGGCCGAGGTCGAGCGCACGCGCATCCTGCGCATCGCGCTGCTGGAAGCGGGCTACAACGTGGTCGCCACCCTGCCTGGTGACCGATTCCTGCCCGAACGCCTGGTGCAAATTCAGCCAGATCTGATTGTGGTCGATGCCGAATCACAAGGGCGCGACATCCTGGAACACGTGGTGATGGCCACGCGCGACGAGCGTCGTCCCATCGTGATGCTCTCGGATGACCCGGACACCAGCTACGTGCGCCAGGCCATTTCGGCCGGCGTGTCCACCTACGTGGTGGCAGGCACCACCGCCGCCCAGATCAAGCCCGTTCTGGACGTGGCCCTGGCGCGCTTCGAGCATGAAGAGCGCCTGCGCAGCGAACTCGCCGATGCGCGCAACCAACTCGAAGAGCGCAAGGTGATCGACCGCGCCAAGGGCCTGCTCATGACCCGCCAGGGGCTGTCCGAGCAGGAAGCCTACTCGCGCCTGCGCAAGGCGGCCATGGACCGCGGCCTGAAGCTGGCCGAGGTGGCGCAGCGCCTCATCGACGCCGCCGACCTGCTGGGCTGAGCCCCCGCGTCGGTGCGCGCCACCCCGTGACGGTGCGCTCGGGGCACCGCAACAGGGGCTCAGGCACCCCACCCGCCCCTCTTTCCTGCGATGCAGGCCTAATCCAGAGCTGGCACAGGCTTTGCATCACTCCAGGCAAGCAGGGTCAACGGCGACCTTGCGTGACTTGGGTGCTCAACGATGGGCCCCGAGCTTCCGGACAAAGGTGTCTTCGCTGCGTCGAGCCAAAGGGCCAGTCGCATCGAGGACACCTTTTTTGTTTTTCAAAACAGGAAAGCTTTGCACCATGAATCAGCAGGATCCGAACATGACCCGCCGCACCATCTTGAAGACCGTTGCCGCTGCCGGCGCGGTCGGTGCTGCCACCGGATTGCCCTCCGCCGTCTGGGCCGCTGGCTCCGACAAGCCGGAGCTGGAAGAAGTCAAGATCGGCTTCATCCCCCTGACCGACTGCGCCTCCGTGGTGATGGCATCGGTGCTGGGCTTCGACAAGAAGTACGGCGTCAAGATCGTGCCGACCAAGGAAGCCTCCTGGGCTGGTGTTCGCGACAAGCTGGTCAATGGTGACCTGCACATGGCGCACGTGCTCTACGGCCTGATCTATGGCGTGCAGATGGGCATCGGCGGCCCCAAGAAGGACATGGCCGTGCTGATGAACCTCAACCACAACGGCCAGGCCATCACCCTGTCCAAGAAGGTGGCCGATGCAGGTGGCAAAGACGGCGCGTCGCTGGCCAAGCTGATGAGCACGGACAAGCGCGAGTACACCTTCGCGCAGACCTTCCCGACGGGCACCCACGCCATGTGGCTGTACTACTGGCTGGCGTCCTATGGCATCAACCCGATGAAGGACGCCAAGGTCATCACCGTGCCGCCGCCGCAGATGGTGGCTAACATGCGCGTGGGCAACATGGACGGCTTCTGCGTGGGCGAGCCCTGGAACCACCGCGCCATCATGGATGGCATCGGCATCACCGCGACCACCACGCAGGACATCTGGAAGGACCACCCCGAGAAGGTGCTGGGCACGACCGATGAGTTCGTCAAGAAGTACCCCAACACCGCGCGCGCCGTGATGATGGCGATCATCGAAGCCGGCAAGTGGATCGACGCCGGCCTGCAGAACAAGCTGAAGATGGCCGAGACCATCGCCGCCAAGTCCTATGTCAACACGGGCGTGGACGCGATCAACCAGCGCATCCTGGGCCGCTACCAGAACGGCCTGGGCAAGACCTGGGACGACCCCAACCACATGAAGTTCTTCAACGACGGCACGGTGAACTTCCCGTACCTCAGCGACGGCATGTGGTTCCTGACCCAGCACAAGCGCTGGGGCCTGCTCAAAGACCACCCCGACTACCTGGCGGTGGCCAAGCAGGTCAACAAGGTCGATCTGTACAAGCAGGCCGCCAGCGCGCTGAACGTGCCGATCCCCAAGGACGTCATGCGCACCACCAAGATGATCGACGGTGTGGTCTGGGACGGCAAAGACCCGAAGAAGTACGCCGACGGTTTCAAGATCAAGGTCTGAGGCAAGACCCCACCTTCAAGCCCACCCATTGCAAGCCACCCGGTTCAACGTTTTCGCAGCTTCACCACTGAGCCCCGCTGAGGCCGGCCCACCAGAGCGCCCCCGATGGCACCGCCCCCTCCTTCGCGGGAGGGGGCCGGTCATCCCGATGAAGGATGGCTCGTCAGGCCAATTTCTTGCAGACGCTGAACCGGGTGGGGCCCTTGCGCCCCATCCGCCCCCGACCTCTCACTGCACCAAAGGAGTCCTCCATGGTCAGCGCCGTTTTCCACAGCCCATCCGAAGCCAGCGACGCCCTGCGCGCCGACAAGGCCTCCGCGAAGTCCGCCTCCACGCCCATGACAGCCGCCTCCTCCACCGCCGCCCCGGCCCCCATCCAGGCCCCCAAGGCCACCTTTGACTGGGCGGGCTTGGCCATGAAGATCCTCTCTCCTGTTGCCGGCCTGGCCTTGCTGATCGGCATCTGGGCCCTGCTCACCATGAAGAGCACCACCTTCCCGACGCCATTGCAGACCTGGGACGCAGCGGTGGTGCTGTTCTCCGATCCGTTCTACAGCAATGGCCCCAATGACCAGGGCATCGGCTGGAACATCTGGTTCTCGCTCAAGCGCGTGGCCATGGGCTTTGGCCTGGCCGCGCTGGTGGGCATCCCGATGGGCTTCATCATCGGCCGCTCGCAGGTGATCGGCGGCATGCTCAACCCGATCATCAGCCTGCTGCGCCCGGTCTCGCCGCTGGCCTGGCTGCCCATCGGTCTGCTGGTGTTCAAGTCGGCCGATCCGGCCGCCATCTGGACCATCTTCATCTGCTCGATCTGGCCGATGATCATCAACACCGCCGTGGGCGTGCAGCGCGTGCCCGAGGACTACCTCAACGTGGCCAAGGTGCTGAACCTGAGCGAGTGGAAGATCGTCACCAAGATCCTCTTCCCATCGGTGCTGCCCTACATGCTGACCGGCGTGCGCCTGTCGGTGGGCACGGCCTGGCTGGTGATCGTGGCCGCAGAGATGCTGACCGGTGGCGTGGGCATTGGCTTCTGGGTGTGGGACGAGTGGAACAACCTGAACGTGCAGCACATCATCATCGCCATCTTCGTGATCGGCATCGTCGGCCTGTTGCTGGAAAACGCCCTCGTGGCCATCGCCAAGCGCTTCAGCTTCGAGTAAGGAGATCACCATGACCGCATTCATCGACATCAGCCAGGCCGAAATGGTGTTCAACACCAAGAAGGGCCAGTTCCATGCGCTGCGCGAGATCAACCTGCAGATCAACAAGGGTGAGTTCATCGCGCTGATCGGGCACTCGGGCTGCGGCAAGTCCACGCTGCTGAACCTGATCGCCGGCCTGTTGACGCCTTCGAGCGGCGGCCTGATCTGCGACAACCGCGAGATCGCAGGCCCCGGCCCCGAGCGCGCGATGGTGTTCCAGAACCACTCGCTGCTGCCCTGGCTGACCTGCTTCGACAACGTCTACCTGGCGGTCGAGCGCGTGTTCGGTGCCAAGGAGAGCAAGGCCCAGCTCAAGGCCCGCACCCAGGCCGCGCTGGAGCTGGTCAACATGGCGCACGCCACACAAAAGCGCCCCAACGAGATCTCGGGCGGCATGAAGCAGCGCGTGGGCATCGCCCGCGCCCTGGCCATGGAGCCCAAGGTGCTGCTGATGGACGAGCCCTTTGGCGCGCTCGACGCCCTGACCCGCGCCCACCTGCAGGACGAACTGCTCAAAATCGTGGCGCGCACCAACAGCACCGTGGTCATGGTGACCCACGACGTGGACGAGGCCGTGCTGCTGTCGGACCGCATCGTGATGATGACCAACGGCCCGGCCGCCACCATCGGCGAGGTGCTGGAGGTGCCCTTGGCCCGCCCGCGCAACCGCGTCGAGCTGGCCGAGGACGCCACCTACATGCACTGCCGCAAGGCCGTGCTGGACTTCCTCTACACCCGCCACGGCGTGGCGCACAAGCAGGCTGCCTGAGCGGCCTGCGGCCCCCGCCGGGCTGGCACAGCGTTTGCATCTGTTCCGGCGGCCGTCGGTTTCTTGCGAAGCCGGCGGTCTTCCTCAGCGGGGGTCAGTGGGTTTGCGAAAACGCCACCGACCCTTTTAAGCCCCCTGTCCTGTCGGATGGGGGGCTTTTTTTTACCCCGCTGCTCAGCCCTGACCCGCAGAGGTTTTTTTCTGTGCAACGCCCCAAATCAGTGCGCCAAGCACGATCATCGGCACGCACAGCCACTGGCCCATGCTCATGTTGAGCGCCAGCAGGCCCAGGAAACTGTCGGGCTCGCGGAAGCACTCGGCCACGAAACGGAAGGCGCCATAGCCGAACAGGAAGGCGCCGGCCACCGCTCCTCGCGGACGCGGGCTGCGGGCGTACAGCCACAACAAAACAAACAGGGCCAGCCCTTCCAGGCCAAACTGATAGAGCTGCGACGGGTGGCGGGCGATGTCGGTTCCCGACTGAGGAAAGACCATCGCCCAGGGCAGGCTCGGGTCGGCTGCGCGTCCCCACAGCTCGCCATTGATGAAGTTGCCGATGCGCCCAGCAGCCAGGCCCACAGGCACGCAGGGAGCGACCAGGTCGGCCACCTCGAAAAACGAGCGCTTGCGGCGCCAGGCGAACACCCACATGGCCAGGATCACGCCGATGAGCCCGCCATGAAAGGCCATGCCCCCCTGCCAGACGGCCAGGATTTCACCCGGGTGGCTGAGGTAATAAGCGGGCTTGTAAAACAGCACGTAGCCCAACCTGCCTCCCAGGATCACGCCCAGCACACCAAAGAACAACAGGTCTTCGATGGTTTCGCGCGTCCAGCCGGCCTCGGCGTACCAGGGGCGTTTCACGCGCTGGGAAGCGAGCAGGTAAAAGAGCGAGAAAGCCGCCAGGTAGGTCAGGCCATACCAGTGGATCTGCAGGGGCCCCAGAGACAGGGCGATGGGGTCGAATTGGGGGTGCGTCAGCATGGCGCGAACGATACCGCATGTGGGCGTTCACAACGGCGACTCGAGAGATCCCAGCCCAGGGCGCTGCTAGGATCCCGCGCATGCATCCGACCACCATCCAGATCATCGGCGCCGTGCTGTTCGGCATCGCCCTGCTTCACACGTTCTCGACCAAGTTTTTTGAGCACCTGGCCCACACTCGCCCCGCCCACGCAGGTCTGTGGCATTTCCTCGCCGAGGTCGAGGTGGTGTTTGGTTTCTGGGCCATGGTGCTGATGGTGTTCATGTTCGCGGTCAACGGCAAGGAAGACGCCGTGCACTACATCGACAGCCGCAACTTCACCGAGCCGCTGTTCGTCTTCGCGATCATGGTGGCGGCCGCCAGCAAGCCCATCATCCAGCTTGCCGGCCTGCTCACGCGCATCCTGACGCGGTTGATTCCGCTGCCCGGGGCCATGGGCCTGACGCTGGTGATCCTGGCCTTCGTGCCGCTGCTGGGCTCCTTCATCACCGAGCCGGCCGCCATGACCCTGGCCGCGCTGCTGCTGCGCGATGGGCTGTTCAAGCTGGGCATTTCCGAGCGGCTCAAGTACGGCGTGCTGGGCGTGCTGTTCGTCAACGTGTCGATCGGCGGCACGCTCACGCCTTACGCCGCCCCGCCCGTGTTGATGGTCGCCAGCGCCTGGGGCTGGGACCTGGCTTTCATGCTCTCGAACTTCGGCTGGAAGGCAGCGCTGGCCGTCGGCATCAACGCCACCGCCCTGGTGGTTTTGTTCGCCCGCGAATTCATCCGGCTGCGCCCGGCCACCGACTCACCCGAACCCATGCCGCCCCTGCCGGTCACGGTCATCCACCTGGCCTTCCTGGCTGGCATCGTCGCCTTCGCGCACCACGCTGCGGTGTTCCTGGGGCTGTTGCTGTTCTTCCTGGGCTTCATGAACGCTTACCAGCGCCATCAGTCGCCCCCCATCTTGCGCGAAGGTCTGATGGTGGCGTTCTTCCTGGCCGGCCTGGTGGTGCTGGGAGGGCAACAGCAGTGGTGGCTCGAGCCCCTGCTGCTGAGCATGAACAGCGATGCGGTTTACTACGGCGCCACCGCGCTGACGGCCATCACCGACAACGCCGCCCTGACCTACCTGGGCTCACTGGTGCCCGGTCTGAGCCCTGAGTTCAAGTACGCATTGGTGGCAGGGGCCGTCACCGGCGGCGGCCTGACGCTGATCGCCAACGCCCCGAACCCGGCAGGCGCGGCCATCCTCAAGGGCGACTTCCATGAGCAGTCGATCAACGCTTTGTCGCTGCTGCTGTACGCCGCAGGCCCGACCCTGGTGGCCATGGTCTGCCTCAAACTGATCTGAACAAAAAAAAGACCCCGACACGCGGGGTCTGAAAACGCTCTTTTGATCCCCCCGGCACTCGCGCGCCAGGATCGTGCAGATTATATTTGCACAAATGCAGCAGCGGTCGAACGTTTCACAGTTGTGCGAGTGGCGTGGTCGCCGCGTCTGCCGCATCCGGGATCGCCAAGCTGTGGATCACCTGACCCAGGTCAGCTTGCAAACGCAGCAAGGTGACCTCGTCCAGCGTCCCCAACGCATGTGGCAAGACCCCCTCCCAAGGCCCCTGCACGCGATCGAGGATCGCCATCGCTTCTTCGGTGGCAAAGAGCGCCACCGCCCTGCGGTCGGTGCCAGAGCGCTCGGAGCGCATCAGGCCCTTGCTGACCAGCCCTCGCACCAAGTTGCTCGCAGTGGGCTGCCGGATGTCCATGGCCTGTGCCAGCTGCCCCACGCCGATGCCTGGCGATTCGGCTGCCACGCTCAAAGCCCAGACCTGAGCACCTCCCAGGCCACTCTCGTGCTCGATCTGCCTGAAATGCGTTTTGACGGCATTGAAGATCACACGGAACTGCCGGAGCACCTGCCTGGCGGGGACGGGCATGTCGGTTGCTTCCGACACAAGGGGATCGCACTTGTGAGGCATGGTGAGATGAAAACAGTGTCAATTCGATGAGCGAGCCTTCTTCCGAAATCGGCGCGGCCGATTCGCTCAGCCGTGAATTATCCGATTGGCGCAGCTGGGCCGCACGGTTGGTGATCATCGGTTTCGCGGTGCTGTCCGGACTGGCCGTGATCGCCCTGACGTGGCTCAGCGAGGCCGCGCTTGACACCTTCTTCAAGCTGCACGAGGCACAGCCCTGGCTTGTCCTGCTTTGGACCCCTGCCCTCACCGCCGCCATCGTTTGGCTGACTCGGCGCTGGGTGCCGGCGGCGGCAGGATCGGGGATCCCGCAGGTGCTGGCGGCGCAACACGAAGACATCCTGCCAGAGCAGCGAGGTCTGTTCGTGTCCCTGAAGCTGTCGCTGGCCAAGGTGCTGCTGACATCCGCCGGCTTGCTCGCCGGCCTGTCGACTGGCCGCGAAGGCCCCTCGGTGCAAGTGGCAGCTGGGGTCATGCACCACGCGCGGCGATGGCTGCCGCAACGCAGCCACTTCAACGAGCGAGGCTTGCTGGTGGCGGGCGGTGCGGCGGGCGTGGCCGCTGCCTTCAACACGCCCCTGGGCGGCGTGGTCTTTGCCATCGAAGAGCTCTCGCGCCGACCGGAAGACCGCGCCAGCGGCCTGTTGATCGCCGCCATCGTGATCGCGGGCCTGGTTGCCGTCTCGGCATTCGGCAGCGGCACCTACTTCGGTCGCATCCAGGTCGAGGCCATCGCTTGGTCCTTGCTGATGCCAGGGCTGGCTGTCACGCTGGCTTGTGGCGCGGCCGGGGGCCTGTTCTCGCGCCTGCTCAGTTGGGCCTTGAGCCCCGGCCAGGATCGGTTTCGGCGATTTCGCCAGGTTCACCCATGCTGGTTCGCCGCAGCCTGCGGCTTCGCCGTGGCCAGCATCGGCTTGGCCAGCTCAGGCCACAGCTTTGGCAGCGGCTACATGGCCACCCGGCAGATGCTCGAAGGCCAGGACGCCACCCAGGGCCTGGACACGGTGCTGCGCTTCCTGGCCACCTGGCTGTCGGCGATCTGCGGTGTGCCAGGAGGCATCTTCGCGCCTTCGCTGACGATGGGGGCAAGCATCGGCCACGAGATCGCCTCGCTGACTGCCGACCCCAGGCCCGTGCTCATCGCCATTGGCATGGCGGCATTCCTGGCCGCCGTGACACAGGCCCCCCTGACGGCTTTCATCATCGTGATGGAGATGGTGGATGGGCACGCCATGGTCCTGAGCCTGATGGGCTCCGCGATGCTGGCTGCTGCGCTGTCTCGGCTGATCGCGCGCCCGTTCTACGACACACTGGCCAGGCAGATGGTGGCCAACGTCGTGGCGGCAAGAAAAAAGGCGCCCACGATCGTGGACGCCTCTGAAGCAGACCCGGGCCGAACGGGGGCTGCAGGGTGAACGCAAAGGCTCAGCGTTGCAGTTGCGACAGGTCGCGCACGGCGCCGGTGTCGGCCGAAGTGGTCAGCAGGGCGTAGGCCTGCAGCGCGGCCGAGACGTGGCGCTGGCGGTTGGCCGGCTTCCAGGCGTTCGGGCCCTTGGCCTCCATGGCTTCGCGGCGGCGGTTCATTTCCTCGTCGCTGATGGCCAGGTGGATGCGGCGGTTCGGGATGTCGATCTCGATGGTGTCGCCGTTCTCGACCAGGGCGATGGCACCACCCTGAGCGGCTTCAGGCGAAGCGTGACCGATCGACAGACCCGAGGTGCCGCCCGAAAAGCGCCCGTCGGTCAGCAGCGCGCACGCTTTGCCCAGGCCACGGCTCTTGAGGTAGGACGTGGGGTACAGCATTTCCTGCATGCCAGGGCCACCCTTGGGGCCTTCGTAGCGGATGACGACCACGTCGCCAGCCTGCACCTCTTCACCCAGGATGCCTTCGACCGCATCGTCCTGGCTCTCGTAGACGCGGGCCTTGCCACTGAACGCCCAGATGGACTCGTCAACCCCGGCGGTTTTGACGATGCAGCCCTTCTCCGCGATGTTGCCGTAGAGCACGGCCAGGCCGCCGTCCTGCGTGAAGGCGTTTTCCTTCGAGCGGATGACGCCCTTGGCGCGGTCCAGGTCCAGCGCCTTCCAGCGGCTGTCCTGCGAGAAGGCCACCTGCGTGGGGATGCCACCGGGCGCCGCCTTGTAGAAGGTGTGCACCGCCTCGTCCTGCGTGACGGTGACGTCCCAGTTGGCGATGGCCTCTGCCATGGTCTTGCTGTGCACGGTCGGCACGTCGGTGTGCAGCAGGCCGCCACGGGCCAACTCGCCCAGGATGGACATGATGCCGCCGGCGCGGTGCACGTCTTCGATGTGCACGTCGGGCACGGCCGGCGCCACCTTGCTCAGGCAAGGCACCTTGCGCGACATGCGGTCGATGTCGGCCATCGTGAAAGGCACCTCGGCCTCGCGGGCGGCGGCCAGCAGGTGCAGCACGGTGTTGGTCGAGCCGCCCATGGCCACGTCGAGCGCCACAGCGTTCTCGAAGGCCTTGAAGTTGGCGATGTTGCGCGGCAGGACGCTGAAGTCGTCTTGTTCGTAATGGCGCTTGGCCAGGTCGACGATGGTGCGGCCGGCGCGACGGAAGAGCTTTTCGCGGTCGGCGTGCGTGGCGACGATGGTGCCGTTACCAGGCAAGGACAGGCCCAGGGCTTCCGTCAGGCAGTTCATCGAGTTGGCGGTGAACATGCCGGAGCACGATCCGCAGGTCGGGCAGGCCGAGCGCTCGACCATGGCCACTTCCTCATCGGAGCAGTTCTTGTCGGCGGCCTTGACCATGGCGTCCACCAGGTCCAGGGCGATGACCTTGCCCTCGATCTTGGCCTTGCCGGCTTCCATCGGGCCACCGGAGACGAAGACCACGGGGATGTTCAGGCGCAGTGCGGCCATCAGCATGCCCGGGGTGATCTTGTCGCAGTTGGAGATGCACACCAGCGCGTCGGCCGTGTGGGCATTGACCATGTACTCGACGCTGTCGGCGATCAGGTCGCGCGAGGGCAGCGAATACAGCATGCCGCCGTGGCCCATGGCGATGCCGTCATCGACCGCGATGGTGTTGAATTCTTTCGCCACACCGCCCGCAGCTTCGATCTCACGGGCGACCAACTGACCCAGGTCTTTGAGGTGAACGTGGCCAGGCACGAACTGCGTGAAGCTGTTGGCGATGGCGATGATCGGTTTTTCGAAGTCGCCGTCCTTCATGCCGGTGGCGCGCCACAGGGCGCGTGCACCCGCCATGTTGCGGCCGGCGGTCGAGGTGCGGGAACGGTATTGGGGCATGAGGGGCTCCGGAAAGCGCGGTATGGGGAACCCGCGATTCTAAGCCCCGGCCCTGGTCAGCGACGGCGCCCCGGCTTCTGCAAACCCAGCGCGTCCAGGGCTTTTTGGCGGCGGGCCTCACGCTTGGCATCCACCTTTTCCATGGCCTTGCGCTGGGTGCGGCCAGACGCGTCCGACCAGCCCCACCAAGCCAAGGCCAGGCCAAAGGGCACCAGGATGAGCCAGGCCTTGCCAAATCCGGCCCAAGTCCACTCACCCACCGGGCCGATGCCGGCCAGGTTCATCACCAGCATGGCGACGCCGATTGCCACGAACCACATGTGTCATTCACCTTTGTTGGCCTGCGGCACACCGCCCCCAGGCGGTCGTCCGAAAGCGGCCCTGCTGCGTTTATAAATCACCTTCTTGCAACGGAGACCCCGGATGTTTGCTGCGATGACGATTTCCCGCACCTTGATGCGCCCCCTCGCCCCCGCCTTGCTGGGCGCTGCGCTGACTGCGCTGAGCGCCCTCTCCCCGGCCCATGCCAGCGAAGACCTCGCCCGCCAGAAGGCCTGCCTGGCCTGTCACCAGGTCAACAAGGCGGTGGTGGGCCCCTCTTTTGCCGACATCGCCAAAAAATACAAGGGCAACAAAAAGGCCGTTGAGCAGCTCGCCGCCAAGGTTCGCAAAGGCGGTGGCGGCGTCTGGAACATGCCCATGGGGCCCATGCCTGCGCAAGGCCAGGTCAACGAAGCCGAAGCCAAGCAACTCGTGACCTGGATCCTCGCTACCAAGTGATTGCGTCGCAGCACGGCTGACGCGCTCGCCAACGAAAAAGGCCCCGCAATGCGGGGCCTTGCTCTTTGCACGGTGCCATCCGTCCGAATGGCCCAGGCGGGTCAGCCTGGGCCGTGCCAGCCGGACTTGTGATCCGGCCGGGCATCGGCGCTGAGGTCAGTCGCCGGCGTAGATGTCCACGTCCTTGGTTTCGCGCACGAACAGCAGGCCGATCACGAAGGTGACCATGGCGATGATGATCGGGTACCACAGGCCGTTGTAGATGTTGCCGGTCTGGGCCACGATGGCGAAGGCCGTGGTGGGCAGCAGGCCGCCGAACCAGCCATTGCCGATGTGGTACGGCAAGGACATGGAGGTGTAGCGGATGCGGGTCGGGAACATCTCCACCAGCATGGCGGCGATCGGGCCGTAGACCATGGTGACGTAGATCACCAGGATGGTCAGGATGGCGACGATCATCGGCTTGTTCACCTTGGCCGGGTCGGCCTTGGCGGGGTAGCCTGCCTTCTTGAGCTCACCGGTGACGGCCTTCTTGAACTGGCCGTCGATGACCTTGGCTGCTGCGGCCTTCGGATCCTTGTCGAACGCGGCCAGGGCGGCGGCGGCCTCCTTGGCGGCCTTCTCGGCGTCCTTGAGCTTGGTGGCGGCGTCGGCACCGGTTGCAGCCTTGGCCTCGGCGACCTTGGCGATGGCAGCTTCGTTGGCCTTGGCCGCTGCCTCCTTGGCCGCAGGCACGTCGGCCTCGGTGACCTTGGTCGGCGAGTAGCTGTTGATGGCCACCTCACCCACCTTGACCACGGCGGTCGCGCCTGCCGGGCCGGCCACGTTCTCGTAGTTCACCGAGCCCGTTGCCAGCAGTTGCTTGGCGATGTCGCAAGAGCTGGTGAACTTGGCCGTGCCAGTCGGGTTGAACTGGAACGAGCACTCGGCCGGGTCGGCAACCAGGGTCACCGGTGCGGTGGTCTGGGCCTTTTCCAGGTCGGGGTTGGCGTAGTGGGTCAGCGCCTTGAACAGCGGGAAGTAGGTCAATGCAGCGATCAGGCAACCCGCCAGGATGATGGGCTTGCGGCCGATCTTGTCCGACAGCGAGCCGAACACCACGAAGAACGGCGTGGCGATCAGCAGCGACATCGCGACCAGGATGTTGGCCGTCGCGCCATCGACCTTCAGCGTCTGCGTCAGGAAGAACAAGGCGTAGAACTGACCGGTGTACCAGACCACGGCCTGACCCGCGACCAGGCCAACCAGGGCCAGGATCACGATCTTCAGGTTCTTCCATTGGCCGAAGGATTCGGTCAGCGGGGCCTTCGAGGTCTTGCCCTCGGCCTTCATCTTCTTGAAGGCCGGCGACTCGTTCATGCTCATGCGGATCCACACGCTGATGCCCAGCAGGGCCAGCGAGACGATGAACGGCACGCGCCAGCCCCAATCGGCGAAGGCTTCTTCGCCAATCATGGTGCGGGTGGTCAGGATCACGATCAGCGACAGGAACAGACCCAGCGTGGCGGTAGTCTGGATCCATGCGGTGTAGGCACCACGGCGGCCATGAGGCGCATGCTCGGCCACATAGGTTGCCGCGCCGCCGTACTCACCGCCCAGCGCCAAGCCTTGCAGCAGGCGCAGGATGATGAGGATGACAGGCGCCGCCACGCCGATGGAGGCGTAGTTGGGCAGGATGCCGACGATGAACGTCGAGGCGCCCATCAGCAAAATGGTGACGAGGAATGTGTACTTGCGACCGATCATGTCGCCAAGGCGACCGAAAACCAGTGCGCCAAAGGGGCGGACGATGAAACCTGCGGCGAAAGCCAGCAAGGCAAAAATGAATGCCGATGTTGGGTCCAGCCCGGCAAAAAACTGTTTGGCGATGATGGCCGCCAAAGAACCGTACAGGTAAAAGTCATACCACTCGAAAACCGTCCCGAGGCTGGAGGCGAAAATCACCTTCTTTTCCTCGGTGGTCATCGGGGCGTTCGAAACGCTGGTTGTAGCCATGTCAAAAGCTCCTCGTCATTGCGGTGTTGGACCACGCTTGTGGCGTTGTCACCCCCTCAATCTAGTGGGCTGTGTGAAGTTTTGTATGAGGGGGAATGCTAGGGAAGGTCTGCATAAATCGCCGGAACGCGTGCTTGGCGGCGGCCTGATTGCCTGAGACCATTGAGCCCATGAAGCAGAGCAGCCTTGGATTGGGAACATCGACGAAGCGCA
>SCMV01000015.1 GCA_005502875.1 Comamonadaceae bacterium 2PF | reverse complement strand
GGGCAGGGGGCATGGCGGTGAGCCCTCGGATCGGGGCGTCGTCGTGGTCGCGGCAAGCCGCCAAGTCTGCCAGCAGCGGCGGTCCTGGGCGTGAAGCTGGGCCGCCCCTGTACTCAAATGGTCCAGGAAAACGTGCCTTCAGGACATCGGCGACCAGGCTTCAGTTGCAGCGCACTTCGTCGCTGGAGATGTAGGCCGTCTGGTTGCCCTGGCGGGCGGCGGCGGTGGCGCAGCGCAGGAACTTGCCTTCGATCACGTTGTTCTCGGTGTGCGTGCAGCGCTCGGTCTGCATGCACTGACGGCCTTCCTGGGCATCGCGCAGGTCGGCGCGCCAGTTCAGGCGGATGGCGTCCACGGCGCGCTCCGGGCCCTTGTCGGTGCAGCGGCCGTCGGTCACCCAGGCCTCGACGTGGTTGCGGCTGTAGGCCACGAAGAACTGGTTGTCCTGGCGCAGGTGCAGGCAAAAGGGCGTGCCGCCGACGCCGGCCGTGGCCTCGTTGCCCAGCGTGACGCTGTCGATCTGGATTTCGCGTTGCTGGTGCAGGGGGCGCAGGGTGCAGCCCGTCAGGCTCAAGCCCCCGATGCCCGTGAGCACCACCGCAGCGAGCAAGGCGGTGCGCAAGCGTTCGTGCCGCCGAACAGGGCTGGGGCCCGTTGGTTCAGCGGCGGGGCGATCTGGCGGGCATGCGTCGGGCAGCTTCATGGTGGTGATGGTGCGCCCACCAGTGCGAGCTGCGCCGACAGAACAACGCGCCGCAAGCGCCGCAATTCAAGCGATTGCAGGCGACCAACAGCGATCGCAAATGCGTGGCCCGGGCCTCAGGCAGGCACGGCACCCAGCCGGGACAGCAACTCGGTGGCCACCCACCCTGCTGCATCGGCTGGGCGCTCCTGCATGAAGCAATGGCCGCCCGGCACCTGCAGGGCGCTGACGTGGTCGTTGAGGTTCGTCCAGCGCGCAACCGACTCGCTCACGAAGGGGAAGGTGCGCTCGGCGTGCAGCACGTGCACCGGCGTGCGCACACGAGCCAGCAGCGACCACAGGCGGTCGGGCATGGAGCCGAAGATCTCGGCCTCCCGGCTGGGGCGGCATTTCAGGCGCACGCCATCGTCGACTTCGACCAGGGCGTGGGTCAGGAAGGCGTCCATGGCCTCGTCGGCCCAGCCTTTGTAGGTGCCGCGGCCGGTGAGGTTGGCGCGGGCCTCGTCGCGGCTGGCCCATTGATCGCGCCGGCCGCGCGCTTGCCTGGCCAGCGGGGTGTGCCGCATCACGCCCGTGAGCTCTGCAACAGAAGCGCCCAGCAGCATCGGTGGTGTGAAGAGCACGGGGTCAAGCAGCACGGCGGCTTTGAACAACTTGGGGTGCTCGGCGACCATCAGGCTGGTCAGCACGCCCCCAAAGCTGTGGCCTGCTGCAAACCAAGGCACGCCGGTGAACGCCGCCCCCTGGGCCTTCAGGGCTTCGACAGCTAGGTCGGCGCTGCGGTTCCAGCCCACGAACTTGCCACCGTGGTCGCTGTCGCCGTGGCCTTGGGCGTCGGACAGCCACAGGTCAAAGTGCCGAGCCAACTGCTGCAGCATGGGCTCGTAGGTGCGCCCACAAAAACCGTTGCCGTGCAGGAAGTGGAGCAGGGGGCGGCCGCTGGGGGCGCTGTGCCAGCCTCGCAAGGTGAAGCCGGCGCTCGTGGGGTGGGACCATGGGATCAACTGCATGGCAGGCATTCTGCCTTTTGACTGATTTTCTTGTCAGATGGGGCTTTCGGACATGGGTTTCGGCCGGGTGATTTCTGGTCTACGATGCGCCACCATGAAAATCAATCAAGCGCTTGATTTTGTTTCCGGCGCACAACCCGAGCCTGGCGCGCACGACGCCAACGAGGGCCCTGCCGGCCAGGAGCGGGGGGCCCGCGCCCGCGAGCGCCTGCTGCACGAGGCCACGCGCATCTTTGCCGAAAAGGGTTTTGCCCGCGCATCGACCCGCGAAATCTGCCAGGCAGCCGGGCAGAACGTGGCGGCCATCCACTACTACTTCGGGGACAAGGCCGGCCTGCACCGCGCTGCGCTGCTGCGCCCCATCGAGATGACCAACGAGGCCCTGGCGGGCTTCGACGACCCGGCCTTGACCCTGGAGCAGGCCTTGCGCCGCGTGATGGCGGGCTTTTTGTGCCTGCCTGAGGCCGGTGAGCCGCCTGACCTGGAGATGCGTTTGTTCTTGCGCGAGATGCTCGAGCCCAGCGGATCGCTCCAGGACATCGTGGTGCAGCACATCCAGCCCGTGCACCAGCGCATGGTCGGCATGCTGGCCCGGCACACCGGCGCGAGCGAGCCCGACGACGACCTGCACCAACTGGCGTTTGCCTTGTCGGCCATGGTGCACGACTACTGCATGTCGAGGCCCTTCATGGACGCCCTGGCGCCGGGGCTGCTGCATGGCGATGGGGCCACCGAGCGGGTGCTGGAGCGCCTGGTGGGTTTTGGGCTGGCCCTGGTGAACCACGAACGTGCGCGGCGCGCAGGGCAGGGTGCAACCCCACCTGCGGCGCCGTCAAAGGACTGAACGAGAGAGCGAGAACCTCATGAACACGAACCTGACCCTCAAGCGCGGCGCCATCGTGGCCGCCATCGTGGCCGTTGGCTGCCTGGCCTGGTATCAGACCTCTCGGGCCTCGGACAAGCAGGAGGCGGCCACACCCAGCGCTGCCTCGGTGGCGGCGCAAGCCAAGGCCTCGGCCGCGCGCTTGGCCCGCCCGTCTTTGAGCGTGCAGGTGGTGCGCCCCGAGCAAGCCAATTGGCCGCTGGAGCTCAGCGCCAACGGCGCCATCGCCGCCTGGCAGGAAGCCGTGGTGGGGGCCGAGCTTTCGGGCCTGCGCCTGGACGCCGTGCTCGTCAACGTGGGCGACCGCGTGCGCCGGGGCCAGGTGCTTGCCTCGCTCGCCAGCGAAGCCGTGCGCGCCGACATCCAAAGCGCCCAAGCCAGCTT
This sequence comes from Comamonadaceae bacterium 2PF, assembly GCA_005502875.1. Taxonomy (GTDB): domain Bacteria; phylum Pseudomonadota; class Gammaproteobacteria; order Burkholderiales; family Burkholderiaceae_C; genus Aquabacterium. Next base: position 78,775 of record SCMV01000015.1, on the reverse strand, counting down.
GCAGGAAGCCCAGGCCCTGGCGGCCGAAGCCAAGTCCAACGCCGACCGGGCTCGCAACCTGCGTGCGGCAGATGCCATCAGCGCGCAGGAAGCCCAGCGCTCGCTGACCTCCGAGCAGACGGCGCTGGCGCGCGTCGAGTCGGCGAAGGCGCAGGTGGCAGCGCAAGAGCTGCGTGGGCGCCAGACCCGCGTGATCGCCCCCGATGACGGCGTGATCTCGTCGCGCTCGGCCACGGTGGGGGCTGTGGTGCAGCCTGGTGTCGAGCTCTTTCGGCTGATCCGCCAAAGCCGCCTGGAGTGGCGAGCCGAGTTGCCCTCGGCCGACCTGGTGCGCGTGCAGCCCGGCATGAAGGCCGTGGCCACACCGCCGGGTGGCCAACCCGTCGAAGGCCGCGTGCGCATGGTCGCGCCCACGGTCGATGGGGCCACCCGCAACGGCATCGTCTACGTGGACCTGCCCGCATCGGCCGCCCAGTCGGGTGCGCGCGCGGGCATGTTCGCAGCGGGCAAGGTGGCCGTGGGCCAGGCTGGTGGCCTGACCGTGCCGCAGGCGGCGGTGCTGCTTCGCGATGGCTTCTCTTATGTGTTCGTGCTGGACGGCTCGCCGTCGGGGCAACAAGCGGCGCAGGCCTCGGTGCGCCAGGTCAAGGTCAAGGTCGGGCGTCGCCAGGGTGGGCGCGTCGAGGTCATCGACGGCCTGCAGGCCGGTGCGCAGGTGGTTGCTGCGGGCGTGGCCTTCCTGGCTGACGGCGACACGGTGCGCATCGTGGGAGAGCGCTCATGAACGTCTCATCCTGGTCGATCAAGAACCCCATCCCCGCCGTCCTGCTGTTCATCTTGCTCACCATCGTGGGCCTGATGGGCTTTTCGGCGATGAAGATCCAGAACTTCCCCGACATCGACCTGCCCACGGTGACGGTGACGGCTTCGCTGCCCGGTGCGGCACCAGCCCAGCTCGAGACCGAGGTCGCGCGCAAGATCGAGAACTCGATCGCCACGCTGCAGGGCATCAAGCACATCTACACCAAGGTGCAGGACGGCACGGTCTTCGTGACCACGGAGTTCCGCCTGGAAAAGCCCACGCAGGAAGCGGTCGACGACATCCGCGATGCCGTCTCTCGCGTGCGCGCCGACCTGCCTGGTGACCTGCGTGACCCCGTCATCTCGAAGATGAACGTGGCGGGCTCGCCCATCCTGACCTACACCGTCGCGTCCGATCGCATGGACGACGAGGCGCTGTCCTGGTTCGTGGACCACACGGTCACCAAGCGCCTGCTGGCGGTCAAGGGCGTAGGCTCGGTGGCCCGCGTGGGGGGCGTCACGCGCGAGGTGCGCGTGGAGCTTGACCCGTCGCGCCTGCTGGCGCTCAACGCGACGGCGTCCGATGTGTCTCGCCAGTTGCGCAACGTGCAGCAGGAGGCCTCGGGTGGTCGCGTGGACCTGGGTGGCAGCGAGCAGTCGGTGCGCACCGTGGCCACCGTGCGCTCGGCCGAAGAGCTCGCCGCCATGGACATCACCCTGAGCGATGGCCGGCGCGTGCGACTCGATCAGCTGGCGCAGGTCAGCGACACCGTGGTCGAGCAAAGGCAAGGTGCCATGCTCGATGGTCGCAAGGTGGTGGCCTTCGAGATCTCGCGCGCCTTGGGCGCGGGCGAGGTGGCGGTGCAAGAGGGCGTGCTGGCCGTGCTCGAAGAGCTGCGCGCCGAACACCCCGACGTCAAACTGACCGAAGCCTTCAACTTCGTCGAGCCCGTGGTCGAGAACTACGACGGCTCGATGTACCTGCTCTACGAAGGCGCCATCCTCGCCATCATCGTGGTGTGGTTCTTCCTGCGCGACTGGCGCGCCACCGTGGTGGCCGCAGCCGCCTTGCCGTTGTCGGTCATCCCGGCCTTTGGTGTCATGCACCTGCTGGGCTTCAGCATCAACGTGGTGACGCTGCTGTCGCTGTCGCTGGTGGTGGGCATCCTGGTGGACGACGCCATCGTCGAGATCGAGAACATCATGCGCCACCTGGCCATGGGCAAGGGGCCACTCGAAGCGGCGATGGAGGCGGCCGACGAAATCGGTCTGGCCGTGATCGCCACCACCTTCACGCTGATCGCGGTCTTTTTGCCCACGGCCTTCATGGACGGCGTGCCGGGCAAGTTCTTCGTGCAGTTCGGCTGGACGGCGGCGATCGCCGTGTTCTTCTCGCTGGTGGTGGCGCGCATGCTCACGCCCATGATGGCGGCCTACATGCTCAAGGCGCCCGAGAAGGAGCACCCCGAGCCCCGCTGGATGACGATGTACCTGGGCTGGGCCCGCTGGTGCCTGAGTCACCGCTGGCAGACCATGCTGATGGTGCTGGTCTTCACCGTGGGTTCGTTCTTCTTGCTGACGCGCCTGCCTTCGGGCTTCATCCCGCCCGATGACCTGTCTCAAACGCAGGTGATCATCGAGTTGCCGCCTGGCAGCACCTACCAGCAGACCTTCGCCCTGGCCGAGCAGGCCCGTGGCATCGTTGAAAAGCACCCGCACGTGAAGATGGTCTACACGGCCATCGGCGGTGGCGCATCGGGCTCCGACCCGTTTGCGCCCAGTGGCGCGGCCAACGTCACCAAGGCCACGCTGACGCTCAACATGACCCACCGCACCGAGCGCAAGGGCGTGAGCAAGCAGGACATCGAGTCCGAGCTGCGTGAGTCGCTGGTGGTCTTGCCGGGCGCACGCATCAAGGTGGGCTTCGGTGGCTCGGCCGAGAAGTACGTCTTCAAGCTCTCGGGTGAAGACGGCAACACGCTGATGCAACACGCGGCCCTGGTCGAGAAGGACTTGCGGACCATCCCGGGCATTGGCAGCGTGGTGTCCTCGCTGAGCCTGGTGCGGCCCGAACTGGTGGTGCGGCCCGACGCGGCCCGTGCGGCCGACCTGGGCGTGAGCACCGCGGCGATCGCCGACACCTTGCGCGTGGCCACCCAGGGTGACTACGACCAGGCCCTGCCCAAGCTGAACCTGTCGCAAAGGCAGGTGCCGGTGGTGGTCAAGCTGCCGCCTGAGGCGCGCACCGACCTTGAGTTGTTGGCCCGTTTGCCGGTGCCGGGGGCTCGTGGCCCGGTGCCGCTGGGCAACGTGGCCGAGTTGTCGATCGACAGCGGCCCGGCGCAGATCGACCGGTTCGACCGCCAGCGCACCATCAACTTCGAGATCGAGCTCAACCAGATGCCCTTGGGCGAGGTCGAGAAAGCCGTGATGGGTCTGCCCACCTTGAAGCAGATGCCGCCAGGCGTGGGCATCCAGCCGGTGGGCGACGCCGAGGCCATGGCCGAGCTGTTCTCCAGCTTCGGGCTGGCCATGCTGACCGGCATCCTGTGCATCTACGTGGTGCTGGTGCTGTTGTTCAAGGGCTTCTTGCAGCCGGTGACCATCCTGGCCGCGCTGCTGCTGTCGGTGCCGGGCGCGATCTTCGCGCTGTGGGTCACGCACACAGCCGTGTCGATGCCCTCGATGATCGGCCTGATCATGCTCATGGGCATCGCCACCAAGAACTCCATCTTGCTGGTGGACTACGTGCTGATCGCGCGCAACCAGCACGGCCTGTCGCGCTGGGAAGCGGTGGTCGACGCCTGCCGCAAGCGCGCGCGCCCCATCATCATGACCACCATCGCCATGGGCGCGGGCATGGTGCCCATTGCCTTGGGCGTGGGGGTGGATCCGAGCTTTCGCTCGCCCATGGCCATCGTCGTGATCGGTGGGCTCATCACGTCCACCTTCCTGAGCCTGCTGGTGATCCCGGTGGTGTTCACCTGGGTGGATGACCTGGTGAGCTGGAGCGCCCGCCTGGTGCGCCGGTCTCAGGCACGCGAGCTGCCCGCCGCGTGAGCGTGACTTGCCCGCGTCCTGAGCGTTTCAGACGGGGCGAGCGCCCAAAGAAAAGGCGCCCCGCGGGGCGCCTTGTTCATGCCGAAGCAGGCGTCGTTCAGACGCGCTCGATGATCATCGCGATGCCCTGGCCACCGCCAATGCACATCGTGATCAGCGCGTAGCGGCCGCCCGTGCGCTGCAGCTCGTAAATGGCCTTGGTCACCAGGATGGCGCCGGTCGCGCCCACGGGGTGACCCAGCGAGATGCCCGAACCGTTGGGGTTGGTCTTGTCGTTGGGGAAGCCCATTTCCTTGGACACGGCGCAGGCCTGTGCGGCGAAGGCTTCGTTGGCTTCGATCAGGTCGAGGTCGGAGACCTTCAGGCCGGCCTTCTCCAGGGCCAGCTTGGATGCCGGCACGGGGCCGATGCCCATGTACTCGGGCTCGACGCCAGCGTGGGCGTAGGACACCAGTCGGGCCAGCGGCTTCAGACCCAGCGCCTTGGCCTTCTCGGCCGAGGCCATCACCACGGCGCCAGCGCCATCGTTGAGGGTCGAGGCGTTGCCGGCGGTGACGGTGCCTTCTTCCTTCTTGAAGGCGGGCTTCATCTTGCTCAGGGTGTCGACGCTGGTGTCACCCTTGACGCCTTCGTCGGTGTCGAACAGCACCACGCCCTTGCGCGTCTTGAGTTCGACCGGCACGATCTGCTCCTTGAACACGCCAGCGGCGATGGCCTTGGCGGCGCGCTCTTGCGACTGCACGGCGTAGGCGTCTTGCTGGTCACGCGAGATGTCGTAGCGCGCGGCCACGTTCTCGGCGGTGATGCCCATGTGGATGTGCATGCGCGGGTCGTGCAGGGCGCCGAGCATGAAGTCCAGCATCTTGACGTCGCCCATGCGCGCGCCCCAGCGGTTGGAGGTGACCAGGTAGGCGCCACGGCTCATCGATTCGGCACCGGCGCCGACGGCCACGTCGCAGTCACCCAGCAAGATGGCCTGGGCGGCCGACACGATGGCCTGCAGGCCCGAGCCGCACAGGCGGTTGACGTTGAAGGCGGGCGCCTCTTGCGGCACGCCGGCGTTCAGGGCCGAGACGCGGCTGATGTAGGCGTCTTGCGGGATGGTGGGGATGACGTGACCCAAGACCACGTGTCCGACGTCCTTGGGCTGCACGCCCGCGCGCTCCAGCGCGGTCTTGATGACCAGGGCGCCCAGGTCGGCCGGCGGGATGTCCTTCAGCGAGCCACCATAAGAGCCGATGGCGGTGCGGGCTGCGCCCACGAAGACGACTTCACGAGTCATGTTGGATTTCCTAAGGGGTGAAAAGGGTCAGACAACGACACTTTTGACAGTGCTTCTTGTCAGTTTAACAAGATCCGAACGGCGATCATCACACCGATCCTGTTGCGCTGCAACAATCTGGCCACCTATGATGCCCGGATGTCCGTGGCAGGTGCCCCCATGCAGTCCTCATCCCGCTCACGTCCCCTCCCGCGTCCCCAGCCGGTCTGGCACGAAGCCGCCGATGCCCACGTGCTGGCCGAGCTGCTGGCGGCCTGGGTGAGCGAGCGTTTGCGCGATGGGTTGGCGCACAGAGGTCAGGCCACCTTGGTGGTGTCGGGGGGCAGCACGCCCGTGCCTTTTTTCCATGCTTTGAGGGATGCGGACCTGGACTGGTCGCGTGTCACGGTGACCCTGGCGGATGAGCGCGCCGTGTCCGCCACGCACAGCGACAGCAATGCGCGCCTGGTGCGCACCCACCTCTTGCAGGGCCGGGCTGCCGCCGCGCAGTGGCTGCCCTGTTTGGCCGCCAACCCCCAACCCGATGAACTGGGCGCGGCTTGCGATGCGCTGCAGGCGCGCTTGTCATCTCTGCGCTGGCCGGTGGACGTCGTGGTGTTGGGCATGGGCGCCGACGGACACACCGCTTCGCTGTTCCCGGGCGCGGCCGAGCTGGTGCAGGCCCTGGCTGACGATGGTGCGCGTCGTTGCCTGATCGCGGCGACTCCCGAAGCGCCCAACGTGCCGGTGCCGCGCCTGTCCTGGACGCCGAGCGCCTTGCTCGACACACGCCACCTTGCCATCCACACGACGGGTGTCGTCAAGCGCGAGTTGCTGCAGCGGGCCTGTTCATCGGACGATGTGCGCGAGATGCCGATTCGCCTGGCGCTGTGGCAGGACCGCGTGCCTTGCCACCTGTTCCACGCCGACTGAGGTCAGTGAACGGCGCCCTGGCGCGCGCGCAGCCTGGCCAGGAACGCCTCGGGCAGCGGGGACACCTTTTTGCCGCCATCCGGGGTGTCGCCCACGAACACCACGCCGGTTTTGCCGCGTGCCACCTCGCGGCCGCTGGCCTTGTCCTGCAGGCGAAACACCAGGTCGAAGCCGTACTTGTTGAAGTCGTCCGGGACCATGTCGACCTGCATGGTCTCGCCGTAGAAGGCCTCTGATTTGTACTGGGCCATCATGTCGCCGACCACCAGCGTCAGCCCTTCGATGCCGATCTCGCCTGGGTAGCCCGGCCAGCGGAAGAAGCGCACCCGGGCCTCGGAGACCAGCGTCAGCAACTGGGCGTTGTCGAGGTGGCCGCCCTGGTTCACATGGCTGATGTAGATGGGGATGTCGGTGGAGAAGATGAACTGCTCGGGCAGTTCGAACTGGAGGCGGGCCATGGTGTGCGCGAGGGGGGACTGCTGAAGGGCTCGATGATAGGGCGGCGATGGGGCGGCGATGGGCCGGTGTGAGGTGTGCCACCCGCCAAGGCCATCGCGAGAAATCAAAAGGCCCGCACGAAGCGGGCCTTTTGTTGAGCCTGATCGGGGCAGGATGGGCCTGGATGGGCCCATGCGGCGTGTTCAACGCGCCTGCAAGCTCGGCGACATCGGCGCCGGCGAGCTCGGGAAGCTGTGCCGGATGATGCGCCAGATCACCTGGCTGAACTGCCCCACCATCGAGCCCGTGTTGTAGTGCACGCCGTGGCGGCGGCAGATGTCGCGCACCACCGGGGCCATCTCGGCGTAGCGGTTGGCCGGCACATCGGGGAAGAGGTGGTGCTCGATCTGGTGGCTGAGGTTGCCCGTCATGATGTGCAGCAGCTTGCTGCCCGACAGGTTCGACGAGCCCTGGATCTGGCGCAGGTACCACTGCGCGCGCGTCTCGTTTTTCACGATGCCCTTGGGGAAGGTCTGCACGTCGGCCGTGAAGTGGCCGCAGAAGATCACGGTGTAGGTCCACACGTTGCGGATGCCATTGGCCATCAGGTTGCCCAGGAACACCGACCAGAAGGCCGGACCGGCCAGCAGCGGGAACACCAGGTAGTCCTTGATCAACTGGCGACGCGACTTGCGCAGCGTGGGGGCGGCTTCCTGCGCGAGCTTGCGCCAGGTGATGCGGCCGATGAACACCCGCCCGATGCGCAGGTCCTGCACGGCCACGCCCCACTGGAACAGCAGCGCGAAGATCACCGCGTACAGGGGTTGGAACAGCGCCGCCGGGTGCCACTTCTGCTCGGGGAACAGGCGCAGCACGTCGTAGCCGATGTCGTCGTCCATGCCGTGCACGTTGGTGTAGGTGTGGTGCTTGAAGTTGTGGGTCTTGCGCCAGTTGTCGCTGGTGCCCACGATGTCCCACTCGAAGGTCTTGCCCTGAAAGCGCGCGTCGCCCATCCAGTCGAACTGGCCGTGGATGACGTTGTGGCCCAGCTCCATGTTGTCCAGGATCTTGGCGATGCCCAGGATCAGGCCACCGGCCAGCACGGTGGGCACGATCCAGGCTTCGGGCATGAACAGGCAGGCCATCAGCACGCCACGGCCCAGCACCTCGATCCAGCGCACGGCGGCGTAGATGCGGCGGATGTAGCGCGCGTCGCGCTCGCCCAGGTCGGCCACGGTGCGGGCGCGCAGGTCGTCGATCTCGGCGCCAAAGCGGGCCAGGTCTTCGGGGCTCGGTTCACGTCGGGTGAGGTTGCTCATGGTGTGACGGATGAGGAGAGGTTCAAAGGTCGAGCGTCAGGTCGGTGCAGGCGCGGCTGACGCACAGGCGCACGGCCATGTTGCTTTCGGACTGGGTGTCGCCGGACTGCATGTCCTGCGTGGTGCCTTCAACGCGCGGGCACACACAGGTGTGGCAGACACCCATGCGACAGCCCGATGGCGGGTTCAGGCCTTCGGCTTCGAGCGCGTCGAGCAGGCTCACGCCGGTGCTCAGCTGCAACTCGCGGCCGGTGCGCTGCAAGGTCACGCGCACCGTGCGGGCGTCGGTTGCGGCTGGCAGCGCCACCGGTGCCGCTGGCGTGAAGCCTTCGGCGATGAAGGCCTGGCTTTGGCCTTCGCAAAGCCCGCGCGCGGCCTCGATGAAGCCGCCCGGGCCACAGGCAAACACCTGCTGCTCGCTCAGGCTGGGCACCAGCTGGGCCAGTTGTTGTGCGCTGATGAGGCCTCGCGCCTCGCCGGGCACGGGGGGCGCCTCGTGCGTGACGATGACCTGCAGGCGGAACTGCGGGAAGCGGGTGCTGAGTGCGCGCAACTCCTGCAGGAAGCACAGCTCGGCGTGCGCCTTGACCCAGTACAGCAGCGTCAGCTCAACCGGCATGTGTTGAGCGGCCAGCGCCCGCGTCAAGCCCATCAGCGGCGTGATGCCCGAGCCAGCGGCCAGGAAGAGCCAGCGCCCTTGCGGCCGAGCTGGCAGCGTCATCTCGCCAAAGGCTGGCCCGATGCCGAGCACGTCGCCCACGCGGGCTTGCTGCACCAGGTGGGTGCTCAGCGCGCCGCCTTCCACGCGCTTGACGGTGATGGACATGCGCCTCGAGCGGGACGGCGTGTTGGTCAGGCTGTAGCTGCGCGTCACGCGCCGGCCGTTGACTTGCGCGCTGACGTTGACGTGCTGGCCCGGCAGGAAGCTGCCCACATGCCGGTTCGGCTTGAGCACGAGCGTGACCGTGTCGCGCGCCTCGACGCGGCGTTCGACGATGGTCGCCAGCGGGCGCGACCAGGACCAGGCCGGGTTCAGGTGCTGCACCCAGAAATCGAAGACCTCGGGCTCGACAACGGGCGCAGCCAGGCGCTGCAGCCAGCCTGCGGTGGGGGGGAGGCCATGGGTGGCCGATGCGGGAGCGCTCACGGTATCGGGCTGACGCGAAGAGGAGATGCGGCAGTATACGTGCGAGAAGACGTTTGTCTATACACTTGTGCATTAAATCGGGAGGGGTATCATGCGAGCCGGTTTGACCCAACGCAACGCCCCAGCCTGGCGGAGCGCCCGAACTCGCCTGCACGCCCGCCCGATGGACCCCGCTGAAGCCACCGCCGTCACCCTCCTGGACTCACCGGACGTCCCTGGCGCCCCTGTGCGGGCCGTCTCGCCCGGGCGCAAGGCCGTCATTTCCCGTGACGACATCATCCTGGCGGCGTTGCGCCTGGTCGGGCCCCACCGCAGCGTGTCGTCGCTGAGCCTGCGTGAAGTGGCCCGCGAGGCCGGCATCGCGCCCAACAGCTTTTACCGCCAGTTCCGGGACATGGACGAGCTGGCCGTGGCCCTGATCGACCTGGCCGGCAGCTCTTTGCGCCAGATCATCGGGGAGGCCCGCCAGCGTGCCGCGGTGGACCGCAGCGTGGTGCGCGGATCGGTCGAGGCCTTCATGGAGCAACTGCAGCGCGACGACAAGTTGCTGCACATCCTCCTGCGCGAGGGCTCGGTGGGCTCTGATGCGTTCAAGCAAGCCGTGGATCGCCAGCTCACGTACTTCGAGGAAGAGTTGCGCCACGACCTGGTTCGCCTGGCTCAGGCCAACGGCACGGGGCTGTTCGAGGCGGGGCTCACGGCCAAGGCGATCACCCGCCTGGTCTTCACCATGGGCTCGACCGCCATGGACATGCCAGGCGGCGAGCAAGGTCGCCTCACCGAAGAGCTGATTTTGATGGTGCGCATGATCGTGGCGGGCACCCAGACGCTCGCTGCCATGACCCCGGAGCAGGTGGCGCGCTGAGGCCAGCTGGGGGTGCTCCATGCCCGGGGCTCCGAAGCGCTGGCTTAGGATCGGCGTCAGCACTGTTGCCCCGAGGAGTCATTCATGTCGCGTTCCGCCACGCACATCGTCAGCCGCCAAACCCTTGTGAACCGCATTTGCCGGGGCCTGCTCGCTGGCGTGTCGGCCGCGTTGCTGGGGGCGTGTGCCACAGGCCCGGGGGGCGCGGCCCCGTCTGGCGTGTTGCCTGCCCCGAAAGCGCCGGACGCGGCGGCGCGGGCTTTTGGGCCCCAGGTCGCCATGCGCTGTGGCCAGCAAGAGGTCAACGTCCGCGCCAACGCCGAGCAGGCCGAGGTTGCCGTGGGCGGCAAACGCTACCTGCTGCAGGCTCAGCGCAGCGCCTCGGGTGCACGTTACGCCTCTTCTGCCTACCCTGGCACCAGCTTCTGGTCCAAGGGCGATGTTGGCATGCTGGTGATTGACGGTCAGGCCTACCCCGAATGCAGCACGGTGGCCGCAGCCCCCGTGGCGGGCCCTCGGTCGGAAGGCGGACCGCCGCGTGACCTCACCGTGCGAGAGTGGGTGGTCCAGAGCGTGGACGGCCGTGGCGTGATCGACAACAGCCGCAGCACACTGACCTTTGATCCCAAGGGCCAGATCGCTGGTCGTGCCGGGTGCAACCGATTCACGGGCGTCTACCAGTTGCAGGGCTCCAGGCTCGAGGTGAAGGGCGTTGCCACCACCCGCATGATCTGCGTCCCCGCCCTGATGGAGCAGGAGGCGCGCTTTTTGGCGCTGCTGGGGCAGGTCGTGTCATTTCAGCTGCAGCGGGACGGCGGGCTGGAGCTGCGCACCCAGGATCAGCGGCGCATCCTGGCCCGTTGAAGAAAAAAAGCGATCTCCCGGTCTGCCAACAAAACAGCCTGGACGAACAAGGCAAGGGAGGGACCACTGTTCAGCCCAGTTGTGACGCTGCTCCGGGGCGAACCCAGGGCTGGCAGGCCGCTCCGGGAGATCGCAAAACCTGTTCAGCGCCGCAGCACCCACCAGTCCACGTGTGGGTTGAGCTCCTCGCAAGAGACGGCGCGCTTGACGATGCGCTCGATGGCGGGGCAGTACTCAGCCGGCACCACCTTGGCCTGCGTCAGCCAGTAGTGCACGTGTGCCTGGGTGACGCCGCCGCCGATCTCGCGAGCCAGGCGGCTCTGCGATCCCACGATTTCGATGGCCCGGGCCAGTGCTTCTCGGTGGGGCATGTTTTCTCTCTGTTTTGATTTGTAGTTGCTTTTGTACATCAAAACAAAAATTATGGCAATGCATTCCACAAAGATCTTTGTAGCATCGCCGCATGAAAAACAGAGAGTGGGAAAGCTACGCCGGTCGGCTGGGTTGGGCCATGAGGCGCGCGGGGCGCACGAACCAGAGCGAACTGGCACGTGCCATCGGTGTCAAACCCCAGGCCATCCAATACCTGTGCGACCTTGAAGCCGGGGCGCAGGGCAGCTCGCACACGCCCTCCTTGGCCAAGGAGTTGGGCGTGCGAGCGGACTGGCTTGCCAGGGGCGAAGGCCAACCGCTGGAAAAGGCAGTGCCCTTGGCGGCCGAGTCGGTTCACGGCGGCGATGGCGAACCCCATGTGAGGGTGCCGGTTCATGGTGTGGTGCACCTGCACGAGGACGGCAGGCAGGTTTCCCGGCGTGTGGGCTCGCCCAAGACGCAGCTCACGGAAGGCGGCACGCTCGGCTTGCCCTGGATGGGCGAGCACTGCCATGCCATGCGTGTGCAGGGCCAAGGCCTGGCGCCCTATGCCCCCGATGGGTATTTTCTGGTGGTGTCTCCGCATGCGCCTTTGCAGCCCGAGGACCTTGTGTTGGTCACTTTGCGCAAGGGTGGGGTGCGCTTGTGTCAGTTGCTGCTCGATCGGGTCGACTCCATGGTGATTTCTCCGTGGCAAGGTGGCCCGGCCGAGGTGCTCCTGCCCAAGGACGTGGTGAACGTGGCCTTGGTGGTGTGTGCCGTGTCCCCTCGGTGGTGGCAGGCCGACGGCGCGGTGGCGACGAGACCGGTCACAGGCTGATGCACACAACACCGCTGGCAGGCGCTTGGTCCACAACTTGCTCTTGTCACATTCAGCGCAGCCAATCCATGGCTGCTTGCTCAGCTGGAGATCCACGTGTCCATCCACGTCGCCCTGAACCACGTCACCCACTACCGCTATGACCGGCTGGTGAACCTGTCCCCGCAGGTCGTGCGCCTGCGCCCGGCGCCGCACAGCCGCACCCGCGTCCTGTCTTACTCGTTGAAGGTCGAGCCGGTGATGCACTTCATCAACTGGCAGCAGGACGCCTTCTCCAATCATTTGGCCCGGCTGGTCTTTCCCGAGCGCACGCGCGAGTTCAAGGTCACCATCGACCTGGTCGCCGAGATGGCGGTCTACAACCCCTTCGACTTCTTCCTCGAGCCTCACGCCGAGAACTACCCCTTCCAGTACGACGAGGCCAGCGCCCACGACCTGGCGCCTTACCTCGTCAAGGGCGAGCTCACCCCGGCGTTCAAGGCCTTCGTCGATAGCATCGATCGCAAGGAGGTGCGCACCATCGACTTCCTCGTCGGGCTCAACCAGCGCCTGCAAAACGACATCAGCTACACCATCCGCATGGAGCCGGGCGTGCAGACGCCCGAAGAGACCCTGACCAAGAAGTCCGGCTCCTGCCGCGACACAGGCTGGCTGCTCGTGCAGGCCTTGCGCCACATGGGGCTGGCCGCGCGCTTCGTCTCGGGCTACCTCATCCAGCTCAAGGCCGACGTGGCCGCGCTCGACGGCCCCTCGGGCACCGAGGTCGACTTCACCGACCTGCACGCCTGGTGCGAGGTCTACCTGCCCGGCGCGGGCTGGATCGGCCTGGACCCGACGTCGGGCCTGCTGGCTGGCGAAGGTCACATCCCTGTGGCCTGCACGCCCGAGCCCTCCGGCGCTGCGCCCATCTCCGGCGCGGTGGACGAGTGCGAGGTCGAGTTCGATCACCGGATGTCGATCACGCGCATCTTCGAGTCCCCGCGCGTGACCAAGCCCTACACCGATGCGCAGTGGTCCGACATCGATGCCCTGGGGCAGGCCGTGGACGCACGGCTCCAGGCGGGCGATGTCAGGTTGACGATGGGCGGCGAGCCCACCTTCGTGTCGGTTGACGACCGAGACGGCGCCGAGTGGAACACCGACGCCATGGGGCCCACCAAGCGCGGCCTGGCCACCTCCCTGGTCCACAAGCTGCGAGCCAAGTATGGCGAGGGTGGCTTCCTGCATTTCGGGCAAGGCAAGTGGTACCCGGGCGAGCAACTGCCGCGCTGGGCCCTGTCCATCTTCTGGCGCACCGACGGCCAGCCTTGCTGGCACGACCCCAGCCTGTTCGCCGACGAGCGCCAGACCGAGCACCACACCAGCGACGACGCCAAGCGCTTCATCGAAACGCTCTCGAACAAGCTGGGCGTGGGGCCCGCCCACATCCAGGCTGGTTTCGAAGACACCTGGTACTACCTGTGGCGCGAGCGCCGACTGCCGGTCAACGTCGATCCCTTCGAGTCCAAGCTTGACGATGAGCTCGAGCGCGTGCGCCTGCGTCGCGTGTACGACCAGGGCCTGACGCACACCGTCGGCTACGCCTTGCCGCTCAAGCGAGAGTGGGATCACGCGCCGGGCCTGAGCGGGCCGCGCTGGGTCACCGGCCCCTGGTTCTTCCGCGACGAGCGCATGTACCTGATCCCGGGTGACTCCTCCATGGGCTACCGCCTGCCGCTGGACTCGCTGCCCTGGGTCTCGCGTGAGCAGTACCCCTTTGCGCACCTCCATGACCCGTTCGCGCCCCGCGCACCCCTGGCCGATGCGGCAACGCTGCGTGCGCAGTACGGCCCCCACGCCGTGGGCGGCGGCTTCGCGCAAGGTGGCGCCGTCTCCATCCAGGGACAGCCGGTCGAGGGCCTGGGCGGCTCAGGTGCCAATGGCGAGTGGGGCGCGTTGTCGGCCAACCCGGTCGTCGCCGCCGCTGGACCGGCCACGCCGTCGAACGTCGACCCCGCCAAGCACCCCAACCGCTTCGAATCGGCCCACTGGATCACCCGCACCGCCCTGTGCGTGGAAGCGCGCAACCCCGATCGCGCCAGCGGCCCGAAGGTCGAGGCCGAAGGGCAGGGCGGGGGCGTGCTCTATGTGTTCATGCCGCCGCTGTCCAGCCTGGACGACTACCTCGACCTGCTGGCAGCCGTCGAAGCCACCGCCGCCGAAACGGGCCTGAAGGTCGTGCTCGAGGGCTATCCGCCACCGCGCGACGCCCGCCTGAAGATGCTGCAGGTCACGCCCGATCCCGGCGTCATCGAGGTCAACATCCACCCGGCATCGAGCTGGGGGCAACTGGTCGACCACACCGAGTTCCTCTACCAGGCCGCACACGAGACCCGCCTGTCCACAGAGAAGTTCATGGTCGACGGCCGTCACACCGGCACCGGCGGCGGCAACCACTTCGTGCTGGGCGGGGCCACGCCGGCGGACAGCCCCTTCCTGCGCCGCCCCGACCTCATCCCCAGCCTGCTGACCTTCTGGCACAACCACCCCTCGTTGTCCTATTTGTTCTCTGGCCTGTTCATCGGGCCGACCAGCCAGGCGCCGCGCATCGACGAGGCGCGCATGGACCAGGTCTACGAGGCCGAGATCGGCATGAAGGAAATCGAGCGCCAGATGAGCATCTGGGGCCAGTGCCCGCCCTGGATCATCGACCGCACGCTGCGCAACCTGCTGATCGACGCCACCGGCAACACCCACCGCAGCGAGTTCTGCATCGACAAGCTCTACTCGCCTGACGGGCCCACGGGCCGCTTGGGCCTTCTTGAGTTGCGCGCCTTCGAGATGCCCCCGCACTCGAAGATGAGCCTGGTGCAGCAACTGCTGCTGCGCGCCCTGGTGGCCTGGTTCTGGAAAGAGCCGTACAAGGGCCATGGCGCCACCCGCCTGACCCGCTGGGGCACCGGGTTGCACGACCGATTCATGCTACCCAGCTTCGTGGAGCAGGATTTCGCTGACGTCCTCGCCGAGCTGCAAATGGCCGGCTTCGACTTCAAATCCGAGTGGTTCGCGCCGCACTTCGAGTTCCGCTTCCCCTACGTTGGCGAGGTGCAGACCGCCGGGGTTCGGCTGACCCTGCGTGGCGCCCTCGAGCCCTGGCACGTCATGGGCGAGGAAGGCGCGCCAGGCGGCACCGTGCGTTACGTGGACTCGTCCATGGAGCGCCTGGAGGTGCGCGCCACCGGCCTGAACGGCAACCGCCACGTGGTCACGGTCAACGGTCGCGTGCTGCCCCTGCACCCCACCGGCCGCGTCGGCGAGTTCGTGGCCGGCGTGCGCTACCGAGCCTGGCAGCCGCCATCGTGCCTGCACCCGACCATTGGCGCCGACGCGCCGCTCACCTTCGACCTGGTTGACACCTGGCTCAAGCGCTCGCTGGGAGGCTGCCAGTACCACGTCGCGCACCCGGGTGGCCGCAACTACGACACCTTCCCCGTCAACTCTTACGAAGCCGAGAGCCGCCGCCTGGCGCGTTTCTTCCGCATGGGCCACACGCCGGGCGCGATGGATGTGCGAGCTCTTCCCGCCGGGCTGGAGCATCCGCTCACCCTTGACCTGCGCAAGACCCAGGCTGGTTGATACGATGTCGGGACCGTGACAGCCAACCTGCCCCTTTTTGACGACGCCAGCCTGGAGCCCGACGTGGCTCAGGCGATGCTGAGCCGCGCCCGCCCGGTGGAGCCCGGCCACTTCGACGAATTGCGAGACGAAGATGGTGCCCTGCGCCCGCTGTGGCAGGACTTTGCCCGGCACCTGGGGGCGCCACTGGAAGACCTGCAGCGGCGCCAGGACCTCATGGCGCGTCAGATCCTCGAAGACGGGATCACCTACAACGTCTACAACTCGAAGGGGGGCCCCAGCCGGCCCTGGTCGTTGGAGGTGCTGCCGCACATCATTGGTGCACAGGAGTGGCGCAGCCTGGAGCAGGGTGTGGCCCAGCGTGCGCGCCTGCTCAACGGCATCCTGGCCGACACCTACGGCGATCAATCGCTGCTGAAACAGGCGCTGCTGCCCTCGGCCCTGGTGCTGGGCCACCCCGGCTACCTGCGCGGCATGCAGGGCGTGACCCCTCCCGGCGGCATCTACCTGCACGTGCTGGCCTTCGACCTGGTGCGTGGCCCCGATGGCGCCTGGTGGGTGGTCTCTCATCGCACCCAGGCACCGTCCGGGCTGGGCTATGTGATGCAGAACCGGCTCATCGTCTCGCGCCAGTTCCCAGACGCCTATCGCACCATGAACGTGCAGCACCTGGCCTCGGGCTACCGTCGCATGGTCGACACGCTCACCGAGCTGGCCGAACCTTGCGCAGATGGTCAGACGCCCAGGCTGGCCCTGCTCACGCCAGGCCCTTACAACGAGACCTATTTCGAGCAGGCTTACCTGGCGCGCTACCTGGGCCTGCCCCTGGTGGAAGGCGGTGACCTGGTCGTGCGCGACGAGCGCCTCTTCCTCAAGACCGTGCAGGGCCTGGAGCCTTTGCATGGCCTGCTGCGTCGCCTGGACGACGACTTCTGCGACCCCCTGGAGCTTCGCTCTGACTCCCACCTGGGCGTGCCCGGTCTGATGCAGGCGGTTCGAGCCGGCCACGTGGTGCTGGCCAATGCGCTGGGCACCGGCTTCCTCGAGTCACCTGCGGTGCATGGCTTCCTGCCCGCGCTGTCCAGGCACCTGCTGGGCGAAGAGCTCAGCCTGCCGTCGCTGCC
Organism: Comamonadaceae bacterium 2PF; assembly: GCA_005502875.1. Taxonomy (GTDB): domain Bacteria; phylum Pseudomonadota; class Gammaproteobacteria; order Burkholderiales; family Burkholderiaceae_C; genus Aquabacterium. The sequence continues at coordinate 62,156 of SCMV01000015.1, read as the reverse complement.
CACATGGTGGTGCGGCGAAGCTTCGGCGTGGGCCGACATCGCCCCTGACCTGGACAGCCAGGTCATCCGCCCCAGCTACCCCTATGCCGGCACCCCCGGTTTTGGCTCGCCCCGCCTGCGCCAGAGCTTTGACGCGGTGCTGGGCCAGACTTTGTCGCAACCTGCTTTGCAGAGCTGGCGCGGCCGCATCGACCACGACCCGGCGGCCTACACGGTTCAGGGCTTCGTGCCCTATGCGCAGGCGCCCGTCTGGCAAGCCGGCCACATCGCCATGCGCGGGGCATCCCTGCGCGTCTACGCGCTCTCGGACGGCAAGGGGGGCTGGCAGGTGCTCCCTGGCGGCATGACCCGCATTGCCACGCGCGATGCCGGCCCCGTGTCCATGCAGCTTGGCGGCAGCTCGATGGACACCTGGGTGCTCACCGAAGACGCGGTCGACACCTTCTCGATGCTGCCCAGCGCCGTGCGCCCGGATGAGCTCGCTCAACGACAGCGCCCCGTGGCCAGCCGCACGGGCGAAAACCTCTTCTGGATGGGCCGCTACACCGAGCGTGCAGAGCAGCAGCTGCGCCTGGTGCAGGGCCTGCTGAGCCTGCAGACCAGCGAAGACGAAGCCGACGAACACGTGTTGCAAGCGCTGTCTGACCTCGCTGTTCTCAACGGTCTGGTGCCGCCGGGTGCACCCGCTCTGCACAAGGCGCCTCGCGTGTTCGAGCGCGCCGTGCTCGACGCCCTGTCCGACGAGCGCGCCACCCAGGGTGCCTTCAGCCTGGGCTACAACCTCGAGGCCCTGTCTCGCTCCTCCCAGTCTTTGCGCGAACGCCTGTCGCCTGCGCATGCTCGCTTGCTGCGCAGCCTGGGGGAAAGCTTCCGCCATGCCTTGATCCAGGACGTGCCCACTGGGCAGCACCCCGGTCTGCAACAGGCCGATGCGGCCTTGGAGCAGCTGGCCATGCAGCTGGCTGCGGTCACTGGCGCACAGACCGACCGCATGACCCGCGACGTGGGCTGGCGCCTGTTGACGGTGGGCCGACTGATCGAGCGCCTGGTGGGTTACACCGCCTTCCTGCGCGCCTTTTGGGTCCACCGCGCTTTGTCTCAGGCGCAGGGCTTCGACCAGCTCCTCGACATCTTCGACAGCGCCATCACCTTCCGCGCGCGCTTCCAGCGTCGGCTGGAGGTGCCCGCGCTGCTGGCCCTGCTCGTGCAAGACGAAACCAACCCACGAGCGCTGGCCTGTGTGCTGCGTCGCTTGCGTACCGAGCTGGGCAAGCTGCCCGATCGCACCGGCCTGCACGATGACCTGCTCGCATTGCTGCCCCACCAAGGTGTTGGCGTCGAACTTGAGTCGCTGTGTGACCCTGTCGAAGGCCACACACGCGTGCTGGCCCTGTGCGACCGCTTGCTGGATGCCGGTTGGCGCCTCTCCGACGAGATCGCTCGCCAGTACTTCGTGCACGCCGAGCCCAACGACTCCATGGTGAGTGCATGAGCGTGCTTGAGCTGCCTGTGTCGACACCCGAAGTCGGCAGCGCCCGGTTGTCGGTCGAGCACGAAACCCTCTACCACTACGACCACCCAGTGGAGCAATCACAGCACATCGCCTGTTTGCGCCCCCTGTCCGACGGTGGCCAGCGCCTGCTTTCGTTCGACATGGTGGTCGAGCCCACCCCGGCGCAGCACAGCGTCAGGCGAGACAGTCACGGCAACAGCCGGGCCTACTTTGCCATGCACGCGGCGCATGCCGAGTTGCGCGTGCTGGCGCGCAGCGAGGTCGAGGTCCTCCACCGTTACCAGGCGCTGGCGCCCGAACAGGGCCCCACGTGCGGCGAAGTGAAAGAGCGGCTGGCTTACTGCGCGCATGCTCCCTTCGAAGCCGCAAGCGAGTACCTCTACGCGTCGCCGTTCGTGCCGCTGCACCCGGAGTTGAGGGCCTACGCTGGCGCGTCCTTGCGCGACGATCGCCCGCTGGCCGAGTCGGTCATCGAGCTGATGCGGCGAATCCACCGCGACTTCACCTACGCGCCGGCCTCCACCGACATCTCCACGCCGATCCTGGAGGTGTTCGAACGCCGCCGGGGCGTCTGCCAGGACTTTGCCCACCTCATGCTGGGATGCCTGCGCGCCAGTGGGTTGGCCGCCCGCTATGTGAGCGGCTACCTCCTGACCTTGCCACCACCAGGGCAGGTCGCCCTGGTTGGAGCCGACGCGTCGCATGCCTGGCTCAGCGTTTGGGTGCCCGGGCTGGGGCTGCCTGGCTCAGATGACTGGTTGGACCTTGACCCGACGAACGATTGCGTGCCGGGCGTGCACCATGTTCGAGTGGCTCACGGGCGAGACTTCGGCGATGTCACACCGCTTCGAGGTGTCATCCGAGGTGGCGGGCGCCACACCCTGGGCGTGCGCGTGACCACCCGACTGCAGCGAGCCTCCTGATTCGGCTTGGCGGTTTTTGGTCCCTTCGATCGGTTCGGCGAGCCCTGGGCACCCGACTTGGGGATGTGTGACGCGACGCTCTGAATTACATATAGACTTTCCGCATACCAAAATCATGAGGACGAATGTGAACGCCTTTCACAAACTCATCTTGCTTGCTGCCTGGTTGGGCATGCATGCGGTCGCTCACGCTCAGGCCGATCTGGGCCCAGGTTCGCGTCCCATCGGCGCAGGCAACCTCCGTGGCGGGGTGTCCTACGCCCAGGAGCCGGGCTCCTTCTACCGAGACCAGGGCTTTTTCATTGGCTGGGGTAACAGCCCCGTCTCGCCCTCCGACCGGTTCACCGACATCGTCGGGCAGGTCGGTTCGGTCTGGCAGTCTTCGTCGGGCCTGACGCCCTACCTCTTCACTTCGGTGGAGTTGTATTCGGCAGGCAGCAGCGGTCCCGTGAGCACTTATTCGTTCGATCCGGGCAGCGCGCGCCTGAACTTCACCTTCTCGCATTTGCTTGAAGGCGCGTACAAGCTTCGGTTCATCGGCCATTCCGTGGACAACCCGGATGGGTTCTGGCCCGTCAACGAGTGGGCCTATTCGTTCAGCGCAGTGGCTTCGCCGGCGCCGGAGGCCTCGCAGCTTGCCTTGTCCGCGATGGGCCTGGCGGCTGCCGTCCTCTGGAGTCGCCGTCGCCAGGCGGGCCGCGCTCAAGCTTGACGATTTCGCCCCTGGCGATTCGGCACAAGGCACCTCTCGGTGCCTTTTTTTTGGGCTGCCTGGCTGGCTTGCCACGGCGGCCTGTGGCGCGCGCATCACACACTGACGCCTTGTGGGTGAACATGTTGGTGCGCGATACAGCGAATGCATCCGCTTTGACCCGGTGGCTTGCACCAGTCTCAATCGGTGGTGCACCATGTGGTTGCATCCGGGGCAACGCGGTCGGTCTGTCGGGTTCTGTCTTGGTGCAAGTTTTGCGGGCTGGCACGGTTAGTGCATTGGCTTGCCTACCGCTGTTTCTGAAAGCCCCAAGAGGGTCACCCGATGCGATTCTTCGACGAGATGCACGCCAGCAGCGCCGGCGCCGACAAGCAGGTGCGCGACCACTACCAGACCTACGAACGCTGGCTCGGCCGCCAGCCGCAGGAGCTGATGTCTTCCCGGCGCGACGAGGCCGAGATGATTTTCCGCCGCGTGGGCATCACCTTCGCGGTCTACGGTGACAAGGACGAGGATGGTTCGGGCACCGAACGCCTCATTCCTTTCGACCTGATCCCGCGCATCATCCCCAGCCACGAGTGGAAGGAGATGGAAAAGGGTCTCAAGCAGCGTGTCACCGCGCTCAATCGATTCCTGGACGACATCTACCACGATCAGGAAATCCTCAAGGCTGGTGTCATCCCCTCGGAGCCGGTGCTCAACAACGCCCAGTTCCGCAAGGAGATGATGGGCGTGACCGTGCCCGGCGGCATCTACTCCATCATCTCGGGCATCGACATCGTGCGGGCCTGCAACCCCGATGGCAGCGGCACCTATTACGTGCTCGAAGACAACTTGCGCGTGCCCTCGGGCGTGAGCTACATGCTCGAGAACCGCAAGATGATGATGCGGCTTTTCCCAGATCTGTTCGCCGAGCACCGCATCGCGCCGGTGGCGCATTATCCCGACCTGTTGCTTGACACCCTGCGCGCGCTGGCGCCGGCTTCGGTGAACGAGCCGACCGCCGTGGTGCTCACCCCCGGCATGTACAACTCGGCCTACTTCGAGCACGCCTTCCTGGCGCAGCAGATGGGCATCGAGCTGGTCGAGGGCAAGGACCTCTTCGTCAAGGATGACTTCGTCTACATGCGCACCACGCGCGGGCCTCAGCGCGTGGACGTCATCTACCGCCGCGTCGACGACGACTTCATGGACCCGGAGGTCTTCCGCAAGGACTCGACCCTGGGCGTGGCCGGCTTGCTGCGCGCCTACCGCGCCGGCAACGTCACGCTGGCCAATGCGTTCGGCACTGGCATCGCCGACGACAAGTCGATCTACCCCTACGTGCCCAAGATGATCGAGTTCTACCTCGGTGAGAAGCCCATCCTGCAGAACGTGCCCACCCACATCTGCCGCGACAAGGCCGACCTGCAGTACACGCTGGATCACCTGGGTGAACTCGTTGTCAAGGAAGTGCACGGCGCGGGCGGCTACGGCATGTTGGTGGGCCCGGCTTCGACCAAGGCCCAGATCGAGGACTTCCGCAAAGCGCTGCTCGCCAACCCGAGCAACTACATCGCCCAGCCCACGCTGTCGCTGTCGACCTGTCCGACGTTCGTGGAAAGCGGCATCGCGCCGCGCCACATCGACCTGCGCCCCTTTGTGCTCTCCGGCAAGACCGTGCAGATGGTGCCCGGAGGCCTGACCCGTGTGGCCTTGAAAGAGGGCTCGCTCGTGGTCAACAGCTCGCAGGGCGGCGGCACCAAGGACACCTGGGTTCTGGAAAGCTGAAGGAGGCCTGGCCATGCTCAATGAACGCATCGAAGACCACCTGCCCTCCCAACTGATCGAGACCGAAACCGGGGCCTTGCGAGCAGCAAGCGCCTCGCACCTGGAGACCAAGCCCATGCTGTCGCGCACCGCCGACCACCTCTTCTGGATGGCCCGTTACATGGAACGCGCCGAAAACACCGCGCGCCTGCTCGACGTCAATTACCAGACCTCGCTGCTGCCGCAGTCGAGCGAATCGGCCCTGCAAGGCTGGCAGGGCCTGCTCAGCATCAGCGAGCTGATGCAGGAGTACCGCAACAAACATGACGAGGTCAATGCGCGCGACGTCATGACGTTCATGGTCACCGACGCGGGCAACCCGTCGAGCATCCTCAATTGCCTGCGCGCCGCCCGGGAAAACGCCCGCGCGGTGCGTGGGGCCCTGACCACCGAGGTCTGGGAGACCATGAACCAGACCTGGCTCGAGTTCAACCGCCTCATCAAGGCGGGGGCCCTGGCCAAGGACCCGGCCGAGCTGTTCGAGTGGGTGAAGTTCCGCTCTCACCTCTCACGTGGCGTGACGCTGGGCACCATGCTGCAGGACGAGTCCTTCCACTTCCAGCGCATCGGCACCTTCCTGGAACGCGCCGACAACACCGCGCGCCTGCTCGACGTGAAGTTCCACGCGCGCAACACCGAGTTCTTCGGCTCTGGCGCGGGCAACGAGGGCAAGGAGGTCGACTTCTATCACTGGTCGGCTGTGCTGCGCTCGGTCTCGGCCTTCGAGGTCTACCGCAAGGTCTACCGCAACGTCATCCGACCGGAGAAGGTGGCCGAGCTGCTGATCCTGCGCGCCGAGATGCCGCGCTCGCTCGTCTATTGCATGGACGAGGTGGTGAGCAACCTGCGCGCCGTGGCCAACGACCACAGCCATGAGACCCTGCGCCGCGCCGGCCGCCTGCGCGCCGACCTGCAGTTCAGCCGCATCGACGAGATCGTGGCCACCGGCCTGCATGCCTACCTCACGCAGTTCCTCGATCGCGTGGGCGACCTGGGTTATGGCATCAGCCGTGACTTCCTGATGCCGGCTTGACGTTCGCGCCGGAGGTGGCCCCTGCTCTGGTGGGCCGCCTCAAACCGCGTAGGCGGTCATCCGAAGCATGCGCAGGATCACGCCAATGGGCGTGGTCTCGTTGAGCACGAAGCGGGGCAGCTCCAGGATGTTTGCCTGGCGGGTGCCCACGGCAGAATGGGTCGAGACCGCGTTGCGGTAGCCCAGTTCTCGCACCAAATCGACATGGCTGGCGTCGTAGTCGATGCCTGGCTTGCCATTGGGGTAGGCGAACGAGACCAATGGTTTGTTGATCAGGCTCGAGAGGGTTTGGCGGTTGGCCACGATTTCCTCTCGTGCGGCCTCGGGGCTCAGCTTCGAGAGGATCACATGGTGGGCGGTGTGCCCGCCGATGCTCATGCCGCTGCGAGACATCGCGCGCACTTGCTCGTCGCTCATCATCAGCGAGCGCGGGGCATTCGCGCCCAGCGTGTCGAGCAGGCGTTCCGAGAGTTGCTGTCGCTGCAATGGCGGCAGGTACTTCATGGCGCCCATGAGGTGCTGCACGGCGGCCACACGCGAGGCCATGTCGCTGATGGGCAGGCGCTCAAGCCCATCGATGCCCAGGTCCAGGATGCCGGTGGGTGCGTGCCGGATGGTTTCGATCAGCACGTCGTGGAAGATCAGCCCGCCGTTGAGGTAGCTGCTGGCCACGTAGAACGTGGCCGTGAGCCCATGGCGTTGCAGCAGGGGCAGCGCCAGGTCGTGGTTGTCGCGGTAGCCATCGTCGAACGTGATGCAAACCGCGCGCGCAGGCAGCTTGCCAGCCGTCAGCATCTCTGCGGCCTCGTCCAGCGGCAGCACCTTGAAAAACTGCCGCAGCGTGCGGAACTGGGTGTCCAGCACCCGAGCCAGGTGGAGCTCACCTTGCAACGGGTCCGGGCGATCGAGCACCCGGTGGTACATGAGGATGGGCAAGGCCGCCCGAGGGCCGCCCGCCAGTTTGCTCGGAGAAAACACGGTTGCGGCCACCTTCTCCCGTCGTCAGGAGCAGGTGCCGTGTGCAAACCAAGCCCCGGGCTGTCCGGGGCTTGGTGCAGGGGCGCAGGCCTTGAGGGCGCTGGCGTTCGCGTCTGTCGTCAACAACGGGGCTCCCGAACTATTTTGCATAAGGTTACACCGAACCGGTGGGGTCAACTGCCGACGGTGTGCGGCTTTTGTTCCCGCCGGGGTGATTCCCCTCAAGCAGAGGGGGGCACGTAGCCCTGGACCTGCTCAGCCCCTTCGCCGAAGAAGAACTGCTCCATCTGCCGGGCCAGGTATTGGCGGGCGCGGGCGTCGGCCAGGTTCAGGCGGTTCTCGTTGACCAGCATGGTCTGGTGCTTCATCCAAAGCTGCCAGGCTTCCTTGCTGACTTCGTTGTAGATGCGTTTGCCCAGTTCACCCGGGTAAGGGGCGAAGTCCATGCCTTCACCTTCTTTTTTGAGGTAGGAACATTGGATGGTGCGTGCCATGTGGGGGCCTTTGCTTTCTTGTCTGATCTGAGGAATCTGATGAATGGGGCGAGGGGCTCACTTGAGGTGCTTGACGAGCACCTGCGAGCGGCGGTCCCACTTGTAGGACCGCTTGCGCGCCTCGGGCAGCCAGTCCGGGTCCACGGGAGCGAACCCGCGCTTGTTGAACCAGTGCATGGTTCGGGTGGTGAGCACGAACAGCGTCTGCAAGCCCATGGCCCGCGCGCGCTGCTCGATGCGCTTGAGGATGCGTTCGCCGTCCCCTTGGCCTTGCACGCTGGGTGAGATGGTGAGTGCGGCCATCTCGGCGGTGCCGGCCTCGGGGTAGGGGTAGAGCGCCGCGCAGCCGAAGATCACGCCGTCGTGCTCGATCACGGTGTACTGCGCGACGTCGCGTTCGATCTCGGTGCGACTGCGTTTGACCAGCGTGCCGTCCTGCTCGAAGGGCTCGATGAGCTGCAGGATGCCGCCGACGTCGTCGGGGGATGCCTCGCGCAGGCTTTCGAGCTTTTCGTCGACGATCATGGTGCCCACGCCATCGTGCGTGAACACTTCCATCAGCAGGGCACCATCGACCTTGAAGGGGATGATGTGCACGCGCTCGACGCCGCCTTCGCTGGCCTTGACCGCGTGCTGAAGGTAGAAGGCCGTGTCGGTGGGCTCGGTCGGGTTGGGCAGCGAGGCCAGCAGGCGCTTGGCCTCTGCCAGCGCGAGCTCCTGGTCGATTTCTGCGTCGGGGTCGTTGTGGTGACGGGCCTCGAGCGCATCGGCCTGCACCGGGTCCTGCACGATCGCCTGCAAGATGCCGCGCACCTCGGTCACGAAGATGAGCTTGTCGGCCTGCAGGGCGATGGCGGCGCTGGTGGCCACGTCTTCCATGCTCAGGTTGAAGGCCTCGCCGGTGTGCGAAAAGCCGAAGGGCGAGAGCATGACCAGCGAGCCGGTGTCGATGGCGCGGCGGATGGCCATGGCGTCGATCTTGCGGACCAGGCCGGTGTGCTTGAAGTCCACCCCGTCAACGATGCCGACCGGGCGGGCGGTGATGAAGTTGCCCGAGATCAGGCTGATGGCCGCGCCTGCCATCGGGGTGTTGGGCAGGCCCAGCGAGAAGGCGGCTTCGATCTCGTAGCGCAGCTGGCCAGCGGCCTCCTGGGCGCAGTCGAGGGCGACCTCGTCGGTGATGCGCATGCCGTGGCTGAAGCGGGATTCCTGCCCCTTGGCGCGCAGCTGTTCTTCAAGCTGAGGGCGAAAACCGTGGGCCAGCACGACCTTGATGCCCATGGCGTGCATGAGCGCGAGGTCTTGCACGAAGCTGGCGAGCTTGCCTGCGGCAATCAGCTCGCCCGAGAGCCCGACCACGAAGGTCTTGCCCCGGTGGGCGTGGATGTGTGGTGCCACCGAGCGAAACCAGGGCACGAACAGGTGGGGGAAGACAAGGTCCATGGAGGGCGGGGGAATGCGGACGCTCGCAGGGCTCTTGAGCGTGACAGGTCCAATGTTAGCGGTTTCAGGCAATGGGCCGCTCGGCGGGCGCCATTGTCATGGAGGTGTCAAAATGCGTGATTCATCCCGAGTGGCTGGCCGTTGCATTGAAATGTCCGATAAAACCCATGTATTTCTGACTTGGTTGGTGGCCCTGCTGGCCATCGCGGCCACGGCGTCAGGCCTGGTCTGGCCCGATCTGGGCAACTGGTTCGCCACCGAAAACGGGCCGGTCGAGACGACCTCTGTGATCGTCTGGTTTGTCGCGGGCGCCAGCTTGCTGGTCCTGCACCGTCCCACCCCTGGTGTGGCGCTGGCGCTGGCGGTGGTTTGCGCCAACCTCGCCGTGCGCGAGCAAGGCATCCCGCCGGAGCTCATCCCCAGTGGCAAGGCCTTGATGCAGCTGTCGCATTACCTGGACCCTGCCGTGCACTGGTCGCGGCGACTGGCCGAGGCCCTCGCGGTGGGCGGCAGCCTGGTGGCTGGTTTGGTCGCCAGCTGGCACCTGTTTCGCTTCATGGTGCTGCGCCGAGGGTGGCGCAACCCGGTCGGCCGGTTGCTGCTGGGCTCCTTCGTGGCCCTGGCCGTGTCGCAGGTGATGGACCATTGGCTGGGCGAAGACGTGTTGTACGAAGAGATCCTGGAGTGCGTGGGCGCTTTGCTGGCGCTGGTGGCGGTGCAAGCCTTGCACCAGCGGCACCTCGAGGCGGCAGCTGCCACCGGCGCCGCCAAGGACGTGCCCGAGCCTTGCTCGCACACCTCGTGATGCGCCCAGGCCCGCTTGGTGGGCCTGGCGTTGCCCTCAGAGCGCCGGCCTGCGCTGGAACCAGGGTTGGGCCGCTTCAAGCTGAAAAGCGAGTTGCAGCAACTTGAACTCCGAATCGAGCGCCCCGGTGAACTGCACGCCCAGTGGCAAACCGTCCGGCGTCCAGTGCAGTGGCACCGACATGGCCGGTCGGCCGGTGATGTTGGCCAGCTGCGTGTAAGGCGTCCAGGCCAGGTTTTGGATCGTGACCTGCTTGAACTGCGGGGTGTGGCGCAAGAGACCCGACAGCTTCAAGGCCGAGACCACCTCGTTGATGAGCTGCAGGCTGCGCGGCGTGGCCATCTCGCCGATGCGGATGGGCGGCGCGCTGAGCGTGGGGCTGAGCCAGAAATCGAATCGCTGATGAAAGCGTGCCAGGGCGTGAACGTGTTCGTTCCAGCGCCCCTGGCTGCGCACCAACTCGGGCCCGCCAACGCTGCGTCCCACCGAGGCCATGGCTCGGGTGTCTGGCTCGAAGTCGCTGGCGCTCGCGCCATGCCGTTCGATGATGTCGTCCACGATGGCGGCCTGGCAGGCGAACCAGCTCAGCAAGAAGTCTTGTGACAGCTGCACGCCGTCGATGGCGGGTTCGGCTTCTTCAACATGGTGGCCCAGGGACTCGAGCAGGCGGGCGGCCTGCTCCACCGCCTGACGCGCCTGCGGATGCACCTCGGTGCCCAAAGGGGAAGCCGATGAAAAGCCGATGCGCAGAGGGCGCAGGGGTTCGGTGGCCGCGTCAAGGTGCGAGCGCGGCGCAGCGGGCATGAAGTAAGGCGCATGGGGCTCGGGGCCTTGGAGTGCGTCCAGCGAAGCGGCTGTGTCGCGCACGCTGCGCGACAGCACACCCTGGACCGCCGCGCCGTTGAGTCCTTCGCCAAAGAGCGGGCCCATGGAGATGCGGCCTCGCCCCACCTTGAGCCCGAACAGGCCGCAGCAGGCGGCGGGGATGCGGATGGACCCACCTCCGTCGTTGGCGCCCGCCATCGGCACGATGCCTGCCGCGACCGCCGAGGCCGAGCCACCCGATGAGCCTCCGGGGGTGCGGGTGGTGTCCCAGGGGTTGCGTGTGGGCCCGCCAGCGAGCGGTTCGGTGACGTTGCGTGCGCCGAACTCGGGGGTGTTGGTCTGGCCGATGAAGACCAGGCCCGCTTCGCGCCATCGGCGGGCCACGTCGGAATCGGCCTCGGCCTTGACTTTCTGCATCGAGCGGCTGCCGCTGCCCATGGGCCAGCCGGCGACCTCCTGGAAGAGGTCCTTGAGCAAGAAGGGCACGCCGGCGAAGGGGCGGGCCTTGTCCATGGGCTGCTGCAATTGACGGCGGTGCTCTTCGTCCATGCGGCGCACCAGCGCGTTGAGCCTCGGCTGGACCGCTTCTGCCCTGGACAGCGCCGTGCCGACGAGCTCGGAAGGTTGGACCTCGCCTCGGCGGACCAGTTCGGCCAGGCCCAGGGCGTCGTGCTGCACGTACTCTTCGAACTTCATGAGGGGGCGTCGGGGTTGCTGCTGCAAAGGCCAGAGCGTGCCGCGAGGCTGTCAGGCTGGCACCCCGTGCTTTCCCCAGCCGGCCCCGGCAGCCGATAATGGCGGACTTTGCCTTTGCGCCCGCCAGCGGGCCGCTTCCTGTGAGCCAAGCCAGCCTGAACTTTCCTGAATCCTTGCCCGTCAGCGGCAAGCGCCACGAGATCGAAGCCGCCCTGCGTGAGCATCAGGTGGTGATCGTTTGTGGCGAAACGGGTTCGGGCAAGACCACGCAGCTGCCCAAGATCGCGATGGCCCTGGGACGGGGCGGCTGGGGGCAGCCACGCGAGCACGGCAAGCGACCCAAGCTGATCGGCCACACGCAGCCTCGACGCATCGCCGCCTCGAGCGTGGCCAAGCGCATCGCGGAAGAGCTCAACACGCCGCTGGGCGAGGTGGTGGGCTACAAGGTGCGTTTCCAGGACCGGCTGCAGCCCGGCGCCAGCGTCAAGCTGATGACCGACGGCATCCTGCTGGCAGAGACCCAGGGTGACCCGGACCTCAAGGCCTACGACACCCTCATCATCGACGAGGCCCACGAGCGCAGCCTCAACATCGACTTCCTGCTGGGCTACCTGCGCCAGTTGCTGCCGCGCCGGCCTGACCTCAAGGTCATCGTCACCTCGGCCACCATCGACGCCGACAGGTTCGCCAAGCACTTCGAGTCGGCCAAAGGGCCGGCGCCGATCATCCTGGTCTCGGGTCGCCTGTACCCGGTCGAGCAGCGTTACCGGCCGTTTGAAGAAAGCCGCGAGTACGGCCTGAACGAGGCCATCGCCGATGGGGTGGACGAGCTGTGGCGCGAGGGCTCGGGCGACATCCTGGTCTTTTTGCCCGGCGAGCGCGAGATCCGCGAGGCGGCCGACCACCTGCGCAAGCACCTGGCCAACGGGCGCATCGTGGCCGAGGTGCTGCCTCTGTTCGCGCGCCTGTCTCAACAAGAGCAGGACCGCGTCTTTCAGACGGGCAATGGCCGGCGCATCGTGCTGGCCACCAACGTGGCGGAAACCTCGCTGACGGTGCCCGGCATCCGCTACGTGATCGACAGTGGCAGCGCGCGGGTCAAGCGCTACAGCTTCCGCAACAAGGTCGAGCAGCTGCAGGTCGAGCCGATCAGCCAGGCGGCGGCCAACCAGCGCGCCGGCCGCTGTGGCCGCGTGGCCAACGGCATCTGCATCCGCCTGTACGACGAGAAGGATTTCAACGCGCGCCCGCGCTTCACCGACCCGGAGATCCTGCGCAGCTCACTGGCCGGCGTGATCTTGCGGATGAAGTCGCTGCACCTGGGGCATGTGGAGGACTTTCCCTTCATCGAGCCACCGCTGCGCAAGGCCATTGCCGACGGCTACCAGTTGCTCAATGAACTCGGCGCGGTCGACGACGACAACGAGATCACCCCGCTGGGTCAGACGCTGGCCAAGCTGCCGCTGGACCCGCGCGTGGGCCGCATGATCCTGGAAGCCAAGGACCGCCAGGCCCTGGCCGAGGTGCTGGTGATCGCGGCCAGCCTGAGCGTGCAGGACGTGCGCGACCGGCCCATCGACCAGCAACAGCAGGCCGACACCAAGCACAAGCAGTTCGACGACGAGAAGTCGGAGTTCATGGGCACGCTCAAGCTGTGGAAGTGGCTGGACGAGTCTCGCGGCGGGCATGGGCACCATGCGCCCGGCGAGCCTGAAAAGCACAAGCTCAGCCACCGCAAGCACGAGGCCTTGCTGCGCGAGAACTTCATCAACCCGCGTCGCGTGCGCGAGTGGAAAGACGTGCACACGCAGCTGCACACCGTGGTGGCCGAGCACAACTGGCGCCTCAACGGCTCGCCCGCCACCTACGAGCAGGTGCACCTGTCGCTGCTGTCGGGCTTGCTGGGCAACGTGGGCTGCAAGTCGGACGACGAAGAGTGGTACCTGGGCGCGCGCGGCATCAAGTTCTGGAAGCACCCGGGCGCCAACCTGAGCAAGAAGCCGGGGCGCTGGATCCTGGCGGCCGAGCTGGTCGAGACCACCAAGCTGTACGGGCGTGGCGTGGCCAACATCGACGTCCCATGGCTGGTGTCCATGGGCGGGCACCTGCTGAAAAAGCAGTTGCTCGAGCCGCACTGGGAGAAAAAAGCCGCCGAGGTGGTGGCGCTGGAGCGCGCGACGCTGTACGGCCTGGTCGTCTACAACAACAAGCGCGTCAACTTCGGCCTGGTCAACGCGCGCGAGGCCCGCGAGATCTTCATCCGCGAGGCGCTGGTGGGCGACGAGTGGGAAACGCGCCTGCCCTTCCTGGCGCACAACCGCAAGCTCATCAACCAGGTGGAGCAGCTGGAGCACAAGTCGCGCCGGCAAGACGTGCTGGTGGACGATGAGCTGATCTACGCTTTCTACGACGCGCAGGTGCCGCCCGACGTGATGAGCGGCGCCAGCTTCGAGAAGTGGTACCGCCACGCCAGCCGCGAGAACCCGAAGCTGCTGCACCTCAGCCGCGAAGAGCTGATGCGCCACGAGGCGGCGGGCATCACCAGCGCGGCCTTCCCGAAGTACATCCGACTGGGTGGTGTGGACTGCGCCGCCACCTACCTGCACGAACCGGGCGACGCCCGCGACGGCGTGACGGTGACCGTGCCCATCTACGCGCTCAACCAGGTGCAGGAAGAGCGCGGCGAGTGGCTGGTGCCCGGCATGCTCAAAGACAAGGTGCTGGCCCTGATCAAGAGCCTGCACCAAAAGCCCCGTGCCCGCCTGGTGCCGCTGCCGGAGTTCGCCGAAGGCTTCGTGCAGTCGGCCGCGTTCGGGCAAGGGGGCTTGATGGATGCGCTGCTGAAGGCGGTGCGTGACAAGACCCAGCTCGACATCAAGCGCGCCGACTTCAAGCTCGACATGCTCTCGCCGCACCTGTTCATGAACCACCGCGTGGTCGATGAACATGGGCGTCAGTTGGGCATGGGGCGCAACCTGCCGGCGCTCAAGGCCGAGCTGGGTTCGCTGGCGCGCGGGGCTTTCCAGGCGCTGGCGGCGTTGAAGGCGCAAGAGGTGGTGTCGGGTGGGGATGCGGCGCAGGTAGAGCAGGGCGGTCGTTCGTCGCCTGACGAAGCTGCTTTGGGTTCAGGTCCTGCAAGGCGCGATGCCGCCCGGCCGAACGCGCAGGCAAGCCGCCAGGCCTCCGGCGATGCAGCCCGTGCTGGATCGGCATCCGGTCGTTCAGCGAATGCCGATGGCGGCCCAGCAGCGGGCAAGCCAGGCACGGCCCGCTCGCAGGCCAGCACGCCGCTCACCGACTGGACTTTCGGTGAGTTGCCCGAGCTGATGGAGATCCAGCGCGGCGGCCACACCCTGATCGGTTTCCCGGCACTGGTGGACAAAGGCGCGCACGTCGAGATCGACATCTTCGACGAGCCCGACGTGGCCGCCGCCAAGCACCGCGTGGGCCTGCGCAGACTGGTTGCTTTGCAGATCAGGGAGCCACTGAAGTACCTGGAAAAGAACATCCCCGACCTGCAGAAGATGGCGATGGCCTACATGAGCCTGGGCACCGCCGATGAGCTGCGCGACCAAATCATCGACGTGGCCCTGGACCGGGCCTATTTGAACGAGCCGCTGCCTTCTGATGCCGCCAGCTTCAAGGCCCGCGTGGAAGAGGGCCGCACGCGCCTGAACCTGATCGCGCAGGAGGTGGCCCGCCTGGCCGCTGCCGTGCTCACCGAATACGCTGCTGCTGCGCGCAAGCTCAAGGACGCCAAGCCCCCGAAGGACGTGGCCGATGACGTGGCCGCGCAACTGCAGCGCCTCATGCCCAAGCGTTTCGTGAGCGCCACGCCCTATGCGCAGCTGCAGCACTTCCCGCGTTACCTCAAGGGCATCACCCTGAGGCTGGACAAGCTCAAGGGCGACCCCGCGCGCGACGCCCAGCGCATGACCGAGCTGCGCCCGCTGGATCAGCGCCTGGTGCGCCGCCTGGCCGATCTCAAAGGCACGCACGATGCGCGCACCGACGAGTTCCGTTGGCTGCTCGAGGAGCTGCGCATCAGCCTGTTCGCGCAGGAGCTGCGCACGCCGCAGCCGGTCAGCGTCAAGCGGCTGGAAAAGGTCTGGGCGCAGATCGGCAGTTGATCAAGCGCCGTGAGCGGGCTGCCTGCCTGGGTGCTTTCAACGCCCTGCGATGGCCTGCACCATCTGCTCGATCACGCGCACCTGCAGGCCGTTGCGCGTCAGGTGGCGGGTGCGCTCGGCGCCGTCGAGGTAGCCCCACCAGTCCCAGCAGCCGTTGGGGTTGGGTTGGTACCAGGCGGTGTCGACCACCTTGTTGATGGCGCCACTGCTGCAGCTTTCCGACACCGGTGTGGCGCCCTGGTCGATGGCCGGGAACAGGACGATTTGCTTGTACTGCTCTGCCCAGTTCACGTAGCCAGCCGTCAGCGCGAACTCGCGCACCTGCTGTTTGCAGCCGTGAAAGGCGATGTGCAGCCCACAGCGAGCACCTGCCTGCTGGCATGAGGGTGGCACGTGCACGTAGCCTGTCGTGGCCATGTCCAGTCGCTGCCGGCGTTCGCTGCGCGTGGGGTAGAAGAAAAATGCCAGGGCATCGGGCGCGATGTACTCGCCAGAGCGGGTCACGGCGGCCATGAAGGGGCGCTGATCGAAGGGCTGGAGGTCGGCGGCGCTCACCTGCTTGCGCCGCTGGGTCACGTCCTGTTGAACCTCGGGAAAGAGGGCTTTGAACAGGTCTCTCGCGTTGTCTTCCTGCCCGCATTGGCGCACGTAGCTGCGGTCTTTCGATGAGGCCTCGCAACGGTCGGTGCCGCCTGGCGAGACGATGCCGTGGCCAGCGTGGTTGCTGCCGTCAGCGTTGTTGCCGGTGTCCACCACGGGGGGGACGCCCATGAACGAGGCCAGGAAATTCGCACTGGCCTGACCCGTGCCAGCCACCACCGTGGCATCCAGCGGGCTGTGAAAGACAAACCCCCGCGACAAGGCCTTGGGCCGACCATCGCTGAGCGGGTCGATGGCGCCGCTGCGTGCCAGCTCCTGCGCCAGGGGCAAGGCGCTGGGCAAGGGCTGGCGGCCGCACATGCAGTCGTTGATGGCCGTGCTCACGAAGCCCCGCGCACAGCCCCAGCTCGGGCCGGCGATGGCCGCCACCCCTTTCACGCTCGCTGAGTGCGCCACGGCGTACTGCAGGGCCATCGCTGCGCCCGAGGAGATCCCTGAAACCGTGACCTGATCGATCAGCGTGCCCCTCGGCAGCGGACGCGAAGGTTGAGCTTGGCTTGTGTGGCTCGCCGCGAGCAGCGTGCACAGCAAAGCAAGCCGGCGCAGGTTGATGGTGCGCATGGCAATTTCCTCCCGCAGGATCCTGTCGTTGCTTGCCCGGCGTGCGGTCCATCGCTTGCCAGGTTCATGAAAATCGATGTTCTTGCAACGCTCGTGTGCCGACCATCCCTAGCATGCGGCTACAATGCTGTCTTGTTCGGGGCGTAGCGCAGCCTGGTAGCGCATCTGCTTTGGGAGCAGAGGGTCGTGAGTTCGAATCCCACCGCCCCGACCAATTTATTCAACGACTTAGCGGCCCCGAGTGGGCCGCTTTTTCGTTCTGGGGTAACGCCAGGGTAACGCCAGGATCAACTTGATGCGAGGGTAACGTCCCAGGTAGGGCCGGTGATCTCGCTTACCTGAGACGCCGTTGCCGCCTGTTGGTCCGACAACCAGCGCCAACAGCCATCGAAGGCTTCAGCCACGTGTCTCGCGCCGGTCTTAGCCTTCACTCGCTGAAGGGGGAGGGCTCCCGCTTTGGTCCAGGCGACCAGCAATGGCTACTCGTCTTCAACGGCACCAGCCGAGTTGGAGCCGAGCAGTGGCCTGTTCGCACCAAGCAGGCGGATCCCTGGTCTTCGCGGCTCCCGAGACCCAATGGGCCGAAGTGGGGGGGCAGTTACCCGGGAGCGACAGTCGCGGCGCAATGAGCAAGTTCTGCCCAGGTTGGGACCAACCACTGGTGGTCTCAAAGGCACAGAAAAAGAACTAACATCGCCGGGCGCTACACGGTTTGAGGGGGTGTTGGGAGTGGACGTCAGCTAGACGCTACACGCATCGCCAATTGCAAATCGACGCCTTGAAAGCGCCCGTCGAAGCGACAGTCACGTTCTACCCTGCGAAGAGGACTACACGGAGGCCCGAGTGGCGAGCCGGAGCTTATGGAGTGTGTAAGCTCAGATCGTGAACGTCACTAGGTTAAAGGACATGCCCGGCGAACTGAGGATAGGCGGTGATACCATGATTCGGGAACTGGCAGTGCATTGGCGCATCGTTGCCCATTCGAACCCAGCCTACTAACGACAACGTCGTGAATACCGAATTCCTGAAGCCCCGTCTCGTTGGCAAACGATTTGAAGGCCACTCGATACCTGTAGAAGTCCTGAAGGACTGGGCAGCGTTCGAGGGCCTCATCGTGGAAGTCGCTCGGTGGATGTATCTGGACCAGTTCCCCCGCCGCAAGCGCACTCCTAGGGGATTCACCCAAAACTTCGCTCTTCACTTGACGCAGGTGGAGCCTGGCAGCGCGATCCCGGTTCTGGAGCGCCCACTTCCTCATGGCTGCCTTGTCCATGATGCTTTCTCTGAGTGGTTCGACAAGGCTCGTGACCGCGTGCTAGACACCATCCAGGCGGCATCTAACGGGCAATCTTTGGACGATTTACTGCCAAAGCCGCTTTTGGCCTACTTCGACCAGTTCGGCCGCTTTCTGCGCGAAGACGAACGAATCGAGTTCACTCGGGCTGACGCTGCCAATGACGTCGTGATCTATGACAACCGAGTACGCAAGACCTTAGTTCTCCAGTCTGCAGCGGTCTACAGGACAGAAGAATCCGTTCGCGGATCCATGTCCGAACTAAACCTGGAAAACCGTACATTCACTCTTAAGCTAATCAGCGGAGAAAAGGTCGTAGGTCAGTTCAGCGATGAACTGCGAGATGCTGCGCTCGGGGCTCTGAGTGCCTATGGCGAGTCTTTGGTAATGGTTGAGGGGGCAGTCGTTCGCGACCAGACGGATAGCCGCAAACGTATCGAGCAAGTCACCCGCATTGAGTCACTAGATCCGCTCGACATTCCCGCTCGACTTGAGAGTCTTGCACTGCTTCGTGATGGCTGGATGGACGGTCAAGGCGTACGCCTACCGCTCGTAGGTTTGACTTGGCTGTCCAAAGCTTGGGCAGAAGCTTGGCCCGACGAGGTGGCCTTACCTTACGCATACCCGACGCCGGAAGGCGGGGTGCAGTTGGAGTGGAGCACTCCTGAAGCATCCATTACCGCAGAGATCGATCTGAACACACATCGGTCAGACGTCCTTGTGTCGCGCTCGGTAGACGGCGAGGTGCTTGAAGATGCAAGTTTGGACTTGAATGAGTTTGGTCACTGGGTGGCCTTAGCCGCGTTCATCAGCAAATACAGCCAGCTTTCAAGTAACGCGGCATGACAGACGAACCTCATCTGCTGCACCGCCAAGTGAATCCTTCTTGGGTACAGGAGGGACGCGTCAGCAGCCAAGCTTTCAATCCAACCCCCAAGGACTCCGGGCTACTTTCGGTATACGACGGTGCGTTAATCGCGCCGGAGCCAAGCTATCACCACTACACGACAAGCCTGGGTCTGAGGGCCGTTGGAACGGTTTCAGTAAGCGCTGATGAAGTTAGCACCATTGGACTTAGCTGGCGGCCCGACACCGAACCTTTCCCGGAACACGCAGTTATCGACTACACAAGTCTTGGCTCAGCCAGCAAAGTGAAGGCAAAAGCGCAGGCTTTGGCGGAACGCGCTCGGACACGCGGTTGGACTTACGAGCAGCCTTGATGGGGTCATGTGTTTAGCGTTGGGGCAATTACCAGCATCACGGATAAGCGCTTCATTAGCTTAAGCAGCCTTAGAGCAGACAGCCATCGCTGATATGGCCTACACGAATCAACACCCGCTGTAGTTCTTCCTTCCGCTCTTGGTGATCGTGTAGGTGCCTCCTCGCGGCCCGACGTAGCAGCCACGCGGCAGCGCGTGGCCACCGGAGTTCCATTGCTTACCCGAGCCAGGCGAGTCGTAAAGCGAGTTGAGCTGCTCGCGCTGACCGCTCGTTGAAGGCGCAGCCCGCCCATCACCATGGCAGTGGTACTCCCCAGTCTTGCGGTTGTTGTGGCATCCCTCGGCGTTCAGGCCGCCAGGGTGCGCATGGGCCACGCTGACCAACGCGGCGAGCACCGCCCCGCAAAGCATCGTGCGCTTGATCATCGACTGTCTCCCTTGATCAACTGGCCGCACTGACGCTGCAGCTTTGCGGCGGATTGTCCTGTCGATCCGAGGTAGCCGATGTGAAGGCAATCAACTCCCCTTGTAGCCGTCTACGGTCTTAACGTGCCTGTCCTCTCTGTCGGCAGCCGTCTTGACGGTATCAGCCGGGACTAAGGTAAGGATCACCGTCCAGAGCTGCCAAATGGTTAGCACCACGAGCAACGCATATGAGCAACCCCGAAGAGTCTCGATCGAGACGCCTAGCGTTGCCCAATCTTGACGCTTCAAGATCGGTGCAATAACACCAAAGGCCAAGATCACGCACAGAATCGCAGTCGAGTGCACCACTGGGGTGAACAGCTGACCAATCCCTGATCGGGTTCGCGAACTCGATTGATCTTGAGCGGAGAACGAGAGCTTTAGTCGATCAGGGTAGATGATGGCCAGCCAAGCTCCAATGACAGCAAAAATGATTGAGGCTGTCGTGCGAAGCGCCTCAAACATCGGCCATTGCTCGGCAAACGGGACAACGCGCCCGAGCTTAAACCCGAGCGCTGCGAGTCCTATCGCCAGCAACATGATCACTGCCTTAACGGCTGTCGCCTTCATAGTGGTGTCGCAAGACCTGAAATCGCGGCCCGATTGCGCCATAGCTCGCGAGCAAGAGAAGGACCATTCACTACCTCCGCGTTATCACGCTCCACATCGAGGTCAAAGTCGTCCCGCGCAATAGCCCTATTGAGCCACTTGACGTTTGCCTCCCCTCGCAGTTGAAGCCCCACATCCTCCCAGTCGGAGGTGAAGTCTTCCGCGTCATGTGAATCGATGATCTCTTCCAATTCATCACGAGTCAACTGGACAGGCATTTCGTACGCAAGCTTCACCTGGTCTCTGTGTGCTGGTACGCCGCTCAGACCTGCAAGCCGAAGCAGCCTCTGGAAGACAGCAACTGGCTCCGGCCGATTCAGTTTCAAGACAGTTTTTCTGTGCACCTTGGTGATGTTGCCCACGTTGTCTAGCAACTCCTGCCGAGGCCCGCGTTTCGTAACCATGGTGGCCTGAAAGCGAGGGAAGAGGTCCTGTGGATCGTCCGCTGCGGCGGCTCGATAACCTACGAGACGCAAGTCCTCATCGCCCGCCGGATCCTCGTAAACACACCATGGGGAGCTACTCCGCATGTAGCCCTGCAAATAGTGATTGAACTGATGAACGCCGCCAAGTAGGTGATGAAACTTCACGCTTGCCACAGTGCCAGCTTGAGGGTCAATCCAAAAGTATGAAGCGAAGCCAGGGATGCTGCCTGGCTCTATCTCATTCATATGGACCTCCGCATGGCCAACTTGAGAGTCGGCTGACACCGAAGGCATCTGCCCATCCGTATCTGGCACTTGGTTCCAAAGCGTGAGCAGGTACGAGCCGCGGAACGAATCCATTCCCATCAAGTAGGCAGGCAGCAAGGGGCTGTCTTCCGCTGGTTCGTACGTTTTGGTAGCCGCCAGCTGCTTACCCTCGACCCATCGCTGCAATGCTGGCAGCACCTGCGTCAGGTCGCCAAACAAAGGCTGAGTTCCTCGGCCTGTGTAGTACCCACACCGCTTCACGTTGTAGAGCGTGATCTTCGCCGTCTCGACCATTCCATTCCCTTTTTCTATTCAATTCGCACGCCTGAGCAACCTCAGGCAATTTTGGGGAAGGTTGTAACAGACCTTTAACGCGCTTCTCCCCCTGTGTTGGGGGGGGTATTCCAGCATCTCAGCTGAGCATCATATGACCGGTCGCATATGGACAGTCCACATGTCATCGCCAGACCAGACGATGGCATGCCCACACACATAGCTAAACTGACTCGGCTGGTTGGCCGGAACGCGGCCCCATGACCTCGGACTCTCCGAAGATGAATGAACAGGCCTCGCTGTCCAATGCTTGATCGCGACCGTCAAACAAGGATACTTCATCGGTACCGCCATATCGTCTCCGGGGCGCTTCTCGTCTTCTTGGCGTGGGCGTTATACCAAGCCCTGCAGAGACTCATGTTCTGGGCGGCCCGCGCATTTGACATGAGTGGTCCCAACATCGAAAGCCTCGCCATGTTCTTATCGCTGCCCTACCTGGCCGCAGTGTGGTTTAGCCATGCCTGGGTGATGGACTGGCTCGACAAGATCGACTGACCAAGCCTGCATCAACGATGGCCTCTACCTCATGACAATCGACGACTCGCCCATCATCGCAAGGCTCAGTGTTCGCAGGGTCGCGTCTGGCCAGTACCTCTTTGAGGTGTCGCATGGCGCCGAGGTCTTGTATGAGGATGCGGGCTTCACGTCGATTGAGGAGGCCATCAACGCCGCCAACAATCAGCAAGGGCCGATCCGCGGCTTTGAGATCGCCTATCAGGGCTTGGTGGTCGGCACGTACCTCTGTGAGGAGATTGAGCACGTTGCCGAAGAAGTGGCCGAACGAGCTGTTGAGCTTGTGGGGGCCCTTCGCTAGACTGCGGCGACCAGTGTGCGACCAGCCAAGTTGCGGCTGGAAGCTACGCCGCTGACTTATTGAGCAGAGGGCTAATAAGAGCAGCGGATTAAAAGTCCGTTGGTCTAGGTGTGCTTCTGTGCTTCACGCAACATGAAAGCTGTTGTCACTTGGCCAGCACTTTCCTTCGCTGTTGCGACGGCGGTTTCAAAGTGCTCATCAGGCATGGCCGCGAGGGCTTGCCAGCGTGACGACTGCGTGTTTGTGACGCCCAACTCGGCGAGAGTTGATGGCCGAGTTGCATCGTGCGATTCGGCCTGCTTCGACCTCGGGCCGCCAGCAGGGAATCGCTCACCGTGTTCTGCCGACTGGCGCAGCATCTCGCCAGCGCGTCGCTCAGCGCGGACCTTGATTTCCGTAGCCCACAGGATCAACTCTTGGTCTTTGGCTTGGCGCGCGTAGGCGGCCATGGCTGCCGACGCGAGGGATCAATCCACGTTCGATTCCTGTCGGAGGAACACACCCGCACCAAACGGACCAACGGTGCCGGGCTCCCAGACAGCGCCGGTCAACTGACGTGCAACCGCCCCTACAGCGCGCTCAGCGCTGCCCTTGGGGGTCATCTGATATAGATTGCACACCAACTGACCATATCAAAAAAGTTGGCTGCTTGGAGGTGATCGATGTCTGAAACCGTTGACGTCTGGGAAGGCGATCTATTTGACAGGGCCGCAAGTGCTCGTGTGCTGCACAAGCTGGTGCTTCAGAAGTTCAAGGAAGAGCAGTACAACTCTGTTGAGGCCTTGTGCTTTTCCGTTGATGGCGATTGGGGGGCGGGCAAGAGCTTTTTTCTAAAGAGGTGGGCGCAGGATCTACGCAATCAACAGCATGCAGTGATCGAGTTTGATGCATGGGCGAACGACCTGTCAGAGGAGCCTCTTTTGGGCTTTTTGGCTGAGCTGCGAGATGGTCTAGCTAAGTTGGCGGATGGAACTCCGCTAGCCACGGAAGTGAAGGCGAAGGTCTCCACCGTTTTCAAGGGGCTTAGACACGCGGTTGTGCCTGCCACGGGCGCTGCACTGAAAGCATTCGCCTCAAGGTACATCGGCGCCGAAGCGATTGACCTGATCTCAGGCAAATCTGCCGACCTAGACGTACCAACCAAGGAGCAAGTCGAGGCCGGATTGGACAAGTTGTTTGAAGAGGCGCTGCAACAGCACAACGAGGTCAAGGAGCTGGTCTCAGATATGAAGCAACGCTTGCAGGCGCTGCTACAGGAGTTGAGCGCTCAGCAAAAGATCCATCTCCCGCTTTTTGTCATCATCGATGAGCTGGATCGATGCAGACCCAGCTACGCGATCCGTCTGTTAGAGGGGATCAAGCATCTTTTTGGAGCCCCGAACGTCTGTTTCGTGGTCTCGACGAACCTTGCACAGATGGCCGAGTCAGTTCGAGCGGTCTACGGTTCCGGCTTTGATGGTCAGAGATATCTAAAGCGCTTCATGGCCTTCGAGTTCAAGCTTCCGGTACGCCCTACGCTTGAGTTCTGCAAGTCGATCCTATCCAGCTCATCCCCGTTCTCGCAGGGCCGAAGTGCTTTTGGACTTCCAGCCCCAATTGAAAGACTCGGGGAGTCGTTACTGTTGCCAGAAGTTCTGTCCACCATAGCCAGCGCTTTCGAACTCAGCCCGAGGTGTATCAAGCAGGTCAACTTTGTCGCTGAGGCCGCAGCCTTGTCGGTCAAGCCACAGACTCCCATCCATGTGACCTATCTCTATTTCCTTGCCGCTCTTCAGCACAGGTCTCCCACAGCACTTCATGAACTGCTCAAGAGTACAGACAAGTCTGCGAACGTCTTCATGGACGTCCTACACAGTATCGGCTACAAGCGAGACGAGTACGTTATCAACGGTAAGTCGGTGAACTTGACAGAGGTGTTCAAGGCCTATTGGATTTACGAGCGTGTGCCGCTTCATGAGATCCGCCGCTATGTGAACTCATCTTGGAGCAATGAGACTGGAGAGCTCACTGGCTCCGCGCAGACCATCCACAGACTCATTGAAGAGGGGCAGATGGAAATTCTTGCTTCGTCTCGGCCTACTTCAATCAACAGTTACCCACAGCTCATACTCAGTGCAGGCTGTCTTGCTGTCTGAGACTTGTTGTCTTTGCCATGTCTAAGCAAACCTTGTATGACACGCTTGGCGTCGCCGCAACCGAATCTGCTGAAGGCATCAGGGCAGCCTATCGGAAGAGGGCTTCCCAGCTCCATCCGGACAAAAACCCTGGGAAGGACACCACTGCGGCATTTCAAGAGCTTCAACAGGCCTACGAAGTGCTCTCCGACCCAGAGAGACGTGCTGAGTACGACGCTATGTTGGCATCTGTGGAGGTGCCTCGGTCTGAAGAGGATGGCGGTAGCCGACTTCAGCCTGTGAGGTGTTCTCGGTGCGATGCCGTTTCCGCGCAGCCCCACTACAGGGTGTTCTTCAGCGTCTTCGGATATCTCTTCGGTGCAACGAAGACAGCGCACCAAGGTGTGTTGTGCGCTACCTGCGAGAACAAGGTTGCATTGATCGCAACAGCCAAGACCCTGGTTCTCGGTTGGTGGAGCGTTCATGGCTTTGTCTGGACTTTGGAAACGCTCGCCAGGAACCTGACGGGTGGGAAGAGGTTCCCCGAACAAGACGTCCGACTGCAAGCAGTTCAAGCGATGTACTTCGCGTCCATTGACAAGATGGACTTGGCAAGAGCTGTCGCCCACCATGCATATGGGGCCTCGCTCAAGATCAAGCCTGGCACCAGTGCAATTGCCAAGGTTCGAGAGAAGCTCGGATACAAAGCTGAAGACCCGCTTGCCGACCTGCGCAGCTAGCTCAAGCGCTTCCTTGATTCATTCGATGGTTCGAGTTCGGTGCTTGAGCTGAAGGATGCGGGCGGCGTGTTCAATAGGCGCTTCGCTACACAGGCCGCCTTGATTGGTGGAGTGGCGCTGACTCTTGGGGGCTGGATCGCCCTTGAGGCTCGGGAAGCCCGTTTGCGCGAAGAGGCCAGGCTAGAGGCGGAAGGCTTGGAAAGGGCTCGCGCTGCTGCCATCGCACGCGAGGAAGAGGAGGCTCTTCGAGCAATGGAGCAGCCTCTCCCGAAAACAGGCCCGATGGGTCGAAATCGAGCCTATCTCATGAGCGCTCAAGGTGAGTTGCCCCCATTCAAGATCGTGGCGCCCATCGGGCGGAACTATCTGGTGAAGCTGATTGAAGTGGGTAACGAATCACACAGCCTGCGCGCATTCGTCAGGGGAGGGGAGGCAGCCGAGTTCTTCGTCCCGCCCGGAAGCTACCGCATGCGATTGGCTGCAGGGAGGACTTGGTACGGGGAGGAGGTTCGGTTTGGTCCCGCAACGACCTACGCTGAAATGGAGCAGGTCCTCTCGTTCAGGATAGAAGGAGAGGACCTATTGGGGCATGAGATTCAGCTTGCCCAGGTGCGCGGCGGCAACCTTGGCAAACATGTGATCTCAGCGAGCGACTTCTAGTTCGCGCTCCGCTGCCTTCTCTGTCTCGACATCTTCCGTCCGAGACGATGGTTTCGCCTGCATCGCAGTGAGCAACCAGCGCTCGACGGGGCGAAGCTCAGCGGGTGCCCCCAAGGCCATGAAGAAGCGAGTGAATGCCTTGCTGTTGGCTAGGGCGCGGGCAGCAGACTCGGATTGCTTTCCTGGTGGCGCGGTGACCAAGCGCAAGAACTCTGGTGAGCTGATGAGCTTGTCTGCAGCCTGCATTACCGTGGGCTTGTTTGTCATCGTCACGCTTTGAAGTGCCGTTGCCAGTCCCGGAGCACCGCTAGCGGAACCTATGGCCTCCGCAGCCAGTCCGCTGATTCCTCGCCTCTTCACCTCTTCGAACACCCGCGACATGAGGGTGTCAGCTTCCTCCAGAACCTTTGGATTGATGGCCTTGCCGGTAGCAAGGAACTCGCCCTTTGCGAGCGCAATCCCCTTGGACACCTTCGCAAGGTCGGTCAACTGTTGAGCCGCTCCGGGAGGAAGGTTGCTCATGAGAGCAGCGAAGGTCTGCTGATTGCGCTTTAGACCTTCGAACCACCTCGTGAAGCCCATGAAGTCCATTTCGCCACCCTTTGCCGTTCTTTGGAAGAAGCTGGACAACCCCGATGCAGTGACCTCTTGGCGCATGGGTTCAGGAACCGACTTGATGAGTTTCACGAACGCAGAAGGGTCGCCCTTTTCCAACCCGCTGATGGCGCGGCTCAGAAATGGCGTCAACGACTTGTCCAGTTGCTTGCCGAAGATGCTCTTCATGTCCTCTTCGACAGACTTCCTCATGGACACAGCCTGTGAAGCTGCCCTGTAGGTGTCGCCATGCCCCAAGCGTTCAACTGCCTTGAGTTGGTCGTCCGCCAGAAGACCGTAGAGCTTCTTCGCCAATCCGGAATCAGCGTCCTTGAACGGGCCGGAGCGCTTTGCAACGGCGCCAAGGTCTCGGCGAACGTCATCTAGCAAAGCGTATGTCGGCTCCCTGGATGCCGTCTCCGTTGTCGCGGTGACCTTTGGCGCATTCATGACTCCGCCAGAAGCCACGACCGTATCGGCCTGAGTGTTCACCGGTTTAGGCCGCAGCTTTGCCTGAATCATCTTCTCCATGCCAGTCAAGTTCTCGCGTCCGCCGAGGTCCTTGGCCCGCTGATCGATGAACGACAGAGCTGCAGGAGCTGGGGCCGGCGTTTGCTGTGGCACTTCCCTGCGAATCTGGCTGTAGAGCGCCTCAGCTTGATCATCGAGTTCGCTCTGAATCGCTCCCATGCGTTGTTGCACGGAGCTGGAGAGCGTACTGAGGTCACTCGTGCCGCCGATCTCACGCACCAGGTCGTTTGCCCGCTCTGCCACCTTCATCAGTCCTTGGTGTTGAGACTGTGCGGCTTCGCTGCCCGTCTGCGACTTCACCAATTGCGCCAGTTGCCTGAAGGTTTGGTTCGTTGTCAGATGATCAGGATGGAGGTGCTCCGAGACGCCTAGACGATTTGCAGCGGCCAAGGTTTCTGCATCAGGTGCCGCTTGCTGCGCGAGGGACTGAGTGGCCTTCTTGCTGCCGATTCCGCCAATGGCTGCACTGCGAAGCGTTTGGCCCAACTCGTCGGGGCCTAGGGCCGCTGACGACCCAGGTGGCATGCTGCCTGGAGAGGCGTTCGCGGTCGCAGGCCTCGGCTGGGGTGCGATCTCTCCCCCGGTCAGCTCGTCAGTCACGTTGGCCATCTTGGGAGGCTGCAATGCCTCTGCGGCGGCAGTAGGTGGCTGACGACCCTTGACAACGTTCTTGATCTGTTTTGCCGCAGTCACTGCTGCGCGACTGGTGCCCGCGACAGCGGCGGGCACTGCACCAGCCATTGCCACATCGGGAATGTCGAAGTCGCCACCCGTTGCTGCCTGCGTCGCCTCAATAACCGCTTGCGTGCCAGCGCCAGCGGCGGCCATGCTTGTCAACTTCGCTGCGCGGCCCGCAGGAGTGAAAGACAAGATGCCACCGATAACGCGAGGGATGTCGCCCATGCGAAGCCCGGGTGGAATGGCGTACTCCTTGCCATCGACGGACGAGCGCAGGATGTAGTTGCCTTTCTCGTCCTGGCGAACACCGACGTCCGGAAAGTTGGCTTTAATGATCTTCACAGCCTCCGGCGTAGAGGACATGAGAGACCCGGTGGCCGTTTTGGCGCTGGCAACACTCAGTTGATTCAGCTCGGGCATGCCGGTCCACTCGGGCAGCGCGTCGGTTTCTGCGGTTCTTCGTTCGGATCCAGTGACAAGCTCGACAGCGGCTGCAGGCAACTCTTTGATTCGATCAACCACGCCCTTTTCGGGGGCGGCTACACGCTCGCCCCGAATGTCGGCAAGAGACTTGTTGGGAAAGTCAGTTCGGCTTCGCGCTTCAACTTGGTCCGGTGTGACGTCATCGGGCACATTCTGATAAACATGCTGCGTGCCGTCTTGGAAGGTGAGGGTAACGGTCCTTGCCATGATCACCACCCGCTCACAGTTGCGCCGCCAGAGGTCCGGCTCTTGCCCGAACTCTTGCCAGAGTTTGTGCCGCCCTTCCAGTCGCTCTCACCCCCTGGTGCAGGGTCCGGTCGAATCCCTGAGCCGAAGACATTCTCAGGGTTCAGGCGGTAGTTCTTCACGACAACCTCAAGGCCAGTACGAATCTCCTTCTCGCGTCGGCCTGCTGCTTCAGCGAGCCGGCCCGACTGACCAAGGAATGTCTTTCGTTGGCCTGGAGTGAGTCGCTCTCCGTTGAGGACCTTGTTGTAGATGTTCCTTACCCGTGCATCAAGTCCAGCCGAATTGGATGCTGTGGCGAACTCCCCTTCGCGCACGACCGATCCAGGATCAAGCATCTTCATGTAGCTGTAGATCAATGCGAGATCGCCAGGGCCGTCGTTAGTTGCGGCCTTCATGCGGCGATAGGCCTCCATGGTGTCTTGATAGCCCTTGGTGCCGTTGTCGTATTCCCTTCGAAGCTGCCGCTCAGCTTCAAACTGCTTCGTCCGATCTCCGCCCGACGCCGCTTCTGCAACAGCCATCTGTGTCTCGATGGTCAGTTTCTTGGTTGCCATGACGGTTTGGGCCGTCTGTGCTCTCGTCAAACCAATGTTCGCCGCACCTTGCTGGAGCTGTTGGGCAACCGTCTGTGGGGCTGCCTTGGCTTCCTCCGCCTTGATCGTCGCCGTCGATTGAGCTTGGCCGGCCTTGGCCTTCTGCTCTTCAACAACGAATGGCTGAAGTTCATCTTTCCGTTCGGACTCGCGCCTTGTGGCGTATGAATCCATGAAGTCCTTGTTGCGGGTCATGCCCAGCGTCGCGAGCCCTCGAATCAACTGATGGGCGTTTTGCGGATCCTTCTGCAGAAGGTCGAAGGTTTGCCGCTCAATTTCCGAGGCTGCGCCGCTGTTGATCTTGGCGGTTACTCGCTTGGAAAAGATATCGGCTGCGATTTCAGGACGATTGGCCTCGTAGGCGGAGAAGAGCTCAGCCGCGTGCTGGTCCTCAGCCTTTTGCTGATCAGCGTTCAGCACCTTCATGCCCTCAAAGATGGCCTGATGTTGCTTCGGGTACTTCAACGCCAGTGCTACGGCACCTTGTGCTGTGGGTGACTTCATGTACACGCCAACGTCTTGCGCGTACTGCTGCTTTTCCAATGCCTGCCGCTCGGCCTCATCGCGCTTATCAATGGATTCGCGGATGTCGGCGCCTGCCTTGAGGCCATTGAGAACTGACTTCCCAAGATCTACTTGGGGAATCATCGCCGCGTAGTTGATTGGCTGAATCGCTTGCATCGTGGGTCCTATTGGCTCGTTTGCCGTGGGACTGCTTCGCCATACCTGACGGGCGGGCACGAATGCATGCTCAGCAGTCACGCACGGGCAGTGGTGGAACGTTTGCGCCCGGGGTGAAAGAGGCCTAGGCCTCTGTGAGCTGCTGGCGGCTCGACGTACTCAGCGGACCAGCGCTGTGCTGGTCGATGGGGTCATGCTAGTGGGGACCCCCAACCCAAGTCAACTCGTGCGCGTGTGGCTGCGCGCGTACATGTCAGAAAAGCCTACGGCTGCGGTTCGCCTTCCTGCCTCGCGTGCGCGGGCGCATGTGCGGGCGGAACGCACGGAGTATTTGCCGAGCCTGACAACTTGCGGCAGCGTTCGAGCCAGGATTGAGCATCTACCTTGAGCCTCAATACAGAAAGCTCTGCCCGCATGAGGTCACGCTGTTCAGGGGTCGGGTGGGGCCGTCCCTTGAGTTTTTTGCGGATTAAGCGCTGCCTGTCAGGGCAAGCGTCAATCCAGGCCCAGAGTTGGGCGCGCTTGTATCCCAATGACTTTGCGATGAAGCTGAGGGTGTAGCCTTGATCGATCTGGGCGCAGATCCAGTCGAGGCCGAACGATGGCCCTTCCGTGGGCTGAGATTGCATTTCAGAGGTGCTCACATTGATCTCCTGTGCTTCTCGCGCGATACGCGATGCGTGCGCGAATCAACCGGGAACAGATCTGCCATGCACTCGCGCGGATGTGCGCGCGCACTTGGCGGCAGAACGTCTCCTTTGGGCTGCCTGTCACTGAACCGAACTCGTCTCGCTTGCGCCGGCGCACATGGTCGCCAGGTACTCCAAGGCGAATCGCGCCGAGACGTATGCACCGGCGAGGGCGAAATCGACTGACGGGAATCCGTTCAGGCACACGAATCCGACGGAACCATCTGGCCACTGAACGAATGAGTGGGTGGAGTCTTCAATGCTCAATTGGAGACATGCAGACTGATCCAAGTGAATGAGTCGAGGGTCGTTCGGGAACACCTCTGCCGACGGGATCAGGGTGTATTCCGACACCACTTCATGAATGGTGAGTCGCGGCTTAAGCATGGCTCGCTCCTTGAAACTGGTAGGGTTCAACGGGTGTGGTGCGTTCGTCGCAGAAGCGAAGGGAGCCCTCGTGATGCCAGAACTTCAGAGCGCCTTCCCATGAGCCATTGCGCTGCTTCTCGCAAGCCACGACGGCGTCCGGCTCTGCCAAAGCATCAAAGTCGTGAGGGTTGCGTTCCAGCTTTTCTTGCTTGGCCTTGTTGCTCCAGACCATGACAACGTTGTGCGCCTGGTCGCTGATCGATCCAGTGCCTTTGATGTCGTACTTGGTGGGGCGCTTGCTCTCGTCGCCCGTGCCAGGCTTACGGCAATGCACGATCACGTGGAGATGAAGGCCCGTTTCGTCGGCAACCTCGCATAGGCCGGTGGTAAACGCCTTCTGCTTATCCATGCTCTCTTCGGAGTCGCAGATCTTCATGAACGAGTCCAGGAAGACGTGCTGCCCGCCGAACTCGGAAGCAAAGTAGCGGCAAAGGGCCAAGGAGTTATCGACGTTGAGGCGCCCGACGTGATCGAAGAGCCACAGCCGGTCATCGGTCCAACGGTGGAAATCGGCGATTTGCTTCCGCCCTGGAAAGGCGGACCCAAGGGCTTGGCGGGTCATGCGCGTCATGGTCGCAACCGGGGTCATTTCCAAGCTCACCACCAACACCTTCTGGCGCTGCGCAGCGAGGTCGAGCGCGACCTGGCTGGTGAACATCGACTTGCGATGGCCATTAAAGCCCCCCCAGCAAGTGATTTCCTTTGGGCGGAAGCGGAGCTGCCTCGCCTTCGTGGAAAGCATTGAGGGGTGCTTGTCTTCTGTCCGTGTGACAGGGTCAAGCGCCGTGGCCACCTCTTCCAGAAAGTCGGAAGCGCGGCGCACCTTCGGGGCGAACTCGGGAGCTTTGACGTAGTCCCGCAGGTTGATAGAGTCAGGAATGAAGCGCATAGGCCTCCTCAGGGAAGTAGTCGGACACGTCGGCGCGGTGCCAGAGGACCGGCTCGGGCAGCATCCGGACGATGGAAGCCACCCGCTTGCGCTCGATGTCGATGACGGTTGTGAAGCACTTGGCGTTGGCGGGCCAGAAGCAGCCTCGAAACGCGTCCATGGCATCAATGCCGGGGGCGACCACGATTGCTAACTCGAGGTCTTCGGACCAGCCCCAGCGATATCGACGGCCGCTCTCACAGAAGACGTGATGGGCATCCCAAGGGGTGACCCCACGTAAGACACGATCACGGCTTCAGCGGGCTTTAAACCGCGTTGGCGAGCCCGTTCAATGACGCCGGCACCGGAGGGGAGCGGAACTTGATCGCTCATTGCGCGCCCTCCCATGCCGATGCCTCGCCTTTTGCCTGGCGCGGCGACTCGTTCTGAACGTAGGAAGCCTGGAAGCTGATCCAGCCACGAGCCAGCACTTTCTCGACCGCTGCGGTAAGCGGCCAGTTCGCTTTGCTGGCTTCGGACTTGAGATCCGACCAAGCGCGGGCGGTCAACGGCTTCTTCAACGCCAGTCTGTGAGCCAGGAATTCAGCGGCGAGTTCAGACGACAAACCATCAGCCACCAACACGTCAACAGGAACAGTGACCAGAGGCGTTGCACGACTCTTCTTATTCCTTACGGTTCCTTTAGGTTCCGTGTCCCGTTTTGGGGCCTGTTTCGCGGGAAAAACGGGACCCTTTCCACGGAAAAACGGGACTGTTCCGTTTTCGGTACTGTTCCGGTTTTGGGACTCTTCAGCGGTGCCGCTTTTGGGCGGGTTAAGTTGGTAGACGACGATCTGATTCGTGCGCCCGGTGCGGTGGCCGGTCGGGGCGATGTACCCCCCAACCTTGAGCTTGGCGACGTTGCGCAGAACCGTCTTGCGGTCCTGCTCGGTCACGCCTTCAAGGTAAGCCATGGATGGCCAGCAGATCAGGTTTGGATCGGCGCAGTTCGCCATAGCGACCAAGACAGACTTGGCCGATGCGTTGCCAACCTTCTGTGCGAAGGCCCAGGTGATGGCTTCGACGCTCAAGCCGCACCCCCGATCCTGCGCAGCAACCTTGCCGCGTCGGCGTAGGTTTGGCAGATCTCGTGAATCGCCCACTTGCGGTGAACCGCTAGGGTTGATTCGCCGCAGAGCGGTGAAAGAGTCCAACCTAGTTCATGGAATCTGGCGGCAAGCTCTTGAAACCGGTCCATCCGCGCAACAACACTTGCGAGCCCCTGGGGGTGCTCGTTATGCTTGCGGTGGGAATTGATCTCGTGGTCTGGGCGGGGCTCGGTGTGTGGTGCACCGACGCCCCGTTTCTTTTGGGCGTTCAGCATGTTGCACCTCACTCATGAGCGTGCATTTGCGATTCGATGAATGCCTGCAAGTCTTTCAGGCGATATCGAACACTTCGTCCCAGCTTGAAATAGGGCAAGCGAACGCGGTTGGTCGTCCTCCAGATCGAGAGGGTTGTCTCGGGGACCTGAAGAAACTCAGCGGCTTGCTTGGGAGTGAGATTGGCGGGATGCTGAAAGTGCGCTTCGGCGGTCATTGATCGCTCCGGATGGAAATGGACAGCAGACTCTTGGTCTGCACGAATCCATACCGTCCGGCGGCCGACGCCCTTGGCTAAAGGGTTCGTGTCTGTTCCACGATGTCACCGCAGCGGCCTGCGTTCTCGCCTTCCGTTATTTTGCCGAGCACCCCCCAGGCCATGCAAGCGCTTTTTTAGCTACCGCACAACACGCGAAGGAATCCCAAGCGATTTGGGATCGCTCGCCATGAACTCCAATGCAGTTCTATCTCCTTTGGACAGGTTGCATGGGGCACAGGAGGCGGCTAGGTTCAGCGGAGTGTCGCCTCCGCCAAGTGCTCGGGGAAACTGGTGCTCGACATGGAAGGCGTTGATGGAGATCTCGCAACCGCAGTAGAAGCACTTGCCGCCGCTCCTTTCGAAAACCTCTCGCCGTCGCCTGGATACGGCCTTGGGCTTCGCGCCAGCTTCCGGAACAGGCAGATCTTGTTCAGTCCAAAGAGAGCCCTGTGTGAACGACTCATCGTTCGCGCTGGTCAGTTGAGCGGCAGCCTTGAGAACTCTACGAGCTTGCGCGAGAGCTTCGGACTTGTCGTTGGCGACTGAGAGGACTCCACCTGACTTTGGGTGAAGGACCATGAACCTGACACCATGCAGTCCACGCTCAACGCAGGCCATGGTGGCGAGGGTGTACTCGCCAGATCGACCGAAGATCCCGCCGAAGATTGGGCGGTAGCGTATCGACGGGGCGCCGGCAGTCATGCTGCCCCCTTTGTGCTGGTGTGCACCAGACGAAGGAATCCTTGAAGCTTTCGATCTTGTTTTGCAAGCTCAGCTCGTCGTGTGTTGAGCAACTGCAGTGGACCTTCACCGATCACCTCACCGCGCTCCAGAATGGCTCGCATTCGAGCGAAGGATGCAACCACCTCACTTAGAAAGAGTTGGTTTGTTTTGGCAGAGAAGGCGTAGCCCAGGTTCGACCCAGGGTCGGTAACGATTGGAAAGAAACCCGCAGCCATGTCGAGTGCCTTAAGGCGCGACTTGATGAAGCTTTCGGGGCTCTGTGGGGCGGCTTTCAGCTTTTCTAGGTGAGCATCGCTTTTTGCGGTTTCGCGTTGTGGCTCGTTTTTTACCTCGACGAAGAACGTGCCAGGCCACACTTTGTCTGCCCGAAGTACAACACATGGTCTACCGTGCCGGTCTACGTATGTTGACTTCATCTTCGGGCCACCAGGCAATCCTGGGAGTTGAAGGGTGGGGGGCACGTCAAGTTGCTGCAGTTGAGCCGTTGTGCAAACGTATCGTTGGTGCCGAGCTGAGATCTCCAGAGATCGCGGCTGGTCACCCTGAAGCCAGCTTGCGCGAATGTGGGCCTCCTCGATCTCCACTTCAAGCCTCTCAACGAAGCTGCGATACGTTTTGATGAGATGTCCTGCTGCAGCCAATACCCTCACTCTGGCGTCGTCAAGTAGACGCTGGGCAAAGTCCTCCTCGCACCAGTGGACCCAAAATCCACCAGACAACTCAGTGGAAGGCGTTTGTGCCAGTTCGTCAAAGATGGCTCGTGCTTGGAGGTCTGCCCATAGCGTATGGCTGACCATGATCTTGATGAGCTTTGGGTCTCGGGTGCTTTGCGGTGATTGGTTCAAGGAAGACATGCGTGCGGACCTTGGCGAGGTTGGTGGCAGGCGAGGCAGAGGCGCCGCCATGCGATAGACCAATGGAAGAGGCGAACGTGGTAGCGCGCGACGGCGCTATCGGGTGAGCCGTACTGTTAGTACTGCGTGGGATGCGGCTCGGTTCGCCTTTCGTAGGCCCGCTCCGTCTCAATCAGCGCATCGAATCCGACTTCCAAACTGAAGCCGCTCACCGATGCGGCGAGCACCGCCGCAAGGGCGCGGAAGTAGCCCTCTTGAACCTTTGTGTCCGCACTCATCACGGAGGCAAGGTCAAGCTTGATGCGGTTCGCGATCCACATGTAGTCCGTGGGATCTTCTGTATTAGTCGTGAGCAAACGGTGGAATGCCGCGTCACTGATTTGTTTGCGCAGTTCTTCAAACCGTGCAGCACCAGCAGCAACGCTTGCCAAGCCGGTGTGGTTAAGATTCATGTCAGCCATATCGATCTCCTTGTGATCGGTTTTGGTTAGACCCACGACAAGGCTCCTACCCCTTGTCGTGGGTCGCTTTGTGGCTAAGTCGTTGTTACGACTCAGCCGGTGATTGCTCCGCTACATGTTGGCGGGACCGCCGTAGCAGCCAACGACAGCGCCAAGCAATATGCCTCCAGGTTCAACGTGATCTCGGACGCGAGTCAAATAGTTTGTGTTCCGTTCAGCATCAAGGAAGATCGCTAGCTTTCCTTGCTGAGGCGAAACGGACGTGTCTGCTTCGAAGAAGTCACCGGGAAGAAAGCGAGGCGCAAGCTCTTCGCCAACGAGCTTGAACATCAGGGTCCCCTTCTCCGTCGTGTGGCCAGTCTGCGGGTCTACAGACCGAGTGCGACCAAGGCAGACGACTTGCGCTTTCTTGCTGCTGCCTATTTGTGTTTCCTGTGCGTTGTCCATGTGGGGTGCTCCAATCCATCTGAGGTCAGCCAGCCGCCTTACTCGCCGTCTGGGTCCCTGGCCTTGTCTATGCGTTCTCTGACCCACTTGGGGCCACCAAGGCGCTCAAGCTTGTCTTTCTGCGGTTTGGTCATCCGAATCGTGACGGGCACTGTCTCTTCGCCTACTGCTAACGGCTTTCGACCCTGCCCACGGCCTGCTCCGCCGTGCGTCTTTTTGGTGTCCGTCATTTTGATAATGTAATCGTCATTCAAGAGTTGCGCAAGTCATGCCAGCAATGCTGGAGATTTATCGGTGCTTCCGGCTTTTCGTTGTCGGCTGGGCATCGAGTGTGTGAACTTGTGCGGGTTGCTTGACGCCAGCAGCTTCCAGCATGGCTGATGTCGCCCGCTCGACGGATTGCCGCACCGGATCGAGATCGAGACGCGCATAGATCGCCGTTGCCTGATGGCTTTGGTGGTTGAGGCTTTTCCCGATGATTGCGAGGGAGGCGCCCGTTCTGGCCTGCCAACTCCCAAGTGTTCGTCGGAGGTCGTGGATCCGCAGGTCAGTGATGCCTGCTCGCTGCAGGACGGTTTCCCAGGCGCGTCTGGGGTTCTGTATGTGACCGGAAGCGGACCTTTCTGAGGGGAAGACGAACGCCAAGCGCCTCAATGCCTCCTTATCCGACTTGATCGTTCGTCGGGCTCTTTCGGCTGCTTGTTTCCTGGACTCCAGGATCGCGACTGCCTCAGGGCCGAGAGTGATCGTTTGAGGCTTGCCGTTCTTCGTTTCGGCTCCGCTGAGGGTCCATTCGCCCCGCTCAAGACTGATGTCCTTCCAGGTCATCGCGGCAACGTTGCTGCGTCGGGCGCCGGTCAACAGTGCAAGCAGGATGAAGTCCCGCATGCTCTCGCTTTCGGTCTCAGCTAGGGCTTCGAAGAATGGCTTGAGTTCGTCGGGCCTGAGAAAGCGGTCCCTGTCGTACTCAGGGAACCAATCATGTTTGCTCGCGGGATTGATCCCGCTAAACAGCGCTCGGCGTGGCTCCAGTGCCCAGTTGTACATAGCGCGCACCAGGCTGAGTGCCATGTTGGCTGTTCTGTGTCCCAGGTGTTCGGAGATTGGTGCTGGGCTGTTCGGCGGCGATGGAGCAGGGCCTCTTGGGCGAATCGCTCGCTTTGCCATCGAGATCTGGTAAGCCTCTTGGGCGGCCTGATGGCGCGCGAAGGCTTCTTCGGTTTTGCGCTTCGCGATCAAAGCGGGGATGCCCCGGTGCCACCGCTCTAGCTGTGTTGCGGTGATCTCGCCTAGCCGTCTCATTGCAAAGGCAGGTGAGACGTAGTTTTCCCACAGTGAGTCAGCAGCCGTGGTTCCTTTGCCCTTGAGCGCCAGGTTGTCTCTGTAGAGCTTGAAGAGTTCGCCCAGTGTGATCTCGCCGCGCTGATGCCTGGAAGTCGCTGCCGCACTGATCCCGTCTGCCAGTCGGCCCGCGATGCTTCGAGCCTTGGTCCTCGCCTCATCTGGCTTGATCGTTGGGAACTTCCCAATGGTCACTCTCTCGACTCGACTTCCGCCTTTGGCGCGGCCCACGAAGGAGAAGGTCTTGATGCCGTTTGGGGTGACTCGAAGGTAGAGGCCAGGTGTCTTGGCATCCTTGTACTCGACCCGCCCTGTTGCCGGTGGGGCGAGCGACTCAATCGCTCGAATCGTGAAGTCAATGGTTTCCGCCATGCCTATCCTGAACGCTGGGTAACGCTGGGGTAACAGGATAGCGAAATCTTGGTATGGGTGCAGCAACCTTTCGGGCGATGCAACCCATTGTTTTGTCTGCTTGAGCGAATCCGAGAAATGTCGGTAAAGGCAGTGGCTCTCTGCTTTGGGAGCAGAGGGTCGTGAGTTCGAATCCCACCGCCCCGACCATCTGATTCATTGATTCGGTTGAACTTTTGTCAATCTGAGCACCGCTCGGGATCGCAAAAAGCTTCTGACCGCATCTGGCTTGCGGGCGCTCAAGCAAAGGCCCGACGCTCCGTCACGCGGTGTGGCTCGCTGAGCGGGCCATGCACAAGCCGCTTTCATCTGTTGTGTCTTTGACGTTCAGTCGCACATCGCTGACGCGCGGTGCTGTGCTTCGCGTCCCTTCCAGCAGAAGGGGGCGTTCAGCGGCTCATAAGGCATTGCTCAGACGAAGCCACGCATCGGGCAGGTGATCCAGGGCCCACGCTTCGAGTTGCTTGTCCCAGCCCAGCAGAATCGCCAGCCCGGCCAGCCCCAGCAACACGGCAAAGCCCTTCTTGATGCGCTCCATGCTGCCGAGCGCGCGGTCACGCCAGCGCTCGAAGCCCGAGCGAGAGGCGTAGGCCACGCCGATCAAGGGCAATGCAGCGCCCACGCCGAACACACCCAGGGTGATGGCGCCGGGCAGCGCGCCGCCTTCGCTGACAACCAGCGCCAGCGCGGACGCCAGCAGGGGGCCGGAGCAGGGGCTCCAGACCAAGCCAAGCACCCCACCGAGCAGAAAGGCCCCCTTGAGGGAGCCTGCGTCCAGGCCCGCACTGGCGTTCTGTGCAGACGTGGCCAGCGGCATGGCCCATTGCGAAAAACGTTCGCTCCAAGACGGGATCCAGAACACCAGGGCCAGCAGGATCAGCATGATCGCCCCGAAGACCCTGACGTGGTCGCCATCGAGGCCGATGGCGGGCCCCAGTGTGCCCAGCAGGAGCCCGATGAGCGCGAAGGCGATTGCCATGCCCAGGCCCATGGCGATGGGCGCGAGTTTGTTGCGCTGCACCGCGCCACCCACCACCAGAGGCAGAAGGGGCAGCACGCAAGGGGACAGCGTCGTGAGGCTGCCGGCAGCCAGGCTCAAACCCAGTTGGGGCACGGAGAGGGCGAGGGACATGGTCGTCAGGCTCCTGCGGGGATCAGAGGGCCGACTTCAGGGCGCGTTGCAGCGAAGCCGGCTCGGTTTCCCCAGCCAGCATGGCGGTTTGCTTGTCGCCCTTGTAAACGATGACCGTGGACTGGCTGCGAACGTTCAGGGACTTGCGAAGCGGCTTTTCTACGTCGTAGTCCACCACCAGCAAGGTGACGTCCTTCAGCTCGGGCGCGTCTTTCATGCCTTGGAACGCGCGCTCCTGAGCGCGACAGGTGCCGCACCACGAAGCATGAAAGTGAAGGGCGACTGGCTTGCCGGCAGACTGGGCGCCTTTCAGTGCTTCGGCGCTGTAAGGCGCGATGTTCAGGGCAAAAGCCTGGCTGGCGACGAAGGTCAGGGCAGAGATCAGGAGGGCTTTCAACATGTTGAGGTCCTTTCGGTTTGGGTGAGGGTCAAGTGAGCGTTTGGCCAGCGGGGCATCAGCAAGTCATCAAAGACCGGCCGCATCCAGGGCCTTGGTGAACTCCGCCGGTTCCGGTCGAATGCGGTAGTTGTCGGTCAGGTCGCTGT
This sequence comes from Comamonadaceae bacterium 2PF, assembly GCA_005502875.1. Taxonomy (GTDB): domain Bacteria; phylum Pseudomonadota; class Gammaproteobacteria; order Burkholderiales; family Burkholderiaceae_C; genus Aquabacterium. The sequence continues at coordinate 23,261 of SCMV01000015.1, read as the reverse complement.
AGACGATGCGTCCACCTGGTGCGGTGATGAAGACGGTGGGCATGGGCACGTCGCTGTCATAGCCCAGGACCTGCATACCAACAGGCAGGCCACCTTCAGCCAGGATGCCAAGGCGAGCTGCCGCCCGGTTGTCCACGTCCTGCAAGAAGCGCATGGGGGCCTGGAAACGCTCGGCCAGCGAACGGCTGTGCTCCTGGGGCTGGGGGCTGATGAGGTAGACCTCCACCCCCCTGGCCTGGAGCTGCCTGTACTCGTCAGCCACCTCGCGAATCTGCGCCATGCACAGCGGACACCAGTTGCCACGAAAGAAAATCCACAAGGCGGTCTGTCGGGTCAGGCTGGCGGTGGACAGGGCCTGGCCGTTGAGGTCCAGCAAGGTCAGGTCAGGCATGGCCTCGCCCACCGCCAAGGCGCTGCCTTCACGCGCCTCGAACCTGGAGTACCAGTGGATGTAGGCCAGCGACAGCAGCACCCCATTGACGAAGGCCACCGCCAGAGGGATGCCCAGGCCATCGCTTGCCAAGGCGATGCCCGAGCCGATCAGTCCCAAGAGGGGGATCCAGTCCAATCGAGGGCTGGTGCGCGCCACCGGGGCCAGGAACAACCGCGCGAAGAACCCCATGGGCGCGCCGCTGGATAGCAGAACACCCCAGTGGCCCAGGCTGGTTGGCGCGTTCCACAAGGTCAGCGCAGACCAGATCAGGGCCCCGGCAAGGGCGCTCATGTAAGCTGAAACGAAGAGGGACTTGATGTGTGACATGTGGGTGGGGCCTGATGTCGGGCGGGGCTGCCTTTAGCGTTGTCGTCCGAGCACAGAAAACCTGACATCGCCCGAGCAAAAAAGTGCGATCAGGCCCGCCACGCCACGATGGACGACAGGTGCTGGGCCAGAGATCGGGCCACAGCAGGCCGTTGGGCCAGCGTGGCCACCATGCCCCCCACGAGGGGGCGCAACTCGCCTTGCCAGCCATCCACCGACAAAGGCAGCACCGCTTGCCCCCTGCGCGGCATCAGGAAGGCAACCACGCTCTGGCCTTGCCAGCGCAGCACCAGGTGCGCGGCCTCGCAATCGAGCAGTTGACACATGCCCCCCTGAACCACGGGTGGCAGCGCTGCGAGCTGGCGTGCGCCCAGGCGCGTCAGCAGGGCTTGCGCCTCGGCCGGGGCCCGGGGGTCAGGCGGCAGGAGGTGTGTCGGGTCTTGCTGAAAGTGCTGGGTGACCACTTCGGCCCAATGGGCGGCATCGGGGGCCACGCCTTGCCGACGCCACCAGAGGCCCGCCCCCACGATGCCGGTGGTGCCCAAGGCCACCGACGCAGCAGCGGTCATGAAGCGACGACGAGAGGGCTGGGCGGCTTCGCCATTGGCTGCATCGGGCAGCGGCACCACGATCGGTCGCAACCCGGGCGTTGGGGTGCGTTCGACCGCATTGGCGATGTGTGACTGTTGTTTGAGCTGGCCCTGAAGAAAGGCCTGGCAAGCCGTGCAGTGGGCCAGGTGGGCCTGCACCTCATCAGGCAGGCGGTGCGGATCGGTGAGCACCGATCGGCGGGTTTGAACGCAGTTCATGGGGCTCTCCTCTTGAGCGGCAAGACCACCGCAGCGCGCGCCTGTTCGGGCGCCTTGGCGGCCTCGCCCAGGGCCTTGCGGGCCCTCAGCAATCGGTTGGCGATGGCGGTTTCACTGGTGCCCAGCATGCGGGCCATCTCGTCGGTGGCGTAACCAAAGTAGGCCTGCAGCACCAGCACCTCGCGGTAGACGTCCGGCAGCCTGGCCAGACAGCGCTCGACGTCGAGTTGGTCTTCGACCGCATCGGGCCAGCAGGCCAGCTCGTCATCGCTCAATGGCGCGTCCGTGTCGTCCAGGCTCAGGCAAACCGACCGGGCCTGGGCGTTGTCGAGTTCGCGGAAGTACTCGCGGCGCAGGGTCGTGATCAGCCACGCCCGGGTGGATTGGGCCTCGCGCAAGGCCGCAAAGCCGCGCCAGCTGCGCAACAGCGTCTCTTGCACCAGGTCTTCGGCACGATGCGGGTCGCGACACAGCCAGCGCGCGTAACGGTACAGGTCGTCGGCGTGGGCCTGCACGAGGGTGGCGAAGTCGCGGTGATCCCCTGTGGCCGACGGAGGTGGCGGCGGGGGGCTCATGATGAGACCCTGCGATTCAGCCAGTGATCGATGGACAGCCGGCCTGCGCCGGTGCAGGCGAGCACCACGCACCACCATCCCCACAGGACGTGGTCCTTGAGACCGGCGTCGCTGATGTCGGGGTAGCTGACGGCCGCCACCGCGTTGAGCACGAACAGGCCCGCGGCAGAGAATCGACTGAACAAACCGATCAGCAACAGGACAGGCAAGACCAGTTCGCCTCCGGTGCCAAGCCAGGCGGCCAGCTCGTGGGGCAGCACAGGCACAGCGTATTCGTGTTCGAACAGCATGAGGGTGCTGTCCCAGCTTTGGACCTTGAGCCAGCCTGATCGCAAGAACACATCGGCCAGCATCAGGCGCAAGGCCACGGCCAGCGCGTCCATGGCCAAAGGGGTCCACAAGGTTTGCCAGTGCGCATGTTGGCGCCAGAGGGCCTGAATGGTGGAGGGCATGGTCGATTTCTTGGTAAGGGTGTCGGATCAACGCTGGGACTCAGCGTGCCGCAAGGGGCACAGCAGGCCGTGTGACAGGCAGAGCTGAACGATGGTGTCGGGGCGCCACGTCGGGTGATCGGCAAGCACCTGCTGGGTGGCCGACTCGATGTTGGCGTCGGCGTTCAAAGCCCGAAGCCAGGCCAGCCCTTCGGCCTGCACGGGCAACAGCCGACCGCCTTGCTGGAGCAGGGCCACAGGGGCAGCGTCGGCCAGGGGCGCGTCTGTCGCCGAGCAAGTCGGTGCCGAGGCATCGGTCGGCAACCATTCGGCCTGAAGGTCAGCGGCCAGCCGGGTGAGCAGGGTTGTGCGGACGTCGGTCAGGGGCCAGAACCGCCACGGCTGCCGCAGGCGCGTGTGCGCAGCCATCCAGTCTGGCTGCGCCAGGTCACGCGCGGCGTCGGCCCAGGTCCAGGCGGGTTCGCTGTCCTGGCTGCGGACTTGGTCCAGCGCCCATTCGAGGCGGGCCAGCCACACCAGGTCGTCGGCGTCGGAGCGTTGGCTCGGTGCCGTGCAACCGGGCTCCGGGCGCTCCCGCTTGAGGTGCTCCGACAAAAGCTGCGGCAGCCACCCTCCATAGCCAGACAGGTCGCCGCAAGCCGGTGGCGCCCGATGCAGGCCTTCCACCACCAGGCTGGCAAAGCGTTGCGGCCCCAAGGCTTGGCGCACCGCCGGGTAGCTCAGGCTCAGCGCCGAGATGACGTTGGCGCGGACGTTGTTGATGTAGATGGCCCCTGCCGCCTCCACGTGCCGCACACCGCCTTGCCAGGATGCCCAGGGTGGCGTGGGGCTGGGCTTGAGCAAGGCATCCATCCAGGCACGCTGGCTGCGGGCCCAGTCACGGGGCTGGCTGGCATCACGGGTGCGTGTGTTCATGCGGCGCGCTCCAGCTCGGTGCCCGTGTCGACACTTCCGCGAGAAAGGGCCATCCGGGCCCGCTCCGCCAGGTCCAGCAAGGTCTGCAGGGGCGGCAGGTCCTGATCCCACTCCACGATGGTGGGCTTGGGGCCCACGGCGTCGATCGCCATGTCGTACAGGGACCAGACGGCCTCGGGCACGGTGTTGGCGTGGGTGTCGATCCACGCGCCATCGACCTCGGTGGGGCCGCCCAGGTGCCATTGCGAGATGCTGGCAAAAGGCAACTTCGTCAACAAGGACCAGGCATCGTGCCCGTGGTTCAGCTGGTTGACGTGCAGGTTGTTGAGGTCGACCAGCAGGGTGCAGCCGGTTCGTTGCGTCAGCTCGGTCAAGAAGCCGGCTTCGTCAAAGTCCGCTGGCGGCGGCATCAGGTAGGCCGAGATGTTTTCGACCGCGATGGTTCGCTGCAAGGTGTCTTGCGTGCGCTGCACGTTGGCGACCACCGCGTGCAAGGCATCGAGCGAGAACGGCATGGGGAGCAGGTCGGGCACGCAGGTGCCGTCGATGCGATTCCAGGCCAGGTGCTCGGACACCAGCAGGGGCTGGTAACGCTGAACTTGCTCGGCAACCTGCCGCAGGTGATGCGCGTCGAGCCCGTCGGTCGAGCCCAGTGACAGCCCCACGCCATGCAACGAGAACGCATGGCGCTCACGCAAGGTGCTCAAGCGCTGATGGGCCACCGAAGGCAGTGCGAAGAGGTTTTCGGTGTGCAACTCCAGCAGGCAAGGTGGCCCCTGGTGGGCCAGCCAGTCAGGCAGGTGTGCAAATCGCAAGCCGCATCCGTGCAGCGGTGTCTTCACCCCGCCGACGTGCGCAGCCTGATCTTCGGCGGCCATGTTCATCAGCCCTTCTTGGCCGACTTGACGAGCGTGCCGCCCACGATCTTGTCGCAGGTGCCGGTGGGCACATAGACCCACTCTTCGGCGTCGCCGTTCTTGGTGGCCTGGGCGGCGCACGCGTGCTTGCTGGTGCCGCAGTCGTTCTTGCCAGCCTTGGCGATGCCTGCGCACTTTTCCATCCCGTCCTTGGCGGCGTGGGCCGGCAGGGTGGCTGTGGCAGCGGCGGCGCAAATCAGCGCCAGGGCGGACGACTTGAGCAGGGTGCGTGCATCGGTCATGTGGGGATCCTTGAGATGACGCCGGAACAGCCCGGCACTTGATCAGACCGGACAACCCACCGATTTCTCTCGCCGGTTTTCCCCTTTTTTTTCACGAGCTCCATCGCTGAAGATGGACATGGGCGGCGAGCCCACAGGATGGATCACGCTTGGGCGATTCAGCAGCACGCACCCGATGCAGCGGCGTCTCCGGTGTCGGCATCAAATGGCATGCTGCTGCCACAGCCTTCAAACAAGCCGAAGTGCTGGCTGAAATCCCCGATGAACTCAAAGTGCTTGGCGAAGCGCGTTTCGCGCAACATGCGGAAGGTGTTGCCGCACACGGGGAAGACGCGGCCGGTTTCGATGGCGTGGTGCTTGTCAAGCGCGAAACCGTGCGGCAGATGGGGGATGTTGCCCTTGTAGATCACGGCCTGGCCGTGGTCTTCGCAGGCGTCCTCCAAACCGTCGATCTTGAAGAGTCGGTAGGTGGCCGAGTAAAAGCGCAGGTTCCCCAGCTTGTTGACCAGCACGGGGTCGGTCACGCTCAACGGACGGTCTTCAACCAGTCGCGGGTCGATGAAGCCGGCGCCACGGGCCAGCCGCAGGAAGTCGTTCCAGTACAGCGCGCCACCCAGGCATTCACCGTACAGCACCGGGTCGTTGCGCACGGCATCTGGCACGCGCCGGTCGGCGTACACATCCGAAAAGTAGAACTCTCCGCCTGGCTTGAGTAACTTCTGCACACCCGCCAGCACAGCGGCTTTGTCGGGCGAGAGGTTGACCACGCAGTTCGACACGATCACGTCGAAGCTGCCGGGTGCCAGGTCCAGTTCGTCCAGCCGTTCGATGTATCCGTGCAGGAAGCGCACGTTGTCAAAGCCAAAGGCGCTGGCATGGTGACCCTGGTGGGCTCGCGCCACCGCCAATTGCTCGTCGGTCATGTCCACGCCGACGACCTCGCCAGTGGGCCCCACCAGTTGGGCCAGCGCATAGACGTCACGCCCCGAGCCGCAACCCAAGTCCAGCACGCGGCAGCCTTCGAGCAGCGGAGGGCACACCAGGCCGCAGCCGTAGTAGCGCGAGAGCACTTCAGGGTGGACCTTGGCCAGCAGGGGTTTGAGCCATTCGGGCACCTGGCTGACGTCGCAGCAGGCGGTGGTTTTGAGGTCAGCCGTGCTGCTGAGCTGTTTGCCGTAATAGTCTTGAACGATGTCGTGCATGAGGAGATCCTTGCGAGGGCGGGAGACGTGATAGCGACTGAAGGCCATGGGCTTCAAGAGGGTGGCGACGCATCGAAACGACAGGCTTGGTCGCGCGCAACGAAGTGCAGATCGGCGAACCCAGCGCGGGCCTGCTCACCGGTGTTGTCGGTGTCCGATGCCACGGCCAGCGATGCCGCTTCGTGGTCAAAGTCGCCGAACAGTTGGCGGGCATCTACCAGGACATCGCGACGCTCGTTCACCCACCGCCCGATCTCCTGTCGCCCCGTGCGCATCACGATCATCTGTGTGCGGTCGGTGTAGGCATTGGCCCGGGTCATCCCTTGTGGGTGTCGGTTGTCCCAGACGTAGTTCAGCGCTGCGTCGGGCACGTGGTCGCCGTAGATGCTGCGCGCCAGCGCCAGCTTGGCGCGCAAGCCCAAACCCAAGGCCTGGGGCGGCAGCTTGAGCGCGACGTAGACACGGGCTGCGTAGTCGTCCCCCGATTTCTTAGCCATGTCGGCTTTCTGCAAGACGTCATCGACACGCCAGCGCCAGCACAGGACAGGTGTTTGCTTCAGGTCCACGGCCAAGGGCCTGGCCATCAAAGCCATGCTGCGGTCGGCGCGCGCCTCGATGGCCATCACGCCATCCCAGCGCTGAACCGAGTAGCGGGTTGGCGGGATGCGCTCTCCCAAAGGCACCAGCCGCCATGGAGCGGGAGGTGCCACCGCTTCAGCCGCAAACCGTCCGACATCCACTGTGGATGGCGGGCGGTTGGATGGGGTGGCATCAGCGCCGATCGCGGCACTGCCGATCAGCGCCAAGCACAGGCTAGCCAGGGCGTGTTGAACGTGCAAGGCTCCCGCTGGGCGCGAGCCGTCATGGGTGGGCATGGTGGTTCTCCTGTGTCCAGTGCTTGGGCAGGTGTTGCAGATCAGCGGGTTCATCGATGTCATGCAGCGCGGGCACCTGGTGAACGCTCATGCCCGCTTGCAGCAGGCGAGACACCGTGTCCCGAGCGACAACTTCGGTGCTCCATGCCATGTCCGTGAAGACGCTGGGCTCGAACCTGCGCAGGCCCAGGGCGACGTAGCCACCATCGCTGGCAGGCGAGAGGACAGCATCGTGCGACGCCAGGTTCAACGCCAACTCGCGGAGTGCCCCCGCGTTCAGCGCAGGGCAGTCGGTGCCGATCAGGATGCACGGCTGTCCTGCCTCCAGGCTGCGGTGCGCAGCCCTTGCGAGTCGCTCGCCCAAGTCACCGCCAGCCTGATCGGTCACGTGCAGTCCAGCGGGCAGAGGCAAGGTCTGCCACAGCGGGTCGTTCATGGGGGTTCTGCACAACTCGATGTCACACACATCCGCACGCATGGCTTCATCCAAGGTGTGCAGCAACAGACGTTTGGCCAGAGCCGCTGCGCCGTCTGCGCCCAGCGCAGGGATCAGGCGGGTCTTGGCAAAGCCTGCCCTGGGGGCCTTGGCGAACACGATGATGCGCACGGGTAGGGTGGCCTGCAGTAGACCGCTCATCGGTAGGCCCTCGCGATCGATTCCGCCGAAGCGCCCAGCCAGTACGCCAGGCGCAAACGCCACATCAGCAAGATGGTTCGCCACACGCCCCGGTTTTCCCAACGGCGACCAGATGTGATCACCGGGTCTTGCAGGCAAGCTGGGGGTGTTCGGCGCTTGAGCCGCTTGCAGATCTCGATGTCTTCCATCAGCGGCTGCTCCGGAAAGCCACCACAAGCCTGGAACACCGTGCGCCGCACAAAAATGGCCTGGTCGCCCGTGGCGATGCCGCTCAGGCGCGAGCGCAGGTTCATCATCCGCGCAACCACCTTCAGCCAGGGCGATTGGCCACTGATGCGCACATCGAATCGCCCCCACACCGGGGGAACTTGGCCCACCGATGGGCTCAGCGCTCGGCTCACCAGGCGCTCCGCGCCGTCCGGCAAGCGCGTGTCGGCATGCAGGAACAGCAGCACCTCGCCGCGGGCCTGTCGGGCCCCCACGTTCATCTGCTTCGCCCGCCCGGCGGCCGAGTCGATCACCGAAAAGCCCGCCACCCGCGCCATGTGCGCACTTCCGTCGGTGCTGCCTCCGTCCACCAGCAGCACCTCGCAGCCTGCGCGTTGCAAGGGCAGGAGGTGCCCCAAAAGATCCGGCAGAACAGCCGACTCATTGAGCATGGGCACGATCACGCTGAGCTTCATGCTGCAGCTCCCCGGCGCCACGCATGGAAACGTGCCAGCCAGCGCAACACGCCTTGCGGTGCGTGCGACCGCTTCCACTCGCCCGCAACGTATTTGTTGGATTCCGCCAGCGTCGGGTAGGTGTGGATGGTCGAGAGGATCTTGTTGAGCCCCAGGCCCCATCTCATGGCCAGCACGAATTCGGCCAGGAGGTCGCCCGCGTGTTCGCCCACGATGGTCACGCCCAGGATGGTGTCCTTGCCCGGCACGGTCAGCACCTTGACGAAGCCGTGAGCGGCGCTGTCGGCGATGGCGCGGTCGAGGTCATCGATGCCGTAGCGGGTCACCTCGAACGCAATGCCTTTTTCGCGGGCCTCCAGCTCATTGAGGCCCACACGTGCCACCTCGGGGTCGGTGAAGGTCGCCCAGGGGATCACTCTGTAATCCGCCTTGAACTTCTTGAAATCTCCAAACAAGGCGTTGACGGCTGCGTACCAGGCCTGGTGGGCTGCGGTGTGTGTGAACTGATAGGGGCCCGCCACGTCCCCGGCCGCAAAGATGTTGGGGTAGAGGGTTTCGAGGTACTCGTTGGTTTGCACCGTGCGCTGGGTGGGGATGCCAAGCTCCTCCAGGCCATAGCCCGTCAGGCGGGCGCTGCGACCCACGGCACAAATCAAGGCATCGAAAGGCAGGGCCAGCGTCTGGCCTTGGTGCTCGACGATGAGTTGCTTGTCACCCTGAGGCGTTCGCTCACAACGCACGGCCTTGTGTCCGGTCAGCACTTGCACGCCGTCGGCCTGCAACGATTGCTTCACCAGCTCCGACACCTCGGCGTCTTCACGCGCCAGGATGCGATCGCCCATCTCCACCTGGCTGACCTGTGCACCCAGGCGTGCCAGGGCCTGGGCCAGTTCCGAGCCGATGGGCCCGCCACCCAGGACCACCACTCGGCCTGGGATGTCGTCCAACTGCGAAAACGACTCCCAAAGGGTGTCGCTGGTCAGGCAGCCCACCTCGTCCAGACCGGGCAGCGGTGGCACGAAGGGCCGAGCACCCGCCGCGATGACGATGCTGCGAGCGCTCAGGCGTTTCGTGCCGCCACCGTTGAGCTGCACCTCCACCGTCCATGGATCGAGCAACCTCGCATGCCCCTGAACCACGTCCACCCCCAGTTGGGTGTAACGCTCGACGCTGTCGTGGGGTTCGATGGCGCGCACCACATCGTTCACCCGTTGCATCACCTGCTTGAAAGAAAACTGCGGCGTGATCCCAGGTGACGAGGTGGGGCCACCTGCCGCAGCCAAGCCATAGCGACCGGCGTGGCGCATCTGATGGGCCACCTTGGCGCTCTTGATCAGGGCCTTGCTGGGCACGCAGCCGTAATTGAGGCAGTCGCCCCCCATCTTGTGGGCCTCGACCAGCGTCACCTTGGCCTTGACCGCCGCACCGATGTACGCCGTGACCAAGCCCGCCGCACCCCCGCCAACGACGATCAGGTTGCGGTCAAACGCCTTGGGCCGTTGCCAGCGTGCATACACACGGCGGCGCTGGTGCCACCCCACCGCTTTCTTGGCCAGCCATGGGAAGACGCCCAGCAGCGCCGAGGCCAGCAGGAAGCCCGGCGTGAGGATGCCTGACAGGCCCTCCATCTGGGCCAGTTGCGTTCCCGCGTTCACGTACACGGCCGTGCCCGCCAGCATGCCGACCTGGCTGACCCAGTAAAAGCGCCAGGCACCCAGGGGCGTCAAACCCATCAGCAGGTTGACCAGGAAGAAGGGGAAGATGGGCACCAGGCGCAGGGTGAACAGGTAGAGGGCGCCTTCACGTTCGATGCCGTCGTTGAGCGCCTGCAAGCGTTGCCCGAAACGTTGCTGCACCACATCGCGCAGCAGATGGCGCGACACCAGAAAGGCCAGCAGGGCCCCGATGCTGGAGGCAAACGACACGATCAGTGTGCCCCACATCAAACCGAACAGCGCGCCAGCCGCCAGGGTGAGCACCACCGCCCCCGGCAGGGACAAGGCCGTTGCAGCTACATACGCAGCACCGAACAGCAAGGTCGTTTGCAAGGGTGACTCGTCCCGCCAGGCGCCGAGCTGCCCAAGGCTGGCTTGCATGCCTTCAAGCGTCAGCCGTTCGTGCAGACCCGTGATGAAAAACATCGCGATGGTCCCCACCACGAGGATCAGGAGGAGCGCGCGCTTCATGCCGCGTCTTCCCGCAACGCGCCACCACAGCTTGAGCCGCTGCCCGCCGTGCAGCCAAAGCAATGGTCTGCCACGCGGATGGGGTGATGGTCCAGTCCTTCAGTCAGCAGGTCGCGCAGGTGAAGTGGCCCCTTGGCGCCCCGTCGTGGCGGCGTGGACAAGCCGAGCTGTTGGTTGAAGTCGCAGTCCGACAGGTTGCCTTGCCAATCCACGCTGACCAGGCTTCGGCACATCACATGCGCCAGGTTCTCATCGCGGTGCTGCGACTTGAGCAGGTCCATGTATGCGTGGAACTGCCCTTTGGAGATGAGCGTTGAGCCAAAACGCTGGATGGGCATGTTGGCCAGCGCGTAGAGCGTGTTGAACGTGATGCCGAAGTGCCGATGCAGCTCGCGTTTGTAGTCAGCCTCCAGCTTGGCTTGTGGCGGCGGCAGCACCGCTCCCAGCGGGTTGTAGACCAGGTTGAGCACCCGGCTTGAACCAGGCTGACCGTAGCCCAGGGCATTGAGCCGCTGCAAGCCTGCGATGCTTTTGTCAAAGACGCCGGTTCCGCGCTGCTTGTCAACGTTGTCGGCCGAGTAACAAGGCAACGACGCCACCACCTCCACGTCGTGCTCAGCCAGGAATTCGGCCAACCCATCCTGGCCAGGCTCAAACAGGATCGTCAGGTTGCAGCGGTCGATCACCCTCACGCCCAGGGCTCGAGCGCGCTTGACCAGTTCGCGAAATCCTGGGTGCAGCTCCGGTGCCCCACCGGTCAGGTCCAGTGTCTCGACGCCGCGTGCCGCCAGCACCTGTGGGATCAGGTCCAGGACGGCGGCGTCCATCATCTCGGTGCGGTGGGGGCCAGCATTGACGTGGCAGTGCAGGCAGGACTGGTTGCATCGGTAGCCCAGGTTGACTTGCAGGGTGGTCAACCGTTGGCGCTGAAGCGCCGGGAATCGGGTGTCCGACAGGAGCGGGAGCGTGGCGTGCATGGGTGGTGTCGACGGTGGCGTGAATCGAGATCACGCCTTCGTCGCCACCAACCGACCAATCCTTACAGTCGAGCCAATCAGGTGATCACTGTTTTTTCTGCCCCGGTTTCACGGGGTCACTGCCTTTGGCGAATTGCCGAGCCATCTGCCTGATGTCCAGCATGTGGTCGCCGAAGTTCTTGCACCCTGTGCACATCATGCAGTGCAGCTTCAACTGGATCCGTTCGGAGGTGGACAGCGGCCGTTCCATGCGCTCCGAGAAGAGCCGGGTGATGTCCTTGCAGTTCTTCATGCCAGCTTTTCTCCTGAGAACCAACGGTTTTCCAGGCATTCGCGCAGGCGAAGCCTCGCGCGGTAGAGGATGACGTTGAGGTTGCTGACCGTGATGCCAACGGCCTCACACACCTCGTGTGTTTCCATCTCCACGAACTCACGCATCATGAAAACCCGGGCCTGTTTGCCTGGCAGGTTATCCAGGCAGGCCTCGAACACCCGCCAGAACTGGGCGTCCTCGACGGCGGTGTCAGCGCCGTTCCACTTGCCAGGGCGCTCGTCGGCCTGCCAGAAGCCTTTGCGGTCGAAAAGTTCATCCAGGTCTTCCTCCTCCTGATCGGCCGTCATCAGGCGGCTGGCTTCCACCAGTCGCTGGCGTTGCCTGAAGGTGTCGGCGATCTTGTTCTTCAAGATGGCAAAGACCCATGTTTTGAGGGATGCTTCGCGGTTGAAGGAGGAGGCATTCTTCATCGCGCCGATCAAGGCCTCCTGAACGGCGTCCTCTGCCAAGTGCGCATCACGAAGTTGCAGCGTGGCGAACTTCAACATCTGGCGCCGCAGATCCTCCAGGATGACCGGGTCTGTCCAGATCATGTCTGGCGCGGTGTTGTTGACAGTGGAACTTTGTGACACGGCTGACCTCACCCATTTGATGCTGGATCGAGCGAGTGCACTGGAACCGGTCCCCAAGCGGCGCCATGCGCAGGCTCAGGCCGTTGTGCGTTGATCTGACTCGACCTGATGTCCGAAAAGCCGGCATCATGAACGCGCGCAACTTTACGCTCAGATCGAGACAACTCTGCATGCGCCATCCCCCTAGATGCCAGCATCCAACACCTGCCGGTCTGTGACCAGTCATGCTTGTTCATCGCATTGAGACAACTGATTGCGAACGGCGCTGTAAGTCGACACACAGCAGGGAACAACGTAGTTCATCAGCACGTTCCACCACGTCACGTGTTCTCCACGCAGGACAGGGCCACCCTGGTTGATCAGGTTCAGCACCGTGCCGACCACGAGAGACACCGTGATCGCGTTTCGCGCGATGCGCCTGGATCTGGCGATTTGAAGTGCCGATTTCATGGTGTCTGGCCTTCTCTGGGACGGTTGGGCAGCCCCTCCCGCACGAGGAGGCTCCGCATGAAGCGACGATCGATCTGGTCTTTGAGGCGCCACACCCAGTTGCCCGAGGCCGAAAGCGGCCCCCAGGATGCGACCGCGTTCGTTGGGCCGGTGCTGATGAGTTGCAGCGGCCACCGCCTGGGCTCGTGTTCCTTCATGGGACGCCCCTGCAGCCATGCGATCAGGTTGTGAGCCAGGATGGGGCCCGCGCGCACCGCGTGTACCCCCGAGCGCGTGATCGCTCGGTCCGTTCGCGAGCAAACGTCACCTGCTGCGAACACGTTGGGGTGAGAGGTGCTCTGGTGACAAGCGTTGACGGACACAAAACCTTGCTCGTTGAGGTCCAGCTTGGTCAGCGACAACCAAACGGGTGCCCGAGACCCCGTGGCCGCGATGGCTGCATCCAGGGGCAACTCCAGCCCGTCATCCAACATGACACCGCCTTCGATTCCGACGGCTTGCTGCGCCACAACCTGCACGCTGGCCCTGGACAGCGCGCGTTCGACCTGTTGCCGCACGCCCGGAGGGTGGTCGGGCAACAGGCCCCGGCGGCCAGTGATCAGCGCCATCGTTGGGTTGACCTGGGCCTTGCGAAGGCCGGCTGCAGCCGCGAGTGAAACCTCCACGCCAGCCGCTCCGCCCCCAACGATGGCGAGCTTGAATGCCGGGGGCAGATCGGCGCGCGCCAACAAGCTTTGCCACAACCGGGCGAAATCCGCCATGGGTTTGACAGGCAGAAGCTTGTCATGGAGCGCCGTCAGCCAGGTCGTGTCCACCTCGGCGCCCACGTCCAGCGACAGCGCATCGAAGGGCAGGTGGCTGCCATCGCTGAGGAAAACACATCCTCTTGTTGCGTCCAGCCCGACAGCCCAGTCCTCGACGAACCGTGCGCCGGCGTGATCCGCGATCTGGCGCAGGTCCATCTGGCAGGCCTCCAGCTCGTATTGGCCCGTCATCCAGCCGGGCACCATGCCTGAGTAGTGCTGCCATCGAGATGGGCTGACCAAGGTGATGGAAAACTTCGCTCGGTCTCGGTCGGCGAGCGCCTTCAAGGCCAGTGCGTGGGCGTGCCCGCCACCGATCAAGACAATTTCTTTGGCTTTCATCCCCGACCGTGTCCTCTCTGCCAAGGGCCTGATGGCCCGTCTTTGTCGTTGGTCGTTGGAGCGGGCGCATCCATTACACCCAATTGGGGGAATCGTGTAATGAATGCCTCCGCTGAACGACACAAGAGACATCCAAGCAACGAGGCAGCACATGGTTCAAGCAGAGATTGGCATCTTGGGGGGCAGCGGGCTCTACCAGATGGCCGGGTTGACGAACGTCCAGGAGCACCTGATCGACACGCCGTACGGCGCACCCTCGGACGCCCTGATGACCGGCCAACTCGACGGCGTCACGGTGGCTTTTCTGGCCCGTCATGGGCGCGGGCACAGGCTCATCCCATCTGAGGTGCCGTACCGGGCCAACATCCACGCCATGAAGATGCTTGGGGTCAGGTACCTCTTGTCGTTTTCTGCCGTGGGTTCCCTGCGTCAGGAGATCGCGCCACTGGACTTGGTGCTGCCCGATCAGTTCATCGACCTGACCAAGCACCGGGCAGGCACCTTCTTTGGTCAGGGCGCGGTGGCCCATGTCTCGATGGCGAGCCCGGTTTGTCCGCAGGTATCGGATGCCTTGTCGCGGGCGGCGAAGCAAGTCGACACACATGGCGCAGGTCGGCTCCACAACGGCGGCACCTACGTTTGCATCGAGGGGCCGCAGTTCTCCAGCCTCGCGGAGTCGAACTGGTTCAGGTCCATGGGCGGCAGTGTCATTGGCATGACGAACATGCCCGAAGCCAAGTTGGCCCGTGAAGCCCAGATCGCTTACGCCACGCTCGCCCTGGTGACCGACTACGACTGCTGGAACCCCGAGGAAGCTTGTGTCAGCGCAGAAATGGCCCTCGCAAACCTCATGAAGAACGCCCAGCGGGCGCAGTCCATCGCTGTCGCGGCAGTCCAGATCCTGGGTCGTGAGCGACCCGTCTCGGCGGCCCACTCCGCCCTGTCAACGGCGCTGGTGACGCAGCCAGCCGCCATGAGCGAGGCCACTCGGGCCCGACTTCAGGTGCTTCTGTGACAGGTTGCTGCGGAGCGAATGGTGATGAGGCCCCCGCGATCATGGGGGAATCAGTTGGGCTCCCTGCAGGCCTTGGCGTGAACGGGCTCTTCAGCGGGGTGCTCGGCTTGCGAACGGCCTGTAAGAACTGGCCGGCACCTGCGACCAATGGAAAAACGGACAGCGGTCGTGCCATGCGCTCCGCTCAATGTGAACCCATTCGATAGGAAGGACAGCCATGGATCGCCTGTCCCAGTTGCTGCGCTGGTTCTCTTTGCACGCAGGGGCCTTCTATGCGGGGCAGATTTGCTCCATCCAGGAGTTCGATGAAGACCCGCATCAAGGTCACCTCCATTTGATCAAGCGGGGCCCCGTGACCTTGGTCGAGGCTGGTGTACCTCCCGTCTTGATCGACGTGCCCACCATCATCTTCATGCCCAAGCCCAAGTGGCACCGGCTCATCGTCGAGGACAAGCTGGGCGCCGAGGTGGTGTGCGCCAACATCAAGTTCGGCACCGAAGGCAGCAACCCGGTCACCGATTCCTTGCCACACCTGGTCTGCATGCCGCTCGACCACCTGCCGGGCACCCGGGCCTTGATGTCGCTGATGCAGGACGAGGCGTTCTCCGAGCAAATGGGCCGACGTGCCGCGCTCGATCGCCTGTGCGAGATGTTGTTGATCCACGTTCTGCGCCACTGCATGGCCAACGGATCGATCAACCGCGGCGCCCTGGCTGGCCTCAGCGATGCACGCCTTCAGAAAGTCCTGCAGTCGATCCATCAAGCGCCGACTCACAAGTGGGACTTGGTCGACATGGCATCAATCGCTGGCATGTCTCGATCGCGGTTCGCAGACCACTTCAAAGCAGTCATTGGCCAAACGCCTGCGGACTACCTGGTGTCTTGGCGCGTGGCGTTGGCTCAGAAGCTGCTCAGGGCCGGGCGCCCAGTCAAGTCCGTGGCGGACGAGGTGGGCTACGCGGGCACCACGGCCTTCTCCAAGGCCTTCAGTCGAAAGACTGGCGTGGCGCCCGCGCAGTGGCTCAAGTCCCTGGCGAGCGATCAAGTTGATCTGGATTGAGGGGGTGTCAGGAACCTTGGGTCAGCTTCGCCAGCTCGGATGGCATGCCCCAGTTTTCCTTGGGCTGCTCGACCAGCGAGATGAAGAGTTGGTCAGCAGGGATGCCAAAGCTTTTGAGCCGCTTGGCGATATGCACGCAGAGCGATTGCTTCACCTCGGCAGAACGGCCCGCGAACATCACCACGGTCACCACAGCGTAGTTGGACGCAGCGCCTGCCGGTCCCGCGAAGCCGCCGTCAGGTACGTGGTGATGAATGACGTGGCGGGGGTGGTTGGGGATCGACAGTCCCTCTGAGACCGCTTCGTAGAGCGCTTGTGTCAGCTGGGCTTGCTCAGCCTGGCTGTACAAGTGACCGGACTCGATTCGGATGATGGGCATGTGGTTCCTGAGTGAGTGCTTGTGTGGCCTTCATTGTTGACGGGGTTCGCCCGAGGCGGTGGCGATTGGGACGAATGGCGTCAATTGCGATACGGCTGGCGTCCTCAACAGAGGCCCCATTTTTTAGAGTCAAGTGGTCGAAACACTTTCACCCGCCAGGAGAAAACAGATGTCTTCCACTTCGCATCAAACGAGCCGACGTCAATGGCTTGCTTCCAGCCTGGTGCTGGCCGCCGCAGCCTTTCTGCCGATGAGCGCATGGTCCTTTGACGAGGCTTCAGCCAAGTCGGTCAACGTCGATGCCTCGGGCGTTGCCCTCAAGGGGCACGACCCCGTCTCCTACTTCGAGGCCGGTCGCGCCGAGCAGGGTTCTCAAAAGTTTGAAGCCAAGCACGGTGGTGCGACCTATCGCTTCACCTCTGCCGCTCACCGCGATGCGTTCCTGAAGAAGCCTGATGCCTACGCGCCAGCGTATGGCGGCTTCTGTGCGATGGGTGCAGCAATGGGCAAGAAGTTCGACATCGACCCGCAAGCCTTCCGCGTGGTGGATGGCCGCCTGTTCCTCAACCTGAACAAGGACGTGCAACAGAAGTGGGCGCAAGACACATCGAACTTGATTCGCGAGGCCGATGCCACCTGGCCCAAGGTGAGCGACAAGGCGCCCAACGCGCTGTGACCAGCAACCCGATTCCTCCCCATTCACCGAGTGAGCACCCCATGAGCGACTCCGCACTGATTCGAAATCTCAAGCCCGTTACCCTCGCATCGGCTTCACCTGCCCAACACGACATGTTGGACAAGGCCGTCAAGCAAGTGGGCTTCCTGCCCAACATGTACGCCAACATGGTCAATGCGCCGGCGGTGCTGAGCACCTACCTGCATGGCTATGGCCTGTTCCGCTCCGAAAGCGGCTTTGCACCGGCTGAACAAGAAGTCGTTTTCCTGGCCATCAGCCAGGCGAATGGCTGCAAGTACTGCACGGCCGCACACAGCATGGTCGCTGACAAGATGTCCGGTGTGCCGGCCGACGTGCTGAACTCCATCCGCAACGGCCTGCCCATCGAAAACAGCCGCCTGGCGACGCTGTTTCAGCTCACCCAGGATGTTGTCAAGACGCATGGCAAGCCCTGCGCGAACCTGGTCAAGGCGTTCTGGGCCGCAGGCTTTGAAGAAAAGCACCTGCTGTACATCGTGCTCGCGGTGTCTGTGAAGACGCTGAGCAACTACACCAACCACCTCTTCCAGACCCAACTGGACGACGTTTTCTCGGCTTACAAGCTCCCCTGAATATCTCCGAATCCTCCTGATTTGATTGATGGCTGAAATACGCCGCACAAGGTGCGGTGTATTTTTAAATCAATCGTTAATCCTGTCGAATATTTTTTCGACCGGGAGATTTCCTGCTGTCGAAAATATTATTGTTTGTCTGTTCAAATTATTACAAATGGTAATCCCTAATACGTGGGGGTTGAGTATGTAGATTTGTCATGATTGGCCGGATACAGTGGCGCTGCCAATCAACGAAACCAGTGAGGTTTAAGTGAAACACAAGCGCCATTTCCTTGTTTTTTCCGCCATTTTTGTCGCGTCGGCGGCGAGTATTGCGCACGCGGAAGATAATGCCGTCATTCGGTGGAACCAGGCCGTTCTGGACGCTATCCGCACGACGCACCCGGGCCCCACCGTCGTGGCCCGCTCCTTGAACGTCCTGCACACCTGCATGTTCGATGCTTGGGCAGCGTATGACGCCGATGCCGTGTCCACACGGTACCCCTTCACCGGGAGCCTTCGCCGGCCTGCGGTCGAGCGCACCTCTGAAAACAAGCGTGCTGCGGTCAGCTATGCGGCCCACCGTGCCGCAGTGGACCTGTTTCCCAGCGAAAAGCCTGCCTTGGATGCTGTTCTTGCATCCATGGGCTACGACCCCAGTCAATCCAGCACGGACCGCAAAACCCCCGCCGGTGTTGCGAACATCGCGTGCGGCAGCGTCCTGGCATACCGCCATGCTGATGGCTCCAATCAATTGGGCAATCAGGCTGGCGGCAGCGGGCTGCCGTACAGCGATTACACCGGATACAAATCGGTCAACCTCCCAGGTGAAGTCGTGGGCACCGCCCCGCAGGACCCCAATCGCTGGGAGCCGTTGATCGTCAATGGCGTTGCGCAGAAATTCCTGACTCCCCATTGGGGCAAGGTCAAGCCTTTTGCGCTCCGCTCGCTCTCGCAGTATTCGATCAAGACGCCCGCCGCTTATGGGACGGACGCTTATCGCCGTCAGGTCGATGAGGTCATCGCATACAGCGCAAATTTGACAGACCGCCAAAAAGTGATCGCCGAATACTGGGCTGACGGCCCCAGCTCGGAACTCCCGCCTGGCCACTGGAACCTGTTTGCGCAGCAGGTTTCCCGCCGCGATGCACATCGCCTCGATCGCGACGTGAAGATGTTCTTCGCCCTGAACAACGCATTGTTGGACGCGAGCATCTGGACCTGGGGTCAAAAGGTTCGTTTCGACTACGTGCGCCCGGTCTCGGCCGTTCACTACGTCTACTTCAACAAACCCATCACGGCCTGGGAGCTCGGCTCCGGCACCACGACCATCATGGGTCAGAACTGGCGTCCCTATCAGGCGGCCAGTGTCGTGACGCCGCCGTTCGCCGAGTACGTCTCCGGCCACAGCACCTTCAGCGCAGCGGCAGCCGAAGTCCTGCGTCGGTTCACGGGCAGCGATCGGTTCGAACACGCTGTGACCGTCCCGGCTGGCAGCTCGCGAGTCGAGCCAGGTCAAGTGCCTGCGCGTGACCTGACCCTGCGGTGGTCGACGTTCTCCGAAGCCGCCAACGAGGCGGGCGTGTCTCGACGCTTCGGCGGCATCCACTTCGTTGACGGTGACCTGGAGGGCCGACGCATCGGTCGCAAGCTGGGTCGTGCCGCGTTTGGCCTCTCGGCACAGCACTACGGCGATTTCCGCGCCGCCACGTTGTCTGCAGAGGCGACGACCGACGCTGAGTCCGCACTTTGATGCAGTAAAGCGGGCCACCGTGTTGGTGGCCCATCCACGCACGACAGCCCAGTTGCACCAGGTGGTGCGCTGGGCACTCACCACCGGGGGCAGCCATGCACTTTGACGTGTTCTTTTCAAGTTTGGCCAGACGAGCCGACGTCGCGATCGCAGACCGCCATGGTGAGCTGTCCGGTTTTGAACTGGCTCACGAAGTGACCCGTCGCGCGGCGGAGTTGTCACGCCAAGGTGTGGGCGTCACCACACCTGTGCTCATTCGGGTTTCGAACGACATCAACAGCGTGATCAGCCTGTTGGCCGTTTGGTCGCTGGATGCCCTCGCGTTCGTGGGCAATCCCTTCACACCGGTGGAGGAGGTGACCCGGACCGTCGATCGGTTCGGCATCTCGCACGTGCTCGGTGACGCCCCGTCCATGAAGGCGATCCATGCGATGTCTGGCGGGGCCTCTTCGTTGTTTGATGCATCCGTGGGAACCCGTCAAGCGATTGGGGTTTGCTTTCCCGCTCAAGCTCATCGTTTCCTCGCCGTTGCCGGGGCCTTGGGACACGCCAATGTCGCCATCTTCAGTTCTGGAACGACGGGCGAGCCCAAAGCGATCCTCAACACGTTCGACCGCATCTCACAAAACGCTTGCGCCCATGCACGATCAATCGGCCTGCATGCGGGCGATGTGATCGGCTGTGTCTTGCCCATCTTCTTCAGCTATGGCCTGGTGGCCAACCTCATCGGTGGCCTGGTCAGTGGCGCCAAGGTGGTGCTCCAGAACCAGATCGCGTCCATGCCTCAGGCGTGGCTGGAGCAACACCAGGTATCGGTCATCGGGCTCACACCCTTCCTCACAAAGAACTTGGGGGGCGATGTGGCCTCTTGCTTGAGGACCATCACCATCGGTGGGGACGTGTTGCATGCGCCAGTCGCTGCTGCCCTTCACGACCGGCTGCCGCACCTGAACATCTACAGCACATATGGTCTGACCGAGGCCGGCCCCCGGGTCGCGACCTGGCGTGTGTGTGCCAACGCACTTCATTCCGAGTTGGTGGTCCCGCTGGGTTCTCCCATCGACTGCTGCGAGTTCGACATCGCCGCTCACGAAGCGGCGGCAAGCGTCGGCGAACTGATCGTTCGCACCCACACCCACATGTTGGGCTACCTGAACGGGCTCAACAGCTCGCAGCCGTTCCAGCCCCAAGTGGGCGACGTCGTACACACAGGTGACTTGTTCCAGAGAGTGGACGGTCGCTTGCACTTCATGGGCCGACAAAAGGACGTCATCGTTCAGGCCGGTGAAAAGATCTTCCCCGCTGCCATCGAGTCAATCATCGCTGGCATCGATGGTGTCCATGACGTTCGTGTCATGGCCGCAGCTGACCAGGAAAGAGGCGAGGTTGCTGTCGCCAACATCCAGTCAGACGCGCACATCTCGCTGTCTGATGTGCGCAAAGTGCTCCTCAAGCACATGCCTCCCAACACGATCCCGAAGGTCATCAACTTCGTGGAGCGGATTGAAAGGACGGAGACGGGGAAGAAGAAGCGCTTGTCTGCCGCGCTGTGATTTCAACCAACTTTCAGGACTGAACATGAAGATCCGCACCCTTGCATTGGCCGCTTTGGCCATGAGTTCGATGTCGGCTTTCGCTCAAACGGGCGTCGAACGTGTTTTTGAGATGTCGGCTGCCGCCAACATCCCTGGCTACGTTGCCCACGGGATCAACGTTTACAACGGCAAACCCATCGGCGACTACTCCGCTGTGGCGCCGCGGACCATGATGTTCTCTGCCAACCCGCCCATCTATGAGATCGGTGTGCTGCAGAAGGGGCAAACCGATTCCGGCGAAATCACCGAGGCCACCGATCGCTCGCGACTTGTCGCGACCACGCGCTCCTTCCTGAACGCGATGAACCCCACTGGCCAAGTGAACCCGAGCTGGATCAATGTGCCCCTGGGCGAAATCGGCACCACGTTCTTTGGCTCTTCCTCCATCACCGACCGCGTCACCCCCACGGCCTACCCCCGCAAGCCCATCGACCCCGTCATCTATCGGATGAAGGGCGTCAACGCCAATCCGACGGTCGGTGACTGGGAAAAGATCTCGGGCCGCCTGACATACCTGAACCTGCCCGACGGCACGTCCATGGTTCGCGTCACCGTGCGCGAAGGTTTCCCGAATGCGGTCTACACGCTGTGGGACGTGGGCGTGAACCACCCGCAAACCGACAAGGAAGCGGCCTACGCCGTTCCGTTCGGTGGCCTGCCGAACATCGTGCAGACCGATGGCAAGGGCTGCGGCTTCAAGGAAATCAAGCTGCCTTACCAGCTCAACCGTGAGTGCAAGCCGGGCGCAAGTTCCTGCACCAGCTACATCTCCCTTTTCTACCACTGGGATGGTCAGGTGTTCGGCGGATCGCCTGCGGCAACCTGGTACGGCGCTCCTGTGGGCGTGATCGCTGGCAACCAGATGGTGTGGCCGACCACAGGTCGCGTGCTGACCAAGCCTGCCACCAACTTCGGCCACAAGCCCCACGGCTGCAACAGCTGAGCACGACCCAGTCATGCATCGCAGAGGGGGATCTCCCCTCTGCCCCAACACCAACTTCAAACACAGGGGGGTTCATCATGAATCTCGAAACCCAGCAAGTCGCCGAATCCATTCGTGCGTTCATGTCTGACGAACTGATGATGTCTCACGCCGCCTACGTGGGTGAGCAAGATGACCTCAACCTGGACAGCCTCGGGCTGACGGAGCTGCGCCTTTTCTTGTCCGAGAAGTTCGGCATTGAAACGGGTGTCGATGCGCTGCCTGCAGAGAAGTGCAGGACGCTGGAGTCGCTCTGTCAGCATGTCGTCGAGCATGCCGCGATGACCTGCGCCGCCTGAACAGCGTGAGAGGCCAATCATGAATGAAGAACTCTCGTTCGAGCTGGTCACGCGAGAGCTGAGCGGCAAGGGCAAGGGGATGATTCCCCACACCGAGTGCAAACGCATGCTCCGTCACCGCCAGCCCGTCCTGGCGGTCGACTGGATCAAAGACCATGATTTCGAGGCTGGGTGGGTGCATGCCGTTCGGGGCATCTCGATCACCGACAGATCCTTTCATGGCCACTTTGACGACGCCGCCATGTACCCGGGCACCAACCTGACGCAGGACATCAATCAGATCGGGACCCTGCTGTTCACCGGCATGTGCGGACCTTTTGAAAACGAGTTCACCTCGTTTACCCGCATCGACGCTGAGTTCGGTCATCCGATCCCGCCTGGCTGCGTGCTGGACTTTGCCGTCTGGGCCACCAATCGAGGTGAGGGCAAGCGCATGAGCTTGCAACTCGAGGGCAGGGTCAGGGACTTTCCTTACTACGACACCCCGAACCGTTTTGGACTGACGTTTCCGCCTGCCATCAAGGTGCGGTCCGAAATCATCCGTGCACGCAATCGCATTTACGAAGGGATCTGGCTGTGAGCGCTCAAATCATCGAAAAGGGGCCGATTCCCCTGGATGCCGCATCGACGGTTCTCGAAACCTACTTTGATGGCAAGGACTTCAACCAGCCCAAGGTGCTGAGGACCGCCTTCGCCAACCACGGTGTGGTCAAGTTCACCATTGACGCCGAGATCATTGAATTCCCAAGTGAGATTCGCGGCGGCGACCTCATTGCAAAGACGTTGTTTGAAGACTTCCACAAGCAGTTCGTCGATGTGCGCAGCTACTACATCACCGACGAGCTGGGTGAGTTGAGCGATGGCGTCATCAAGGGCCTGCATTGGTTGGTCGTCATGAAGGAGCGGCAGACGGGCAACCTGCGCGTCGGAACCGGCTCGTACGACTTCACGTTCGTTCACGAGGCATTCCTGGGCTGGCGCATCGACGAACTCAAGATCCACATTCAGGAGATGCTGTCTCTTGCTGATGCGGGGGAGGGCATCCGGTCGCTGCAAGGAGCGCTCTGAAGCGCCCCGGGTTTCGCGGAGGCTCCAACACTGGAGAATGGAGCCATGAAGAAGTCCGCCAAGTTTTCACCTGAAGTCCGTGAGCGTGCCGTGCGCATGGTGCTGGAGCA
>SCMV01000014.1 GCA_005502875.1 Comamonadaceae bacterium 2PF | reverse complement strand
GGGAAATGGGCGCGAAACGCGCGCAAAACGCCTGCCGGAAGAGCGCTCAACCGCCAATCCGGTCATGTCAGTGCCCTCAACCATGGTCAGCGCTCATTTGTGCAGACCTTCCCAAGCGGGCTCGCTGTATGTCCTTTGAAAACCTGGGTTTGTCTTCACCGATTTTGCGTGCCATCCAAGAATCGGGTTACGACCACCCCACTCCCATCCAGTCGCAAGCCATTCCGGCCGTGCTCGCTGGCGGGGATTTGCTGGCTGGGGCGCAAACCGGAACCGGCAAGACGGCTGGCTTCACGCTGCCCATGCTGCAAAAGCTGTCTGCGTCCGCACCTGAGGGTGCGCGCAAGCGCACGATCCGCGCGCTGGTGCTCACCCCGACGCGCGAACTGGCAGCTCAAGTCGAGGAAAGTGTCCGAAATTATGGCAAATACCTGCCATTGAAATCGATGGTCATGTTTGGTGGGGTCGGCATGAACCCCCAAATTGACGCCTTGCGCCAAGGCGTCGATATCCTGGTTGCCACGCCGGGTCGTTTGCTCGACCACCACCAACAAGGAAACCTGAAACTCGATGACGTCGAGATTTTCGTCCTTGACGAAGCAGATCGCATGTTGGACATGGGTTTCATCCACGATATCCGTCGTGTGCTGAATATCCTGCCCCCGAAAAAACAAAGCCTGCTGTTTTCCGCGACGTTTTCCGACGAAATCAAGGCGTTGGCAGAGCGCCTGCTGAACTCGCCTCGGGTGATCGAAGTCGCCCGCCGCAACGCCACCGCCGACACGATCGCGCAGAAGGTCCACCCGGTGGACCGCGACCGCAAGAAGGAACTGCTGAGCCACCTGATCCTCAGCCAGGACTGGCACCAGGTGCTGGTGTTCACCCGCATGAAGCACGGCGCCAACCGCCTGGTCGAGTACCTCGACAAGCAGGGCATCACGGCGATGGCGATCCACGGCAACAAGAGCCAGAGCGCGCGCACTCGGGCGCTGGCCGACTTCAAGACGGGCGACCTGCGCGTGCTGGTGGCCACGGACATCGCCGCGCGTGGCATCGACATCGATCAGCTGCCCCACGTCGTGAACTACGAACTGCCCAACGTGCCGGAAGACTACGTGCACCGCATCGGCCGCACCGGCCGTGCAGGCGCCGAAGGCGAAGCCGTGTCCCTGGTGTGCGTGGACGAGGACGGCTTCCTGGCGTCGATCGAGAAGCTCATCAAGCGCCAGATCCCGCGCGAGGTGATCCCTGGCTTTGCCCCCGACCCGAATGCGCGCCCGGAGCCCATCCAGCTGGGGCGACGCGTGCTTCATGGCGGCACGGGCGGTGGCGGTGGCCAGCGGTCCGGAAGCGGCGGCGGCCAGCGAGGCTCGTCGGGCGCAGGCCAGGGCTCGGGTTCGCGCGGCGGCCAAGGGGGCGGTGGGCGCCAGCAGGCCTCCTCCCGCCAAGGTGGTGGGCGGCAAGAAGCCGGAGATGGCGGCACCGCCGTGATGGCCCGTCGCCGTCGCAGCGCCTGAGCGCTGAACCGATGGGGTCTGCCCTCAGGCCCCGACTGGCGTCATGGCGGGCACCTGCCCGCCGTGTCAGTCAAAGCGCCCAGCGCGAAGCCACTTGGTGGCCACCCATTTCTCACCAGCCAGCACGGGCGCGCCGCCATGCAATGTGCGGGTGAGCGGGCTGGGTTGCTCGTAAGCAAAGAAGACGGCGCTGCCACGCAGCGCATGAACCTCGACGCCCGCGTCGGGGAAGGTGGTGGCGCCACCGGCTTCGGGCGTGTTCAGGTACATCAACACGGTGCCCACCCGCTGCCCTCCCCGCTTGAGGATGGCCTGGCTGCCAGGCTGCGCCGGATCGAAGTAGTCGAAGTGGGGCCGGTACTCTGCGCCCACACCGTAGCGCAACACCTGCAGGCCCTCTCCCCTGTCAACGGGCCAGTTCAGCAAGGCCGCGATGCGGGCCTCGATGGCACCGACCAGATCGCCCTCGCCGCGCGAGAAGAACATGCCCTGGCTGGTTCGAGCGGCGTTGACTTCGCTGCCCCCGGTGCGGTTGACCACCGTCTCAGAGCGCGAAAGCCGCGGGCGCGCAAGCTCGATCAAGGCGTCGCACTCAGCGCCGCTGAGCAGGTCGCGCAGGACAACGATGCGGGGCTGCCGCATGCCGACCACCACCTCGACCTGACGGTCGTGTGCCTGCACGCGGTGCCCTGCACCACCCGGCAGGTCCGGCATCGCGATGGGCTCAAGGTCCAAGCCGTCTGCCACATCCGGCATGACCTCGCGGATGGCCTCCAGCGCCACGCTGCTGTCCCAGCCACTGGCCTGCATGGACGCGAACACCCGATCTGCGCGGTGTCCGGCTGCCACCTGCGCGAGCAGCCACTCGCGCAACTCGGGGGTGATGGCCTGGCGGCTGTCCATGGCTCGACCTGTCAGCCTTCCAGTCGGCGGCGAAAGACCAGCCTTTCAGGTGTCGACGCCTCGACGTCGTGTGCATAGCCCTCGGCGTTGAAACCCAGCAGGTCTTTGGGGGCCTTGGCACGCTGGAGGATGGCGTGCCGCGCCATCATGCCGCGCGCGCGCTTGGCATGGAAGCTGATGACCTTCCATTGACCGGCTTTCCAGTCTTCAAAGACGCACTCGACCACCCTGGCCTTCAAAGCCTTGCGCTTGACCGACTTGAAGTACTCCTGAGAGGCCAGGTTGATGACCACGTCGCTGCCCTGCTCGGCAAGCTGGTGGTTCAGGTGCTCGGCCAGGCGGTCACCCCACCAGGCGTAGAGGTCCTTGCCGCGCGGATTGGCCAGCTTGGTGCCCATCTCGAGCCGGTAAGGCTGCATCCAGTCGAGTGGCCGCAAGATGCCATACAGGCCGCTGAGGATCGCCACGTGCTCCTGGGCCCAGTCCAGGTCCTTTTGCTTGAGGCTGGGGGCGTCCAGGCCTTCGTAGACATCGCCGTTGAAAGCCAGCACCGCCTGCTTGCTGTTGCGCGCGGAAAAACGCGGTGACCAGGCCGCGTAGCGGGCCACATTGAGCGTGGCCAGCGAATCGCTGAGGTCCATGAGGGAGGCGAGTTGCGCGGGCGTGTAGGGGCGCAGCACCTCGATCAGCGCTGACGACTCGGCCGTGAACTGCGGCAGGGTGTGGCGATCGGTGGTGGGTGCGGTGTCGTAATCGAGGCTCTTGGCCGGAGACAGCAGGATCAGCATCTTTTCAAGGGTGGGCAACGTCGGACCGAAGCGGCGATTGGCAGTGACGATTCGCGGAACTCGTCAGAGCGTGGCGCCGCCCAAGGGACGATTGCACGCGCAGGCTGCATCGGTTTGCAGGGCGTCGAGGACGCGCAGCACCTCATCGGGGTTGCGCCCCACCATCAGGCTGTTGACCGACACGTGGCGGATGACGTTGTCCGGATCGACGATGAACGTGGCGCGCAAGGCGATGCCCGCAGCGCGATCGCGCACACCGAGTTGGTCGATCAGCTGCCCGGATTCGTCGGCGAAGGCATGGTGGCCAGGCTGATCGATCTGGGGCGCTTCGCGGCGCCAGCCCAGCTTGGAATGTTCGTTATCGCTCGAGCCACCCATCAGCACGGCATTGCGATCGGCGAAATCCTTGGCAAGGCGGGCAAAGGCTTCGACTTCGCTGCCACACACCGAGGTGAAGTCCTTCGGGTAGAAGTAGATGACCTTCCACTTGCCCGGAAAGCTTTGCTCGGTCAGCTCCTCGAAGGCAGATTGGCCGTGTTCTTCAGGGTGCTTGAAACCGGGCTTGACGCCCACAACTTTGAACGATGCCAGTTTGTCGCCAACGGTTTTCATGCGGACTCCCTGCGCCCGGAGACGCGGTGAACGGTTTCGGTGATTCGGATGCCCCCGATTTTGCCTTGAGGCGGGGTCCTTCACACCAGCGCTCGGGCTTTTAGAATCAACACCCCACCCCCAACGAGTCCACCATGGCGCTCTACCGCATCCACGACAAGGCCCCGACCGTTCACCCGACCGCTTACGTGGCCGAATCGGCCGACGTCATCGGCAATGTGACCCTGTCCGAAGGCAGCAGCGTCTGGTCGCACGTGACCCTGCGCGGCGACAACGAGCCGATCTTCATTGGCGCGCGCTCGAACGTGCAGGAGTCATCCGTGCTGCACACGGACATCGGCTTTCCATTGAACATCGCCGAAGACGTGACCGTGGGCCACCAGGCCATGCTCCACGGCTGCACCATTGGCGCCGGCTCCCTGGTCGGCATCCAGGCCGTGGTGCTCAACGGCGCCGTGATTGGCAAGAACTGCCTGGTGGCGGCCGGTGCGCTCGTGACCGAGGGCAAGGTCTTCGAGGACGGCATGCTGATCATGGGCTCGCCCGCCAAGGCCGTGCGCCCGCTGGCCGAGGCCGACCTGCTGCGCATGCATCTGGGCACGGGCCTCTACGTGGCCAAATCGGCCGAATACAAGACCGCGATGGTGCGCATTGACGCGCCGTCCACCTGAGTTGAATCGAGTTGCCATGAGTGAACTGCACACCTTCCTGTTCGAGGGCCTGCCCGTGCGCGGCGTCCTGGTGCGCCTGACCGAGTCCTGGCAGGAGTTGCTGCGTCGGCGCGAAGCCGGCGGCGGCTTCGAAGAGCCGGTGCGCCGCCTACTGGGCGAGATGAGCGCGGCCACGGTGCTGCTGCAATCCAACATCAAGTTCAACGGCGCGGTGGTGCTGCAGATCTTCGGCGATGGCCCTGTCAAGCTGGCCGTCACCGAGGCGCAGCCCGACCTGTCCTTTCGCAGCACGGCCAAGGTGGTGGGAGAGATCCCGTCAACCGACAGCGGCAGCCTGCCTCTGGAGGTGCTGGTCAACAACCACGGCAAGGGACGCTGCGCGATCACGCTCGACCCGAAGGACCGCCAGCCCGGCCAGCAGCCTTACCAGGGTGTGGTCTCGCTCAACCATGTCGATGGCGGCTTGCTCAACGACCTGGGCGAGGTGCTGGAGCAGTACATGCGCAAGTCGGAGCAGCTTGACGCCAAGCTGGTGCTGGCGGCCAACGACGAGATCGCTGCAGGCTTGCTGATCCAGCGCATGCCCGTCGAGGGCGAGGCCAACCTGGCGGGCACCGACCGCGTGGCCACGACCGAGGAGGAGCTCGACGAGGCCTACAACCGCATCGCCACGCTGGCGGCCAGCCTCAAGCGCGAAGAACTGCTGACGCTGGACGCAGAAACCATCTTGCGGCGCTTGTTCTGGGAAGAAGACCTGCGTTACTTCGAGCCCAAGGCCGGCCCCACTGGCCCGCGCTTTGTCTGCACCTGCTCGCGCGAGCGCGTGGCCGACATGCTGCGCAGCCTGGGTCAGCAAGAGATCGACAGCATCATCGCCGAGCAAGGCCAGGTGGAGATTGGCTGCGACTTCTGTGGCGAGCACTACCACTTCGACCCGATCGACGCGGCGGGCTTGTTCACTGGCGAGGCGAACACGCCCCCTGGGTCGAGCAGCTTGCAGTGACCGGATCAACGCAAGGGGCCTGAGCCCCTGCCTTGAGCAGGCTGCTCAACACGTCGGCAACAGGCCGCGCAGCAAACGCGCACGCGAATCAGCCTGCGCCCACTGCCAGCTTTCGGCAAGCAAACGCTGCCAGTCTGCGTTCAGCTCCGCCGACGACAGCGGCGAAGCGATGTGCAAACCCTCACCCGCGCGATGCGGATGCGGCAGGCTGAGCGAGGCCGCGTGCAGCCACAGGCGCTGCACCCCCAGGTGCTCGGCCCACCAGCGGTTGTGCGCGCCTTTGCCATGGGTGGCGTCGCCGATGATGGGGTGAGCCAAGTGCTTGAGGTGGCGCCGAATCTGATGCCGGCGGCCGGTGATCGGCAAGGCCTCCACCAGCGCCACACGCGTCTGAGGGTAGCGGTCCACCGGCACATCGAGGCTGCAGCGCGCCAGCAGGTGGAAATCGGTCTGGGCTTCTTGCGCAGGGGCGTCTGGCGGGGCATCGTCCGGACGCAGCGCATGGTCCACATGGGCTCCTTGCGGCGGCCACCCTCGCACCAGGGCCACGTAGCGCTTGTGCACCTCTCGGCGCTCGAAGCAAGCCGACAAGCGCCGGGCCGCATCGGAGGACAAGGCCATGAGCAACACGCCTGAGGTGCCCTTGTCCAAGCGGTGAACCGGGTACACGGGCCGCCCCAACTGGTCTCTCAGCGTCTGCACCACAAAGCGGGTTTCACCCGCGTCCAGCCCGGTGCGATGAACCAGCCAGCCGGCCGGCTTGTGGATGGCAAGGCAATCATCCTCTTGCCAGAGCACCGGCAGGGTCGGTGCAGGCAGAGACTCAGGTGGCATCGGCTTGACCAGCGCTGGTGTCCGCGGCCGCGCCATCCGACGACACAGCACGTGTCAGCCAGTGCTGCTCGCACTCCCCGTCGTCGCAGTTGTCGCAGAACCACCGCCAGCGGGACGGGCCCGTCTGCTTTTGACGGCGCGCGGGCTCGTTGAGCAGGTGCTCGATGCAACTGAGTGCATTGGCCTGTCGCCTCAGGCCCTTGCCCATGACGAGTGCGTGCGGCACGCCGCCCTCGTGCAGCAGCCTGCGCAGACAGGTGTCCACCGCTTCACGCACCTGGGGGCCATCGCGGATGATGCCGTCCGGCACCCAGGGCAGATCGAGCGCGGTGAGCAGCGTCAGGTCACAACGCGCATGTTCGGCCAGTGCCTGCGCGTGCAGGCTGGTGTCTCCGAAGATGACCTCGCTGTAGACCGCCGTCATGAGCGCGGTGGTGTCGGCCAGCACGATGGCACCACGCTGCGTGGCGGCAGCGATGCAACGGGTCTGCTCTTGGGCGATGGCCCGCTGCTCATCGGCACGCGGCGTGCGCCCCTCGCGATCGCAAAACAGGCGAAGGGCCTCGGGCACCGCGACCACCTGCAGCCCCCGCTCACGCAGCGTGCGCCCCAGCTCTTTGACCAACAGCGTCTTGCCGGTGCTTTCGGCACCCACGATGCCGATCACCAAGGCGCGCCCAGCGTCACCTGAAGCTTCGCTCACGGCAACCCCCTCCAGCGATCAACGCCAGCGCGCCTGGACCACGCGACCCAGCCCACACAGGACAGGGCGGCGAACACGCCGTAAAGCCCCACCGTCAGCCACAGTCCCTTGTGCGCAAACAACACCATGCTCAGCAGGTTGACCGCCAGCCAGCATGGCCAGTTGTCCACCCACTTTCGCGCCAGCAACCATTGCCCGACCAGGCTGCCCGCCGTTGGCAAGGCGTCGCCGTATGGCACGTCCGAATCGGTCCAGGCGTCAAGCATCGCGCCGATCGCACCCCACAGCAACACCGTCACGCCCAGCAATCGCCAACGCCCAAGCGGCTCCAGGCGACGCACCTGCAGGGCCTGACCGGAACCGTCGCGCCCCATCAGCCATTGCCCCCAACCCCAGGCTGAAAGCGCGATGAACACGATCTGCAACGCCGCCTCGCCATACAGGCGACTGCGCGCAAAAAGCAAGGCATACAGGGCCGAGCTGGCAATCGCCAGTGGCCAGCCCCATGGGTTGACGCGGAGGTTGAAGCCCACCATGGCCAGCGCCATCAACGAGGCCACGGTTTCCAGACGGCTGATGGGCAAGGCCCAGCCGGCATCCAGGGGCAGCAGCCAGGGATCGAGCCAGGCCAGGTGCTCGGCCAGGCCACTCCAGGAGGCGCTCATGGCGATCGGTCAGCGAGAGACAGATGCGGCAGTGGACGCCGAGGAGGAAGGAGCGCTCAGCACCGGGGGAGCCTTGGTGGTGAGCTGCACGTAGATTTCGTCGGGCTTGACCATGCCCAGCTCGGTGCGGGCTTTTTCCTCGACCATCTCCAGGCCCTCCTGGAGGTCTCGCACCTCGGCGGCGAGTTGGTCGTTGCGGGCCTGGGCCTGGGCATTGGCCTTTTGCTGCGCATCGACTTCGGCACGCAAGGTCATGACGCGAGGCGCACCGCCCTTGCCGAACCACAGTTCGGCGTGGATGGCAGCCAGCAAGGCGACAAGGACGAAGAAAGCCACACGCATGCACAGATTATCCACGAGCGACAAAGGAAAACGGGGCCTGGTTCAACACCAGGCCCCGTCATGATCGGCCCCGACCTGGCTGCGACAGCCCGGTCAGGGTCACCTGGCTCAGCGCAGGTTGTAGAAAGCGCTGCGGCCAGGGTAGACGGCCACGTTGCCCAGGTCTTCCTCGATGCGCAGGAGCTGGTTGTACTTGCTCATGCGGTCCGAGCGGCTCATCGAACCGGTCTTGATCTGGCCGGCGTTCAAGCCGACGGCGATGTCGGAGATGGTGTTGTCTTCGGTTTCGCCAGAGCGGTGGCTGATCACAGCGGTGTAGCCGGCGCGCTTGGCCATTTCGATGGCGGCAAACGTTTCGGTCAACGTGCCGATCTGGTTGATCTTGATGAGGATGGAGTTGGCGATGCCCTTCTCGATGCCTTCCTTCAGGATCTTGGTGTTGGTGACGTACAGGTCGTCGCCCACCAGCTGCACCTTCTTGCCCAGGCGCTCGGTCAGGTGAGCCCAGCCAGCCCAGTCGCCTTCGTGCATGCCGTCTTCGATCGAGATGATCGGGTACTTGTCGCACCAGGTGGCCAGCATGTCGGTCCACTGCTCGGCGGTCAAGGTCAGGCCTTCGCCTTCCAGGTGGTACTTGCCGTCCTTGTAGAACTCGGAGGCAGCGCAGTCCAGGCCCAGGGCGATCTGTTCACCAGCGGTGTAGCCGGCGGCTTCGATGGCTTGCAGGATCAGCTGGATGGCTTCTTCGTGGCTGGCCACGGAGGGAGCGAAGCCACCTTCGTCGCCGACGGCCGTGCTGATGTGCTTGTCGTGCAGGATCTTCTTGAGGGCGTGGAAGACCTCGGCGCCGTAGCGCAGGGCTTCGCGGAAGGTCGGGGCGCCCACCGGCAGGATCATGAACTCCTGGATGTCCAGGTTGTTGTTGGCGTGCGCGCCACCGTTGATGACGTTCATCATCGGCACGGGCAGTTGCACGGCGCCCATGCCACCGAAGTAGCGGTACAGGGGCAGACCGGCTTCTTCGGCAGCGGCGCGGGCCACGGCCATCGACACGGCCAGCATGGCGTTGGCGCCCAGGCGGCCCTTGTTCTCGGTGCCGTCAAGGTCGATCAGGGTCTTGTCCAGGAAGGCTTGCTCGGAAGCGTCCAGGCCCAGCACGGCTTCGGCGATCTCGGTGTTGATGTGCTCAACGGCCTTGAGAACGCCCTTGCCCAGGTAACGCGACTTGTCGCCATCGCGCAGCTCGATGGCTTCGCGCGAACCGGTCGAAGCGCCCGACGGCACGGCCGCACGGCCCATGACGCCGCTTTCCAGCAGGACGTCGCACTCGACGGTGGGGTTGCCGCGGCTGTCGATCACTTCGCGGCCGATGATGTCAACGATGGCGCTCATCAGGGGTTCCTCAAATGGATGGATGGTTGGAAAGCAAAAACGGCCTGCCTGGGCTGCAGGCAAACCGTGGATTTTAGGACGTCAGTTGAAGTCGGTTTCCAGGAAACCGTTCTTCTTGGTGACGCGGTCGAGTTCGACCAGGGTTTCGAGCAGGGCCTTCATGTGCTTGAGCGGCACGGCGTTGGGGCCGTCGCTCCAGGCCTTCGCCGGGTCGGGGTGGGTCTCCATGAAGAGGCCGGCCACGCCGGCGGCCACGCCGGCACGCGCCAGCACCGGCACCATCTCGCGGGCACCACCGCTGGCGCCGCCCAGGCCGCCGGGCTTTTGCACCGAGTGGGTCACGTCAAAGACCACCGGCGCGCCGGACTTGCGCATCTCGGCCAGGCTCGTCATGTCGGCCACGAGGTTGTTGTAGCCAAAGCTCACACCGCGCTCGCAGGCCAGGAATCGGTCGGGCGACAGGCCGGCTTCCTGCGCGGCAGCGCGGGCCTTGTCGATGACGTTCTTCATGTCCCAGGGCGCGAGGAACTGGCCCTTCTTGATGTTGACCGGCTTGCCCGACTTGGCCACCGCACGGATGAAGTCGGTCTGGCGGCACAGGAAGGCCGGGGTCTGCAGCACGTCGACCACGCTGGCGACTTCGGCCACCTGCGACTCGTCATGCACATCGGTCAGCACCGGCAGGCCGGTCTGGCGGCGAACCTCGTCGAGGATCTGCAGGCCCTTGTCGAGCCCCAAGCCACGTGCGGTGGTGCCCGAAGATCGGTTGGCCTTGTCGAAGGAGCCCTTGTAGATCAGCGGGATGCCCAGGGGTGCGCAAGCCTCCTGGAGGCGGCCCGCCACCTCGAGCGACAGCTCCAGCCCCTCGATGGAGCAGGTGCCCGCGATCAGGAAGAAGGGGTGCTCAAGGCCCGCATCAAAACCGCAGAGTTTCATGGTTCAACCTTTGTGAGATTCAAGCCTTGGCGGCCGCGGCCTGGTGGTCCAGGGCGGCCTTGATGTAGGCCTTGAACAGCGGGTGGCCGTCCCAGGGGGTGGACTTGAACTCGGGGTGGAATTGCACGCCGACGTACCAGGGGTGAACCGACTTGGGCAGCTCGACCATCTCGGTCAGCTTCTCGCGCTGGGTGATGGCCGAGATGACCAGGCCAGCGGCTTGCAGCTTGTCGAGGTAGCGCTCGTTGGCTTCATAGCGGTGGCGGTGGCGCTCGGTGACCACGTCGCCGTAGATCTCGTGAGCGATGGTGCCGGGCTTGACGTCGGAGCTCTGCGCGCCCAGGCGCATGGTGCCGCCCAGGTCGGAGCTGGCGTCGCGCTTTTGCACGGTGCCGTCGGCGTCCAGCCACTCGTCGATCAGGGCGATGACGGGGTGCGGGCCCTGCGGCTCGAACTCGGTGGAGTTGGCGCCTTCCAGGCCGGCCTTGTGGCGGGCGTATTCGATGGTGGCGACCTGCATGCCCAGGCAGATGCCCAGGTACGGGATGCCGTGCTCGCGGGCGTATTGCGCCGCGATGATCTTGCCTTCCACACCGCGCTTGCCGAAGCCGCCGGGCACCAGGATGGCGTCGTATTGAGCCAGGCTGGAAGCGGTTTCAGGCGTGAGCGACTCGGAGTCGACGTACTCGATGTTGACGCGGGCGTGGTTGTGGATGCCGGCGTGGCGCAGGGCTTCGTTGAGCGACTTGTACGAGTCCGACAGCTCGGTGTACTTCCCGCACATCGCGATGGTGACCGCGCCCTTGGGGTTCTCGACCTCGTGGACCAGCTTGTCCCAGCGCGACAGGTCGGCGGGCTTGGTGCTCAGCTGCAGCTTGTTGCAGATGAGGTCGTCGAGGTGCTGCTCATGCAGCATGCGCGGCACCTTGTAGATGGTGTCGGCGTCCCAAACCGAGATCACGCCGGACTCGGGCACGTTGGTGAACAGCGAGATCTTCTCGCGCTCGTCAGCGGGGATGGCACGGTCGGCACGGCACAGCAGCGCATCGGGCTGGATGCCGATTTCGCGCAGCTTCTGCACCGTGTGCTGGGTGGGCTTGGTCTTCAATTCGCCAGCAGCGGCGATGAAGGGCACGTAGGTCAGGTGCACGAAGGCAGCGTTGGTCGGACCGGCCTTGAGGCACAGCTGACGCGCGGCTTCCATGAAGGGCAGCGACTCGATGTCGCCCACCGTGCCACCGATTTCGACGATGGCCACGTCCACGGCGTCGGGCGTGCCGACACCGGCACCACGGCGCACGTAGTCCTGGATCTCGTTGGTGATGTGGGGGATGACCTGGACGGTCTTGCCCAGGTAGTCGCCGCGGCGTTCCTTCTCCAGCACCGACTTGTAGATCTGGCCGGTGGTGAAGTTGTTGGCCTTCTTCATCCGGGTGGTGATGAAGCGCTCGTAGTGGCCCAGGTCGAGGTCGGTCTCGGCGCCGTCGTCGGTCACGAAGACCTCGCCGTGCTGGAAAGGCGACATCGTGCCCGGGTCCACGTTGATGTACGGGTCGAGCTTGATGAGGGTGACTTTGAGGCCGCGGGATTCGAGGATGGCGGCCAGTGACGCAGCGGCGATGCCCTTGCCAAGCGAGGACACCACACCGCCGGTGACGAAGACAAACTTGGTCATTTGCGCAGGTGCGATCCTCTGATGGGATCGCTGCGGTGGTAAAGCGGCATTATAGGCGGACCGGGCTCCCGCCGCCTCAGGTTTTGCGCGAGCCAGCCCTCATGCGGGCGTATGATCCGGCGCTTTGCCACCGTTGACGGGCGCGAAAGCGCCCTGACCTGCCCGGGAGCCCCTTTGCTGTCCCTGCTGCGCATTCTCCTGCTGGCCGTGCACTTCGTGATCGCCAGCGTGATCGGCCTGCTGATCGGCCTGTGTCGCCCCTTCAACCCGGACAACAGCAGGTTGTGCGCCCGGGTCTACGGCATCCCCGCCTTGCGCATCATGGGATTGCGCCAGCGCATCGAGGCCGATGGCGTGCTGAACCACCAGCGCCCGGCCATCATCGTGGCCAACCACATCTCCAACCACGACCTGTTCGTCTTCGGTCAGGTGGTGCCGGTGCGCACGGTCAGCCTGGGCAAGACCAGCCTGAAGTGGATCCCGCTGTTCGGGCAACTTTACTGGCTGGCGGGCAACGTGCTGGTCGACCGCGGCAACGCCGTGCAGGCCCGCCGCGCCATGGAGACCACCACCGACACGCTGCAGCACAAGGACATGTCGCTGTGGGTGTTCGCAGAGGGCACGCGCGGCCATGGCAAGGGCCTGGGCCCGTTCAAGAAGGGTGCCTTCCTGATGGCGGTCAACGCCGGGGTGCCGATCGTGCCGGTGTGCGCCAACAACTACACCCGCACGATGAACCTCAACCGCTGGGTGGGTGGCGCCGTGGTGATGCGCGCCCTGCCCCCGATCCCGACGACCGGGATGACGGCCGATGACGTGCCCGAGCTCATGCAGCGCTGCCACGCCGCGATGGCCGAGTGCATCGATCAACTGGATCGAGAAGCCGAGGCACTGCTCAAGCGGGCTTGAACGCTGGGCCAGCCGAGGCTCAACGGGTGATCAACCACCCCGAGCCCATGCCAACAGCGCCTGACATCAACCGTTGGGCGCGCTGATTTTGCTCAGTGGGTTCATGGCCTGGGCCTGGCTGCCGGTGGAAGGCAGGTGCAGGTCGGCCTGATCGGCGTTCCAGCTGGGCTCCGGGATGGAGTCGAAGACCTGGCGCAGGCGCTGCCCCCAGGTGGAGCGGATCATGCGGAAATAAGGATTGGACTCGTCGATGTGGATGAGCTTTTCGACCTTGAGCGAGCCTGCTTCGTAGACCAGCATGTCCAGCGGCAGCCCGACCGACAGGTTGGACTTGAGCGTCGAGTCCATCGAGATCAATGCGCACTTGGCGGCCTCTTCGAGCGGCGTTTGCGGCGTGATGACGCGGTCGATCACCGGTTTGCCGTACTTGGACTCACCGATCTGGAAGTAGCACACACCGTCGATGCCGGCCTCGACGAAGTTGCCAGCTGCATAGACGTTGAACAGGCGCATGGTCTCGTTGCCGATCTGGCCGCCAACGATGAGGCTGCAGTTGAAATCGATGCCGTGCTCCTTGAGCGCGGCCGCGTCTCGGGCGTGCACCTTGCGCACGCAGCTGCCCACGATGCGGGCCACGTCGAACAGGCAGCGGGCCGTCCAGATGGTGCAGGGCTCGCCGTCCGAGCCTTCGATGGTCTCGTTGGCCACCAGCTGTTTGACCGCCTGGGTGATGGCCAGGTTACCGGCCGAGAGCATCACGATGACGCGATCGCCTTCCTTCTCGTAGACGGTCATCTTGCGGAAGGTGCTGA
The DNA here is from genome assembly GCA_005502875.1 of Comamonadaceae bacterium 2PF. Lineage (GTDB taxonomy): Bacteria > Pseudomonadota > Gammaproteobacteria > Burkholderiales > Burkholderiaceae_C > Aquabacterium. The sequence goes on along the minus strand of SCMV01000014.1, from coordinate 69,530 downwards.
TCTGGTCCATGCCCGCGTTGGTGCGGGAGTCGGACAGGAAAACCAGGCCCGCGTGCAGGCGCATGGCGACGCAGTAAGTCATGATGAGATCACCGATTTCAGTTTGTACAGGGCGTCCAGGGCCTCGCGCGGGGTGAGCGCGTCGGGGTCGATGGCGGCAAGCAGGTTCAATGCCTGGGCTTCGGTCGGGGTCAGGGCTTCGGCGCTCGCGCCGCCGGCGGACTGGCGGGCGCCTTCGGCCAGTTGATCGAGGTCGACGCCACCCGCAGGGGCACCCACGTCGGCGAACAAATCGATTTGCTGCTCCGAATCACGCTGCTGGGCCTCCAGGGATTCCAGTGTGGCACGGGCCTGGCGAATCAGCGAATGGGGCATGCCCGCAAGGCGCGCCACCTGGACGCCGTAGCTGCGGCTGGCCGGGCCATGCTGCAGCTCGTGCAGGAAGACGATGTCGTCACCCGACTCGGCCACGCCCACGTGCACGTTGAGCGCGCGCGGGTGCCGCTCGGGCAGGCGGGTCAGCTCGAAGTAGTGGGTGGCGAACAGCGTGAAGGCCTGGTTGCGGTCGTGCAGGTGCCCGGCGATGGCGCCGGCCAGGGCCAGGCCGTCGAAGGTGGAGGTGCCCCGGCCGATCTCGTCCATCAGCACCAGCGAGTGCTCGGTGGCGGCGTGGACGATGGCGGCGGCCTCGGTCATCTCCAGCATGAAGGTCGACTGGGCGTTGGCCAGGTCGTCTGCCGCGCCGATGCGGGTGTGGATGGCGTCCATCGGGCCCAGGCGGCAGGCGGTGGCCGGCACATAGGAGCCCATGGCCGCCAGCAAGGCGATCAGGGCCACCTGGCGCATGAAGGTCGATTTACCGCCCATGTTCGGGCCGGTGACGATCATCATGCGGCGCTTGGTGTCGAGGCGGCAGTCATTGGGGATGAAGGCGGCGCCGCTGGTCTCCATCAGGCGGGCTTCGACCACCGGGTGGCGGCCTTGATCGATCTCGATGCAGGGATGGGGCACGAACTCGGGTCGGCTCCAGCGCAGCGTGGAGGCGCGCTCGGCCAGCGCGGCCAGGGCGTCGAGCGTGGACAGGGCGCGGGCCAGGGCGCCCAGCGTGGCGATGTGGTCCTGCAGGAAATCGATCAAGCCCTCGAAGATGGCCTTCTCGCGGGCCAGGGCGCGGTCTTGCGCCGACAGGGCCTTGTCCTCGAAGGCCTTGAGCTCGGGCGTGATGTAGCGCTCGGCGTTTTTCAGGGTCTGGCGGCGCTGGTAGTCGAGCGGCACCTTGTCGGCGTGCGACTGCGTGACCTCGATGTAGAAGCCATGCACCTTGTTGAACTGCACGCGCAGGTTGGGGATGTGGGTGCGGGCGCGCTCGCGGGCTTCGAGGTCGAGCAGGAAGGCGTCGCAGTTCAGCGAGATGGCGCGCAGTTCGTCGAGGTCGGCGTCGAAGCCGTCGGCGATGACGCCACCGTCGCGCAGCAGCACCGCCGGGGTTTCGAGCAGCGTGGCCTGCAGGCGCTGGGCCACGGCCGCGTCGGGCGACAGGGCCGAACGCACCTGCTGCAGCAGCACGCCCTCATCGGGCACGCGGGCCAACAGCGCAGGCAGGCCCAGCAGGGTGTCGCGCAGGCCGGCGAGCTCGCGCGGGCGCACCTGGCGCAAGGCGATGCGGGCGTTGATGCGCTCGACGTCGCTCATCTGGCGCAAGGCTTCACGGATGGCGTCGAAGCCCTGCGAGGGGTCGGTGGGCGACAGCAGCGTGGCGATGGCGTCGTGGCGGGCGCGGGCCACGGTGCGGTCGCGCAAGGGCTGGGTCAGCCACTGGCGCAAGCCGCGGCTGCCCATGCCGGTGCGGCAGGTGTCGACCAGCGAGAGCAGCGTGGGCGAGTCTTCGCCGCGCAGGGTCTGCACCAGCTCCAGGTTGCGCAGGGTGGCGGGCGGCAGGTCGAGCAGCTCGGAGCTGCGCGGCACCTCCAGCGAGGCGACGTGCGCCAGCGCCCTGCCCTGCGTGTGCTCGGCGTAGCTCAGCAAAGCGGCGCCGGCCGCGTGCGCCAGCGGCATCTCTTGCGCGCCCCAGCTCTGCAGGTGCTGCACCTTGAGCTGCTCGCACAGCTTGCGCAGGCCCAGGCCGGGGTCGAACTGCCAGGTCGGGCGGCTGGTGAGCGCCACACCGCGCTGCGACGCGGTCAGCATGGCGGCGATGGCCGGCGGCACCCGCTCGCGGTCGTAGAGGATCTCAGCGGGTTGCAGTCGCGCCAGCCAGCCGGCCAGCTCGGCCGTGCTGCATTCGGTCAGCCCCAGCTTGCCGCTGGACAAGCCCAGCCAGGCCAGGGCGCAGGGCACCTTGTCTTCGGCGTGGCGGCCGCGCTTGTCCATGACCACGGCCAGCAGCAGCGCGTCGGCGCGCTCGGACAGCAGCTCGGTGTCGATCAGCGTGCCCGGGGTGACCACGCGCACCACCTTGCGCTCGACCGGCCCCTTGCTGGCGCCGACCTCGCCCACCTGCTCGCAAATCGCCACCGACTCGCCCAGGCGGATCAGCTTGGCCAGGTAGGTCTCGACCGCGTGCACCGGCACCCCGGCCATCACCACCGGCTCGCCGTTGGACTGGCCGCGCACGGTCAGGGTGATGTCGATGAGGCGGTTGGCCTTGCGGGCGTCGTCGAAAAAGAGCTCGTAGAAATCGCCCATCCGGTAGAAGACGAGCGTGTCGGGGTGCTCTGCCTTGATGCGCAGGTACTGCTGCATCATCGGCGTGTGGCCGGCGTAGTCGCCCTGAGCGGGTGGGGTGCGTGAGGTGTCCATGGGTGTTGCGAGGGCGCCTGGGCAGCCCAGGGGCGAGAGTGTACCGGCGGCCGAACCGCCCGCGCCTGGCTGGCCAGGCCCAGGCAAAATCACCGTCGACTCACGCCGACCAGACATGAAACCCCTTTGCCCCACCCTCACACGCCCCCTGCTGGCCTGCCTGACGGCCGCCTCCCTGCTCGCCCTGAGCGCTTGCGGCACCACCGTCGTCAACCCGGTCACCGGTGAAGCCGAGCGATCGGTGATGGACGAGCCCACCGAGATCGCCGAAGGTGCCAAAGCTCACAAACAGGTGATCCAGGACGAAGGTGTCTACGACAACCCCAAGCTGCAGGCCTATGTCAACGGCGTGGGGCAAAAGCTCGCAGCCGAGTCACACCGGGCCCACTTGCAGTGGACCTTCACCGTGCTCGACAGCCCCGAGATCAACGCCTTCGCGCTGCCTGGCGGCTACGTCTACGTCACGCGCGGCATCATGGCCTACCTGGACAGCGAGGCCGAACTCGCGGGCGTCATCGGGCACGAGATCGGTCACGTGACCGCTCGCCATGGGGCCCAGCGAGCGACCCGACAGCAAAACGCCGGCTTCGGGGTGCTGGCAGCCACCATCCTGGGTGCGGTGCTGGAAAGCCAGGGGCTGCGTGGCGCCACCGACATCGCTGGCCAGGTGTCGCAAACGGCAGCTGCCGGCTACGTGGCCTCGTACAGCCGGGAGCAGGAGTCCCAGGCCGATCGGCTGGGCGCGGAATACCTCTCGCGCACGCAATACGATCCGCGCAACATGATCGACGTGATCGCGCTGCTCAAGAACCAGGAGCAACTGGCCGCAGAGGCCGCACGCGCCGCAGGCAGGCCTGTGCAAAGTGGCGGCAACTGGCTGGCCTCGCACCCCAGCAACGAGCAGCGCCTGGCCGAGATCCGCGCCAACGCCACGCTCTACCAAGGCCGCTACGTCGACGACGGCCGCGAGCGTTACCTGCAGGCCATCGACGGCATGACCTTCGGAGACAGCCGCGAGCAAGGCGTGGTTCGGGGGCGAAACTTCTACCATGAGCCGCTGGGGCTGGCCCTGAGCGCCCCGGCAGGCTGGCGCATCGCCAACGGATCGGACGCCATCAGCCTGATCAACGAAGCGGGCGACGCGGGACTGATCGTCAAGCTGCTGCCCGAGCAGGCCAAGGGCATGGGCCACGAAGCGCTCATCCGCCAATTGCTCAAGGCGGATCAAAACCGAATCGAAGGCCGCACGGAAAAGCGCCAGTTGCACGGCTTGCAGGCCACGCATTTCGCGGGCACCCTGCGCAACGCCCAAGGCCAGTCGGCGAACGTGATGTTGACGGTGGCCGACGGCCCAGCCGGCAAGCGCTACCTGCTGCGCTACGCCGGCCAGAACGCGCAGGCCCTGCAGCGCGCCCTGCCCGGCCTGCAAGAGGCCGAAAGCAGCTTCCGGGAGCTGACACCGACCGACCGCAAGGCCGCCCAACCCTGGGTGATCCGCACCGTGGCCATGCCCAAGGGCGGTTTCGCCGAGTTGGTCCGCCAATCTGCCCTCGAGGGCGTGGACCCGCAAGCCGAAGCCCGCCTCAAGCTGATGAACAGCGCCTATGGCGAAAAGGGATCAGGCGGCGTGAGCACCGCGCCAACGGCTGGCCAGCGGGTCAAAACCGTGCGTTGACACGCGCCGGCGAGGTCCTCAGAAGTCGAGCAGCGAAAAGCCCACGCTGAACACCGTGCGGCGACGATTGAAGTCGATCAGGCTGTCGCCATACCCGCTGAAGACCTGGGTGTGCAGGCGCAGGTTGCTCTTGTGACCGAAGCGGTAATCACCCAATGTGCGCAGCCACTCCAGCCTGTAAGAGCCGCGGGCGGTCTCGGTCAGGCTGTGGCGCATGGTGAGCATGAGGGTGTGGTCTGAATTCAGGTTCCAAGCGGCCTTGAACTCAGCCCGGCCAATGTAGCTGGCGATGCCTGGGTTGTCGTCGCTCTCGTGGGACTCGCGCACGCGGCGCCAGACCTTGGCCTGCAACTGCCAGCGGTTGCCCAGCTCGAGCGCCGCCAAGGCGTAAACGCGGTTCCAGCTGCGAGACAGCGGCAAGGACTGGCCGTTGGACTGGTGCACCAGCCCCACCCCAGTCATGCGCCAGCGCCAGCCACCAGGCAATCCCACATCATTGGGGTAGACGTAGATGACCTCTGGCTCGTGGTCGGTGGTGCGAAAGGGCCTGGAGATGCGCCCGGTGAACAGCTGCCAGTAGGACTGTTGCGAGTACGCGAACCAAAGCGAGTCGCGCCGCTCGCCCTCTCCATGCACCAGCAGCCCCTGCGCCAGCTTGGTTCGCACCGAAAGCTGGATGCGGTTTTCGGCTTGGCGGTAAGCGGTGGGCGAGGACGCCGAGCGCCCCTCTGAGCTCGATGTGGGCTGCCGATTCACGTAGTCGGCCATCGCAAACGAGGCGGTCAACGGGCGGTAGCCGCGCATGCGGAAGGTGCCACAGTCGCTGCCGTCCTCCAACTCCCAAAAGCGTGACAGCTCCGTGCGGGCGGGGTTGTGGCAGCCGTCAACGGATTCGGCTTTCGCCGCATTGGCCAGCTTGAGCCCCTGACCTGCTGGCGAGCTGTCGGTGGGCTCGGGAGGCAAGGCCGGCACGTTGCTCGCATCGTCCGGCTTGACGGCCACCGCCGCGGCGGCAGGCTGCGAAGCGGCCCAATCGTCGTAGCAGGCCAGGCGCTCGGTGGCATCTGCGATGCCGGCGCAGGCCGCCGCCTCACGCACCACGCGAGGCAACTTCGACGGCTCCAAGGCGACGGCCGTCAAAGCCGATTGCGCCAGCGAGGCGACAGGAAGCGCCCCACCGATCAAGGCAAACCAGGAGGCGAGGCAGGCGCGAGCGTGGGTCATGACAAAGTCACCGATCAAAGGGGCCTGACACCGCACCCCAAACTGAACACGTTGTTGAATCAGAAGGGCGCGTCGTCGCGGCCAACCGGGCGCTCACCACTGTCTTCGGCGGCCTTGACGGCTGCGGTGATGCGACGGCGCTTGGGCGCCTCGGCAGGCGGGGCTTCGGCCTCGGGTGCATCGGAGGCTTGCGTTGACAGCATCGCACCGAGCACCTCGTCGGTCTCAGTAGCCTGGCCTTGCGCGCCTTCTTCGGCAGCGGGCTCGGTGATCACTCGGGTGTAAGGCGCCAGGGTCTTGACCAGCTGACCGTAGATGCGCGGGGTGCCAGCCACGATCTCGCGCTGGTACAGGAAGTCGGGCTCACCTGTGAAGTTGCCCACCAGGCCACCGGCCTCGGTGATCATCAACGAGCCTGCGGCCACGTCCCAGGGGCTCAGGCCGGTTTCGAAGAAGCCGTCGTAGTAGCCCGCGGCCACGTAGCACAGGTCAAGCGAGGCCGCGCCGGGGCGACGCAGGCCGGCGCACTGCACCATGACGTCCTCGAACATCTTCATGTAGCGCTGGAAGTTGTCGCCCTTGCGGAAGGGAAAGCCCGTACCGATCAGGGCGTCGAGCATGCGCGTGCGCTTGGAGACGCGGATGCGGCGGTCATTGAGGTAAGCGCCCTTGCCCCGCGAAGCGTAGAACAGGTCGTTGCGGGTGGGGTCGTAGACCACGGCCTGCTGCACCTGGCCGCGCCAGGCCAGCGCGATGGACACCGCGTAGACGGGGAAGCCGTGGATGAAGTTGGTGGTGCCGTCCAGCGGATCGATGATCCAGACGAAATCGGAGTGCTTGGCGCCCTGCGTGCGGCCAGACTCTTCGGCGAGGATGCCGTGGCCTGGGTAAGCCTCGCGGATGATGTCGATGATCGCCTGTTCTGCGGCCTGGTCGACCTCGGTGACGAAGTCGTTGTGCGATTTCGCGGTCACCTGCAAGCGCTCGATGTCGAGCGACGCCCGGTTGATGATCGCCCCGGCTGCGCGCGCAGCTTTGATGGCGATGTTGAGCATGGGATGCAGGGCTTGAGACATGGGTAGGACCGTCTGAAAAAGTCAAAGGCGACCGGCAGCGATCCCCCACCACATGGCGGGGGCCCGGTCGACAAAATGGGCGCAGCGATGATCAAAGAACGAAGAGAATCGGCGATTCTATCGAAGTGCGCCGTTTTTTGCACCCCCTGCCCTCGCTTGCTCAGGCCGTCTCAGCCATCCACATGTCCATTGCGTCACAGCCCACCGATCCCACCCGCTTCATCTTGATCGGCACCAGCCACCCTGGCAATGTGGGTGCCACGGCCCGCGCGATGAAGGTCATGGGCTTTTCCGAGCTGGTGCTGGTGCGCCCGCGCTTTGCCGACGTGCTCAGCCAGGAAGAGACCGTGGCCATGGCCAGCGGCGCGGCCGACATCCTGGTGCGCGCCCGCATCGTCGACAGCCTGGCCGAGGCGCTCGAGGGGGTGACTCATGCCATCGGCACGGCCATGACGCCCCGCGACTTCGGCCCACCCACCATCACCCCTCGCGAGGGCCTGACCGAGCTGGCGCGCACCCGCGCGGCCACCGGACACAAGGTCGGCTTCGTGTTCGGCAGCGAGCGCCACGGCATGGCCAATGAAGACGTTTACCGTTGCCATGCCGTCATCAGCATCCCCACGAACCCCGACTACGGCTCGCTCAACCTGTCTCAAGCCGTGCAGCTGCTGAGCTACGAGTGGCGCATGGCGCTGGGCGGCTTTGCGGTCGAGGCCCGCACGCCGGACGCCGAGCTGGCCGGAGGCGATGCGGTGCAGGGCATGCTCGGGCACCTGGAGCAGGCGCTGGTGGCGCTGGGTTTCCTCGATCCGGCCGCGCCCAAGAAGCTCATGCCCCGGCTCAACCAGCTCTTCAACCGGGCCGAGCTGCGCCAGGAAGACATCCACATCCTGCGCGGCATCGCCAAGGCCATCATCGCGCGCAGCCAGCGCTGAGGCTTTGCCACTTGGCTCTCCCGAGCCCTTTGACTGCCAGCCCGCAGGCCACCGGCACCACCCTGACGCCGCGCCGGGGTTTGGCCCCGCCGCTACACTTCCCGGCTCAGACCCAAAACGCACAAGCTCATTCCTTTCATGCTGTTTGCCCGCCTGCGCGAAGACATCGCCTGCATCCTGGAGCGTGACCCCGCCGCCCGCACGGCCTGGGAGGTCCTGACCTGTTATCCCGGTCTCCACGCCCTGGCCATGCACCGCTGCGCGCACTGGTGCTGGATGCATGGGCTGAAGTGGCTGGGTCGCTGGATCTCGCACTGGGCTCGCTTCTTCACGGGCATCGAGATCCACCCCGGTGCCCGCGTGGGCCGCCGCGTGTTCATCGACCACGGCATGGGCGTGGTGGTGGGCGAGACCGCCGAGATCGGCGACGACTGCACCATCTACCAGGGCGTGACCCTGGGCGGCACCTCGCTGTCGCGCGGGGCCAAACGCCACCCGACGCTGGGTCGGGGCGTGATCGTCGGCGCGAATGCCCAGGTGCTGGGCGGCTTCACCGTGGGCGATGGCGCCCGCGTTGGCTCGAACGCCGTGGTCACCAAGCCCGTGCCGCCTGGCGCCACCGCCGTGGGCAACCCGGCGCGCATCATCGTGGCCAAACAGCAGGTGCTCGACGAGAAGCAGGCCGAGCGCGAGGCCGTGGCCGCCCGCATGGGGTTCTCGGCCTATGGCGTGACCGAAGGCGACGACCCGCTCTCGCAAGCCCTTCGCGGCCTGATCGACCACGCCTCCGGCCACGAGCACCAGATCGCGTTGCTGTGGCAGTCGGTTGAAAAACTCGCGGCCTGCGCCCAGAGCCAGCTGGGCCGCGACTGCATGCCCGAGGACGCCCAGAAGACCGAGGCCTTCGACGCCGACGAGCTCAACCGCCTGGTGAAGTGAGCCGCCGTGACGCCGCCGGGCATGCAGGACGACCTGTTCGGCGGCGCGCCGGCCTCGCCTGCTGAGCCCCCGGCGTCGCCAGCACCGAAAGCGCCGCGTTCTTTGCGGCTGGCCGGCCAATTGCCTGCGGCCCCGGCATTGCCCGAGCACCTCGACCTCGCCGCCCGCCTGCCCGAGCAAGTTCGACTGGGCACCTCGTCATGGAGCTACCCCGGCTGGCACGGTTTGGTCTGGGCCCAGGAATTCAACGAGCGCCGCCTGGCCAAAGAAGGGCTCACCGCTTACAGCCAGCACCCGCTGCTGCGCACGGTCAGCATCGATCGCTCTTTTTACCAACCACTCAGCGTGGGCCAGTACACGGCCTATGCCTCGCAGGTCCCCGATCAATTCCGGTTCATCGTCAAGGCCCCGGCATCGGTCAGCGACGCCTTGATCCGCGACGAGTCGGGCCAGGGCAAGGCCCACAACCCCTTGTTCCTGGATCCCGATCTCGCCCTGCGCGAGTTCATCGAGCCGGCGATGCAGGGCCTGGGTCACAAGGTGGGGGCGCTGGTGTTCCAGATCAGCCCCCTGCCCCAGGACTGGCTGCGCCAGCCGCAGCGCCTGATGGACCAGCTGGAGCACCTGCTCGGCAAGATGCCTGCGCTGCAAGCCTTCGCATCTGGGGCCACCATCGCCATCGAAGTCAGAGACCATGCGCTGGTGAGGCCCGAACTCGCGCAGGTGCTCAAGCGCACCGGCCACACCTACTGCCTGGGCCTGCACGCACGCATGACGCCCATCGAAGATCAATTGCCGATGTTGCGCAGCCTGTGGCCCGGGCCGCTCGTGTGTCGCTGGAACCTGCACCGACGGCACGGTGCCTTCGGCTACGAAGACGCCCGCGCCATGTACGAGCCCTTCGATCACATCCAGGACGCCGACCTGGAAACTCGTCGAACGCTGGCGCGGGTCATCGTGGCCACGGCGCGTGCAGGCCTGCCGGTGCACGTCTCCATCAGCAACAAGGCCGAAGGCTGCGCGCCGCTGTCCGTGGGCCTGCTGGCCCAGGAAGTCGCGACGCAGTGGGAAAACGGATCGCCCTGACCTCAGCCCCGGCAAGGCTTTGGCAGGCGATCAGGGCATCGCGGAAAACACCCGCAGCGCATCCTGGATGCGCGTGCACCCATCAAGCCAGCAGGTAACCGCCGTCCACGTTCAGGCAAGTGCCCGTGGTGTAGCTGGCCGCATCCGACGCCAGGTACAGCGCCGCGCCCGCCATCTCCGACGGATCTGCCACGCGGTTCATCGGCACATGGGCCAGCACCGACTTGAGGATCATCTCGTTGGTGGTCAGCGCCGATGCGAACTTGGTGTCCGTGGCGCCCGGCAGGATGGCGTTGACACGCACCTTCTGCGTCGCGCATTCCTTGGCGAAGGCGTGCGTCATCGAGATCACGGCGGCCTTGGTGATGGAGTAGATGCCCTGGGCCATGCCCGGGATCACGCCGTTGACCGAAGCGATGTTGACGATCGAGCCACCGCCTTGCTTGGCCATCAGCTTGGCGCCGCGCGAGCACATGAAGAAGTAGCCGCGGATGTTGACGTCCACGGTCTTCTGGAAGGCGCTCAGGTCGGTGTCGGTGATGTGGCCGAAGTACGGGTTCGTCGCCGCGTTGTTGACCAGGATGTCGAGCCGGCCGAATTCCTTCTCGATGGCGGCGAACGTGGCGTCGATCTGATCCATCTCGCCGATGTGGCAGGCCAGCACCGAAGCCTTGCCGCCCGCTTCGCGGATGGAGGCGGCCACGGCCTCACAAGGCTCGGCCTTGCGGCTGGAGACGATGACGTGGGCACCTTGCGCGGCCAGCAGGCGAGCGATGGCTTCGCCGATGCCGCGGCTCGAGCCGGTCACGAGGGCGACCTTTCCGGTCAGGTCGAAGGGGTTCTTCAGGTTCAGCGGAGTGCTCATGGTGTGAGGTTCGTGTCAGGGGACGAGAAGCAGGCGATGGCTCGCTGGCGGAGCGAGCCCGATCACCGAGGTGCGTCAGAGCTTGGACTGGGCGATGATGCCCAGGCAGCGCTGCTCCAGGTAGCTCACGAAGGGCCCGAAGGTGGCGAACGCCGGGTTGCGCGCGTTGCCCTCCTTGAAGCGCTTGTAGATCTGCTGCGCGATGCCGGCCAGGCGGAACAGGCCGTACACCGTGTAGAAGTCGAAGTTGTCGACGCTGAAGCCGGTTTTTTCGGCGTAGTAGCGGATCACCTCTTCGCGCGTTAGCATGCCCTTGGCATTGGTCGGCTGGCGGCGCGAGCCCTTCATGAACATGTCGTCATCGGCCTGCACCCAGTAGGCCAGCGAGCTGCCCAGGTCCATCAGCGGGTCGCCCAGCGTGGCCATTTCCCAGTCCAGCACGCCGATGACCTTGAGCGGGTCGTTCACGTCGAGCACGACGTTGTCGAAGCGGAAATCGTTGTGGATGAGGCGGATGGCCACTTCCTGCTTGGGCATCTTCTCGGCCAGCCAGGCCATGACCTGCTCGAAGTCGCCGACGTCGTCGGTGCGGGCGGCGCGGTAGCGCTTGGTCCAGCCTTCGACCTGGCGGGCCACGTAGCCTTCGCCCTTGCCGAGGGTGTCCAGGCCGGCGGCCTTGGGGTCGAGCTTGTGCAGGTCGACCAGGGTGTCGAGCACGTTCAGGCACAGCTGGCGGGTCTTGGCCTCGTCCAGCCCCAGCTCAGGCGAGAGGTTCTGGCGCGGGATGTTGCCCACCAGGCGCTCCATCACATAGAACGGTGCGCCGATGACGCTGGTGTCCTCGCAGATGGCGTGGATCACCGGCACCTTGGGGTAGACCGGCTTGAGCTTGCGCATGACCTCGGCCTCGCGCACCACGTCGTGGGCCGACTTGGCGATGTGACCGAAGGGCGGGCGACGCAGGATCAGGTCGACGTTGGCGTAGCTGAGCTGGTAGGTGAGGTTCGAGGCCCCGCCAGGGAACTGCTTGAGTTCGGGCGTGCCCTCCAGCTTCAGGCCTTGTGCCTGGAGGTAGGCCGTGACCTGGGCCACGTCCACTTCTTCACCGGCACGGACCTGGCCCGCCTGGTCGATCAGTTGCTCGTTCTTGGCGTCGCTCATGGGCGGCGGTCTCCTCTTGTCGTGGTCGGGGATGCCGCGACGCCGAGCACCTCGGACTGTCGCACAGCATGAAACCGCACCAGTTTAGGAAGCGCCAGCCAATGAATCAAATGAATTATTTGAATCCGAACCCATCAGCCCAGCGAATGACTCAAACCACCACAGGCCGAGCGAACACTGGCAGTGCGCCCCCGTGGCAGCAGCCCGACGCAGGGGCAGGACCTTCAGGCGCCATCCCGGCGCACCGCCGTCTTCGGGCGAAAAGCCATGCACACGGTCGGATCGGTCTCGATCCATGGGCCGCCGATCAGGTCGACGCAATACGGCACCGCAGCGAAGATGCCCGGCACCACCGACTTGCCCTCGGCGTCGCGAAGGCCTTCCAGCGTTTCGGCAATCGACTTGGGCTGGCCCGGCAGGTTCATCACGAGCGCCTGGCCGCGCACCACCGCCGTCTGGCGCGACAGGATGGCCGTGGGCACGAAGCGCAGGCTGATCTGGCGCATCTGCTCACCAAAGCCCGGCAATTCCTTGTCGGCCACGTCGAGGGTGGCCTCGGGCGTCACATCGCGTGGCGCGGGGCCGGTGCCACCGGTGGTCAACACCAGGTCGCAACGCTGCACATCGACCAATTCGCGCAGTGCTGCGGCGATCACCTCGCGCTCATCGGGGATGAGCCTGGGCACCCACTCGATCGGGTTGCGCACCGCGCGGCCCAACCAGTCTTTGAGGCCCGGCAGGCCTTTGTCTTCGTAGACGCCGGTGCTGGCGCGGTCGCTGACCGAGACCACGCCGATGCGCACGGTGCGCAAGGCAGCTGCGGCGTCACTCATGCGGGCGATCCTGACGAAGCGTCCTTGTCGGCCTCTTCCTGCGCCTCCATGGCGTGCTTGATGAACTGGAACAGCTCGCGGAAGGCCCGACCGCTGCGCTTTTCAGGCACCTCAGCGGCGTCCTTGCGGGCGCTGCGAACGAGGTTGCGCAGCTGTTGCAGGTCGGATTCCGGAAATTCCGCAGCCCAGTTGGTGAGTGCGTTCTTTTCGTCGGACAGCAGCTCGGCACGCCAGCGCTCGGCCTGGTGCAGGGCCAGCGCATTGCGGGCATGGCCCAGCTGGAACTGCGCCACGGCTTCGCGCAGGGGCTCGGCATCGACCCCGCGCATCACCTTGCCGATGAACTGGATCTGCCGGCGCTTGCCCTCGAAGGAGCGGGTGCGCTTGTAGGCCTCCAGCGCGTCACGCAGGCGCTCGGGCATCTCGATGCCCTCCAGGCGGGAATCGGGCATTTCCAGCAACTGCTTGCCCAGCTCCTGGAGTTCGTGGCTTTCGCGCTTGAGCGCGCTCTTGCTGGGACGGCCGGAGAAGCCATCGTCGTCAGCATCGTCTTGATCAAAGTGGTTCGGATTCATGTCCTCGCTATGATACGGGTGGCCCGCCTCCTGCGGGCCGCCGTTCATCAGCACAAAGCCCTCCATGCCCAAGAACAAAGCTGCCTCGCTTGCATCCTCGACCGCCCCCTCGACCGGATTCGCCTACAGCCGCGAGCAATTCCAGCAACTGATCGAAGACGCGTTGAGCCTGGCGCGCAAAAAAGGCGCCTCCGACGCCGCCGCAGAGGTCTCCGAGGGCGCCGGCCTGTCGGTCTCGGTGCGCAAGGGCAAGCTGGAGAACGTCGAGCGCAACCGCGACAAGACGGTGGGCATCACCGTCTACCTGGGCCAGCGCCGGGGCAACGCCACCACGTCCGACTTCTCGCCCGAGGCGCTTGAGCGCACGGTGCAGGCGGCCTACGACATTGCGCGCCACACCGCCGAGGACCCGGCCGCCGGCCTGCCGGATGAAGCCGACATCGCCACGGGCAAGGCCGCCCGCCGCGACCTCGACCTCTTTCACCCCTGGGCCATTGACGCCGAAGGCGCTGCAGAACTCGCACGCCGCTGCGAAGAGGCAGCGCTCGTGGTCGACCCGCGCATCACCAACTCCGAAGGCGCCGGCGTCTCGGCGCAGCAGTCGCACTTCTGGGCCGGCAACTCGCGCGGCTTCCGGGGCGGCTACGCTTCCTCGCGCCATTCGCTGTCGGTCTCGCCCATCGCGGGCCGGGGCAACGACATGCAGCGCGACTTCTGGTACACGTCCGAGCGCGACGCCCGGGACATGGCCAAGCCCGAAGCCGTCGGTCGCTACGCAGCCGAGCGCGCGCTCTCGCGCCTCAAATCCCGCAAGATCGCCACCTGCGAAGTGCCCGTGCTGTTCGAGAACACCCTGGCCGCCGGCCTGCTGGGCGCCTACGTTCAAGCCACCAGCGGCGGCGCGCTGTACCGCCGCGCCACCTTCTTGCTCGACAGCCTGGGCAAGCCCATTTTCCCCAAGCACATCCAGGTCACCGAAGACCCGCACATCCTCAAAGGCAAGGGCAGCGCGCCCTTCGACGACGAAGGCGTGCTCACCCGCAAGCGCCAGGTCGTCAAGAACGGCGTGGTGCAGGGCTACTTCCTGTCCAGCTACTCGGCGCGCAAGCTGGGCATGAAGACCACCGGCCACGCCGGCGGCTCGCAAAACCTGGTCATGAGCAGCAAGCTCACCGACCCGAAGGACAACCTCAAGGCCATGCTCAAGAAGCTGGGCACCGGCCTGTTCGTGACCGAGCTCATGGGCCAGGGCGTGAATTACGTGACGGGTGACTACTCGCGCGGCGCCGCCGGCTACTGGGTCGAAAAAGGCGTCATCCAGCACCCGGTGCACGAGATCACCATTGCGGGCCACCTCGGTGAGATGTTCCAGCAGATCGTGGGCATCGGTGCCGACGCCTACACCTATGGCAGCAAGACCGTCGGCTCGGTGCTCATCGAGCGCATGAAGATCGCCGGTCATGGCGGCTGAGGCCAAGCCAGGGCTTCGGCGCTTGGCGGCCTGACGTCCGCAGGCAGAGGCGCGAGCGCGACACCCACGGGTAAGCCCTCTCCCGCCATGGCCTTGCCGGACAAACGGCGCTCCTAGAATTTGGACACACAACCCCACAACGAGGAGACCGCCATGGAGCGTCGTGCCTTCATCAACCACGCGGGCCTGGCCGGCGTGCTGGCCGCCGGTGCCGCACCCGCCATCGTCCACGCCCAGACGCAGCTGCGCTGGCGCCTGGCCTCCAGCTTCCCCAAGTCGCTGGACACCATCTTCGGCGCCGCCGACGTCTTCACCAAGAAGATCCACGAGATGTCGGGCGGCAAGTTCCAGATCTCGGTGCACGCAGGTGGCGAGCTCATGCCCCCGTTCGGCGTGGTCGACGGCGTGCAAAGCGGCACGGTCGAGATGGCCCACACCGCGCCCTACTACTTCGTCGGCAAGGACGAGACCTTCGCTTTGGGCTGCACCATCCCGTTCGGCCTGAACTCGCGTCAGATGTCGGCCTGGATGTACGAAGGCAACGGCCTCAAGCTGATGCGCGAGTTCTACGCCAAGTACAACATCGTCAACTTCCCTGGTGGCAACACCGGCGCGCAGATGGGCGGCTGGTACCGCAAGCCCATCAAGTCGCTGGCCGACCTCAAGGGCCTGAAGATGCGCACCGCAGGCTTCGCTGGCAAGGTGATGGAACGCATGGGCGTGGTGCCGCAAGCCCTGCCCGGCGGCGAGATCTACCAGGCGCTTGAAAAAGGCGTGCTGGACGCCGCCGAATGGGTGGGCCCGTACGACGACCAGAAGCTGGGCTTCTACAAGGTCGCGCCTTACTACCACTTCCCCGGCTGGTGGGAAGGCGGCCCGCAGCTCGACTTCTTCATCAACCAGAAGGCCTGGGACTCGCTCAACCCCGAGTACAAGGCGATGGTCGAAGCCGCCGCCGCACATGCCCACACCGAGATGCAGGCCCGCTACGACGCCCGCAACCCGCTGGCGCTCAAGCAACTGGTGGCCGCCAAGACCGAGCTCGTGCAGTTCCCCAAGCCGGTGATGGACGCGGCTTTCAAGCACGCCATGGACATCTACAGCGAGCTCAACGAGAAGAACCCGGCCTGGCGCAAGGTTTACGCCGACTACGCCAAGTTCCGTGCCGACCAGAACCTCTGGTTCCGCTTCACCGAGGCCACGTTCGACCGCTACATGCAGTCCGTCAAGCTCTGAGCCCTGCGCCAAACGAGCGTCAAGCGCGGCCCCAGGGCCGCGCTTTTTTCATGTTTCATCGCATTTCCACGCGGAATGCTCACCTGCTCGGTGTTGCTGCGCGCAAAACACGGTCAACAGGCTCAAGATGTGCATGGCTTCTTCCGAAGCAACTCAGGCGCCAGCGGGATTCGGCCCCGGGCGCCATGCACCATGCCACCATCGACGCCCACTGACTCGCCCTCGCCCCCCGACTGGAGCCAGGCCCCCCTGGAGCGAACCTGGCGCTCGTTCAGCATCCTTTGCTGGAGCACAGGCCTGATCCTGGCCTGGTTGCATCCCTTGCCGGGCATCGCATTTGGCCTGGTCGGCTGGTGGGCTCAGTGCAAAGCCGCGCCCGTCACCACCCGCGATGCGCCATGGCCTGCGAGGCGGGTTCAGCGCATGGAAGCCGGTTGAGCCCCAGCCCCCGCACGGCTCCGCTCAGAGCGCGTCCTTGATCGCCTGAGTGGGGTCGGCTTCGACCTGGGCGGGCGGGACCGGCACATCGGGCTCGCCACCAACCACATCGGACACCGCGCCCGTTGGCTCATCTGCCGCAGGCGGGCTGACCGGGTCGCTGCCCAGGTCCTCGATCTGCATCTCGATGTGCACGTCATCGGTGTTGACCGCCTCTTCCTTGTCCAAGAACGCTGTCACCGACTCGGGCCAGAAAATCACCACCGCCACCAGCACCAGTTGCATCGCCACCCAGGGGATCGCGCCCAGGTAAATGTCGCGCGAGAGAATGGGCTTGCTGATGGCGCCGCTCTTGTGGATCTGGTCCGCCACCCCGCGCAAGTAGAACAGCGCGAAGCCAAAAGGCGGGTGCATGAAGCTGGTCTGCATGTTCACGCACAGCAGCACACCAAACCAGATCAGGTCGATGCCCAGCTTCTCGGCCACAGGCGCCAGCAGCGGCACCACGATGAAGGCGATCTCGAAGAAGTCGAGGAAAAACGCCAGGAAGAAGATGAAGATGTTGACCGCGATGAGGAAGCCCACCGGGCCACCCGGCAGGTTGCTGAGCATCTCCTCGATCCAGATGTGACCATCGACACCCTGGAACACCAGAGAGAACACCGTCGAGCCCAGCAGGATGAAGATCACCATGGAGGTCACGCGCATGGTGGTGTCCATGGCCTGCCAGATCAGGCTCAGCGACAGGCGCTTGTGCAGCGCAGCCAGCACCATGCCGCCGAAAGCGCCCAGTGCGCCAGCCTCGGTCGGCGTGGCCAGGCCCATGAACAAGGTGCCCAGCACCAGGAAGATCAGCACGACCGAAGGCAGCATGCCCCACAGCACCCGCTTGACCAGCGCGGCGCCCCGCTCTGAGCGGGCCTCGGGCGGCAAGGGCGGCACCCACTGCGGCTTGAACATGACGATGGCCGCCGTGTAGAGCAGGAAGATGGCCGTCTGCAGCAAAGAGGGGCCGATGGCGCCCAGGTACATGTCGCCCACCGAGCGGCCCAGCTGGTCGGCCAGCACCACCAGCACCAGTGAAGGCGGGATCAATTGCGTGATGGTGCCCGAGGCGGCGATCACGCCCGTGGCGTAACGCATGTCGTAGCCATAGCGGACCATGATGGGCAGCGAGATCACGCCCATGGCGATCACGCTGGCGGCCACGGTGCCCGTGATGGCACCCAGGATGGCGCCCACGATGATGACGGCAAAACCCAGGCCGCCCGGCCGGCTGCCGAACAGCTGCCCTGTGCCCTCGAGCAGGTCTTCGGCCAGACCGCAGCGCTCCAGGATGGCGCCCATGAAGGTGAAGAACGGGATCGACAGCAGCAGCTCATTGGAGACGATGCCGTACAGCCGCAGTGGCAGGTTGCCCATGAACTCCGGGTTCACGAAACCCTGCGACATGGCGTAGTAGCCAAAAGCCAGGCCCAGCCCACCCAGCGTGAACGCCACCGGGAAGCCCACCAGCATCGCCACCACCAGGGAGCCGAACATGACCGGCGCGAGGTGAGACATCTCGATCACTGCAGCGGCCTTTCGTAATGGGTGTCGAGCTGGATGTCGCCGCGCAGGAAGGCGATGCGGCGGAAAACCTCAGCCCACGCTTGCATTTGCAGGAAAGCAAAGCCCAGCGGGATGGCCGCCTTGATCGGCCAGCGCAACAGGCCGCCGGCGCTGGCCGAGACCTCTTGCTGGTCCCATGACAGCACCACGTAAGGCCACGACAACCAGCCCAAAATGCCACAAAGCGGGATCAACACCAGGAGCATGCCCAGCAGGTCGATCCAGGCCTGGGTGCGCGGTGAGCGGCCGCCGTAGATCACGTCCACGCGCACGTGCTCGTTGAGCTTGAGCAGCATGGGGGCGCCCAGGAACACGGCCATGCCGAAGAGGTACCACTGCGCCTCCAGCCAGGCGTTGGAGCCCATGCTGAAGGAGTAGCGCACGAGGGCGTTGCCTGCGCTGATCAGGCAGGCGGCGAACAAGGCCACCGCGGCCAGCCACCCACCCAGGCGGGAGATGGCATCCATCCAGCGGATGTAGGTCTGCATGCTTCGTCTGAGGCGAAAGGCTCAGTCGTCGAGGGCCTGGGCCTGCATGAACAGCTTGGTCGAGCGCGCCCCGCTGCGGCAAAACATCAGCAGCGGACGGGGCAGGCTCTTGAGCAGCTCGGCGCAGCGCGCGATTTCTTCGGGCGACTGGTAGCCGCCGCTGACCGGCAGGTAAGCGTACTCGAGGCCAGCAGCCTTGGCGGCTGCTTCGATGGCCGCGCTGGTGGGCTGCTCAGGGCCGCCTTCCATGTCGGGGCGGTTGTTGATCACCGCCTTGAAGCCCGCCTCTGCCGCCGCCACCATGGCTTCAGGCGTGAGCTGGGGGGCGGCGTAGACATCTTGCGCAATGGGCTGCAGGGACACGGAATCGCTCATGTTGAACCTCGGCGTTCGGGACGCGAAATGGTAAGGCCAGACGACCTGTTTGGACCGACCTGATGCCTGGGGATCAACCCGCCAGGGCGGCCTTCACCGCCGCCGACACCTGACCCATGTCGGCCTGACCTGTCAGCCGCTGCTTGACCACACCCATGACCTTGCCCATGTCGCCAGGGCCCGACGCCCCCAATTCGACCACGATGGCCTTGACCGCTGCAGCCACCTCGTCCGCGTTCAAGCGCTGCGGCAGGTAAGCCTCCAGCACCGTGATCTCGAATTTTTCCTTGTCGGCCAGGTCCTGACGGTTGCCGGCCTCGTACTGCTGGGCGGCATCCTTGCGCTGTTTGATCAGCTTGTCGACGATGCCCACGACCAAGGTGTCGTCGAGCTCGATGCGCTCGTCGACTTCCTTTTGCTTCATCGCGGCCAGCAACATGCGGATGGTGCCCAGGCGTTCGGCTTCCTTGGCTCGCATGGCGGCTTTCATGTCATCGGAGATGCGTTGCTTGAGGCTCATGGTGTGACTCGTTGAAAAAAACAAAGGCCCGCATGGGCGTCCCCGCGCGGGCCTGGTTTGCCTTCGGGCAGCCTGGCTACAGGCTCACCACGGGCAAGAAGCTGATCAGTACAGCTTCTTGGGCAGCTGCATGCTGCGCACGCGCTTGTAGTGACGCTTGACGGCCGCAGCCTTCTTGCGCTTGCGCTCGGAGGTGGGCTTTTCGTAGAACTCGCGGGCGCGCAGTTCGGTCAGCAGACCCAGCTTTTCAATGGTGCGCTTGAAGCGGCGCAGGGCCACGTCGAACGGCTCGTTTTCCTTGACACGGATGGTCGTCATCAGAGATTCGCTTTCAGATTGAATGCATTCAAAGGCTGGCGGCATGGCCCCCTGTTGCGCGCTTCGGTCAGTGAACCAGCACAAGCCGGCCGGATGCACGACTCACTGATTTTGATCCGGCCGACATTCAGCGGTGCCATGCACTTTTGAATCCCTTGCCAGACGCCCTTGGCGCTCACCAGGAGGACTTGACTTTGCAAACATGCTACCAAGCCCACCAATAGAGCCTGCGATTATAGCCCGGAAATTCCATTAACCCAACCAGTTGGGCCCGGAAATGGCCTCGATGCCTTGCTCGGAGGCCAAACGGGCTCTTTTTCCACCGTCGAGGACATCGGGCTCCGGACTGTCTGAGCGAGCCGGCAGGCACGCCACAAGCTCGGCAAGCGGCACCATGACGAAGGCCCGATCAAGCTGGCGAGGATGCGGCAGGGTCAGGCTGGGGGTCCGCAAAACCGCACCACCATGGTGCAGAAGATCCAGATCCAGCGTGCGGGGGGCGTTGACATGGGGGCGCTCGCGGTCGTGCTCGAGCTCGATGCGGAGCAAAGCGCGCAGCAACTCATGTGGCGCAAGCATGGTGTCGAGCGCCACGACTGCGTTCAGGAAATCGGGGCCACCGGCATCCACGGGTCGGGTGCGGTAGAGCGACGATGCACCTTCCAGCTCCGTGCCCGGCAAATTGCGCAGGGCCACCACTGCGGCCTGCAGGCGGGCGCGCACCTCGCCGAGGTTGCCACCCAGCGCCACGAACGCCCGAAAGCGAGGGGCCAGCGCGCACGCATCAGCCCCCGCGCAGGCCTCCTCGGGGGTGCTCACCAAGGCCCCCATGTTGTGCAGCGCACCTGAGCCTTACTCGGCGGCGCCGGCCTGGGAGGCGCCCGCAGGCTTGCGGCGGCGGCGGCGGCGCTTGCGGGCCGGAGCTGTGCCCCCACCTGCCGAGCCCTGGGTCTCGTCGGCCTCGTCATCGCCTTCATCTTCTTGCGAGTCGGCGGCCACGGTGGCCACGGCGGCCTTGGTGCGAGGCACGCGGCGCGGACCACCCTGCCCGGCCTGCTGACGCGCGGCGTCCATCAACCGACGGCGCTCCGCGTCATCGGCCAGCGAAAACTCTTCCCACCAGGTCGCTAGGTCGGCGGCCACTTCACCGCACTGCCCGCGCAAGCGCAGGAAGTCGAAACCAGCGCGGAAACGCGGCTGCTCAACCAGCGAGAGCGGCCCGTTGCCCGTGCGGCGGTCAAAGCGCGGCTGCATGGTCCAGATCTCGCGCATGTCGGTGGCGAGCTTGCCTCGGCCGGAAATGTCCCCGATGCGCGCGTCGAACACCGCATCCGTGGCCGATTGCAAGGCCGGGAACACCGGCTCGCCCTGCGCCTGGTTGCGCTGCCAGTGATCCAGCACGTCGTGCCACAGCAGGCAGGCCAGCAGGAAACTGGGCGCCACGGGCTTGCCTTCGGAAACCCGGCGGTCGGTGTCGGCCAACGCCAACTGCACGAACTGTTCGCGCCCGGGGTGACGCCGGGCCTCGTCGAACACCGCGTCGAGGATGGGGAAGACGCCGCAGTCCAGGCCCTGCTTGCGCAACTGCTCGATCGAGGCGCGTGCGTGCCCGGTCTGCAGCAGCTTGATCATCTCGTCGAACAGGCGCGACTGCGGCACGTTGCTCAACAGCTCGGACATCTCGCGGATGGGCTCGCGCGTCTTGGGCTCGATCTCGAAACCCAGCTTGGCGGCGAAACGCACCACGCGGATGATGCGCACCGGGTCTTCGCGGTAGCGGGTCTCGGGGTGGCCGATCATGCGCAGCACGCGCTTTTTGGCGTCCTGGATGCCACCGTGGTAGTCCACCACGACCTGCGTGCGCGGGTCGTAGTACATGGCGTTGATGGTGAAGTCGCGGCGGGCGGCGTCCTGGTCCTGCGGGCCCCAGACGTTGTCGCGCAGCACGCGGCCGCTGGCGTCCACCACGTGCGACTTGTCGGCCAGTTCGCGCTTGGAGGTCTTCTCGTTGCCGGAGACCTGCTCGGCGGCGTCGTTGTCGAGGTAGGCGCGGAAGGTCGAGACCTCGATGACCTCGTGCTCGCGACCACGGCCATAGACGACGTGGACGATGCGAAAGCGCCGGCCGATGATGAAGGCGCGGCGGAACAGGCCCTTGACCTGCTCGGGCGTGGCGTTGGTGGCCACGTCGAAGTCTTTGGGGCGCAGGCCCAGCAGCAGGTCGCGCACGGCGCCGCCGACGATGTAGGCCTCGTAGCCGGCGTCCTGCAGGGTTTCGACGACTTTGCGGGCGCGCTCATCGACGAGCTTGGGGTCGATGCCGTGCTCGGAAGCTGGCACGTCAACGCGTTTGCCCGTGGGGATGCGAGCGGGTTTGGCCCCGCCTTTGGCGGCGTGGGCGTGCGGGCGCTTGTGGGGCGTGCCCTTGCCGAGGAACTTGTGAATCAGGCTTTTGATCATGCAAACAACCGGAGGATGCGCCAGCCTCGAGACTGCGCCACGGCTTCCAGCTCGGGGCTGGGGTTGGTGGCCACTGGGTCGGTGGCCCGCTCAAGCAGGGGCAGGTCGTTGGGGGAGTCGCTGTAGAAACTGACGCGATCAAACTGGCCGAGGTGGCGGCCCTGATCAGACAGCCATTGTTCCACACGTGTGATCTTGCCTTCGCGGAACGAGGGCACGCCGTCGATGCGCCCGTTCACGCGCCCGTGCTCATCGCGCTGCAACTTCACTGCGATGAGGTCCTCGACGCCGAAGGCATCGGCGATCGGGCGGGTGACGAATTCGTTGGTGGCGGTGACGATGGCCAGCAGGTCGCCCTGGGCGCGATGCCGCTCGACCAGCTCGACCGCCTGAGGTTTGAGCGCCGGCAGGATCACCTCGCCCATGTAGGCCTGCTGCAGCGCCGACTGCTCGGCGGCGGACAATTCACGCCAGACGCTGGTGGTGAAGGCGATGTAGTCGCCGAGCACCAGGGTGCCGTCGCAGTACTGGCGGTAGAAGTCGTCGTTGCGGCGGCGGTAGTCGGCGCCATCGACCAGGCCCTGCCGGATGATGAACTCACCGAATTCGTGGTCGGAATCCAGCGGCAGCAGCGTGTGATCGAGGTCGAAAAGACAAAGGTTCATGATGAAGGGGATTCTGAGGCCAGCATCTGCTTGAGCAAGGGGATGGTGACCAAACGGTGTTCGGACAAGGCGTAATCGTCGAGGCGGTCGAGCAACCCCATCAACGACCCCAGGTCGCGCTCGTGGCGGCTCAGCAGGTAGGCCAGCACCTCTTCGCTCAGGGACATGCCCCGGCGTTGGGCCGCCTGTTGTAGCACCTCTCGCACGCCAGACTCACCCAGTGGCTGCAAGGCGAAGGAAAGCCCCCAGCCCAGGCGCGTGCGCAGGTCGTCGCGCACAGGCAGGTCCACCACCGGCAGGCGCCCTGCTGCCAGGATGAACAGCTCACCGGTTTGCGGGGGCTCGTCTCCCAACGGCTCTGCGGGGGCGGCGCCGGTTTCGCGCGCAGCCAGCGCCGCCGCCGACTCGATGAACAACTTGAACGCCAGGTGCTGGCTCTCGGCGTCCAGCCGCTCGCAATCGTCGAGCAGGGCCAGCGTCGGCGCGCCGGGCTCGCAGCCGCCCCACATCTGGCAGGTCTGGGCGTTCAGCCAGATCACGCCGAAGCCCAGGCCCAGGGCCCGCTCGACCATGGCGCGCAGCAAGTGGGTTTTGCCGCTGCCTGGCGCCCCCCAGATGTAGGCTGGCGAGAGCGGCCCTTCCACCGCCGGCCAGGTGCTCAGCCAGGCCAGCAGCGCCTCGTTCTGGGCCTGCCCGCCTGTGACGAAGGCATCCAGCCCAGGCACGGCTGGCGAGCCCAGGTCCAGCAGCAATTGGCGCATTGGCACAGGGGGCGCCGCCCCTCGGGAGACATCGCTCATGACGACCCCGTCACTCGGTGCGCAAGAAGCCTGCACTGGCGCGCCAGCGGGCCAGCAGGCGACGCCCGACCACGGTCAGACAGGCCGCACAAGGCAAGGCCACGACGATGCCCCAAAAGCCCAACCACTGACCGAACAGCATCAGCGCCAGGATCACCCCCAGCGGATGCAAGCCGATGCGCTCGCCGACCAGCCGGGGCGTGAGCGCCACGCTCTCGATCACCTGCCCCAAACCGTAGACAACGGCGACACCAACCAAGGGCTGCAGCAGCCCCTCTCCCGCCGCGGCGAACTGAAGCAACCCGGCCAGCAGCGCCAGCAGCAGCCCCAGGCCAAAGCCCAGGTAAGGGATGCAGACCGCCAGCCCGGTGAACACACCGATCGGGAGGGCCAGGTTGAAGCCGAAGAGGCTCAGGCCCACGCTGTAGTAGACGGCCAGGATCAGCATCACCAGCGCCTGCCCTCGCAAGTACTGACCCATGAGGGAGTCGACCTCGTCGAGCAGCTCGTTCAAGGCAGGGCGCCAGCGCCAGGGGATCAAACCCCGTGCGGCGGGCGTCAGGCGGTCCCAGTCAAGCAGCCAGTAAAAAGCCAACATGGGTACCAAAAAGGCGTAGCCCAGCAGCGCGAACAAGCCGCTGCCACCAGCCACCGCCGAACGCCAAAGCGCGCTGCCCCACTCACTGCCATGCGTTTGCAGCAGGTCAACGAGTTGAGCTTTCACCTGGTCGATGGAGCTTGGCACCTCCACACCCAGGGCAGAAAGCCTGGGTGCCAGGGCTTGCCAAGCCTGGGTCAACAAATCGGGGAGCTGCGAGCGGATCATGGGCACCAGTTGCGACACGATCGGCACCAGCAGCAACAGCAGCACCGACGCCGTCAGGAGCACCATCAGCAACGAGAGGGCCACGGCCAGCACCCGGGGCACGCGCGCCCCGATCAGCCGCTCGACGCCAGGCCGCAGCACGTAGGCCAGCACCATGCTGAGGGCGAACGGCAACAGGACGCTGGCGTGCCACCAAAGCACGCCTGCCACCAAAGCAAGCAAGAGGCAGCGAAAGATGTTCTGCGAGAGGGATGCGGGCGAATCGACCATCAGGAGCGCATTCTATCGAGCGCGAAGGCTGCGCTCGGCGCCAAGCCAACGGCGCATCCGCGCAACGCCAGCCAAGCGAACGGGCTCGCCCGGCTCAATTGCCGCCGTAGACCGCGCGA
This sequence comes from Comamonadaceae bacterium 2PF, assembly GCA_005502875.1. Taxonomy (GTDB): domain Bacteria; phylum Pseudomonadota; class Gammaproteobacteria; order Burkholderiales; family Burkholderiaceae_C; genus Aquabacterium. The sequence continues at coordinate 44,765 of SCMV01000014.1, read as the reverse complement.
CGCGCGTCGTCGAGTTGGGCCTCCAGCCAGGCGGGGTCGCGCTGGGTTTCCGGCCTCGACTGATACTCCAGCACGATGGCCGACTCTCGGCGCTTGTATTCGCTGAGGCGATCGGCCTCGCGTCGGGCCTGGTCGGCATCGGGCTGTGGCGCAGCGGCCTGCAAGATTTTGATGCCCTCTTCGATGCGCTGACGGCGGCGGGCCTCGTCTGGCTCAAGATCGGACCACAGGGCACTGAGCAGCAACTGCGCTTCGCCCATGGTCACCTCGCCCTCTTTGAGGCGCTCGGGCACTTGTTCGACCAACGAGGCAGCCACCTGCCGTCGCAAACCAACGTCTGCTGAATCACGCAGCCCCTGCCATTGGTCGAAACGCTTTTGGAAACGCAGGTAAGCCACCACGCGCTTGAGCTCGGCCTCGGGCTGCGACGACTGCTTCATGGCGTCTTTGAGGGCCGCCCACTCCTGCGCGGAGAAATCCTCCGGACGCCCATCTGAGAGCACGACTGGCTCCTGCAGACCCGCGCGCGCAACCGCCTCGGACACCCCTGCGGCACCCTGCGCCTGAGCCACCACGTCCCGCTCGGACGCCGAAGCCGCCCGCCCCTGCCAGACCCACCAGGCCACGACAGCGGCCACGGCAGCGCCCATGCACAAGAGCGTGAACCAGGTTCGCTGCCAGAACTGAGGACGACTGTAAGAGATCATGAACGGGGTGAGGGCTTCGGGTTGCGGCGATTGTCTGCACGCCTGAGAGCCACGGAGGATGGGACAAACCCCCTGAGGGCACCCGAGCGAGCGGGCCCTGACGCCAAGGCGCCCCGGGGCTCCACTACACTGGCGCCCTCTTCTCCCGCTCCCCGTTGCACTCCCGGTCACCGCGCATGAACCTGTCCGCCCTAGACCCCCTGACGATCGCCGGCCTGGGCGCCGTCGTTGCCTACTTCATCGGCTCGCTGTCTTTCGCTGTCATCGTCAGCCGCGTGTTCGGCTTGGCCGACCCCCGCAGTTACGGGTCCGGCAACCCGGGGGCCACCAATGTGCTGCGTTCTGGCAACAAGGCAGCCGCCATCCTGACCCTGCTGTTCGACGCGCTCAAGGGCTACGTGCCGGTGGTCATGGCCTGGCAACTCGGGCTGTCCGAACTGGTGGTGACGGCGGTGGGGCTGGGCGCTTTCATCGGGCACCTGTGGCCCATCTTTTTCAAGTTCGAAGGTGGCAAAGGCGTGGCCACGGCAGCCGGTGTGCTGCTGGGCTTCGCGCCCGCGCTGGGCGGCCTCGTGCTGCTGGTCTGGATCACGATGGCCGTCGTCTTCCGCTATTCCTCGCTGGCGGCGCTGACGGCCTCGCTGGCCGCGCCCATCATCCAGGCATGGGGCTGGGGCATCGGCCCCGCCACCTTTGGAACCGTCGTCATGAGCGCCCTGCTGATCTGGCGTCACGAGGCCAACATCCGCAAGCTGCTGGCCGGCCAGGAAAGCAAGCTCGGCCAGAAGGCGCCAGCTGCCACCGACGCGCAGCCGCCCAAGGGCTGACTCGGGCGCACAGCCAAGGGCACGACCAGCATGACCACGAGCCCGACCGCACGCCCCACCATGCGGTCCCTGCTGGGACTCGCTGCGCTGGTGGCTGTTTTCTGGGGAGGCGCCCAAGGGCTCAACAGCTGGCAGGCAACCCGATCGGCGTCGGCCGTGCGCGAGCACAGCCAGCGCGTGGACATCACGCTCTACACGACCTCAACGTGCCCTTACTGCGCAAAAGCCATCGCGTGGCTGAACCAGCACGGTGTGCGCTGGCAGGAATGCAACGTTGAAACCGATTCGGCCTGCCAGCGCGCCTACGCCGAGCAAGGGGCGCCGGGCGTGCCGCTGGTGCGCGCAGGCGATCGCTGGCACCTGGGCTTTCATGCCCCCTGGCTGGCCGAGGCCCTGGCAGCGCAAGACCCCGGCGTTCAGCCCGCGTCGCTCAAGCCCAACCGAGAGAGCTCACCGCGGCCCTGACGCAACACCTGCGCCCCGCCCTGGCTCAGGTCGATGACGGTGGTGGGAGCCATCGGGCACGCGCCTGCATCGACGACCGCCTGGATGCGCTTTTGCAGGGCCTCACGGATGATTTGCGCGTCGTTGAGGGGCTCGACCTCATCGGGCAGGATCAAGGTGGTCGCCAGCAAGGGCTGCCCCATTTCTGCCAGCAGCGACTGCGTGACACGGTGATCTGGCACCCTCAGCCCGATCGTGCGCCGTGACGGGTGAGACACCCGCCTGGGCACCTCTTTCGTGGCCTCCAGGATGAAGGTGTAGGGCCCCGGTGTGGCCAGCTTGAGCAAACGGTACTGCTGGTTGTCGACCCGCGCGTAGCTTGCCAGCTCGGACAGGTCTCGGCACAACAGCGTCAGGTGATGCCGCTCGTCGACCCCACGGATGCGCCGCAGCTGATCGACCGCCGACTTGTCATCGAGGTGGCAGACCAGGGCGTAGCTGGAGTCGGTGGGCACCGCCACCACGCCGCCCTGGTGCAGGAAAGCCGCCGCCTGCTTGAGCAGCCTGGGCTGTGGGTGTTCCGGGTGAACTTCAAAGAGTTGGGCCATGGCCCAAGACTAACGCGAATGCCGCCCATCAGGGCGCCGCCTCAGGGCTGCAGGATGCGGTCCTGCAACGCCGCCCAGACCGGTGTGACCTTGCCTGGCAGATCAGGCAAGGCGCCCAAGTCGGTGTGGCTCTCGGATGGGTCATGGAAGTCGGAGCCGCGCGAGGCAAGCAGATCGAACTCGATCGCCATGTCGGCGTAACGCGCGTACTCGGCCACCGTGTGGCTGCCGGTGACGACCTCGACACCCCGACCGCCGTGTGCCTTGAACTCGCTGAACAGCGCGAACTCTTCGTTCGGGGTGAAGTCGTACCGACCCGGGTGAGCGATGACCGCGACGCCACCGGCCCCGGTGATCCACCGCACGGCGTCGCTCAAACGCGCCCAGCTGTGCGGCACGAAGCCAGGCTTGCCTTCGGCGAGGTAGCGACGGAACACGTCGTGGGGATCGGCGCAAACGCCCAACTCCACGATGTAGCGAGCGAAGTGCGTGCGCGAGATCAGGTCGGGGTTGCCCACGAACTTCAGCGCGCCCTCGAAAGCATCGGGGATGCCGACCTTGGCCAGCTCATCGCCGATGTCACGGGCGCGTCGCTCACGGCCGTTGCGCGTGTCGGCCAAGCCCTGCAGCAGTTGCGGGTCATCGGGATCGAAACCCAGGCCAACGATGTGCACCGTCTTGCCTGCGAACGTCACCGAAATCTCTGCACCGGGCAGGTAAGCCATGCCCAGGCTGGCCGCGGCGGCATGCGCGCGGTGCTGCCCGCCAACCTCGTCGTGATCGGTGAGGGACCACAGCGCCACGCCATTGGCGGCGGCGCGCTCGGCCACCGCCTCCGGGGTCAAGGTGCCGTCGGAAACGTTGGAGTGGCAGTGCAGGTCGGCGTTGATCAGGTGCATGGTTGTCACATGCTAACAATCGGCAGGCAGCCTGGCCAACTGAAGGGTCACTGCGGACGCTCGGAGCCCCAGCGGGTCGCCGAGCGAGCATGCCGGGCCTGCTGAACCGCCAGCGCCTGGAGGCTGCCCAGCGTCAGTTCACGGATGAGTTGTTCGTTGACAGGCTGGCGATAGCGGAACTTCACGTGACGCATGCCTTTGCCTGCGCCCTCCAGTTCAGGGAATTCGCTCAGCAGCATCACGCCGTTGAACACCTGCAGGTGCGCATTGGCCTTGAACAAAACCAGCGCCAGCACGTTGTCGTGCTCGTTCATGAAACACAGGTTGCCCCACTTGACCTCAGGGCGCAGGTGGGGGGCCGCAGCCAGGATGGCGCGATGCATGATCTGTGCGGTCTCGCGCTGCTCGGGCCGCAGGCTGTCGTAGAACGCGTTGACCAGTGCTGGTGATTGAAGGGGTCGGCGCATGGGGGTCGGGGCCAGGTAGAGGTACAACTTCAGACACGGGCACCGCCACACCCCCTCCCACGGGTCAGCTCAAGCAACTTGGTGCTTTCGCTGACCTGACGGGGTCACTCTCTGCCGTTATTCGGGCGAGCCTTCAAAAAAAGCTGCCCATTGTTCGCAGTCGGGCGACCGCCAGTTTGCAGCAGGCGCCTCGTGTCTGCCCTCATTGTAACGGAGCGTAATGAAGCCTGTGCATTGTGGATGCCCACACCACAGACCTTTTCATGTGACGAAAATCACGCTCCGTTCAGGTCTTGGGCAGGGTCACACCACGCTGCCCCTGGTACTTGCCACCGCGGTCCTTGTAGCTGGTCTCGCAGACCTCGTCGCTTTCGAAGAACAGCACCTGCGCGCAGCCCTCGCCAGCGTAGATCTTGGCGGGCAGCGGCGTGGTGTTGCTGAACTCAAGGGTGACGTAGCCCTCCCATTCCGGCTCGAATGGCGTGACGTTGACGATGATGCCGCAGCGCGCATAGGTGCTCTTGCCCAGGCAGATGGTCAGCACGTTGCGCGGGATGCGGAAGTACTCGACGGTGCGCGCCAACGCGAAGCTGTTGGGCGGGATGATGCAGACGTCGCTCTCGATGTCGACGAAGCTCTTTTCGTCGAAGTTCTTGGGGTCCACCACGGTGCTGTGGATGTTGGTGAAGACCTTGAACTCGGGGGCGCAGCGGATGTCGTAGCCGTAGCTGCTCGTGCCATAGCTGACGATCTTGTGGCCATCGGCGGCGTGACGAACCTGGCCCGGCTCGAAGGGCTCGATCATGCCGTGCTCTTCGGCCATGCGGCGGATCCAGCGGTCGGACTTGATGCTCATGGGTGTGCTCCTGTGACGTCGGTCGACATTGTGCTTGATCCGAAACGCCCCTCAAGCGTGCGCACCAAGCTGGCACCTGAATTGCATGTGTTGAAGCACAAACACAAGCGTCACCCACGATGGTGCACGCAACCGCTGAGGTAACCATGTCTGACCACAAAGCCTTCATGCGATCGGGGCACATGCCGACCCTGCTCGCTTCATTCCTTTATTTCGACTTCACCTTCGCCATCTGGGTGCTCAACGGCGCCATGGCCCCCTTCATCAGCGAGACGTTCAACCTGAGCGCCGCTGAGAAGGGCTTCATGATCTCGGTGCCCATCCTGGCCGGTGCACTGATGCGTTTCCCGCTGGGGCTGCTGGCGCAGTACATCGGGCGCAAAAGCGCCGCGATGGTCGAGATGGGGCTGATCGTGCTGGCCCTGGCCTTCGGTTACTTCTTCGTTGACACGCACAACGAGGTGCTGGCCATGGGCGTGCTGCTGGGCATCGCTGGCGGCAGCTTCGGCATCGCGCTGTCGCTGGGATCGGGCTGGTTCCCGCCCAAGTACAAGGGCCTGGCCATGGGCATCGCGGGCGCTGGCAACAGCGGCACCGTGCTGGCCGTGTTGTTCGCGCCCCCCCTGGCCACGAAGTTCGGCTGGCAGACCGTTTACGGCCTGGCTGCGTTCACCATGCTGCTGCCCATGATCGTCATGGCGATCTGCGCCAAAGAGCCGCCCGACCGCGAAGAACAAACCTTCCGCGAGCACACCGCCTGCCTTTACGAAAAGGACGGCTGGGCCTTCAGCCTGATCTACGTGATCACCTTCGGCGGCTTCATTGGCCTGGCCAACTTCCTGCCCACCTACTTCTACGACCAGTTCAAGGTCACCAAGATCGAGGCCGGTCAGCTCACCATGCTGGCCACGCTGATGGGCTCCGCCACCCGCGTGGTGGGAGGCTGGTTGTCCGACCGGTGGGGCGGCATCAACACCCTGACGGCCGTGCTGTCGATGGTGATCGTCACGCTGGTGATCTGTGGCTTGATGGGGCAGAGCCTGGTGCTGACCACCTTGCTGTTCATGTTGTGCTTTGCCTCGCTGGGGGCTGGCAATGGCGCGCTCTTTCAGCTGGTGCCGTTGCGCTGGCCCCTGACCACGGCCGTGGCTGGCTCCATGATCGGTGAACTCGGCGCGTTGGGCGGCGGCTTCATCCCCAACGCCATGGGCCTGTCCAAGCAGCACCTGGGCACCTATTTCTACGGCTTCCTGGCCTTCGCCGTCCTGGGCGTGGCCGTGCTGGCCATGATGCGCGTCATGCAGATCCGCTGGACGCGCACCTGGGCAGAAAAAGGCGGGCGCGCCCGCACCTCCGGTGGCACGTCGGCCGCGTTCAACCAGACCGCAAGCTCCAGCCGCTGAACCTCACTCCGAGGCCACCGTCACGACGGGGGCGGGCTCACAAGGCCTGCTCCTGATCGCCGAAAGCAGTTTTCAGTTTCTGTCGCCGGACACCCCGCGAGGCCACCGCCTGCGGGGTTTGTCGTTTGTGGACTCGCTTCGGCTGCGGTCAACCGCTTCAGCGCCCGCTGGGCAGGAACGCCAGCCAGTACACCAGCAGGAAGTTCAGCAGCAGCGACACACCCAGGGCGATTTTCCAGACGGCGGTCGGGTCGCGTTTGAGTAGGGGCGAGGCGGGCGGCGCGCTCAGTGGGCGAGAGGCCCCCCTCTCGAGCGCCAGCAACATTTCTTCTGCGGTCTCGAAGCGCTGCTTGTGCTCGCGGGCCACGGCCTTGAGGACGATGTGATCCAGCCAGATCGGCACGTCGGGCCTCAGCCGCGAGGGCGGCACCGGGTCGCGGCGGAATCGAGCCGTCTGATAGGGCTCGATCTCGCCATAAGGCAGCCGCCCCGTCAGCCAGACGTAGAGCGACACGCCCAGGGCATAGAGGTCGGACTGGAACGTGGCGCGAGCCAGCCCAGGGTCATCACCCCACTGCTCGGGGTTCATGTAGCTGGGCGTGCCAGCGTGCAACACGCGCAGTGACTCCGGCTCCTTGCCCGAGAGGGCGACCCCCAGGTCGAGGATGCGCCACTGGCCGTCGTCGCCCAGGTGCAGGTTGTCGGGCTTGATGTCTCGGTGGATGACGCCATGCTGGTGCAGGCGCCCCAGCGTGCGCACCAACGAGGTGATGCCCGACACGATTTCGTGCACCGGGAATCGCTTCTCGTGATCGAGCATGTGACCGAGCGATTGCCCCGCCAGCCAGTCGGACAGCGTGTAGAAGAAGGTGGGCTCCTCAGGCTCGACCACGTGGAGGAAGCCACGGGCCTCGCGCTCTGACACGCGGGCGCCCAGCCAGGCTTCGTGGGCCAGCATCTGGCGCTCTTGCGGGTCGCTGGCGCGCGCTTCATGCAGGGTCTTGAGGGCCTGAACGCGGCCCGTGGCCAGGTGCTTGACGCGGTAGACGCGGTGCACCCCGTTGTTGAACACCAGGGCTTGGACCTGCATGCCATCGATCACCTCGCCGTCCTTGAGGCGCTGAGGCACCGGGAGCTGATGGCTGCGCCGGGTGTGGTCTTCCAGCGTGGCGACGTCCAGACCGGTGACCCGGATCACGAGCGCGGTGGCGTTGTCTCGCCCACCCGAGGCCAGGGCCTTGGCCACCATGGCATCGGCGACTTCCTGCGAGGCACCTTGCTGGGCAAATTGCTGGATCTGGCGAGCAGACAGCACGCCATGAACGCCGTCGCTGGTGAGCACGAAGATGTCGTGCACCTGCAGGTCGCCGCTGAAGTAATCGACTTTCACGGACTCGTCGAGCCCGATGGCACGCGTCAAGCCGTTCTGAAACGTGAGCTGGCCCAGCGTGTGGTCCTGCGTCAGCTGGGTGCACTCGCCATGGCGGATCAGCCAAGCCCGGGTGTCGCCAACGTGGGCCAGGGTGTAGCCGTGGGCGCGCAGCACCAGCGCCGTGAGCGTGCTCATGCCGGCGCCGCCCGCGCGGTCTTCGCTGCGCACCGACTGACGGCGGCGGTTGTGGTCGACCAGCCAGGCGTTCTGGGCCGAGATCAGCCGCTCGAGCGCGACGGTCGGGTCCCAGGTGGCGGGGGTGGCGTACCAGTCGCGCAGCAGGCCCATCACGGTCGTTTGCGCTGCCTCCTTGCCCAGGCCGCCTTGCGACACCCCATCGGCCACGGCAGCGATGACGCCCCAAGCCGCCTCACCGGAGGCGGGACGACGCACCGCAGCGAAGTCTTCCATCTCGGTGCGGGGCCCGCGCTCGCTGGCCCAGCCGATGTCCACGTCGAAACTCATGTCTTCCTCAGCAGGAGCGTTTTCTGGTTTTGTCGCTGGTGTGCACGCACGCTCATGGTGCCACGCCCGATTTCGATGCGGCTCGCAAGATCTGCGCCCGCATTCGGTGCAGAGGCCTGCCCCACCCCTGGCCCTTTACTTGCTTGCATCCGGGGCACAAAAAGATGAATACCGCTGATGGAGCACGCACATGACCAAACAGAAGTTGGTGATGGTGGGCAATGGCATGGCTGGCGTTCGGGCCCTGGAAGAGCTGCTCAAGCTCGCGCCCGACCTGCATGACATCACCGTGTTCGGGGCCGAACCGCACCCGAACTACAACCGCATCATGTTGTCACCGGTCCTGGCCGGTGAGCAGACGATCGACGAGATCATCCTCAACCCGGTGAGCTGGTACGAGGAGCACGGCATCCGCCTGCGCATGGGCCGCAAGGTCACGCGCATCGACCGCGCACGCCGGGTCGTCATCGCCGACGATGGTTCAGAGGAGCCTTACGACAGGCTGCTGCTGGCCACCGGCTCGAACCCCTTCATCCTGCCCGTGCCCGGCAAGGAGCTCGAAGGCGTGATCGCCTACCGCGACATCGCCGACACGCAGGCCATGATCCAAACCGCCGCCACGCACCGCCACGCGGTCGTCATCGGTGGCGGCCTGCTGGGTCTGGAGGCCGCCAACGGCCTGCGCCAGCGCGGCATGGAAGTCACCGTGGTGCACCTGGCACCATGGCTGCTCGAGCGGCAGCTCGACGAGGTCGCCGGCAAGCTGTTGCAGCGCGCCCTGGAAGATCGCGGCATCCGCTTCCTGCTGCCCGCACAGACCGAAGCTTTGCTGGACGACGGGGCCGGCCGCGTGCGGGCCGTTCGCTTCAAGGACGGACAGGAAGTGCTGGCCGATCTGGTGGTGATGGCAGCTGGCATCCGCCCCAACACCGAGCTGGCGCGCAGCGCAGGCATTGGCTGCGCCCACGATGGCCGAGGCGGCATCAGCGTCACCGACACCATGCAGACCGTCACCGACCCTCGCATCTACGCGGTGGGCGAATGCGCCTCGCACCGGGGCGTGGCCTACGGACTGGTGGCGCCGCTGTACGAACAGGGCAAGGTGGTGGCCAACCACCTGGCGCGCCTGGGCATCGGGCGCTACCTGGGCTCGCAGGTGTCGACCAAGCTCAAGGTCACGGGCATCAACCTGTTTTCTGCGGGCGACTTCATGGGTGGCGACGACACCGAGGTGATCGTGCTGTCCGACCCGATGGGCGGCACCTACAAGAAGTTGGTGATCCGTGGCGACAAGCTCGTCGGGGCCTGCCTGTATGGCGACACCGAAGACGGCAGCCAGTACTTCCAGTTGATCCGCGAAGGCCGGTCGATCTCCGCTCACCGCGACCGCCTGATGTTTGGCGCGGTCAACGATCCTGCGCTCCAGGCTGCGGCCTGAGTCGGCGCCTTTCATGCAATGCGCAAGCGGCCCCAAGGCTGCTGCGCGCCAGGTTCCAGCATGCCCCAGTTGTACAACGATCAACGCCGCACCTGCCTGCAAGGGCTGACAGGCGTGGCCCTCACCGCGTTCATCGCACCGCTTGGCATGGCGCCAGCCACGGCTCGTGCCCAGGTGATCGACATCAACGACGCCATCAACAAAGCCGGTCGTCAGCGCATGCTGTCTCAGCGCATGGCCAAGGCCTGGCTGGCCATCGGTCAAGGCATCGAGCCAGACAAGGCCGCGCGCATCCTGGCCGAGTCGATGGCCACGTTCGACCGGCAGCTGGTCGAGCTCAAGGCCTACGCCTCGCAACCGGCCATCCGCACCACCTATCAGCAACTCGAAGGTGTTTGGAGCGACTACAAACTGGCGCTCGTTGGCGCCGCACCCAAGCGTGAACAGGCGCCCAAGCTGCTGAGCCTGGACGCACGCGTGCTCGCCCTGGCCCACCAGGGCACCGTGCAGCTGGAGCAACTCTCGGGCAAACCGGTCGGCAAACTGGTCAATGTGGCGGGACGCCAGCGCATGCTTTCGCAGCGATCGGCCAAGTGCTACCTCAGCCTCACCTGGAGCGCTGCCGACCCGGCTCAGCAGCGCGAACTCGAGACGGCCAAACGCGAATTCCTCGGTGCGCTGACCTTGCTTGAATCGGCGCCCGAGGTCACCAACACCATCCGCGATGAGTTGTCTCTGGCCCGCCAGCAATGGGTCTTCTTCGACAATGCGCTCAGCCGCATCGACCGCAACGCGCGCAACCCACGCCACGGCGCCGAGGTGCTGCGCAGCAGCGAAAACATCCTGCAGATCATGGACCGGGTGACCGGCCTGTACGCCCGACTGAACTGAGGCATCGCCCCACCATGAAGACCATCCCCATCGCCGCCTCCACCCAGGTCACCCGCGCCACCTGCCCCTACTGCGGCACCGGCTGCGGTGTGCTGATCGAGTCACGCGGCGATCAGATCGTGCAAGTGCAAGGCGACCCCGATCACCCTGCCAACTTCGGGCGCCTTTGCACCAAAGGCAGCACGCTGCACCTGACCGCCGCCGAAGCGGTGACGAAGCAGACCCGCCTGATGCACCCCATGCGTCGCGCCAGTCGCCATGCCCCACCCGAGCGAGTCGGCTGGGACGCGGCACTGGACGAGGCAGCCGACCGCCTGGCCGCCATCGTGCGCGAGCATGGACCGCAGGCCGTGGGCTTTTACGGCTCTGGCCAATTGCTGACCGAGGATTACTACGTCGTCAACAAGCTGGTCAAGGGCCTGCTGGGCACCAACAACCTAGACACCAACTCGCGCCTGTGCATGAGCAGCGCGGTGGCTGGCTACAAGGTCACCCTCGGCAGCGACGCCCCACCCGCCTGCTACGAAGACTTCGACCACGCCGGCACGCTCTTCATCACCGGCTCGAACACGGCCTGGGCCCACCCGATCCTGTTCCGTCGCATCGAGGCCGCACGCCAAGCCAACCCGAGCATGAAGATGATCGTGGTCGACCCCCGGCGCACCGAGACCGCCGACATGGCCGACCTGCACCTGGCCATCCAGCCCGGCACCGACGTGGCGCTGTACCACGGCCTGCTGCACATCCTGGCGCGCGACGGCCTGCTCGACCAGGCCTACATCCGCGACCACACCAGCGGCTTCAGCGACCTGCTGGAGGTCGTGCAGCCACACACCCCCGATCGCGTCAGCGAGGTCTGCGGCATCCGTCGTGAAGACCTCGAATTGGCTGCACGTTGGTTCGGCCAGCAGACGCCCACGCTGTCCCTGTATTGCCAGGGCCTGAACCAGAGCAGCCAGGGCACCGACAAGAACGCCGCGCTCATCAACCTGCACCTGGCCACCGGCCAGATCGGCAAGCCGGGCGCCGGCCCCTTCTCTTTGACGGGTCAGCCCAACGCCATGGGCGGGCGCGAAGTGGGCGGCATGGCCAACCTGCTGAGCGCTCACCGCAACCTGGGCAGCGAGATCGACCGCGCCGAGGTGGCCGCGCTGTGGGGCGTGCGCGAGGTGCCTTCGCAGCCTGGCAAGACGGCGGTCGAGATGTTCGAAGCGGCCGCGCGAGGTGAGATCAAGGCACTCTGGATCGCGTGCACCAACCCCGCCCAGTCGCTGCCCGACCAGCACACCGTGCGCAAGGCCCTGGAGCGGGCCGAGCTCGTCGTGGTGCAGGAAGCCTTCGCCACCACCGCCACCTGCGCCTACGCCGACATCCTGCTGCCGGCCAGCACCTGGGGCGAGAAGGACGGCACCGTCACCAACAGCGAACGCCGCATCAGCCGCGTGCGCCCTGCGGTGGCCGCTGCCGGTGAAGCCCGCCACGACTGGGTCATCTTCACCGACGTTGGCCGCCGGCTGGAGGCCCGCCTGCCCGAGCGCACCTCGCGCTACCTGCCCGGCACCGACACCCTCTTCCCCTACACGACGCCCGAGTCCGTCTGGAACGAGCACCGCGAAAGCACCCGTGGCCGTGACCTCGACATCACTGGTCTGAGCTACGCCCTGCTCGACTCACAGGGCCCGCAGCAGTGGCCCATGCCCGAAGGCGCCACCGAGGGTCGCAAACGCCTCTACACCGACGGCCGCTTCGCCACACCCGATGGCCGCGCCCGCTTCGCCGCCGTGCGCCCCCTGCCCGTGCGAGAGGTGCCCGATGAGCGCTTCCCCTTCGCGCTCAACACCGGCCGCCTGCGCGATCAATGGCACGGCATGAGCCGCACCGGCACGCTCGGGCGCCTGTTCGGGCATGTGGCCGAGCCCAGCATCGAGCTGCACCCTGCCGACATGGCCGAGCTGGGCCTGAGCGATGGCCAACTCGTGCAAGTCACGTCTCGACGTGGCCAGTTGCTGATCCCGGCCATGGCGCACGAAGGCATGGGGCGCCATCAGGGCCACATCGCCATGCACTGGGGTGAAGAAGCCCTCGGCGGCGTCGATGCACACGGTCGCCGCGTGACCGGTGTGAACGCCCTGACCCAACCCGCTTTCTGCCCGACGTCCAAGCAACCCGAGCTCAAGCACGCGGCCGTGCGCCTGTCGCCGGCGGACCTGCCCTGGAAGCTGTTGGCCGTGGCTTGGCTGCCCGCCGACCAGGCCCTGAGCCTGCGCGAGCAGCTCAAAGGCTGGATGCAGCGCTTTCCGTTCACGGCCTGCGTGCCTTTCGGCCGAGAACCGGATGAACAGGCGCGTGTGGGCCTGTTGTTCCGAGCGGCATCGCCCTCGCCCATCGATGCCGCCACGCTCGACGAGTTGGCCGATTTGTTCGGCATCGGCGGGTCCGGCGTCATGCGCTATGACGATCCCAAGCAGGGCCAGCAGCGCCGCATGCAGGTGGCGCAGACCGAGCAAGGTCGCCGCCTGCGTGCCTTCCTGATGGTGGGCGAGCTCGCCTCCGAAAAGTGGGTTCGACCACTGCTTCAAGACGACCTGCCCATCGACGAGCTCGGCACGGCCCTGCTCGCACCAGGTGACACCCCGCCAGTGGCGACCGCCAACCGGGGCAAGCAAGTTTGCACATGCTTCAACGTCAGCGACATCGCCATCACCCAAGTGCTGGGGCGTTGCGGTGGCAACGCCGATCAGCGCCTGGCCAGCCTGCAGGGAGAGCTGCGCTGCGGCACCAACTGCGGCTCCTGCCTGCCTGCGCTGCGCAAGCTGGTGCAGCAAACACCGGTCAACACGGAGGACAGCACCTCACAGGGCAACCCGACAAACGCCACGGCCACCGCGTGACGGGATAATCCTGCCCTGCAGCAGGATCACCACAAGACACCACGCCGAGGCAACATGGGCATCGCCGCACACATCAAGGTCATCGGCCGGGGCAAAGACGGCGCCCGGCCGCTTTCTCGCGAGCAGGCGCACGACCTGATGTCGCAGGTGCTCGACGGCCAGGTCACCGACCTGGAGATCGGCGCCTTCTGCCTGGCCATGCGCATCAAAGGCGAAACGCCCGACGAGCTCATCGGCTTCCTTGATGCCACCACCGAGCGCTGCATCGACCTGCGACCGGCCTTGGCGGCGGCGCCGCGAGGCGTCGTGCTGCTGCCCTCCTACAACGGCTCGCGCAAACTGCCCAACCTGACGCCCCTTCTGGCCTGGGCACTGGCCCGACGCGGCGTGCGCGTGCTGGTGCACGGCCCCGCCACGGACCCGACGCGCATCACCTCGTCGCAGGTGTTCGCCGCCGCGCGCTGGCCTCAGGTGAAGGACGCCACGCAACTGGCCGCATGCTGGCAGGCCGGGCAGCCCGCCTTCATCGACATCGCCGACCTCTGCCCCAGCGTGGCACGCTTGCTGGACGTGCGCTGGACGGTGGGCCTGCGCAACCCTGCGCACACCGTTGTCAAGCTGCTGGACCCGTTCGCACTGCCCACACCCAACGGCGCCGATGGCAACGATTCACCCGCGCCGCGCCTGCGCGTCATCAACCACACCCACCCTGAATACGGTGAATCGCTCGCGGGCTTCATTGCCTTGAGCGGGGCCGATGCGCTGCTGATGCGTGGCACCGAAGGCGAGCCCGTGGCCGACGCGCGCCGCCAGCCTCGCTTCGATGTCTTCCTGCGCGGACAGCGACAAGATGCGCTCAGCCGGGCGCCCGTCGAGGGCGTGCTGGTGTCGCTGCCGGAGCTGCCTGAAGGCCGGGAAGCCGACGTCACCGCCAGCTGGATCGAGGCGGTGCGGCACGATCCTCAGCGCCTGCCCGCGTCCATCGACGCCCAGGCAGATTGCCTGGTGCAGGCGCTGTCGCGGGCTCAAGCGGCCTGAGCCCACGTGCGGCAGCGGTCCATCAACCAGGGACCGCTCGAACCGCCGCCCCACCACAAGGCCAGGCCAGCTCGCTGCGTTGACGCAGCTCAGTCCTTCGCGCCGCCAGACTCGATCACCGTCTTGACCTGCGGCGCCGGTGGCCGATTCATGCGCGAGAGCACCAGGATGCCCAGCAACACCGTGCCTGTGCCCATCATCAGGCGGGCGGTCACCGGCTCGTCCAGGAACCAAGAGGCCAGCCAGATGGTCGAGAGCGGTCCGACCATGCCCACCTGGGCCGCCACCGAGGCCCCCAGCAACTGCACGCCCCGCATCACCAACCACACCGGCAGCACCGTGCAGGCCGTTGCGTTGAGCGCAGACAGCCCCCACACCTGCCACGGCAGGTGATCCAGGCCACCCAGGCGGCCCTCGCTCAGCGCGTGCGCCACCCACCACTGCGCCAGGCACATCAGGCAAGCCGCGCAGGACGCCAACCCCACCAAGCGCATGGAACCGAGTTGCTGAACCAGCTGCCCGCTGCCCATGAGGTAAATGGCATAGGACAAGGCGCTCAAGAACACCAGCACGCTGCCCATGGCCACGGCAGAGCGGGCATCCAGCCCCTGCGACGCGTCGGACACCATGTGGGCCACATCCCAGTCGTGAAGGAACACCACCAGCACGCCCGCATAGCTGATCATCAGCGCAAGCACCTGCACCCAACGCAAACGCGCACCCAGGAAGCACACCGACAGCAACAGCACCAGGCTCGGGTTGAGGTAAAGGATCGCGCGCTCCAGGCTGGCGCTGATGTACTGCAACCCCAGGAAGTCGAGCGTGCTGGCCAGGTAGTAGCCCGTGAACCCCAGGCCGATCACCTGCCAGAGCTGGCGGCGGCTGAGCGGCAGTCGCCCACCAGCGCCCGAGCTGCGGCCCGCCCACCAGGCCATCAACAGGAACATCGGCAAGGCCATGGCCATGCGCAAGCCCACCACGGAGATCGCGTCGGCGCCATGGCGGTACATCAGCTTGGCCACGATGGCCTTGCCGGAAAACGCCACCGCGCCCGCCAGAGCACACAAAAAGCCCTGCGTGCGGCGGTCTCGCGTCAGCGCGGACAGGGGGGAAGACAAGGCAGCCAAGGTCATCGCAGCACCTTACCTGAAAACCCTGATTCGCCCGGATGACAGGGTCTCCCCTGCCGCGCATGCAGGGGCCGTGCGGGGTTTTCAGGACAAAGTGCGCACGGCCAAAGCCCGAAATTCGCGCACACTCCGCTGGTGTCCGTGCGCTCGTCGCTCGGGCACCCACATGTCTGACTCTGCCGTCACGAAGATGCCTTTTGCACGCATGCCCAACCTTGTTCAAACCACGTCGATTGCCCTGGTCTCCAGCTTGCTCTGCTTGTCGATGGGTGCGGCACACGCCGAACCTGCTGTGGCAACAAAGCCCGCAGCCAGCCAGAAAGCGGCCGCACCAAAAGCTGAACAAAAGGCCGAAGAGCAGCAGGAAGTCGTGGAGCTCAACGACAAGGACCCTGCCATGAAAGCGGCCTTCAAGAAGGCGCAAGGCTCGCTCGACGGGTTCCTGAAGGTCCATGCCTCCAACGACCCCAACGTCGATGTCGAGTCCGTGCGCGTGCGGCTGACCGAAGGCAAGGTGACCGAGTACGTCTGGATCCACCCTTTCGAGAAGGACGGCAACGGCTACAAGGGCAAGGCCAACAGCGTGCCCAGCCGCCTCAAGAAGCTGGCCGTGGGCGGCCAGGTGAGCTTCAAGCGCGAAGACATCGTCGACTGGACCTACTTCGAGATCAAGGCGCGCCGCATGCACGGCAACTTCACCACCTGCGTGCAACTGGCCAAGGCGCCTGCGGCCGAGGTCGAGGCACTCAAGAAGTCCTACGGCCTGGACTGCAGCAAGAACCTCTGAGCCCAGC
This sequence comes from Comamonadaceae bacterium 2PF, assembly GCA_005502875.1. GTDB lineage: Bacteria > Pseudomonadota > Gammaproteobacteria > Burkholderiales > Burkholderiaceae_C > Aquabacterium. Next base: position 28,475 of record SCMV01000014.1, on the reverse strand, counting down.
GGGCCCTCACAGGGGCTGCGTTCGCCGCCCGCACGGGCCCGAAACCGCGAATGGCCTCGGCCGACTCGGCCAGCTCGCATGCCAGCGCATGTTGGCTGGCGCTCAGGCCCTCCAGCAACCGCCCCAGCAGCGCCTCGTACTCACGCAAGGTGGCCAACTCGTCTCGGCGGGTGGCGCTCCAGCGCAAGGGGTCCAGCCAGGTGTTGCGCCAGCGGCGCGCCTTGGCCAGGCCGCTGAGCAGCGGCAGCCAGGCTTGGCCAAAGGCGCGTTTGGCAACGCGTTGCACGGCGCCATGCCCCTCACCCAGCGCAGGCGGGGCCAGGTGAAACACCAAACGCCACTCACCCTCGAACTGCGAACCCAACTGCTGCCTGAAGCGCTCTGAGGTCAACAGGCGGGCCACCTCGTACTCATCCTTGATGGCCATCATCCGAAACAGCTGGCGGGCAACGGCCATGCTCAGGCGCAGCTTGGTCTGGCCGACCCGCGCATCCAGCATCTCCTCGGCCAAACGGAAGCGATCGACCCAGCCCTTGTAGCGCAGGGCCAAGGCCTCGTCCTGGTAGTCGGTCAACCAGGCCATGCGGTGGGCCACCAAGGCATCGAGTTCCGAAGCCGTGCCGGCGTGATCGCCACCAGCCTTGGAGCCCAGCCACTGCACCGGTTGCGCCGGCGTGGTCAGCCGCGCCACGCGCACCGGGTCATGCGCCACCTGCCGCCCCCACTCGAAGGCCGTCAGGTTGCGCTCGACCTGGACCCCGTTGAGCTCGATGGCCCGACGCAGCGCCTGCCCGCTCAGCGGCACCCAGCCCATCTGCCAGGCAAAGCCCAGCATCATCGGGTTGGCGTAGATGGCGTCGCCCAGCAGCTTTTCGGCCAGGGCCACGCTGTCGAAGCGCTTGATGGATTCGGCGCCCACGGCATCGGCCAGCACGTGGTCGCACTGGCCAGACGGGTAATGCCAGTCAGGCGACGAGACCACCGACGCCGTTGGCGTGTGGTGCGTGTTCAGCGCGATGCGGGTGCGCCCACTGCGCATGACGCTCAGCGTGGTGGGCAAGGAAGCGACGATCGGGTCACATGCCATGACCAGGTCGGCCTCGGCGGTGCCCACCTTGGTGGTGTGGATGGCCTCTGGCCGGTTGGCGATCTGCACATGGCTCCAGGTGGCGCCCCCCTTCTGAGCCAGCCCCGCGGCCTCCTGGGTGACCACGCCACGCCCTTCAACGTGCGCGGCCATGCCCAGCAATTGCCCGATGGTGATCACGCCCGTGCCGCCGATGCCCGCCACGACGATGCCCCAGGCCCGGGTGGCATCGGGCAGCTCCGGGTCGGGCACAGGCGGCAGCTTGCGCACGTCGGGCGTGCCGGGTTGCGGCTTGGCGCCCTTGAGCTGGCCGCCCTCGATGGTGACCAGGCTCGGGCAAAAGCCCTTCAGGCACGACAAGTCCTGGTTGCAACTGCTCTGGTTGATGCGCCTCTTGCGGCCCAGGGGCGTGTCCACGGGCTCCACGCTCAGGCAGTTGGACTGCACGGTGCAGTCGCCACAGCCCTCGCACACCTCCTCGTTGATGACGACGCGGGTGGTGACGGCCGGCATGCTGCCGCGCTTGCGGCGGCGGCGCTTCTCGGTGGCGCAGGTCTGGTCGTAGATCAGGGCCGTGCAGCCTTCGGTTGCTCGCAGCTCCTTTTGCACGCGGTCCAGGTCATCGCGGTGAAACAGGTCCACCCCCGGGGCCAGGTCGTGCACGTCGGCGTAGCGGCTGCGGTCGTCGGTCACCACCACGATGCGGCGCACGCCTTCCGCGTGCAGCTCGCGTGTCATGGCGGGCACAGACAGGTTGCCGTCCAGCGGCTGCCCACCGGTCATCGCCACCGCGTCGTTGTACAAAATCTTGTAGGTGATGTTGACCTTGGCGGCCACCGACTGCCGGATGGCCAGCACACCTGAGTGGAAGTAGGTGCCATCGCCCAGGTTCACGAAGACGTGCTTCTCGTCGGTGAACGGTGCCTGCCCCACCCAGGCCACGCCCTCGCCGCCCATCTGCGAGACCAGGCCCGTGTTGCGGTCCATCCACTGCGCCATGTAGTGGCAGCCGATGCCGGCCATGGCACGCGAGCCCTCGGGCACGCGGGTGGAGGTGTTGTGCGGGCAGCCGCTGCAGAACCAGGGGGCGCGCTCGGGGCCGGCCGTGGTGTGCGCCAGCGAGCGCTCCTTGTCATCGATCACGCGCAGGCGCTCGGCGATGCGCTCGCGCAGGTGCGAAGGGGCATCGGCCAGCAAGCCCAGCTTCTCGAGCCGCTGCGCCACGGCCTTGGCGATCAGCGCGGGGTTCAGGTCGGCCTGGGCACGCAGCAACCAACGGCTGGCAGGGTGCGGGTGCGACCACTCGCCGCCCGTCTGGTCGCCATCGGTTTCGGTGAACTTGCCCAGCACGTTGGGGCGCACGTCTTCGCGCCAGTTGTAGAGCTCTTCCTTGAGCTGGTACTCGATCACCTGGCGCTTTTCTTCGACGACCAGGATCTCTTGCAGCCCTTGCGCGAACTCGCGCGTGATGACGGCGTCCAGCGGCCAGACCACGGCCACCTTGTGCAGGCGCAGCTTCAGGGCGCGACAGGCCTCGTCGTCCAGACCGAGGTCGTGCAGGGCCTGGCGCAGGTCGTTCCAGGCCTTGCCGCTGGCCATGATGCCCAGCCGCGCGTCTTCGCTGTCGAGCACCGTGTGGTTGAGCCGGTTGGCGCGCACGTAGGCCAGCGCGGCGTACCACTTGTGGTCCATCAGCCGGGCTTCCTGAGCCAGCGGCGCGTCGGGCCAGCGGATGTGCAGCCCGCCTTCGGGCATGTCGAAATCACCGGGCAGCACGATGTTGACGCGGTCCGGGTCCACCGACACCGTGGTCGACGACTCCACCACCTCCTGGATGGTTTTCAGCGAGGTCCACAGGCCCGAGAAGCGACTCATCGCGAAGGCGTGCAGCCCCAGGTCCAGGATCTCCTGCACGTTGCTCGGGAAGAACACGGGCAGCCCACAGGCCTTGAAGATGTGGTCGCTCTGGTGGGCCAGGGAGGAGCTCTTGGCCACGTGGTCGTCACCCGCCACGGCCACCACGCCGCCATGTTGCGAAGTGCCGGCCATGTTGGCGTGCTTGAAGACGTCGCCGCAGCGGTCCACGCCCGGGCCCTTGCCGTACCAGATGCCGAAGACGCCGTCGAAGCGCTGCGGCCCCGGCGTGAGCGCGAGCTGCTGCGTGCCCCACACGGCCGTGGCGCCCAGCTCCTCGTTGACACCAGGTTGGAAGACGATGTGGTGCTTGGCCAGGTGCTCGCGCGCCTTCCACAGCGCCTGGTCGTAACCACCCAGGGGCGAGCCGCGGTAGCCGCTGATGAAGCCCGCGGTGTTCAGGCCCGCCATGGCGTCGCGCGTGTGCTGCAGGATGGGCAGCCGCACCAGGGCCTGGATGCCGCTCATGAAGGCGCTGCCGCGCTCGAGCGTGTACTTGTCCTCCAGGGACAACGAAGCGAGGGCCTGGAGCACTTCGGGGGGAAGTGGCGCGTTCATCGACGACCTCCTGGTGGCGGTCGCGCGGCACGGTCAGGCTGACCTGGGCGGCAAAGCTCGTGGCTCGTCGGTGCGGCGCGCGGCCGGAACCCTTTGATGAGCCCCAGTTTAGGCCGACGCCCCCCAGCGCCATCCCGTGGTTTCACGGGGTCGAAAGCGGCCTGTTCCGCGCTTGGGTCGGCAATGAAACAGGGCGGGGGCGCAATCCTTCACGGACCGCGACACCCCGCCCCTTGTCAGGCGGCGTTCAGGCCCCTCAGGGCCTTGAGGCGAGCCCGAACGGCCCACCCCGCCTGATGGCTCAAGCCGCCATCACTTGGACGACGGGATCGAGCCTTCAACGCCCTTGACGTAGAAGTTCACGCCGCCCAGGAACTTGTCATCGGCCACGGCGTCCTTGGCCAGCACTTCCTTGCCGTCCTGACCCACGATCGGGCCCTTCCAGATCGCGAAGCTGCCGTCCTTGAGACCGGCCTTGATGGTGTCGACCTTGGCCTTGACCTCAGCCGGCACGGCGTCAGAGACCGCCACCAGGTCGATGGCGCCTTCCTTGACACCCCACCAGGCGCCACCCGTCTGCCAGGAGCCGTCCAGGGCTTCCTTGGTGGCCTTGATGTAGTACGGGCCCCAGTTGATGACGGCCGAGGCCAGGTGGGCCTTCGGGCCGAAGGCGCTCATGTCCGAGTCCCAACCGAAAGCGTACTTGCCAGCCTTTTCGGCCGTCTGCAGCACGGCGGCCGAGTCGGTGTTCTGGAACAGCACGTCGGCACCCTGGTTCAGCAGGCTTTGCGCGCCTTCGCTTTCCTTCGGAGGGTCGAACCAGGCGTTGACCCAGACCACCTTGGTCTTGATCTTGGGGTTCACGCTTTGGGCGCCCAGGGTGAAGGAGTTGATGTTGCGGATCACCTCGGGGATGGGGATGGAGCCCACCACACCGATGGTGTTGGACTTGGTCATGCTGCCCGCGATGACGCCGGCCATGTAGGCGCCTTCATAGGTGCGCGAGTCATAGGTGCGCATGTTGGCGGCCGTCTTGTAGCCGGTGCCATGCTCGAACTTCACGTTCGGGTTGTCGGCGGCGACCTTGAGCATGGGCTCCATGTAGCCGAAGGTGGTGCCAAAAATCAGGGTGTTGCCTTGTGCCACCAGGTCGCGGATCACGCGCTCGGCCTCGGGGCCCTCAGGCACCTTCTCAACGAAGGACGTGACGACCTTGTCGCCGAACTCCTTCTCGACGGCCAGGCGGCCCTGGTTGTGAGCGTAGGTCCAGCCGGCGTCGCCCACGGGGCCGACGTAGGCGAAAGCGATCTTCAACGGGCCGGCGGCCACTGCGGCGGCAGACGCCGGTGCTTCGGAAGCAGCCGATGCGGCTTCAGGCGCCGCGTCTTTCTTGCCGCAGCCCACGAGGGCGGCGGTGGCGGTCAGGGCAGCAAAGCCAGCCAGCTTGAGCACGGAACGCTTGGACAGGTCAGAGGTCATGTCATCTCCAGGGTTGGGAACTTCTTGCATCCACAGGACGAACTGCAACAGCAACGATCATGCCCACTCAGGCGCCCGGATGGAAGGGCTTGCCGAGCGAAGCAGGCATGTTGATGCGGATCCACGTCGGGTTGCGCGAGATCAGCACCAGCACGACGATGGTGGCGAGGTAGGGCAGCATCGTCAGCAGTTGCGAGGGCACCTGCACCCCCTGCCCCTGAAGCTGAAACTGCAGCATCGTCACGCCACCGAACAGGTAAGCCCCCAGCAGCACGCGCAGCGGCCGCCAGGTGGCGAAAGTCGTCAGGGCCAGGGCGATCCAGCCCTTGCCGGCCACCATGCCTTCGACCCACAGCGGGGTGTAGACCAGCGAGATGTAAGCGCCGGCCACGCCGCACAGCGCACCGCCCACGCACACCGCCAGCAGGCGGATGGGCCGCACCGCGTAGCCCAGCGCGTGCGCCGACTCGGGCGACTCACCGACCGCGCGCAGCACCAGGCCGGCACGCGAGCGCAGCAGGAACCACGTCAGCCCGATGGCCAAAGCGATGGTGGCGTACACCAGCGGGTGGTGCCGAAAGAAGGCCGGCCCCACGAAAGGCAGGTCAGCCAGGTAGGGGATCGCGTGGTTGACGCGCTCGGGCAGGCGCAGCTGCGTGTAGGTGATGCCCACGAAGGCACTCAGCCCCGTGCCGAACAGGCTGAGCGCCAACCCCGTGGCGTACTGGTTGGTGCCCAGCCAGATGACCAGCACCCCGAAAGCCGCCGCCAGCAGCGCACCCGCCCCGGCCGCCGCAGCGAACCCGACCAGGTCGCTGCCCGTGTGCACGCAGGCCGCGTAGCCAGCGATGGCGGCCACCAGCATCATGCCTTCGGCGCCCAGGTTGAGCACGCCAGCGCGTTCGTTGATGAGCAGGCCCAGGGAGGCCAGCGCCACCACCGTGCCGGCGTTGAGGGTGGCCGCGATCAGCAGGGCCAGGGATTCGGCAGAGATCATTTCTTGCTCACCCAGCGCAGACGTTGGTGGATGAAGGTGTCGCAGGCCAGCAGCGCGAACAGCAGCAGCCCCTGGAAGACACCGGTGAGGGCCTTGGGCAGGCCCAGGCGCGACTGGGCGAGTTCACCGCCGATGTAGAACATGCTCATGAGCACCGCCGAGAACACGATGCCAAACGGGTTGAGCCGGCCCACGAAGGCCACGATGATGGCCGCGAAGCCATAGCCCAGGGGCACGTACGGCGTGAGCTGGCCCTGGGGCCCCGCCACATCCAGCGCACCGGCCAGCCCGGCCATGCCGCCCGACAGCAGCAGCGCCGTCCACAGCGCGCGGCGGCTGGAAAAGCCCGCGTATCGCGCCGCCGCCGGCGCCAACCCGCCCACCTGCAGCTGAAAGCCCGCGAAGGTGCGGTACAAAAACACCGCAAACCCCACCACCGCCACCGCTGCGATGAACATGCCGATGTTCATGCGCCAGCCCTGAACGAGCTTGGGCACGCGCGCGGCTTCGAGGAAGGTGATGGTCTGCGGGAAGTTGTAGCCGTTGGGGTCCTTCCAAGGGCCGTAGACCAGGTAGCTCAGCAGCATCTCGGCCACGTACACCAGCATCAGGCTGACCAGGATCTCGCTGGCGTTGAAGCGGTCGCGCAGCAGCGCCACGATGCCGGCCCAGGCCATGCCACCCAGGGCCCCGGCCGCCAACACGGCTGGCATCAGCAAAGGGCCACTCTCGGGCGTGGCCTGCATGGCCACCCCACCGGCGCAAACGGCCCCGAGGATGAACTGCCCCTCCGCGCCGATGTTCCACAGGTTGGCGCGAAAGCACACCGACAGGCCCAACGCGATCAGCACCAGCGGCGTCGCCTTGAGGCTCAACTCAGACAGCGCGTAGCCGCTCTTGAGCGGCTCGACGAAGAACATCTGCAGCCCAGCCAGCGGGTCCTTGCCCAAGGCGACGAAGAGGGCCACGCCCACCAGCACCGTGATCGCCAACGCGATCAGCGGCGAAGTGAACGTCAGCAACTTCGATGGCGCGGGACGCGGCTCAAGCTTGAACATGGGCGCCCCCCTGCTGCGTCACCAGCCCGGGCACCGGTGCCGAGGCTTCGCCTGCACCGCCGTCCCACAGCCCGCTCATCCAGGCCCCGATCTGCTCCACGGTGGCCTCGGCGGCCGGGATGGACGGCGACAGCCGCCCCTGCGCCATCACCATCAGGCGGTCGCTCACTTCGAACAATTCGTCCAGCTCCTCGCTGACCACGAGCACGGCACAGCCGGCGTCGCGCAGCTTCAACAACTCGCCACGGATCTGCGCCGCGGCCCCCACGTCCACGCCCCAGGTCGGCTGAGACACCAGCAGCACCTTGGGCGCCGCGTCGATCTCGCGGCCCATGATGAACTTCTGCAGGTTGCCGCCCGACAGGCTCTTGGCCGGTGCGTGTGGCCCTGCGGCCTTGACCTTGAAGCGGTCGATCAGCTCGACCGCCATGCCGGTGATGCCCTTGGTGCGCAACCAGCCGCCGGGGCCGATGGCGTCGTCGCGCGTGAGCAGGGTGTTCTGCGCCAGCGACAGGGTCGGCACCGCACCACGGCCCAGGCGCTCTTCGGGCACGCTGTGCAGGCCCTGGTGGCGCCTGGCGCGCGGCGACGAGCGGGCCACGTCGTGGCCGAACAAGTGAACGGTGCCTGGCTTGGCGCGCGGGTCTTCGCCGCTGAGCACGGCCATCAATGCCTGCTGCCCGTTGCCCGACACCCCGGCAATGCCCAGGACCTCGCCAGCGCGCAACTCGAACCCGATGTCCTTGAGGTCGGTGCCGAACGGGTCGAGGCTGGGCACGTTCAGGCCTTTGACCGCCAGCGCCACCTCGCCCAACATGGCCTCGTTGCGATGCAGCTCGGGCGGCTCGTTGCCGATCATCAGGCGCGACAGGCTGGCGTTGCTCTCTTCGCGCGGGTCGACCTCGCCCGTCACCTTGCCGCCGCGAAGCACGGTGCAGCGCTGGCACAGCGCGCGGATCTCGTCGAGCTTGTGGCTGATGTAGAGGATGGAGCAGCCCTCGGCCGCCAGCTGGCGCAGCGTCACGAACAGCTTGCCCACCGCCTGGGGCGTGAGCACCGAAGTCGGCTCGTCGAGGATCAGCAGCTGCGGCTTGGTCAGCAGCGCCCGCACGATCTCGACCCGCTGGCGCTCGCCCACGGTCAGCGAGTGCACGTGGCGTTCCGGGTCAACTTCCAGCCCATAGGTGCCCGAGACCTCGCGGATTCGCTGGGTGACCTCGGCCAGGCTGAGCGACTTGTCCAGGCCCAGCCACACGTTCTCGGCCGCCGTCAGCGTGTCGAACAGCGAGAAGTGCTGGAACACCATGCTGATGCCCAGGGCCCGCGCCTCTTGAGGTGAGCGCACCTGAACCGGCTGGCCGTTGAAGAGCACCTCGCCCGAGTCGGGCTTGACCGCGCCAAAGATGATCTTCATCAAGGTGGACTTGCCGGCGCCGTTCTCGCCCAGCACGGCGTGGATCTCGCCCGGGCGCACGTTGAGGCTGACGGCATCGTTGGCCCTGACACCGGGGTACTGCTTGGTGATGCGCCTGAGCTCGAGTCTGAGGGTCATGTGGGGTGTGGGGGTGGGAGCCGCGGTGGGGAGGCCAAACCTCAATGATGCCGCACGGGCGGCTGAACCTGATGCAAGCCTCGGACCACGTCGCGAACCTGCTCACGCAACCAGCGGCTGGCGGCCGATTTGTGGGTCAGGTCGTGCCAGAGCTGGTAGTAGTTCAAAGACGGCAGCGGCACCGGGCAGCGGATGACCTTGACCTTCAGGTCACGCACGTAGCGCTCACAGAAGCGCCGCCCCGTGGTCAACACCAGCAGCGAGCCCGCCACCATGTACGGGATCTGCGCGAAATGCGGGTGGCGCACAACGATGTGTCGCTCCAGGCCCTTGGCCTGCAGGTGCTGCTCGATGATGCCCGGGCCGTCCGGGTGAAACGGCAGCGGCGCGATGTGCTCGGCCGCCAGGTACTGCTCGACCGACCAGGAGCGCTTGCCCTCTTTGGGCAGGCGCGCGGCCGGGTGGTCTTCGGACACCAGGCAGACCAGCTCGTCGCTGACCAGGCGGCCCAGGTGCAGCTCTTCAGACGGCTCCAGCCAGTTGCCGATCACCAGGTCCACCTCGCCACGGGCCAGGCTGCGGCGGTGGTCGAGCTGGGTGCCCAGCGGCAGCACCTCCAGGCGCGAATGCGGTGCTAGCCGGCGCAGGCGCAGCGTGAGCTCGGGCAGGAACCAGGGGTCGAGGTAGTCGGTCGCGGCGATGCGGAAGGTCACCTCGGTGGTGGCGGGGTCAAAGCCCCGGGCAGCGCTCTTGTCGCCGAAGATCCACTGCGCCTGCTGCAAGATGGTGGCGGCCGGCTCGACCAGACTCAGCGCCACGTCGGTGGGCGCCATGCCCTGACCGCTGCGCACCAGCAAAGGGTCGCCCGTGAGCTCGCGCAACCGCCGCAGCTGGGCGCTGACGGCAGGCTGGTTGCTGCGCAGCTTGACGGCGGCGCGTGAAACGCTGGACTCGGTGATCACGGTGTGCAAAACCCGGATGAGTGACAGGTCGATCTTGTCGAAAAGCGCGCGCTGATTCATGCGTTGCTTTTTATCACCGATATGCGCAATCTTGTATACCGGCTCAAACACCAGACGCTAACCTGACACGCACACCCACCCGGAGTCCCCATGAGTTCCCCCACCCCACGCCCGATCCGTTTTGTCCACCGTGGCGAGGTGCAGCAGGTTGAAGGCCTCGCGCCGACCACGACCGTGCTGCAGTGGCTGCGCGAACACGCTCATTGCACCGGCACCAAGGAAGGCTGCGCCGAAGGCGACTGCGGCGCCTGCACCGTGGTCGTGGCCGAGCGCGACGCCGCCACCGGCGAGCTAAAGCGCCGCACCGTCAACAGCTGCATCCAGTTCCTGCCCACGATCGACGGCCAGGCCCTGTTCACGGTGGAAGACGTGACCGCGCTGGGCCGCACGGCCGAAGCCAACGCCCTGCATCCCTGCCAGGAAGCCCTGGTCAGCTGCCACGGCTCGCAATGCGGCTTTTGCACTCCGGGCTTCGTGATGTCGCTGTGGCACAGCTATGAACAGCACGAACAAGCCCTGCCTCGCCCTGAGCTGGCCGACGCGCTGGCCGGCAACCTGTGCCGCTGCACCGGCTACCGCCCCATCCTCGACGCGGGCGAGCAGATGTACAACGCCCCGCGCGTGACGCTGGACACCGCCCCCGTGCTGGCCCAGCTCGCCGCCCTGCAAGCCGCCGCGCCCGACAGCCTGGTCTACGAGGGCCCGAACCGCGCCGCACCCGACCAGGTTCAGCGCTTCCATGCCCCCACCACGCTCGCCGAGCTGGCCACGCTGCGCGAAGCCCTGCCCAACGCGCGCCTGCTGGCTGGCGCCACCGACATCGGCCTGTGGGTCAACAAACAGTTCCGCGACCTGGGCGAGATCATCTACGTCGGCAAGGTGGCCGAGTTCCAGGGCGTCACGCTCTGCGGCGGCGCCCAGCCCGTTCTGGAGATCGGCGCCGGGGCTTCGCTCGAAGCCGCCTGGTCCACTCTCGCGCAACACGTGCCTGCGCTCAAGGAAATCTGGCTGCGCTTCGCCTCGCCGCCCGTGCGCCACGCCGGCACGATGGGTGGCAACGTCGCCAACGGCTCGCCGATCGGTGACAGCGCGCCCATCCTGCTGTCGCTGGGCGCCACCCTGGTGCTGCGCAAAGGCGCCACCGAGCGCGAGCTGCCGCTGTCGGCCTTCTACCTGGACTACATGAAGAACGACTTGCAGCCGGGCGAGTTCGTGCAGGCCATCCGCGTGCCGCTGCCTGACACCAGCGCTGGTGTAGTCGTGCGCGCCTACAAACTCTCCAAGCGCCGCGACAGCGACATCTCGGCCGTGTGCGCAGGCTTCTTCGTGCGCCTGGATGGCGAGCGCATCGCCGAGGCCCGGCTGGGCTGGGGCGGCATGGCCGCCACCGCCCGCCGCGCCAACGCCACCGAAGCCGCCCTCACCGGCCAGCCCTGGAGCGAAGCCACCTTGCGCGCCGCCCAGGCCGCCCTGGCGCAAGACTTCAAACCGCTGACTGACCTGCGCGCCAGCGCCGGCTACCGCCTCAAGGTGGCGCAGAACCTGTTGGAACGTTTCTGGCTGGAGACCCGAGTGAGCACCCCGCTGCGCGCCGATCAGGTGCAAGTCTGGCCCGCCACCTGCTGAGCCTATGCCTCCTCGCAGCCCATCGCCCAGCGCACCTCAACAGGCACCTCACCGAGCATCAACATGAACCAGGCCGTGGACCTCCCCCCCTCCCTGCTGCCGCCTGTCGGACAAGCCGAGCCGTCAACCACCGCCGCCGGCAAGCCTCTGCCGCACGAATCCGCCCGCCTGCACGTCGCAGGTGAAGCCACCTACATCGACGACCAGCCCGAGCTGGCCGGCACCCTGCACGCCGCCCTCGGCCTCTCGCCCGTCGCCCATGGGCGCTTGAAGGGCATCAACCTGGCCGCGCTGCGCGCCCTGCCCGGCGTGGTCGATGTCATCACCGCGGCCGACATCCCCGGCATCAACGACTGCGGCGCCATCGTGCACGACGACCCCATCCTGGCCGATGGCACCGTGCACTACCTCGGTCAGCCCGTGTTCGCCGTGCTCTCGCACGACCGCGAACTGGCGCGCCGCGCCGCTGCGCAAGCCAAGGCCTTCCTCGACATCGAAGAGCTGCCCGCGCTGCTGACGCCCGAGGCCGCGCACGCTGCCAAGCAATACGTCGTGCCGCCGATGCGCATGGCGCGGGGCGACGCCGCCAAGGCGCTGGCTGAGGCGCCGCACACGCTGCAAGGCCACATCCAGCTGGGTGGGCAAGAGCAGTTCTACCTCGAAGGCCAGATCTCCTACGCCATCCCGCAAGAGGGTGGCATGCTGGTGCACTGCTCCACGCAGCACCCGTCTGAAATGCAGCACGCCGTGGCCCACGCGCTGAACCTGCACGCGCACCACGTGCAAGTCACCTGCCGGCGCATGGGCGGGGGCTTTGGCGGCAAAGAATCGCAGTCGGCCGTGTTCGCCTGCATCGCCGCCATCGCCGCGGCCAAACTGCGCAAGCCCGTCAAGCTGCGTCCCGACCGCGACGACGACTTCATGGTCACGGGCCGGCGCCACTGCTTCACGCACGACTGGTCCATCGGTCACGACGACGAGGGCCGCATCCTCGGCGCACAGGTGGAAATGGTGTCGCGCTGCGGCTTCTCGGCCGACCTGTCTGCGCCCGTGATGGCGCGCGCCCTGTGCCACTTCGACAACGCCTACTGGCTGCCGCACGTCGCCATCGACGGCTTCTGCGCGCGCACCAACACGCAAAGCAACACGGCGTTTCGCGGCTTCGGCGGGCCGCAAGGCGCCTTCGCGGTCGAGTACATCTTGGACGACATCGCCCGCAGCCTGGGCCGCGACGCGCTCGACGTGCGCCTGGCCAACCTCTATGGCATCGGCCAGAACGACGTCACGCCCTACGGCCAGCAGGTCGAAGACAACGTGCTGCCCGCGCTGATCGGCGAGCTGGCCACCACCAGCGACTACCGCGCCCGCCGCGACGCCATCAACGCCTTCAACGCCAGCAGCCCCGTGCTCAAAAAGGGCCTGGCGCTCACGCCGCTGAAGTTCGGCATCTCCTTCAACGTGGTGCACCTCAACCAGGCCGGCGCGCTGGTGCATGTGTACACCGACGGCAGCGTGCTGGTGAACCACGGCGGCACCGAGATGGGCCAGGGCCTGAACACCAAGGTGGCGCAAATGGTGGCGCACACCCTGGGCCTGACGCCTGAGCGCGTGCGCGTGACGGCCACCGACACCACCAAGGTGGCCAACACCTCGGCCACGGCAGCCTCCACCGGCTCCGACCTCAACGGCAAGGCCGCCGCCGATGCCGCGCAGCAGATCAAGTCGCGCCTGGTGGCGCACCTCGCCGCCAAGCACGGCGTCAGCGTCGAGGCCATCCGGTTCGAGAACAGCCAGGTGCACGTGGGCGAGCAGACCCTGCCCTTTGAAGACGTGACCATGAGCGCCTACATGGCGCGCGTGCAGCTGTGGTCCGACGGCTTCTACGCCACGCCCAAGCTGCACTGGGACCGCGACGCCATGCAGGGCCGCCCCTTCTACTACTTCGCTTATGGCGCCGCCGTCAGCGAGGTGCTGGTGGACACGCTCACGGGCGAGTTCAAGCTGCTGCGCGCCGACGTGCTGCACGACGTGGGCCAGTCGATCAACCCGGCGCTGGACATCGGCCAGGTCGAAGGCGCGTTCATCCAGGGCATGGGCTGGCTGACCACCGAAGAGCTGATGTGGCACCCGCAAAGCGGCAAGCTGCTGACGCACGCGCCCTCAACCTACAAGATCCCGACCGCCAGCGACTGCCCGGCCGACTTCCGCGTCAAGCTGTTCGACAACCGCAACGCCGAAGACACCATCTACCGCTCCAAGGCCGTGGGCGAGCCGCCGCTGCTGCTGCCCTTCTCGGTGTTCTTCGCCATCCGCGACGCGGTGTCGGCGGTGGGCCAGCACAAGGTGCAACCGCCGCTGCGCGCACCGGCCACGGCCGAAGCCATACTGGATGCGGTCGAGGCTGTGAAGGCGGCCGCACCAGCTGGGGCTTGATGCCCGCCGCGCAACTCGGCTTGCCTGCGCTGACGCCATGACCACGCCCAATGCCATGACCGCCCTGAGTGCCCACCACCTGCGCCACGTCGCCGCGCAGTGGCTCGCAGCCGGTCGGCCTGCGCTGGTGGTGCGCGTGCACGCCATCCGGGGCTCCACGCCGCGCGAGGCGGGTGTGCGCATGCTGGTGGGCGGTGATGAGCAAGGTGTTGAAGTGCTGGGCCCGGTCCTCGGCACCATCGGCGGCGGCCACCTCGAATGGCAAGCCATCGACCTCGCCCGCAAGGCCCTGGCCGAAGCGCACACCGCCGCATCGCCCAAGAAACCCCTCGCCGCCTGGCAACAAACCTTCGCCCTCGGCCCCACTTTGGGCCAATGCTGCGGCGGCTCGGTTGACCTGGCCTTCGAGCCCCTCACCGACGCCACCCTGCAAGCCTGGACCCTGCCCGCCCCGCGCTTTCACCTGGAGCTGCACGGCGCAGGCCACGTGGGCCAAGCCATCGTCAAGCTGCTGGCCGACATCGACTGCACCGTGCGCTGGATCGACGAACGCGCAGACACCGCCGAAACCCTTGGCGCCGACGCCCCAGGCCTGCCCACGCCGCAAACCCTGGCCGCCCTGCCCCCGCACATCGAATTCGTCAGCACCGAGCAGGCCGAAGCCGAGGTGGCCGACGCGCCCGCTGGCGCCTGCCACCTGGTGCTCACCCACCGCCACGACCTGGACCTGCGCATCATCCACGCCGTGCTGCAGCGTGGCGACTTCGCCTTCGCCGGCCTCATCGGCTCGCAAACCAAGCGCGCCAAGTTCCTGCACCGGCTGCAAGCCCTGGGCGTGAGCGACGACGCCATCGCCCGCCTGACCTGCCCCATCGGCCTGCCCGAGCTGCCCGGCAAAGAGCCCGCCGTCATCGCCATCTCGGTGGTGGCGCAGCTGCTGCAGCGCACCGCCTGAGGCCTGCTCGCGCACCGCGCGGTGGCCGCCCTGCCCCACCCAACGCACAACCAGCCGACCGCAGCCCCATGCACACCCCGACCTTGCTCATCAAAAACGCCGACTGCGTCGCCACCATGGACGACGCCGGCACCGAATGGCGCCACGCCAGCGTGCTCATCCAGGGCCCGCGCATCCTGGCCTGCGGCCCCACGGCCGACATGGACCCCGCCCTGCTGGCCCAGGCCACGGACGTGATCGACGCGCGCGGCCACGTCGTCATCCCCGGCCTGGTCAACACGCACCACCACATGTACCAAAGCCTGACGCGCGCCATCCCGGCCGCGCAGGACGCCGAGCTCTTCACCTGGCTGCGCACGCTCTACCCCATCTGGGCGGGCCTGACGCCCGAGATGGTCCACGTGTCGACCCAGGTGGCCATGGCCGAGCTGTTGGTGAGCGGCTGCACCACCAGCAGCGACCACCTGTACCTGTACCCCAACGGCTGCCGCCTGGACGACAGCATCGAAGCGGCGCTGCAGATCGGCATGCGTTTTCACGCCAGCCGCGGCAGCATGAGCGTGGGCGAATCGAACGGCGGCCTGCCGCCCGACAGCCTGGTCGAGCGCGAGGCCGACATCCTGAAAGACTCGCAGCGCCTGATCGAGGCCTGGCACGACGAGCGCGACTTCAGCATGACGCGCATCGCGCTGGCGCCGTGCTCACCGTTTTCGGTCAGCCCGGATTTGATGCGCGAATCGGCCAGCCTGGCGCGCAGCTACCAACGGGGCGTGCGCCTGCACACCCACCTGGCCGAGAACGACCACGACATCGCCTACAGCCGCGAGAAGTTCAACCAGACGCCCACCGAATACGCCGAAAGCCTGGGCTGGCTGGGCGACGACGTGTGGCACGCCCACTGCGTGAAGCTGGACGAACACGGCATCGGCCGCTTTGCCGCCACCCGCACGGGCGTGGCGCACTGCCCGTGCAGCAACATGCGCCTGGCCTCGGGCATCGCGCCCGTGCGCCGCATGCTCAATGCCGGCGTGCCCGTGGGCCTGGGCGTGGACGGCTCAGCCAGCAACGACGCCGCGCACATGCTGGCCGAAGCGCGGCAAGCGATGCTGCTGGCGCGCGTGGGGCGCAGTTTGGAGCCCTTCGGGTGCGACCACGGGCCGGCTGACATGAGTGCGCGCGCGGCTTTGCGTGTGGCGACGCGAGGTGGGGCCGAGGTGCTGGGGCGCACGGACATCGGGCAGATTGCGCCGGGGTTTGCGGCTGACTTGGCGATCTTTGACACGCGCACGCTGGGCATGGCCGGGGCGGCGGTGCATGACCCGGTGGCGGCCTTGCTGATGTGCCATGGGGAGCCGACGGCTTGGACGATTGTGGATGGGCGGGTGGTGGCTGACCACGGGCGGGTCACGACGGTGGAGATGGGAGTGGTGGTGGAGAGGCACAACCAGCTCGCGATGATGCTGGCTCAGCGATAACGTGCGCCTGAATTCAGAGCTTGAGCAAAACCACGTAAGCGCCCACCGCAGCCAGCGACGCTGCACTCACCTCCGTCGCCAAGGTCCGTCTGGAGGTCGCGTGACGAGGGCAAAACGCCTCGAAATGGGCTCAGATCAAGCCAAAATGGACTTTAAATGGGGTGATTTGCGCCGCAATCGGTCCGCATCATCGAAAAACGAGCCTTTGCGTCAGCAGCGAAGCTGCGCCCGTTGGGTATTTCCGCAGCCTGTTAAGCACTGAGAACTGTTCGTACGCCGTTTTGCCCAATGTCTACGGGCGTCGCCGCGGTATCGCTGGTGGCAAGTGTGGGTTTGTCAGTCAGAAGCCCGAAATTTTGCTCGAAGGAGGCCTCGGATGGCCGAAGTGTGGGTTGGGTGAACAGGGCCGATCTACGGGGTGGCGTGCGGGGGGCAGCGAGCCCTTTCTCGACCGCTCCCGGTTGGGCAGTGCCAGGGGGCATTGAGCTTGGCGATCGTGACGCCATACAGCTCAGCGTTCAGTACGCTCGCCGATGGGGAGCTGCGACTTCAGGCTGGAAGCAGCCGTTGAGCACAGCCCGGAGCGGCGTTTGCTTTCGACCCCATGCAGACTTTCGCTTTGTGAAAGAGGGCGGCGGCGAAGTGTCGCTCCTCGGCCCTCTGCCGACTCACAGGCCGATGCCGAGCATCGTGGCACCGGTTGTTCGACGGAACGCCGCCTCGTCGGCCACGGCCAGCGCCGTACGCACTTCGTCGGCGGCCGCGAGCATCCGCTTGACCGACTCTCGCGTGTGCTCGCGCAGTTCGGGCTCGAGCCGCTGGGTGGAAACAACCCAGGCCCGCCCGCTGCGTTCGACAAAGCCTTGTTTCGCCAGGCGTTCGAGCTTTCGCCGAGCCGTCTCCCGCGGGATGCCGGCAATCGCTGCGATGTCACGCAGCGGCAGCGGTCGCAGCCGGATCTCGACATCGGGCACGTTGCCTGTCTCAGTGAGCACTGCCGTGGGCATCGAGCCGGGCGGCATGAGGTGGGCGACGTTCTGGTGGGCCAGGATGCCCCACAGGATCAGCGACTCGAAGTCGCCATCGTTCAGCAGGCGCGCCGAGCGAAGCATGTGGTCGATCAGGTGCCGGTTCGTGACGAAAGCGACCAGGCTGAAGGCGCCGTCGAAGGCCTGGTCGTAATCGCGCAGTCCCCGCAGCGACGGGTTCCCCGTCTCAACCCGTGTGTCCATTTGGTCGCCTCATGTTTCGTTGTCGCGCGAAGAACCGCCAGCCCCCCAGCTGGGTCAGAGTGTGCCGCCCAACTTGATTGCACGCGTGGCAAGTCTACCCGACAGGGGCGCTGCGATGACCGTCTCTCAGCGGCAGCGACAGACTGTGCGGCTCCAGGCGCCCCTCCTCCGGCTCCGCAGCACGTGCGCACGCACTCGGCGGACACGGCATGTGGCATCGGCATGACAGTCGGCGGCCACATAGGCCGTTTCAGCGCAGTCCACGGCAGAGCGGCTTCGCATCGGCCTCGGGCAGGACGGCAACCCGCGCTGGACCCGCTGCTCGGCCGGACCCGAACCTGGCGGGGCGACGGGGCCATCTGTTGGCGCCCAAAACGGGCGGCGCGACCTTGCGTAATTCCTGCTGCTGGATAAGGTCGTCGGCATGAAGCTCCACCTTAAATTCACTCATGTGGCCCCCTGCGCCGCCTTCGCCGCAACCATCGGCCTGGCTGAGCCAGTCTACGCTCAGGTCAGTGCGCCGCCGCCCGCCGCCCCCGTGACCTTCACGCTCGACGGCAGTGCACAGCTGACGCACGAGAAGAACTCCTTCTTGGGCCTCGGCCAACAGTTCGCGCCGGCGGCTGGGTATGCGCGTTCGCACACCTGGCTCGAGGCCTTCGTCAAACCGGGCATGAAGGCGCAGACGTCGCTCGCCAATGGGCTGACCGGCTATGGCGGCGCGTCGCTGCTGGCCACCGGCACGCTCGGCACGGACGTCTTCGAGACCAAGGAAAAGGGCCGCGTGCTCTTCGAGGACGCCTACCTCGGTCTGCGTGGGCAGGCGGTTGGCTGGAACTGGGATGTCTCGGCCGGTGCGCAGCCGTACAAGCTGGGTCACGGCTTTCTTCTGTCCGCCGGTGCCGGCAACGGCTTCGAGCGCGGCGGCGCCATCCTCGCGCCGCGACGCGCCTGGGGCATGACCGGCATCGGTCGCATCAGTAGCGGGCCGTTCATGGCCGAGGCCTTCCATCTCAACCCGAACGAACTGGAGTTCGGCGACACAGGTACGCGGCTGTGGGGCCTGCATGGGCAGTGGTCGCCCAGCGAAGATGGTTCCGTGGGCCTGGCCCACATCCGCGTCAGTGCCTCCGCCGCGCCCTACCCGAAGGCGCCTGTCACGATCATCGAGAACGGCCGCGAGGGCCTGCAGACCACCGACCTGATCTGGCGCTACGAGCCGCGCTCGGGGGCGCTGGCGGGGCTGAGCCTAATTGGCGAGGCGGCCTGGCAACGCAACAGCCGCATCGACATGAAAGCCGGCGGCTGGGGCTTCGAGCTAGGCTACCGCCTGGCGCAGATGCCGTTCATGCCGCGGCTGAGCTGGTCGATGCGCCGCTTCTCGGGCGACGATCCCGGCACCGCCGACAAACTCGAGCGTTTCGATCCGCTGTTCTACGACGGTGGGCCGCAGACCTGGTCGTCAGGCGGCAACGGCTCGTTCGCGTTCTACAACTCGAACCTCGTCGTGCACCGGGTACGCGCGGAGTTTGTGCTGTCGCAGCGCGACTTCGTGAACCTCAACTGGTGGAAGGTCGATGCGGCGCAGGCCAACAGCCCGGTCCAGTACGGACAGGCCGCGCGGCTGGCGATCGTCGACGGCAGCATCGGCGTGGTCGCCGGCTTCCCGAAGCGCCCGCTGACGCAGGAGATTTACGCCGAGTACACGCGCGTGCTGACCAGCAACCTCTTCGTGAGCACCGGTGTGGCCGGCGCGTTCCCCGGCAGCGGCCTGAAGGCCGTGGTCAGCGATGCGCGCGACTGGTGGGGCGTATTCGCCAACCTGACGATCAAGTACTGAGCCGACACAGTCTGTCGGCCACGGCCGGCAGGCTCAGCGTTCGGTGGCAGACGCGGCGCGCAGGCCCCATGCCAGCAACATTAGCAGGCTGCCAGCCGTAGCGAACGCCGAGACGATCAGGCCTGGCACGCCGTCGTACCTGAACGCCGCCTTGGCCGGCCGCAGCGCCAGCAGCGCGAACGCCAGCGAGAAGGCGCCGCGCAGTGCAAGCACGCCACGCATCGCGATGGGCGCCTGCGCCTGCGGCGGCATGCGCCGGACCGGCGGGCGCTTCAACCCCACCCCCACAGTTGCACCCGTGCGCGGCTGTCGGCGCCGCGCCGCGTGCGGTAGCTCAGCATCACGCGGCGGATCACGCGGTCGCGGGCGGGCAGATCGATCGGACGTGTCTGGCCGCCGGCGCGGATGAGGCTGCGCACATGGGCCTCGAACTGCTCGCCGTTGGCGAAGTGCACGGTGACGTCGAAGAACTCGACACCCTGGTCGAGCACACGCAGCCGGATGCGGCGCATCGTGCCGCGGCGTGCGCTGACGAGGATTTCGTCGCGGTCACCGAGCAGCCGCACCGAGCGCTCGCCGAGCAGCCGCCAGCCCTCGGGGTCGGCCGCCGCAGGCAACGTCAGCCACGTTGCTGTGCAGGCGATCAGGACACGTCGCCGATCAACGCCAGACATAACCTGCGCCCACGCCGATGATGGCGGAGGATCTTGCGCCGCGTTCCGAGACGATCGGGCTTATCGCGAGGCGCCTGTCGAGCTGCAGCCAGCGGCCGCCGGCCAGTTTCAGCCACACCAGCGGTGCAATGCCGCTGACACCTTCGTTCGAACCAGCGTGGTCAGGAATGCGGCCCCAGGCGAGCGCGACGATATTCACGCCCGGCTCCGCCTCGGGCACGGCCTCCAGCGGCGTGGCGGCGGCCGCAGTTCCAGCCAGTGTCGTTACTGCCAGCGCCAGCAACGCGCAGCGCGTGCGCATCTCAGAAGAAGTATTTGACTGCGGCAGAGAAGGCGCCACGGTCCTTCCTGTCCCCGAAGTCACGCGAGTAGCCCAGCGAGCCAGCCCACTGGGCGCTGAACTGCTTGTTCAGCGTGCCCTCCACGCGCTGCCAGCTGGCATCTGAGCGGTGCTCCCAGGTCTGCCGCACTTCGCCGGAGAGTGCCCAGCCATCGGGCAGCATCATCACGGGCACGAAGCGGATTTCCGTGTTGCTGAACTTGGCTCGATCCGCATCGCCCCCCAGCGAGGTGGTTTGCTTCACGACGAAAGCGGTGAGGAAGGCTCGTGTCCAGGGCTTCACCGCCAGGGCGCCGACGTTGCCTTGCCAGCGCCCAGTACCGATCTCGTCCTTGCTTGCGGCGGGCGCAACGACCTCGAACGAGGCGCCGTAGATCCAGCCGCTGGTCGTTGGCTGAATGTAGCGGGCGCGCGCGAACAGGTCACCGTTGCCAGAGGCGCTGAGGCCCGGCACGCTGAGCTTGGTATAGGCCGGCAGCTCGAAGTTGACGCCCCAGTTGCTATTGAGCTTGTAATCGAACTTGACGGTGACGACGTCGGTCGTGCCATCCTGATCGAGATTGACGCGCTTGACGATCAGATCGATGCGGCTGTCGATGTCAGCAGGGTTGACGCCCCGCGCCTCCTGTGCAAAGACCGGGGTGACGGCGGACAGCGCGAGTAGGGACGTGGCGAGAGCGTGCTTCTGCATCGAGGACTCCTGAGGAGGTGGAATGGTGGTTTCGCTTTGAGCTTCATTCCGCCGGCAAGAGGCGCGGCAGTGGCGCCTCGCCGCGCCGCATCGCGTCGCTCGGAAGGTAGGCGCGCAGAGTGATCGCATAGGCGCCCTTAGGCGCGGGCAGCCAGTTGCTGGAGTCGCCGGCCGGCGGCTCGTTCTGCAGAAGCACCTCGATCGAGCCGTCGGCGCTGCGCTTCACGCCGGTGGTGCGGTCGCCGATCGAGTAGCGCTTGATCTGGTTGTCAGCGAAGAACAGCCGGCCGTCGGCGTCCTTCTCGTACATTGACAGCGACCAGAATCCCTTGGCCTGCAGCGGCGGCACTACCAGCTTCCAGCGGTGCGATCCGTCGAGCGGCCGGCCCGACGGATCGTTCTCCAGGTTCAGGTAGACCGCCTCGGTGGCGGCGAGCGCGCTCAGCCCGCCGAAGGCCACCGCGGCGCGCAGGTGGGTGTCGGTACCGAACAGGCCGACGTTCGGCGGCGGCACGCCCCAGCCCGCCACCTGGCGCGCGCCGTGCCGCAGGCCCGCCTTCAGCGCCTCGTGCAGCACCGGCAGGCGCTTCTTCCAGGCTGCCTGAATCTCTGGGCTGCTGCGTGCGAACGCGTACGCGCCGCCGCCGACGCCGAGGTCGGCCCACGATGCGAACCTCTCGGCCTCGGCCGTCGGCCCCGGGTTGCGCGACAGCATCTCGTTGACGACGGCGAGGAAGTTGGCCGGATCGATCGAACTCGTGACCGGCACCCATTGCGGCAACGGCCGGGCGCCTGCGATCAACGGCGTGAAGGCGATGCCGTCCTGCAGCGTGTGAACGGCCGGCGCATCGGCCTGGCCGTTGACCAGGAAGCGGCCGACCACCTGCACGTCATTGCTCGGCGCGCGGATCACGCGGCCTTTCGGGAGGGGGCCTTTCCAATTCGGGCCGACGACGACCACGTCGAGCGGGCCGTCACCTTCGTGCTGGCGGCCGAGGATGGCGAAGTTGTTGGTGAAGATGTCGATCAGCGCGATCGACCAGTAGCGGCCGCCGCCCACCTTGGGCACCTGTACGCGCATCGGCGTGTGGTGCAGGTCAAGCCAGGTGGCGACGTACAGCGTGTCGTTGTTCGGCGTCGTCACGTCGCGTGCCGTATGGTCGATCAGTGCCCGCCGCTTGGCCGGCGCGCCGTTGGGCGGGAACGGGTGCGGATTAAGCGGGTTGATCGCCGCGTTGAAGCGCGCGCGCGCCATCTCGTACAGAGGGAAGGCGGCGAAAAACGCGTCGTCGACGCGCTGCTCGAGCGGCGTGGCCGGCGCCTGAGAGGCAGCGATCAGGCTGGGTGTGCGCGGCTCAGCGGCATGGGCGGCGAGGCCGGCCGCGGCGGTCAGAGCCACGGCCAGGATGGAGCGGACGAAGGCGGATCTCACGTTGGGGTACTCCGGAAGAAGCGGTGGCGTGGGCGTCAGGACAGAGGCTCGACCGGCGGTGCGGCCCAGCGGCCGCTGCGGATGGGCTCTTGAGGCAGGTAGGTGCGGAAGGTCAGCCCGAAGGGCGTGGCCGGGCATGGCAGCCAGTTGCTCTCGCGTTCGACTCCCGGCGACTCGTGCTGCACGTGCAGCGTGATGCCACCGTCGGCATCACGCTGCAGCGCCGGCAGCATCGGCGAGTTGATGACGTAGCGCTTGAGCGGGTTGGCGTACAGCAGGCGTTCCTGCGTGTAGACGGTGATCGACCAGAAGGCATCGACCGGCGGCAGCTGGCCGGGCGCGAAGCGGATGCGGTAGCGGCGGCTGCCGTCGAACTGGCGGCCCTGCGCATCGGTCTGCCAGCCCACGCCGAGGAACTCCTCGGCCGCGTTGCCGAGGATGCCCAGCATCGCGCCGACGGCGCGCGTCAGGTAGTCCTCCTTGAGGAACTCGCGGCTGCCGAAGATCTCGGCCGACGAGCGCACGCGGCGCGCGCGCTGGCCCATCGCCTGCAGGGCCAGGCCCATGCCTTCGCCGATGGCCGCGCGCTGCGCGGCAGCGGGCTGGAAGCCCCGCCCCGCTGCGACGCCGAACGCCGCGAACTCGCGCCGCATTGCTTCCTCGCCATCCAGCGCCGGCATGAAGCTCAGCATCCAGTTCAGCACGTCGAAGAACGCCGGGTCGGTGGGCCTCTCGCGCAGGTTCAGCGCCGGCACCAGCGGCGGCAGTGCGCGCGGCGCGGGACTCTTGCGGCCGAGGTACTGCGACAGCGTGCGCACGCTCATGCCGTCCTGCAGCGCATGTACGCGACCGATATCGTCGCGTCCGAGCAGCTGCGTGCGAAACATGCCAAGCGCGAGCGAGGTGTTCGAGCGGAACACCTTGCGAATGCCAGCCGGCACGCGGCCCTTCCAGCCCGGACCGGCAACGAGGAAGTCGCCGCCCGCCTGACCGTTGGTGCGCGGCGTCACATAGTCGATGATGTAGGTGTACAGGTCGAACAGCTGCAGCGAAAGGTAGCGCTCGCGCTCGAACGGCGGCACTGTCACCACCACCGGCTCGGCCCGTAGGTCAAGCCAGGCGTGCGAGTAAGGCGTGTCGACGTTCGGTGCGATGACCACGCGGTCCTCGGGCGTTGCCACGCCGCGCGCGTGGCCGATCGCGTTGAGCGGCGCCTTGAACTCCGGTGAGCTGCGATCGAGCGCCTGGCCGCGTAGGATCGAGTACATGTCGACCGTCGGGTAGCCCCAGACGTAGGCATGTCGCACGATGTCACGCGTGGCCGCCGAGGCACGGCCCGGAACGGGCAGCGACGAAGCGAGTGCCGCGAGGCCCAGCGCGAATGCGCGTCGGTCGAGGGAGAAGTTTTCTGCACTCATGTCCGAGCGGCGTAGTAGTGACGGCCCCCAGTGTCAGCGTGCGCCGCCGCGGCGTCTAGACACTGCCGCCCGTTTTGGGCGGCAGTGCCTTCACCGTGATCGGGGCCTGAGGGCTCGCTGCACACATCCAAGGAGGACGTCCATGAACGTGAACGCGCGACCCCGTCTGCTGCCGCTGCTGCTCTCGGCCTGCTCGTCGAACCGGTTGGTTCATGCGCCGGTCAATGTCACGATCGGCCAGCGGCTCATCGACCTCCAGAAGACTCGCACCAGCGACGCGGTGTCGGCGCCGCGCATGAGGCGTCGCTTCAGGTTGTTGAGGGGCTACGCTGATAACACATCACGCCTATGGGGCGTGGAATTGGCGGCAGGGTATTTCAGCAGCCTGCTCGCGCACCACCCCAAGGCCCTGTTCGTGTTCTGGAGCGAGCGCCTGAAATGGCAGCTCCGCGTGCGCGCCCTGGTGACGGTTCAAACCAGCGGCCCCGAGGTCGACGCCGTCTGGCAGCGCGTGCAGCAGTCGGCCTCGGCGGGTGACTACCTCACGCCCACCGCGCCCGGCACCCCGCTCGCGCAACCTGACGACGGCACCGCGCCGCCCGCTGCGCAGCACCACCTCGCCATCCTCACCGCCCAGGTGCTCGAGATCGACTGGCTGGAGCTCAGCGCCTCGGGCCACCGCCGCGCCCGCATCGGCCCCGAGAGTTGGGAGTGGCTCACGCCCTGAAAAGGGCCGCGCGCCACGCCCGCGCACCCAGGCGCCGAGCTTTTGGGTCGGCGCATGCCCCAAATGGGTTCGCGCGCCGAGCTCCCAGGGCGGCACGCCGAGCTTTGAGCTCGGCGTTTGTCGTGAAATGAGTCAACGCCCGCCCAAAAAACTCGGCTCATGCACCTTTTTGGGGCGAGCGCCGAGCATTTCGTGTCGCGCACCGAGCTCCCAGCCCCGCGCGTGGCCGGCGCACTGGAATGAAACGCTGGCTTCACCGGTCCACCGGCCACTCCACTCGCACGATGGTCAGCGCGCCATCGGCCGAACGGTGAAAGGCAACGTCACCGCCCATTCGCAACGCCACCCGATGCACAATCGCCAGCCCCAAACCCAGACCCGGATGCCGGCGGCTCGCATCACCACGTGCAAAGGCTTGCAGCATGGCCCGCTGGCTGTCGGGCGCGATGCCAGGGCCCTTGTCTTCCACCTCGATGAAAACTCGATGGTCCCTGACGCCCACGGTCAGCCGCACCGGCGGTTGACCGTGGGTGAAGGCGTTGTCAAGCAGGTTGCCGATCACGCGTTCGATCAGCACCCCATTGGCGTGCGACACCGGAAGCGTCGCCGGTGCATCGACCGCCAACTCGTTCGCTGCGCGCTGCTGCTGGGCCGCCACGCTGCGTGCCAGCGCTGCCAAGTCCACCGTCTCGTCAAAGGGCAGCTCGCCGCTGCGCACATGGTCGAGGAAACTGCCAACCAGCCGATCGGCATGCAGCGCGTTGCGCACGATGGCCTCGCGCCAGTGCGCAACGCCATCGCCATCGGGTATCAGCTCGGCGGCCATGCGGATGCGGCCAAGCGGGCTGCGAAGGTCGTGCGACACGCCCGCGAGCAGCAACGCGCGCTCGCGCTCTTGTTGATCAAGCGACTGGCGAAGCGCCCGCCAGGCTTCATCGATCGCTTGGACCTCAATGCTGGCGTTGGGCAGCAGGCCACCCGACGCGTCGTTGGCAGCAATGCGCGTGCGCAGCGCTTCAAGCGGCCGAGCCAGGCGATGCGCAATCAGCGCGCTGGCACCGACTGCCAGACCGAACAGGAGCAGCATGGCCATCAAGAAGCGCTTGCGCAAGTTCTCTTCAACCACATCGCTCTCAAAGCTGACCCAGCGGATTGCGCCGCCGTCAACCTGCAGCGCCAACCAAAGCATGGGCGCTTCTTTTGAGGCATGGTGTTCGCGGCCAAAGACCACCTCAGCGACTGGCAGCCCGGCCTCCACCAGGGCTTGGTGCATGATCGACCGACGAGGTGACAGCAATGCGAGCCCGATCACAGCGTCGGGGCGCCGGCTTGAGGCACGCAGCGGCCCGGGCGCACGCAGGCGCGCCTGCTCGATCGGTGCACCACGAGCCACCAGCAGCAATGACGGTGCCCAGCGCTCGGTGACAAGCTGCGCGACCGTTCGGTTGCGCTCAGCGTAAAACAACATGGCGAGCATCGCGGTGAGCACGATGGTCAATGCCACCTGAGCCACGAGCAGGCGGGCGAACAGGCTTCGGTTTCGGGCCATCGGGCGCATGCGCTAGCTGGCGTCGCCACCGCTGCCGCGCGGCACGAAGACGTAGCCTTCGCCCCGCACGGTGTCGATCCATTCGGCGCCAGGGCTGGCCTCGCGAAGCTTGCGCCTGAGCCGCGCAATCTGCACGTCCACCGTGCGCTCCTGCGGCTGGTAGCTGCCGGCTTGGACCGCCTCTGAGAGCGCCTCGCGCGACAGCGGGGTGCCAGGCTGTTTGGCCAGCGCCACGAGCAACTTGAATTCGACGCCGCTGAGCGCCAACACGCCACCGCTGGAGGAGACCTCGCGCTTGAGGACATCGACGGACAGCCCCGCAAAACGCAGCACGGCGCCGTTGCTGCGGTTTGGTGCTGCGCGCCTCAGCAGCGCTCGCACGCGCGCCACCAGTTCGCGCGGCTCAAACGGCTTGGCCAAGTAGTCGTCGGCACCAATCTCCAGCCCGAGCACGCGATCCATCGGGTCGCCACGTGCGGTGAGCATCACCAGGCCCAGGGAGGGGTGTGCCGCGCGCCAGCGTCGCGCGAGGTCGAAGCCATTGCCGTCTGGCAGCATCGCATCGAGCAAGACGACATCCGGCTGGCACGCGGACAAGGCACGTTCACCGTCGCCTGCTGTGAGCACGGTGAACGTGGACCAGCCCTCGCGTTGCAACAGTTCCACGATCATGGACGACAGTTCTGCGTCGTCGTCCACGATGAGGATCCGGGCTTGCATCAGTGACATGGCCTTTAGTTTATGGCGACCACACAGCCCAAGGACCGATGTGACAGCGCTGTCGCAATTTGTCGTGCTTTGTCAGCGCATGGCGCCGCAAGGCGGGCTTCAATGCACGCACACCCCACGGGGGCAGGCCTCTGCACTCCCACCGCCTTCTCAGGGGTCCACCATGCACAACGAGCCAAACCGCCATGGATGACATCTTAGTCAATGACCTCGCGAGCGCAGACCTGAAGCTCTGGCTCGGCGCTTTGGTCGCCACGCTGCTGGGCATCGCTGCCTTGGAAGGCATCGTCATGTCGCGTCGTTCCCCCGGGTCTTACGACTGGCGGAGCTTCGCGGTGTCGATCGCCGATGCGGTGGGTCGGCGCTTGACCGAAGCGGTGTCCTCCGGGCTGGGGCTCATGCTCGCGATCCCTTTGATCGCTTGGGTCCATGAGCACCGCCTGTTCACCATCTCGATGGATACCTGGTGGGCATTCGCGCTGCTCTTTGTGGGCCAGGAGTTCTGCTACTACTGGTACCACCGCAGCGGGCACCGCGTGCGCTGGTTCTGGGCGACGCATGCGGTGCACCACACACCCAACCAGCTGACGCTGGCCACGGCACTGCGGCTGGGCTGGACGGGCAAGATCACCGGCACGGCGCTGTTCTTCTCGCCACTGATGTGGCTCGGCTTCTCGCCCATGGCGGTGACGCTCGCCACGACGCTCAACCTGATCTATCAGTTCTGGCTGCACACCACCTGGATTCCCAAACTGGGCAAGACTTTCGAGCGCTGGTTCAACACGCCGTCGAACCACCGCGTGCATCACGGCAGCAACCCGGAGTACCTGGATTGCAACTATGGTGGGGTTCTGATGGTTTTCGACCACCTGTTCGGCACCTACGTGGAGGAACGAGCCGACGTGCCACCTCGCTACGGCTTGACCACGCCGCTGTTGACGAACAACCCCATCCGCATTGCGTTTCATGAATGGCTGAACCTTTCGCGCGACTTGCTCGATGCCCGCAGTGGGCGTGAGGTCTGGCGCGCACTGTTCGCACCGCCGGGAGCCCGCGATCACGAAACGACAGCAGGTCCGAAGTGAAAACGGCAGTCAGGGTGGCTGAGGTGTGGCATGAACCGGAGAGACCTTGATGAAACCCACGCTGGCCTTCTTCAGCACCGTTGGCCTGGTGCTCGCCGCGCTGTGCGCCACGGGCGTCCCGTCCCATGTCTTTGCTCAGGGTGCCAGCTCGACACGCCAGGACAAGATGCGAGCCGAGTTGAAAAAGCGCTTCACCGCTGCCGACGCCAATGCCGATGGCAGGCTCAGCCGCGACGAGGCCAAACGCGGCATGCCCAGGGTCTATCGCAACTTCGACGCGATTGACGCCGAGAAGGCCGGCTCTGTCAGCCTTGAGCAGATCGCAGCTTTTGCCGAGCAGCGGGGTGGCCACCGCTGAGCCCAGCCCGCATCAGCCCGCAAACCGATGCAAAGCAAGGACAGTTTGCCGCGTCAACCTGGTCAAACGCCATCCAAGGCGCAAGATCGGGTGTGATCAAGGCAAGGACACCCATGCTCGACGACCCACGCTGCTGCGGCAGCGGCACCTGCATCATCGACGCCGAGGGCATTTGCTGGTGCGGCCAGCGCTGGGAGGGCGACCGCCTCGTCGCCCCCGCTTCGGCCTGCGCACCCGCCCCCAC
>SCMV01000013.1 GCA_005502875.1 Comamonadaceae bacterium 2PF | reverse complement strand
CGTGCGCTTCGTCGATGTTCCCAATCCAAGGCTGCTCTGCTTCATGGGCTCAATGGTCTCAGGCAATCAGGCCGCCGCCAAGCACGCGTTCCGGCGATTTATGCAGACCTTCCTTAAGGTCTTGCCATGCTTCGCAACGATTCGCACGCATCCACGCCCGCAAGCCTGTCGACAGGCTCGCCCAGCGCCAGGGCCACGCACCTCACGTCGCTCATTGATCAGGTTAGCACGATCATCGTGGGCAAAAAGGAGCAGATCGCACTCAGCGTGATCTGCCTGCTGGCCAGCGGGCACCTGCTGGTCGAGGACGTGCCGGGTGTGGGCAAAACCACCTTGTCGCAGGCCTTGGCCAGGTCGCTGGGGCTGAGTTGCGCTCGGGTCCAGTTCACCGCCGACCTCTTGCCCTCCGACCTCATCGGCGTGAGCATCTACGAGCGGCAAAAAGAAGCGTTCGTCTTTCACCCGGGGCCGGTGTTCGCGCAGGTGCTGCTGGCCGACGAAATCAACCGCGCCGGGCCTCGCACGCAAAGCGCCTTGCTCGAGGCCATGGAAGAGCGACAGGTGTCGGTGGATGGCCAGACGCTGCCCCTGCCGAACCCCTTTTTCGTCATCGCGACGCAAAACCCGGGCGAACAACTCGGCACCCACCCGCTGCCCGAGTCCCAGCTCGATCGCTTTGCGATGCGGCTGTCGCTGGGCTACCCGGACGCCATCGCCGAGCGCGCGCTGCTCGGGGGCTCTGATCGGCGCCAGGCCTTGCAGACGCTCGAGCCGGTGATGACACCCGAGTCATGGCTGGCCTGTCAGAAACAGGTCGATGGCGTGCACGTGTCCGACAGCCTGCTTGACTACGTGCTGGCGCTCATCCACGCCACACGCGACGGCCGCTGGTTCGCGCAGGGCCTGAGCCCTCGCGCCGGCTTGTCGCTGCTGAGGCTGGCCCGGGCTCGGGCCCTGGTCATGGGAAGGCAACACGCCTCGCCTGAAGACATCCAGGTGCTCTGGGTGCCCGGTGTGGCCCATCGCTTGCAGCCACTGAACCAGTCAGGTCGCAGCGCGGCAGCACAGGCGCGGGCGCTGCTGGAGGCGACGCCGGTGCCATGATGGCCGCTGCGACGTCGCGCTTGCGGCAACGCTGGTCGGACTGGTGGGAGGCCCGTTTGCCCCGCCAGGACGAGTTGCGGCTCACACAACGCAACCTCTACATCCTGCCCACGCGCGCCGGATGGGGCTTTGCCGCCGTGGTGAGCGTGTTGCTGCTGGCCTCCATCAATGAGCAGATCAACCTGGGCTACGCACTGGCTTTCTTGCTGGGCGGTGCAGGCCTGGCCGCGCTCTACCAGACGCACGGCAACCTGCAGGGCATCAGCCTGAGCCTGGGCAGCCCGCCAAGCGTCCACGCCGGTCAGATCGTGCAATTGCCCGTGACGCTCACCAACCAGCACAAGCGGCTGTGGCGTTGCGCCCTGGCGGTGTCGGCTTCGGGGCCTGGGCCGAGGTCGGCAAGCACCGTGCAATTCGCCGACCTGCCACCTGGTCAGGACGCCTGCCTGCTGATCGACGTCCCTGCGCACCAGCGCGGTCAACAAACCCTGCCCCGCCTGGTCATCGAGACGCGCTACCCGCTCGGGCTGTTTCGGGCGTGGTCGTACTGGCGCCCGCGCTCGCAGGTGCTGGTGTGGCCCGCCCTGGATCCCCAGGCCCCGCAACTGCCGGACAACGACAGCGACGACCTCACCCTGGCCACCGCCCACCAAAGCCGATCGGGTCAAGACCTGCCTGAAGGTTTGCGCGATTACCGCAGGGGTGACCCGGTGCGCTGGATTGCCTGGAAGAAGTCCAGCGTGACCCTGGCAACGGGCGCTGGCCTGGTCACCCGTGAACCCGCGTCGAGCCGGGCGCCCGATCGCTGGCTTGACTTCGATCGCAGCGTGGGCCTGGCGGGCCTGGGCACCGAGCAGCGCCTGTCCAGGCTCACCTCGTGGCTCTTGATGGCGGAGCAGGAATCGGCAGCCTTGGGCCGCGCTTACGGCCTGAAGCTGCCAGGCAAAGTGGTCGCCTGCGGCCAGGGGCCCGCCCACCTGCGACACTGCCTGGACACGCTCGCCACCTGGCCCGATGGCGCAGGGACAAGCCGAGGAGGTCGAGCACCTTGAGCCCCCGCAGCACCAGCCTGAGCCGTGACGGCCGCGACACCTTGTGGCTGCTGGCCGTGATCACGGTGTGCATCTTGCCCCACGTCGCCCGCCTGCCGCTGTGGTGCAGCGTTGGCACGGCCCTGGCCATCGCCTGGCGCGCCTGGCTCGCCTGGCGCGACGCCCCCCTGCCACCGCGCTGGGTGCTGGTGGTCGCCTTGATCGCGGCCACAGGCCTGACCCTGCTCACCCACCAATCCATCTTCGGGCGGCAGGCCGGTGTCACGCTCGTGACCCTCCTGACGGCCCTCAAGACCCTGGAGTTGCGCGCCAGGCGCGATGCCTTCGTGGTGACATCGCTGGGCTTTTTCCTGGTGCTGACGCAGTTCCTGCACTCTCAAGCCATTGGCCTGGCTGCGTTGATGCTGCTGGCCACACTGGGGCTGCTGAGCTCCCTCGTTCTGGCTCAGCGTCAGCAGGGGCGCCCCCCCATCACCGCAGCCGTTGGCGCGGCGGCGCGGTGCATGGCGGTGGGTGTGCCGGTCATGCTGGCGCTTTACCTGCTGTTCCCGCGGTTCGGCCCGCTGTGGAGTGCGCCGACCGACAGCGGGCCACGCACCGGCTTGTCAGATCGGATCGAGCTGGGCGAGCTCTCCGAGCTGGCCCTCGACGACAGCGTGGCCATGCGCGTTCGCTTCCTGGGGGCAACGCCGCTGCACCATGAGATGTACTTCAGGGGGCCGGTGCTCGACCGCTTTGACGGCAGGCACTGGACCAGCAGCGCCGTCCTTCGCCCCCTCTCTTCGCCAGGCACGTCAGCGGCGACAGCAGGCCATGCCGACACCCCCAAGGCCGAGGGCAGGCAAATCAACTACCAGCTCACGCTGGAGCCCAACCGCCTGCGCACCCTGCCCTTGCTGGACGGCACGCTCGCTGCGCAGTTTGCGTCCAGTGGCTCGACCACGAAGCTGCACCGAGACGGACTGAGCTGGCATGCACGAGAGCCCCTGACCGAACGAACCCAGGTCGACGCGAGCGCATGGATGGGCACCCGTGACACCCTCGACCCACGTCACACCGAGGCAGGCCTGGGCACCCTGGCCTTGCCCTTGGGGCACAACCCCCGCACCCTGGCCTGGGCCAACCAATGGCGAGAACGCGCCGGACTCAAGGACGCAGACGCGGACGCGCTGGCTCAGGCACTGCTCGCACACATTCGCCAGGGCGGCTTCAGCTACACACTCGCACCGGAAGACGGGCCAGGAGATGGGCCCGAACCTCGCCCCCACCCGATTGACCGTTTCTGGCTCGATCGCAAGACAGGCTTTTGCGAACACTACGCCACCGCCTTCGTCGTGATCCTGAGGGCGATGAACGTGCCTGCTCGGGTGGTCACCGGCTTCCAGGGCGCCGAGGTCAACCCCGTTGACGGCCTGCACGTGGTGCGCAACAGCGATGCCCACGCCTGGGCGGAGTATTGGTCTGCGCCACGTGGCTGGGTGCGCATCGACCCAACCGCAGCGGTGGCCCCCAACCGCATCGACCGCCCTCGCCCACCGATCCGTTACCCCGAGCAACTGCCGCCAGCGCTCCAAGGACTGGATCCGGCATTCTGGAGCGGGCTGCGCGCCTACACAGACGCCGCGAACCACCGATGGAACGTTTGGGTGCTGCAGTATTCAAGGCAGCAACAGATGTCCCTGCTTCGCGACTGGGGCTTCGAGTCCCCGGACTGGGTCACCCTGGTGCGGATGTGCGCAGGCATGGTTGGCGCACTCGCCGTCGCAGGCCTGTTTTGGCTTTGGTGGCAACGCCCCAGAAAAAGCCGGTCCCCCTGGCATGCCCCGCTGATGAAAGTGCACAAGGCATTGCTGGCGGCCGGGCTGACGGCCCCACCCGATTGCCCTGCCCCGGCACCCGCGTTGAACTGGGCCAGTGCCATCGAGCGGCAAGCATTGAGCCGCCATCGCCCTGAACTGGCGCAGGCGCTCATCGAACGACTCCGTCGCCTGGACGCCTTGCGTTACGCCCCCGAGCAAGCCCGCGCGCGACAGCAACGGCAGGACCTGGTCAAGGAGGTGATGAAGCTGGCTGCGCAATCGGCGAGCCCGTCCACACGCCTGCGCACCGCACCCGAAACGCGCTCACGCGGCTGAGCACCGCGGCATTTGGCACACTGCCCCCTTGCACACGCAACATGCCCAGCTCATTTCTCGCCCCCATGTCAGACCACCCCACCCGAGTCTTGCCCCCGCCAGCCCGTCACAGCGGGCGCCTCATCCCATTGACCTGTGTGCTCGTGGCTTTGGGCGTTGCGGCATGTGGCTCATCACCCAGCATCGGCCCTGACAAGGGTGCCCTCATCTCCGCAGCGCCTCGCGCGATCGAGCAGGCATCACCGCAGCCCACGCTTTCGGAGCCGGCTCCTGTGGGCCCCTCACCAGCGCCCGTGTCGACACCCATCGCCACGTCGGTTGCGCAGAACGAGCCGCCCAGGCCGTTGCCAGCTGACCAAGCCAGCTACGCAGATCGCAGCGATGCGACGCAACTCGCAGACGAGCTGGCCCACCGCCATGGCTTGCCCTCAACATGGGTGCGAGAAGCCATCGCCCAGGCTCGCTACCGCGAGGTCGTGGGCAAGCTGATCATGCCTGCGGCCAACCCAGGGGCCAAAAACTGGGCGGCTTACCGCAGCCGGTTCATCGAGCCCCAACGCCTGCGTGCCGGACAACGCTTTTGGCAAGCGCATGCACCCGATCTGCAGCGTGCCGAAGCACGCTACGGCGTGCCGGCGCACATCATCGCCGGCGTGATTGGCGTGGAGACCCTTTACGGACGGGACACCGGTCGCTTCCGGGTGCTCGACGCCCTGACAACGCTATCGCTTGACTTTCCCAAAGGCCGCAGTGATCGCAGCGCCTTTTTCCGACAGGAGCTGGGGGAGTTCCTGACGATGTGTCGCGAGCAGGGATTGGAGCCCAGCCAGGTGCTGGGCTCATTCGCCGGAGCCATCGGCTGGCCGCAGTTCATGCCGAGCTCCATCCGTCGCCATGGCGTGGATTTCGACGGTGACGGGCACATCGATCTGATGAACAGCCCCAGCGATGCGATTGGCAGCGTCGCTAATTTCCTGGCCGCACACGGCTGGCAGGCGCAATGGCCCACCCATTTTCCCGTGCAAGCGCCCAGCAGCGGACCACAACTCGACACCCTGTTGGCACCGGATATACGCCCCACATTCACCGCGAGCCAAATGCAGGAACTCGGGGCCAAGCTCTCCCAAACCGCGATGGATCACCCAGGCCCCCTGGCCATGGTGTTGCTGCACAACGCCGGCAAGCCCCCCACCATCATCGTTGGAACCCGCAATTTCTACGCCATCACGAGATACAACCAGTCCAGCTATTACGCGTTGGCGGTGATTGAACTTGGGCAGGCGATTTCCAGCCCACAGAAGCGCGGCAATCAATAAGCGATTTACCTTGATTCACACTTGCTTGCCATGTGGATTGGCAGCGGTAAAAACATGGGTATAGAATTCGCCAATCTGCTGCGCCCCTCTTTATCCGCCGCCGCAGATCCGGACTGATCTTCGATTAAGTATCCAAGCCTGGGCATCGGGCAACAAAGGAAGCACATGAGCAACTATCAGGAACTCCTCGCGCAGAAGGCAGCTCTCGAAAAACAAGCCGCCGACCTCGAAAAGCAACTCCAAGAGGCCCGTCGCGCAGAGCGCTCCTCCGTGATCAACCAGATCAAGTCCATGCTGGCCGAGCACGGCCTGACCGTTGCCGACCTGGGGATCAAGCCCGGCAAACCTGCGGCCTCCGGCTCCACCGCAGGCAAGAAGGTCGCCCCCAAGTACCGTAACCAGGCCACTGGTGAAACCTGGACAGGCCGTGGCCTGCAGCCCAAGTGGATTCAGGCTGCCATCGCGTCGGGCAAGAAACTGGAAGATTTCGCGATTTGAACTGCTTCAAATCTGAATGAATCCAAAGGGCCGGAATCATCCGGCCCTTTTCTTTTGCCACTCAAACCACTCCTGGCACCGCCGCCAGTTCACACGGCCCACCCTGCTCATGGCGCAGGCGCAAAGTCACCAGCCACACCCCTGACAAAAGCCGCTGGCCGAATGTGGCGCCGCCACACGTCGTTGACCTGATCCAGCGTGAGCGAACGCAGGGCCGCGTCCACCCTGGCAGACGTCGAAAAATCCCGACCGAGTTCGAGGTTATTGGCCCAGGCTGTCGCCAACCGGCCGTCATTTGCACGCCCAAGCTGCCTGAAACTCAGCAAGCTGCCCTGGGCTGCACTCAACTCGGCTTGCGTGAAGCCGGTCATGAGCGAGCGGTCCACCTCCTCCTGGAACGCCTTTTCGACCTTCCACCGATTTTGCGGTGCGAAAATCGCGCTGACCACCCATGGCGAGTTCAGGTCACGTTGGCCCCACTCGATGGCGCTGTAGACGCTGTATGACAAGCCTTCTTGCTCACGGATGCGACGCCACAACCTGGCATCGCCACCTCCCCCCATGAGGTGGTTGGCCATCATCAGCGCCGGGTAATCGGGGTGGCTGTCGTTCACAGGCAAACCCAGGCGCACCACCATGGTGGCGTTTTGTTTGTCGGGTGTTCGCAAACTCAAGCTGACCGCCGGCACGGGCAAAAGCGGCATCGCGATGGGCACGCGAGCCTCGCGAGAGTCCCAATCGCCGAAGGCCTCCAGCAAGGCCTGGCGCACCTGCTGCACGTCGAAGTCCCCCACGATGCCCACGCGCGCATGCGAGGCTGACAGGAAGCGCCGATGGAAGGCCTGCACCTGCGCCAAGTTCACACCGCGCCAGTCGGCAGCCATCTCATCGAAAGAGCGGGCGTGGCGCACATCGCCCGCCGGATACGGGTCACCGTGGCGAGAAAGCGCCTCAGCGAGCACGGCTGATGGCTCCTTGCGCTGAGACTCGATCGCCGACAGCGCTTGCCGGCGGACCTCTTCCAGGCCCTCGGCCGGCAACAAGGGACGACGGAGCATGTCGGCCACCACGGCGATGGCCGTCAGCAAGTGCTCCCGCCTGGACGACAAGGTCACAGCCAACTGCCCAGCCGAGGCATGAACGCTGACCTCGGTCTGCAGCGCATCCAGGCGGTCCTGCAGGGCTTGTCTGGACATCGTCTGCGTGCCCTGATCCAGCAGTTCGGCCAGCGCGGAAGGCGCCTCCCCCCAATTGGCCAGCGACTCGGCCGTGCCGTGGTGAAACACCAAGGTGGCCTGCACCGCCTGCGAGCGCGTGGGCTTGGGCAACAAGGCCACCTTCATGCCTGGCGGCAGGTCAAAGCGCTGCGTGCGGGCATCGATGTTGGCTGGCGTCGCATCGAAGGGTGCCACGTCATCGGCTGCAGACTGCGGCTTGAAGTCCTTGAGCGCCCCGGCCAAGTCGACCCGCGCGGGTGCGGGCGCGCGCACCGGCTGCGGCGTCGGTACGTACTCACCCAAAGTGCGGTTGGCCTGCACAAGGTAAGCCGCCGCCACACGCTGCACATCGGCCAGCTTCATGTCGCGCACGCGATCGCGGGTCAGGAAAAAAAGCCGCCAGTCGCCCTGCGCAACAGACTCCGACAGCGCAACCCCGACGTGCTGCGGATCGGCAAACAGCGCTTGCCAGTCTTTCAACCAGCGGGCCTTGGCTCGGGCCAGTTCTGCTTCGGTCACGGGCTGTGACGAGAACGATTCCACGGCCTTGAGCAACGCCTCGCGGGCAGGCCCCACCTCCTGGCCCAGCCCCAGTTGAACCCCCGCGATGAAGAAGCCCGGATCCGCCAACCCTTGAGAGAAAGCAAAGGTCGATGCCGCCAACTGGCGCTCGGTCAGCTGCTTATGCAGACGCCCCGATGGGGTGTCTCCGAGGATCAGTGACAGCAAGGCAACCGCCGCGTGATCGGCATGGGCACCGGGCATCACGTGGTAGCCCGCGTACAGCAGGGGCACGCCCCCGCTGCGCCGCAGGGTGACGCTGCGCTCGCCATCCTGAACCTGGTCCAGCGTGTACGGCTCGCGCAGGGGTGACTGGGGCCTCGCGATGGGGGCAAAAGCCTCACGGATCCAGGCCAGTGTGCGAGGCGCGTCAAAGCGACCAGAGACGATCAGCGTGGCGTTGTCCGGGCGGTAATGGCGGCGATAAAAGGCCTGCAGCTGCGTGATGTCCACGCCTTCGACATCGGTGCGTGCGCCGATGGTGGACTTGCCGTAGTTGTGCCACTGGTACATCGTGGCCAGCGTCTTTTCAAGCAGGATGCGGCCCGGGCTGTTCTCACCCATCTCCATCTCGTTGCGCACGACGGTCATCTCGCTGTCGAGGTCCTTGCGCGCGATGAAGCTGTTGACCATCGCATCGGCCTGCCAGTTGAGGTACCAGCGAAGGTTGTCCTCGTTGGCGGCAAAGCTCGCGTAGTAATTGGTGCGATCCAGCCAGGTGCTGCCGTTGGCACTGAGCCCGCGCCGGGTGAACTCGGCCCACACCTTGGGGTGCTTGGGCGAGCCCTTGAACAGCAGGTGCTCGAGCAGGTGAGCCATGCCCGTCTCGCCCAGGCCCTCGTGGCGCGAGCCCACGCGGTAGGTCAGGTTCACCGTCGTGGTCGGGCGCGCAGCATCCGGAATCAACAGCACCTGCAGGCCATTGGGCAGGCGCCATTCGCTGATGCCTTCTGCCTGGGCGACAGGCAACCACGCCGTCCCAACGGCCTTGCCTGCAGGGCTGGCGGTGGCAGCCCCACTCGAGCGAGCGGCGGTCGATGCAGCCTGCGGCGTGGGCACCGACTGCGCCGGCTTGGCGACGGCCGCGCCCCAAAGCAAGCTCATCGACAGGCCGGCGCACGCCAGGGCAGAAACAGGCCGACGCAGCGGCCACGCGATCACGGCGGACATGGCGGTGAGCGAGCGATCAGCGCGCGCTGGGAGCTGGTGCCACAGGGGTCGCCGGCGTCGTTTTGGGCGCGAGCATCACGCGGGTCTTGCCGCCGGTGGTGACCAGGATGACGGCATCTCCGGGCTGAAAGCTCTCGCTGCCAGCGGCCTGGACGATGGCCCGTCGCTCACCATTGGGCATCTGAAGCAGGATCTCCAGGGCGGACTCGCGGGTGCCGAAGCGCTCGGCCGCGTTGCCCACCACACCGCCCACCACGGCACCCACCACCCCGACGGCCGCGGCGGTCGGGTTGTGGCTGCTGGCCATGCTGCCGCCGATGCCACCGACCACCGCGCCCGCTGCGGCCCCGATGCCGCTTTGCGAGCCCTCCACCGTCACCGGCCGCACGCCGAGCACCACGGCGTCGGAGACCTGCGAAAGCCTTTGGGCATCGCCCGGCTTGATGACGTCAGGGCTGGTGGTGGAACAAGCCGCCAAGGCCACGGCCAGGCATGCACCGGCGAAGGCAAACAGCGGACGAGCTGGGGACGGGGAACGGGAGCGAAAGGCGAAGCGCATGATCGAGACCTTGGTTGGACTGATCTACTTTAGCGCAGCGCCTCCGCCCGCCGTTGACAGGCGGGTTTCTCAACGTAAAACACGCCCGGCGCAGGCCTCAGTCGTCGATGCCGAGTTCCTGGATCTTGCGCGTGATGGTGTTGCGCCCGATGCCCAGCTTCTGCGCGGCTTCGATGCGACGCCCGCGCGTGAGCTCCAGGGCCGTGTGGATGAGTTGGGCTTCGAACTGCCGGGTCAAGGCGTCCCACACGTCGGTCTGCCCAGCGTTCAGGCGTTCTCGGGCCTCTCGCTGCAGGTCGAGCAACCAACCGGCGCCCGCAGGCGATGTGGCAGGGGCATCCGTGGCGATCACGTCGCCAAAGCTCCCCACCCCGGACGCCGGCACCGAAGCGACCTCACCCTGCGAGCGGGAGGCGTCGGTGAACGCCGGCTGCACCGTGGGTGTGGACAGCGGCGCAGGAACAGAAGCCGGTGCAGACGCTGGCGCCCAATCGGCCACCGAGGTCGCCGAAACATGGCCCGAAACCGAGGCCGGTGCATGCTCGTGCCCTGCGGCAACCGCCCCCTCGAGCAACTCGGGCGGCAGGTCCTTGGTCTCGATGACCTGGGCCGGCGCCATCACCGTCAGCCAGTGGCAGATGTTCTCGAGCTGGCGCACGTTGCCAGGAAAGTCGAAGGTGGCCAGTTTCGCCAGCGCAGGCTCGGAGATCCGCTTGGCCTCGACGCCCAGGTCCTTGGCGCTTTTCTGCAGGAAGAAGCGCCCCAGCGTCGGGATGTCTTCGCGGCGCTCGCGCAGCGCAGGCAGGCGCAGCCGGATCACGTTCAGGCGGTGGAACAAGTCCTCGCGGAACCCACCCAGGCGAACACGCTCTTCGAGGTTCTGGTGGGTCGCCGCGATCACGCGCACGTTGCTCTTGAGCGGCTGGTGTCCGCCCACGCGGTAGAACTGCCCGTCCGACAGCACGCGCAGCAAGCGTGTCTGCAGGTCGAACGGCATGTCGCCGATTTCATCGAGGAACAGCGTGCCGCCGTCGGCCTGCTCGAAGCGGCCTCGACGCATGGTCTGCGCGCCCGTGAAGGCGCCGCGCTCATGGCCGAACAACTCGGACTCCAGCAGGTCCTTCGGGATGGCCGCCGTGTTGATGGCCACGAACGGGCCGTTGGCACGTGGGCTGTGCTTGTGCAGCGCCCGAGCGACCAGCTCCTTGCCGGAGCCGGACTCACCGGTGATCAGCACGGTGACGTTGCTCTGACTGAGGCGACCGATGGCACGGAAGACGTCCTGCATGGCGGGCGCCTGGCCCAGCATCTCGGGCATCTGCGTGACGCGGTCGTCGAGCACCTCTTCGCGCACGCTCTCGTCCACCGCGCGGCGGATGAGCTCAACCGCCTTGGGCAGGTCAAACGGTTTGGGCAGGTACTCGAAGGCGCCTCCCTGGAAGGCCGAAACGGCGCTGTCCAGGTCGGAGTAAGCGGTCATGATGATGACCGGCAGACCGGGGTGGCGGGCCTTGACCTTGCTCAGCAGGTCGATGCCCGAGCCACCCGGCATGCGGATGTCGGAGACCAGCACCTGGGGCTCATCGACCTCCAGGGCCGCGAGCACGTCGCGGGGGTTGGTGAAGCTGCGCACCGGCAGCTCCTCGCGGGCCAGTGCCTTTTCAAGCACGAAGCGGATGGATTGGTCGTCGTCAACGATCCAGATGGGTTTCATGCTGGCCTGTGGTTGTCTGCGTCATCGGGCGATCCGTCCACCGGGCCAAGGGTCATGGCAGGGGGATGAGGATCCTGAACACCGTGCGACCGGGTTCGCTTTCGCATTCGATGGTGCCCTGATGCTGTTGAACGAAGGTTTGTGCCAAGGTCAGGCCCAGACCGGATCCGCCATCGCGTCCCGACACCAAAGGGTAGAAGACGCGATCGCGGATGGATTCCGGGATGCCCGGGCCGTTGTCCTCAATATGCAAGACCAGTGCCAGTCGGTGAAGGGCCCGGTTGATGGTGACGCGCCGGACCACGCGGGTGCGCAGCACGATGCGCGCGTCACCCTGCGCAATGCGATCGATCAAGGCTTGCGCCGCGTTGTG
Organism: Comamonadaceae bacterium 2PF; assembly: GCA_005502875.1. GTDB lineage: Bacteria > Pseudomonadota > Gammaproteobacteria > Burkholderiales > Burkholderiaceae_C > Aquabacterium. Next base: position 74,567 of record SCMV01000013.1, on the reverse strand, counting down.
CGCGATGTTGAGCACGGCCTGGATGAGCTGCTCGCGGTCGCCCCGGAAGTCGGGCAGCGAGGTGTCGTAGTCCCGCTGAACCTTCAGCCCCTTGGGGAACTCGGCCAGGATGAGCGAGCGCACCCGCTCGCAGACCTCGTGGATGTTGACGTCGCCCACCACGTGCGGGCGGCGGTGCGGTGCCAGGAGCCGGTCGACCAGCGATTGCAGGCGGTCGGCCTCGTGGATGATGACCTGGGTGTACTCGGTCAGCGACTTGCTCTCGAGCTCCATCTGCAACAGCTGCGCCGCGCCACGGATGCCACCCAGCGGGTTCTTGATCTCGTGGGCCAGGTTGCGGATGAGCTCCTTGTTGGCCTGCACCTGGTCGAGGGCCCGCTCTTCCCGGTCCTGGCGGGTCTGCTGCTCGACCTCGACGAGTTCGACCAGCACCAGGCTGCCCTGCCCCAAACGCGTGACGATGACCTGGACCGGCAGGGGCTCGCCATGGCCATGCAGGTGGCGGCGAAGGTCGGTTTGCAAGCGGCTGGTGGCGAACTCGTTGCGCGCCACGGCAGAAACCACGTCGCGCAACAGGCCGGGTGAGACCACCCAGTCATAAATGGATTCGCGCAACATCGACTTGCGCGACAGGCCCAGGCCCTCTTCAAAGGCCGAGTTCGCGTAGAGGCAGCGGCCATCTGGCACCACTACGCACACCATGGTGCCAAGGTGATCGAAGGCCTCCAGGCCACCGGGCACCATCGGATCGACACGGGACACCGCCTGCACGATGTCGGCAGGCGGGAGGGGAACAGCAGTCATCGGGAAAGACCTTGTCTGGTGGCACGCGTCAGCGCTGGCCGAACTTGCCCAGTTCACGCCGCAGGGCTGCCACGTCTGCTTCCTTGCGGGTGAGCGCGGCCTTCATCTCTTCGACGCGGTCGAGGTACTTCTGGTAGTTGCGCTCGTCACCGCGGCGCTCGGGCTGGCCGTCGTTGAATTCCTTGCGCAGGGCTGCCAGGGCATCTTCTTCTTTCTTGAGCTCGGCTTCGAGGATGCGCTTGGCATCGCTGTCGCGGGCTTTCTGGTCGTCAGCGCCGACCTTGTCACCCTGCCCGGACGAAGCGCCGGCCGGCCGAGCGGCATTGCCTCGAGGAGCCTGAGACTGGATCACCGTGATCGGGGCGCCTTCCAGGGTTTTGCAGCCCTTGTCGCGGGCCTCCTTGGCACTCAGCGAGTCGGTGTAGAGGTTACCCGGGCATCGGTAGACGGGCTTTTCCTGGGCCCACGCGGCAGCACCGACGCTCAGGGCGGAGACCAGGGAGATCAGCTTGAGAGACACGTGCAGCAGATTCGTCATCGTCATGCAGTCAGTCGGCATGCAAGCCGGATGCCTTGCAGTATGCCCGCAAGCGGCGCGCCATGGCAGACAAGGCAGGCACAAACGAAACGAAAGGCACCTCGCCACAACACCGGCAGTGGGCGAGGCGCAAGCAAAAAAAAAGAGCGGCCGAAGCCGCTCTCTGTTTGCGAACCGCTTGCGCGGATCACAGTGCGTAGTACATGTCGTACTCGACCGGGTGAACGGCCATGCGGAAGCGCGTGACTTCCTGCATCTTCAGGTCGATGTAGGCGTCGATGTAGGAATCGGTGAACACACCACCCTTGGTCAGGAAGGCGCGGTCGGCGTCCAGGGCGTCCAGGGCCTGATCCAGGCTGTGGCAGACGGTCGGGATCAGCTTGTCCTCTTCGGGCGGCAGGTGGTAGAGGTCCTTCGTGGCGGCTTCGCCAGGATGGATCTTGTTTTCCACGCCGTCCAGACCGGCCATCATCAGGGCCGAGAAGGCCAGGTACGGGTTGGCCGAAGGATCGGGGAAGCGAGCCTCGATGCGGCGACCCTTGGGGTTCGACACGAACGGGATGCGGATCGAAGCGGAACGGTTCTTGGCCGAGTAGGCCAGCTTCACCGGGGCTTCGAAGCCAGGCACCAGGCGCTTGTACGAGTTCGTGCCGGGGTTGGTGATGGCGTTCAGGGCACGGGCGTGCTTGATGATGCCGCCGATGTAGTACAGGGCGAACTCGCTCAGGCCGGCGTAGCCGTCGCCAGCGAACAGGTTCTTGCCGTCCTTCCAGATGGACTGGTGAACGTGCATGCCGGAGCCGTTGTCACCAACGATGGGCTTGGGCATGAACGTGGCGGTCTTGCCGTAGGCGTGGGCCACGTTGGTGATGATGTACTTTTGCAGTTGCAGCCAGTCGGCGCGCTGGGTCAGCGTGGCGAACTTGGTGCCGATTTCCATCTGGCCGGCGTTGGCCACTTCGTGGTGGTGCACTTCCACGGGGATGCCCATCGATTCGAGGATCAGGCACATTTCCGAGCGCATGTCCTGGCCGGAGTCGACCGGGGGCACGGGGAAGTAGCCGCCCTTGACGGTGGGACGGTAACCGGTGTTGCCGTGTTCGTACTTGGTGCCGGTGTTCCAGGCGCCTTCTTCGGCTTGGATCTCGAAGAAGCAGCCGGACATGTCGTTGCCCCAGCGGATGCCGTCGAACACGAAGAACTCGGGTTCCGGACCGAAGAAGGCGGTGTCACCCAGGCCCGAGGACTTCAGGTAGGCTTCGGCGCGCTTGGCCAGCGAGCGAGGGTCGCGCTCGTAAGGCTTGTGATCGGTCGGGTCGATGACGTCACAGGTCAACAGCAGCGTCGGCTCTTCAAAGAAGGGGTCGACGTTGGCGGTGTTGGGATCCGGCATGAGCAGCATGTCGGAGGCTTCGATGCCCTTCCAGCCAGCGATGGACGAACCGTCGAACGCGTGGCCGGACTCAAACTTGTCTTCATCGAAGTGCGAAACAGGCACGGAGACGTGCTGTTCCTTGCCACGGGTGTCAGTGAAACGGAAGTCAACGAACTTGACGTCGTTGTCCTTCACCATCTTCATCACGTCGGCGACGGTCTTGTTGGCCATCAGGAGCTCCTAGCAACAGGCTGAATGAAAGCAGGAAGAGAAATTTTTCTGTCTCTGGTCCAGAAACAGCGCGCAGTGTAATAGCAGAAAGCGTGCCTTCAGTCTGAGCGCGGACAAGCAGCGCTTGGATTCGCCCCGCGACAGAGGGCTTGAGCCCTGGGATGCGCCAACTCTGGGCGCACCGCGAAAGGCCATGGCGCACATGGTGAAATCAGGCGGCGTTCCCCCAAGGCCCAAAACGCACCACAATGGCGCAAATTAAGGTATCAGCTCAGTCTCGCACCGATTCGGGGCCCATTTCCGCACCAAACTGAGACAATCCATCGCGCAAGGCGGAGAACGCCGCATCCACCTCGCTCGCACGTCCCTTGACTCCGAGTTCGATGTGGCGTCCATGCACCGGGTGGTCGACGCTGGGCAGCGAGAAGACCTTGACCGGCGCAAAACGGGCCTCGATGTCGATCATCAGGGGCGTCAGGCGAGACTCGATGGCGCCATACACCACCACCGAGCGCTCCACCAGCCGCCCTTGCCCATGCAAGCCTGGGTGCAAGGTGTCGAGCGCCCAGGCAACCATGGGCCAGGCCATGACGGGGAAGCCAGGCACGAAGTGCACCCGTCCCGCCAGCGAGAAACCGGGGATGCGGTTGTAGGGGTTGGGGATGATGCTGGCCCCCTGAGGAAACCGCCCCATCTCCAGGCGCCGGAGGGTGTCGGCCGAGTCCGGCTCGAAGGGCACGCCCTCTTGCTCGGCCATCTCGCGACAACGCATCAGGATCAGTTCGCGGGCCTCGGGGTGCAGGACCAGTGGCTGTTTGATGGCCTCGGCGGCGCAGGCACGGGTGTGGTCGTCAGGCGTGGCGCCGATGCCGCCGAAGGAAAAGACGACGTCGCCGCTGTCCAGGGCGTGCCTCAGGTCGGCGGTGATGCTCGCGGGTTCATCGCCCACGTAGCGCACCCACGAAACCGCCATGCCCCGCTCGGTGAGCAGCTCAATCGCTTTGACCAGGTGCTTGTCCTGCCGACGGCCGCTGAGGATCTCGTCGCCGATGATGATGAGGCCGATGCGTTGGGTGGGGGTTTCAGGCATGTTCTGCGCGTGAGTGAGGGACTGGCGAAGTGGACAGGGGCTCGGCTCGCAGCGCGGCCAGGGCCGCCAGCAGGAAGTGGGCGAACCACAGGCTCGAGAAAACAAACACCAGGGTGTAGAGCCACAAGGACACGACCAGGATGAACGGGGCCAACACGATGGCCAGCACACCCAGGGCCCACACGGCGGCAGGCGCCGCACCGAGGTAGCCACAGACCACCCCCATCAGCAGCAAGGTGGTGCGGTGGCGCTTGATCAGGGCGTCTTGCTCCTGGGGCGTGGCGAAATCGGCCAAGGTGTCGTGGGCCATGACGCGGTAGGTCAGCCAGCCCCAGATCAAAGGCGGCACCACCAACGCGAACAAAGGGATCAACCACAACGGCAGGGTCAGCACGAGCGCGCCCAGCGCAACGACGGTGGCGACCAGCGACAAGGCGACCGACCGCCAGACCGAGGTCTGGTGGCGTGAGGCCAGGTCCGGGAAACGCCGGCTGCGCACCAGCTTCACCGCAGAGGGCGTGATCATCCAGGCCACCAGCAGCAGGCTCAGGACCACCACCAGCGGCACCACCAGGATCAACAGCAAGACGGGCACCAGCGCGGCGCGCAAACCTTGCAGGCCCATGCTGTCGAGCCATGCCAGCAGAGATTGGCTCAGCGACCAGTTGTCCAGCCCCTGCCTGAGCGCCTCGTTGGCGTCGGACCAGCCCCACCAGGCCAGGCCCAGCAACAGCGTGGCCGACAGCAGGATGGGCAGCAGGGTCAGCCAGATGACCCTGGGGTGCAGGCAGTAGGCCAAGGCGCGCCAGGCGGCATCGACGGCCAGGCCTGCCGCCGGCAACGTTCGCGGGGTCGAGGGCGAAGGGGTGATCACGGGTGGCGTGGATGCTTCCATTCCGCGCAGCATACCCAAGTGCGCGTTGATCTGGCGCGAGGCGGGCCAAAGGCCTCCCAGCTCAAACCCGCGCCGCCGCGCGATCAGCCAGAGCGCGCATCAGCCCCGGCCAAACAGGCGTCGCAGGCCCAGCCACTGCTGCGCCCAAAAGCCCAGACCGTAGCTTCGCGAGCCATTTTCGGGCAACTGATCGCGGATGCCGGTCGGCTCGTAGCGACCGTCAAAGCGCGCGGTGCCAAAGAGCAAATCCCACAAAGGGAACAGCACCGCGAAATTGCAGCCCCCCAAGGTGCCAGGGCCGTGGCCCTCGTGGCCCATGCCGATGGCGTGGTGCTGCCTGTGAAAGCGCGGGCTCACCAGCAGGCGCTCGCCCAGCCAGCCAAAACTCACACGCGCATTCGCATGCGAGAGGCTTTCGAGCAACTGCGTCACCGCCACCACGGCCACGAACTGGCCCGGCGCCACACCAATGGCCCGAGCGGTGAAGGCCAACAGCACGTCGCGGATCAGGTCGTCGAGCAGGTGGTTGCGGTTGTCGCTCCACAGGGTCATCTGCCGCTGGCTGTGGTGCACGGCGTGCAGGGCCCACCAGCGATCGAAGTGGTGTTGCCCTCGGTGGATCCAGTAGTCCAGCAGGTCAAAGACCAACAGGTAGAGCAGGAAGCTGGCCCAGGCCGTGTCGAAGACGCCTGGCCACAGCGGCGCCACCAGGGCGTCGAGCTGGATGCCCTGAACGCCCTGCACCGCTGCCTCTCCGAACAGGGTGTCGAGCATCGGATCGACCGAGAAAAACATGGCCAGTCGGAACAGGCCCAGGCGGTGCAGCAGGGTGTAGACGATGTCGACTCGAACGGCTGGCCCACCGCGCAACTGCTGCTCCGCTGGCCGCCAGCGTTGCAAGGGGGCAAACAACAGCAGCATCAGCGCAAGCTGGATCAAGCCAACCAGGAGCCAACCGGTGGCGGCATAGCCGTCCTCCAGCAAATTGCCTTGGCCCGAGTGGAACAACAGGGGTTGAACCACCGACTCGAACAGGGCCTGCTGCAGGCGCCCGAAGCCGTCGGTCAGGGGCTGGATGATCAGTTCGTCGAGCATGGGCGGCGGTGCTCTTTCATCGGTTCAGCGGGGGGCGGGGGACGCATCGCGCGGGGCTGGGCCGGCTGCGCGATAGGTCGGGTGCTGCCTGAGGGTCTCGAAGCAGAAGCCGCGCGCTTTCAAGCCTGTGATGAGCGGCTCGAGCACGGCAGGGGCCCACGGGTCCTGTCGACTCCAGATGCCCAGGTGCATCAGCAAGACCTCGCCAGGGCGCACGCGCTGCAGCGCCTGTTGCAGCAAGGCCGCGTTGGGTTGGCGGCCGCTGTCGAGCTCGTCACCCAGGAAACCATTGGGCGTCCAGGGCACGTGTTGCCAGCCGCACCGCTGGGCCACGGCGAGCAAACGCGGTGAAGTCCGTCCACCCGGGGCGCGGAAGATGGCGCGCATGCGCTGGCCAGTCATCTGCTCAAAACGGGTGGCTGGGCGCTGAAGTTGTTCGCAGTACTGGGCGTCGGACAGCACCAGTCGCTCGCCGTTGCGTGGCCCGGCCGTCGGCTTGACCCTGAGGCCCTCTGCGGTGTCGGCCTGCCAGACCACGTGGTCCCAGGTGTGGCTGCCAAAGTCATGCCCTTGCGCAGCCATCTGCTTCCACCAAGCAGCCCAGTGCTCGTCCAGGCTGCTGCCTTCTGGCCGGGCGCCCACCGGCTGCGTGCGTTCGTTGGCCAGGAAGAAGGTGGCCTTGACCTGCTGGCGCGCCAGCACATCGGCCACCAGCGGGGCCACGCCCATGTGGCCAGTGTCGATGGTCAGGTAGACCGGTTTTTCGCACCGGGCTGCGGCCAGGGCCTGACCAGACAGGCCGAGCACCAGGGCCAGCACCCAGGCAGCGCGATCAATTGCGCGGCGCATGCTGCAACGTCCAGACGCCATGCGGCGATCGGCCCACAGGCACTTGCTTGATCACCTCGCCCTTGACCGTGTCGATGACCGTCAACTGGCGTGCCCAGCGCGAGGTCACGAGGATGGTCCGGCCATCGGCCAGCAGGTCCATGCAGTCGGGGCCACCCGGCGCGGGGTAGGTCGCCACCACCTTCCAGGTTTGCAGGTCGATGCGGCTGATGGTGTTGCCGGCCCGGTTGCTGACCAGCACGTGACGCTTGTCGCCCCAGGCGCGGAAGGCGTGCGCGCCATTGCCGGTTTCGATGCGCTTGACGCGCTCCGGCTTGGGGCCCGCCACGTTGTAGACCTCGACGTAGCGGTCGCCCGTCAGCCCGATCAGCACATGGCGATCGTCGGGCGTGACGTACACATCGGCGGGCATCTTGCCCACGCGGATGCGCCAGCGGGGGGCCTGTGTCGCCAGCTCGATGGCCACCATCTCATCGCTGTCCTGCATGGTGACGTAGGCCACGGTGCTGCGCGAGTCGATGGCGATGTGGCTGGGCGTCTTGGCCGTGGGCACGCGCTTGATCAGCTTGAGGTCGACGCCCCCCTTGGGCGAAGGCGTGGACTGGTAGATGTCAACGTGGTTGAGGCGGTTGGCCGCCGTCAGGAACCACTTCATGTCGGGCGAAAAGCGCAGCTGGTACGGATCGACAATGCCCTCGATCACCCGCTGCACGGCACCCGTCTTGGGGTCGAACAGGGTCAGCGAGTCGGACAGCGCATTGGCCACCATCAGCGACTTCTCGTCGGGCGAGAGGTAGAGGTGATGGGGCTCCTTGCCCGTGGGCACCCGACGGATTTCGGTGTAGCTCACCGGGTCGATGATGCTGAGGTTCGCGTCCAGCGAATTGAGCACAAAGATGGGTGGGCGCGCGGGCGCAGGCGCCACCACGGGTGGACGGGGTTTGGGCCGATCGCCCAGCGCCAGCGCCGGGGACGCGAGCCCTGCGAGCCCGCAGGACATCAAACCTTGCGCAGCCAACCCCAGGCCACCCAAGGCCACGGCCCGGCGCGAAGGCTCGACGTGCGTCAGCTTCGCCTCAGGCAACGCAGGCACCCCGCGCAGCAACTTGTCCCCACTCATCCCCAGCGAACCTTTTGTCAGTCAAGCTCTCCAGTTTAAGCGCGGCAGACCAGGGCTGCGATGACATGGGTCAGTGCGCGACAGCGCCTGCCCCCAGGGCGAGCACCCGCGGGCTCATTCGTCCCCGCCCAGCACCGAACCCAGCAGGCCCCCGACGCCGCCTGCGGCCACGCCGCTGAGCAGCCCGCCTTCCTCACGCCCACCGCCGCCAGGCGTCTGAGGCGCTGCGGCAAAAATGCGCGAAGCCAGTCGAGAGAAAGGCAGGCTCTGCAGCCAGATCTGGCCCGGGCCGCTCAGCTTGGCCAGGAACAGGCCCTCGCCGCCGAACAGCGCGGTCTTGATCTTGCCGACGTACTGGATGTCGAAGTCCACTCCGGCGGTGAAGGCCACCACACAACCGGTGTCCACCATCAGGCTCTCGCCCGCCTTCAACTCGCGCCGCACCACCGTGCCACCCGCGTGCACGAAGGCCATGCCATCGCCCTCGAGCTTTTGCAGGATGAAGCCCTCGCCACCGAAGAACCCCGCACCCAGGCGCTTCTGAAAACCGATGCCCAGCGACACCCCTCGGGCGGCGCACAGGAACGAGTCCTTCTGGCACATCAGCGTGCCGCCGAGCTGCTTGAGGTCCATCGGCAAAATCTTGCCGGGGTACGGTGCCGCGAACGCCACGCGCCGCTTGCCCTGCCCCTGGTTCGTGTAGACCGTCGTGAACAGGCTCTCGCCCGTGATCAGGCGCTTGCCTGCGCCCAGCAGCTTGCCGAAGATGCCGCCCTGCTGCTTCGAGCCATCACCGAAGACGGTGTCCATCTCGATGCCCATGTCCATGAACATCATGCTGCCCGCCTCGCCGATCGCGGCCTCCCCCGGGTCAAGCTCGACCTCGACGAACTGCATTTCGGCTCCGCGAATTTCGTGATCCACCACGTCCATGGCCATGTTGATTTGCTCCGTTGTGAAAAATCGAGGGGCCGCCTCACCCTCGTCATGAGGGGTGGCCCGCGTGATGTCCAGCCCAATCGGGCGATACTCTGCCGCGAGATTGTGTCCGAAAGCCATGCTGCCCTCATTCGACCTGCACCTGCCAACCCTCACGCTCGTGGTGTGCGTGGTGCTGTTCACCGCCGCCTCCACGATGACGCTGGTGGGCCGCACCCAGCGCACCTACCTGGGCTACGGCTGGTGGACGACCGCGCAATGGCTCAACACAGCCGGCGCCATCTGCCTGGTCCTCAAGGACCACCACCCCTGGTTGCTGCCCGTCAGCGTGCTGCTGACCTTGCAGTGGCCACTGACCATGCTGGGGGGGCTGCGCCAGTTCTACATCCGCAGCGATTTCCGCACCGCAGCCTGGGTTGACCTCGTCGTGCTGGCGGCCGGGGCCGGAGCCTACATGGCGATGTGGATGCACTCGCCCGATGACCTCGGCGCGCGCGTGGCCACCTTCAGCCTGGCCAGCGTGACCGGCTACCTCTATGCCGCCTGGCTGGTGCATGGTGTTCGCCACCAGGGCCCCGGTCGCTCGGGGCCATACCTCAAAGCCGTGGGGCTGTTCATGCTGGCTGCTGCGTTGATCCAGCTGCCGCGACTCGTCTCGGCCCTCGGCGTGTGGGGCACCCCGGTCCTCAACCCCACCCAGATCCAGCAACCCGTGGTGCTGGTGGGCCTGGTTGCCGGCGTCATGTTCTCGGTCTACATGTGCCTGCTGCTGACCTATGAGCGCACCGAACAAGACCTGCGCGAGTCACACCACCAGCTGCGCCTGATGGCCGACTTCGACCTGCTGACCCTCGTGCCTCACCGCCGCCACTTCCAGGAACTGGCCACCCAGGCCCTGAGCCTGAGCACACCGGGCAGCGCGACCCTGATGCGCTTCGACATCGACCACTTCCGGCTCTTTACCGTCGACCACGGCCACGCTGCGGGCGACGAGGCCTTGAAGTTCGTCGCCTCCACCGCCCGATCCTTGCTGCGCAGCCGCGACCTGATGGGCCGCCTGGGTGGCGAGGCCTTCGTGGCCCTGCTGCCCGACACCGGCGTGGCCGACGCCCTGCACGTGGCCGACCGCATGGTGCGCCATGTCGACAAGGTGCGCAGCGGCCAACAACGGCCGGCGCTGAGCCTGAGCTTTGGCGTGGTGCAGATCCAGCCGGGAGAGTCGATCGACGAGGCCATCCACCGCGCAGACGAAGCCCTGGCCGAAGCGCGCCGCCAGGGCCGCAACCAACTGGTGCGAGCCGATGACCTGGAAGGCCGGCCTGTTTTTTCTGCCAGCCGCCCGCTGGGGCTCGACTGAGCCAGGCAGCACCCCTGTCGTGCGCCCGCCAGAAACCGCAGCAACAGGCGCCACAGCCGCGACAATCGCCGCATGTCTGCATTCGACGTTGTCATCATCGGCGCTGGTGCCGCCGGTCTCTTCTGCGCTGGCGTGGCCGGTCAGCGCGGCCTGAAGGTCCTGCTGCTGGACCACGCCCCCAAGGTTGCCGAAAAGATTCGCATCTCTGGCGGGGGCCGCTGCAACTTCACCAACCGCGAAGTCGGCGTGGCCAACTTCCTGGGGGAGAACCCCGCCTTCTGCCGCTCGGCCCTGAGCAGCTACACGCCTCAAGATTTCATCGGTCTGATCGAACGCCACGGCGTGCGCTGGCACGAGAAGCACCGAGGCCAGCTCTTTTGCGACCACCGCGCTGACGACATCATCCAGCTGCTGCTGCGTGAATGCGAGGCTGGTGGCGTGCAGCGCTGGCAGCCCTGCCGCGTCGATGGCATCCGGCCCTTGGGTTTGCAGGCCGAAGACGGCAGCCGATTCGAACTCGACACCGACCGAGGCGTGCTGCGCACCCACCAGGTCGTGGTGGCCACCGGCGGCCCATCGATCCCCAAGATCGGCGCCACCGACGCCGGCCAGCGCTGGGCGCGCGAGCTCGGCCACCGCATCGTGCCGCTGCGACCTGCCCTCGTGCCCCTGACCTTCGACGCAGCCACCTGGGCGCCTTTCGTCGAGCTGGCCGGGCTCTCGCTTGAAGTCGTCATCGAAACACCCACCACCGTGCCACCCGTGCAGCGTGGCGCAAGGGCCAAGGGCCCCCACCTCGCGCGCTTCACCGAAGACCTGCTCTTCACCCATCGCGGCCTGAGCGGCCCGGGCGTGCTGCAGATCTCCAGCCACTGGCAGCCAGGCCAGTCGCTCACCATCAACCTGAGCCCCACGCACGACCTGGCGGGCGAACTCAAGGCCGCCAAGGCCGGCTCGCGCAAGCAGCTGTCCACCGCCTGGGGCCTGGCCCTGGGCGAAGCCGTGCCGCAACGCCTGGCGCAGACCTGGCTGGCGCAGATGGCGCACAGCCAGCCAGCCCTGCAGCCACAGGCCGCGCTGGCCGAACTCAAGGACAAGGACCTGGAAGCCTTGGGGCAAGCCGCCAACGCCTGGTCCATCACCCCCTCTGGCACCGAAGGCTACGCCAAAGCCGAGGTCACGATCGGCGGTGTCGACACCCGCGAGTTGCAACAGCAAAGCATGGAAAGCCGCCTGGTGCCAGGCCTGCATTTCATCGGCGAGGTCGTGGACATCACCGGCTGGCTGGGCGGCTACAACTTCCAGTGGGCCTGGGCCAGCGCCATGGCTTGCGCGCAAGCCCTTCAGCCCTCGCCCGCTAACGTTTAAGATGCCGCCCATGAGCTCCACGCATTTCGGTTTCCAGCAGGTTGACGAGTCCCAGAAGGCCCAGCGCGTGCGCGGCGTCTTCGACTCGGTGGCCAACAAGTACGACGTCATGAACGACCTGATGTCGATGGGCATGCACCGCCTCTGGAAGGCCTACACCATCGCGGCCAGCGGCGTGCGCGAAGGCCACAAGGTGCTCGACATCGCCGGGGGCACAGGCGACCTGTCCGAAGCCTTCGCTGCCCGCGTGGGGCCCACCGGCACGGTCGTGCACACCGACATCAACGAAGCCATGCTGAGCACCGGCCGCGACCGCCTGCTCAACAAGGGCCTGGCGCTGCCCACCACGCTGTGCGACGCCGAGAAACTGCCCTTCCCGTCCGAGACCTTCGACATCGTCACCGTGGCTTTCGGCCTGCGCAACATGACGCACAAGGACGCCGCCCTGGCCGAGATGTGCCGCGTGCTCAAGCCGGGCGGCCGCCTGCTGGTGCTGGAGTTCTCGAAGGTGGCCAAGCCGCTCGAGAAGGCCTACGACTGGTACTCGTTCAAGGTCCTGCCCCGCCTGGGCCAGTTCGTCGCTGGCGATGCCGCCAGCTACCAGTACCTGGCCGAGTCGATCCGCATGCACCCCGACCAGGCCACCCTCAAGGCCATGATGAAGACGGCAGGCTTCGGCCACGTCGACGTTCACAACATGACCGGTGGGGTCGTGGCCTTGCACCTGGGCATCAAATGCTGATTTCGGCGCGGCCGCCCGCCTGACGTTTGACGGCCTTCGGTGCAGGTCTCGCTATCATTGGCCAGCCTGTCCCATTGGCCCACGAACATGTCCGAAAAAAAGATGCGCGCGGCTCGTCTTCCCCGAGAAGCGCCCTCCCCTGAGGTCGGCGAATTCACCGTCGAAGCGCTGTCCGAGCGCACTGGTGTGAGCGTGCGCAACGTGCGCGCCTACCAGACTGCGGGCCTGATGCCACCGCCACGCCTGCAAGGCCGCACGGCGCTGTACAACGCCGAGCACCTGGGCAAACTCGAGCTCATCCGCGACCTGCGCAAGCAAGGCTTCAAGCTCGACACCATCAAGGACATGCTCACCGGCACACCCGATGGCGCCTGGAGCGAGTACTCCTTGGTCAGTCACCTGTTCTCGACCACCTTCTTCACCGTCGAGAAGCCTTTGCGCAAGGCGCTCTCGGAGATGGCATCGCACTGGGCCCAGCCCGCCACACAGCAGCAAAAAGACAGGCTCAGTGAAAACGGCCTGTACCGACGCGTCGGACCTGACGAAGTGGAAATGCTCTCGCCAGCGCTTGAGCGCATCGGCATCCAGCTGGCCGAACTCGACGTTCCGCTCAACACCGTGCTTGACCTGCAGGACGAGCTCATCCGGCACAGTCGCTCGATTGCGAGGGCCTATGTCGAGCAACTGTTCATCGCCATGGTGCGCACGGTCACGGAAAACCACGTGCAGCGTGGCGGGCCCGCAGCCAGCGGCGAGACGAATGCCGCAAGCGGTGGCTTTGACTTGCGACTGGCCGAAGTGATCAAGGGCCTGTTCGAGCGCCTGCGCCCGCTGGCCATTGGTTCGGTGAGCGCCGCATTCCCGGTGGTGCTCCAGCAGGAATTCGATCGCGCGATCCAGATGCAGTGCGAGCAGACCCGCGGGCCAGACGCCCCGGGCAGCTGACGAGACAAAGTCGTCATCCAGAAACACGAAAGGGCCAGAAGTTTCCTTCTGGCCCTCGTGATTTCTTGGTCGGGGCGGCGGGATTCGAACTCGCGACCCCTTGCACCCCATGCAAGTGCGCTACCAGGCTGCGCTACGCCCCGACAAGAATTAGACTATAGCATGTTTTTTGTCGTCTTCTCAAGCTGAACGCCCGCATTCACGACAACAGGTCGCGAATCGACAACAAGGAAATTCGCAAGCTGGCCGCAGCTTCTGGCGACAACTTTGACAGGTCTGGCAACTCCGGCGACAGGAACGCAGACTCGGCCATGACCGAGGGCGAGGACTGCAAAGCGCGCGAGGCCATCAACGCCGGGCCACCAGCCAGCCGCTCGGAAGCGATCAGGGCGGACGATGCCAGCACAGCGTCAGGCAAGGCCAAATCGTCGTCATCCGGCTCCGTGCGAGCTGCATGACCCAACTCGGTCAGGCGGTTGCGAGCCCCGCTGATCGTGAAGCCCTGCTCGTACAACAGCTCACGGATGCGGCGAATCAGCAGCACCTCATGGTGCTGGTAATAACGACGGTTGCCGCGCCGCTTCATGGGCTTGAGCTGCACGAACTCCTGCTCCCAATAGCGGAGCACATACGGCTTCACTCGGCACAACTCGCTGACCTCACCGATGGTGAAGTAGCGCTTGGCCGGGATCGGCGGAAGGTCGTGACTGGTTCGGTCCATGTTCCCTGCTGCTGGAGGACGCCAAAGCAAAAAAGCCTGTCAGATCAATCAGATTCCAACAGGACCTCAAACTTTACTCCAAGTCGTCCCCAACGGGGATGTCACCTTGCACCATGCCTTTGAGCTTGGCACTGGCGTGGAAGGTCACCACCTGGCGAGCCTTGATGGGGATGGCCTCGCCGGTGCGCGGGTTGCGCCCCGGGCGCGGTGCCTTCTGGCGGATCTGGAAGTTGCCGAATCCCGACAGCTTCACGTCGGTGCCCTGCACCAGCGTGTCGTTGATCAGCTCAAAGAACGCCTCGACCATGTCCTTGGACTCGCGCTTGTTCAGGCCCAGCCGCTCGAAGAGCAACTCGGACAGCTCCGCCTTGGTCAGCGTGGGCGTCTCGATGGTCGGCAACAGCACCGTCAGGTCGCTGATCTTGTCGTTCATGCGCGGTCTCTCCCCTTCTCACGCCTCAGGCGCGCACGCGCGCGCCCACCTTTTCCGCCAGATTCTGCAACACGGATTGCACGGCCGCTTCGATGCGCTCGTCGTTGAGCGTCTGTTCGTCGTCACGCAGCTCGATGCGCACCGCCAGGCTGCGCTCGTCTTCGGCGATGCCGGCCACCGCTTGCTTGGGCTTGTAAATGTCGAACAGGCGGGCGCCGCGCACCAGTCCATCGGCCTGAGCCGACAGGATGGCTGCGATCAGGGCATCGTGCGCGGTGCGGTCGTTGACCACCAGGGCCAGGTCACGGAAGACGGACTGCATGCGCGGCACGCTCGTGAAGCGCGGCACCGGGCGCTGCACCAACGCATCGGCGTCGAGCTCGAACAGCACGGGGGCCTGAGGCAGGTCGTAGGCCTGGCGCCACTTGGGGTGCAACTCGCCCACGAAACCCACGGCACGGCCATCGACCACCACCTGGGCGCAACGGCCGGGGTGAAAGGCCGGGTGCTCGGCGGCCACGAAGCTGGCTTGCGCAGGCGCCAGCAGCGACTCGACATCGCCCTTGACGTCGAAGAAATCGACCTGGCGCGCAGCCTGGCCCCACTGCAGCGCATCGGCCGGGCCATGGGCCAGGCCCGCCACGCGCACGGGCTGATCAAAGCCTGCCACCGTCTGCATGCCATCGACCACGGAGGCGTCGCGGCGGAACACGCGGCCCACCTCGAACAGGCGCACGCGGTCGGCCTTGCGAGCCAGGTTCGTGCGCAGCACCTCGACCAGGCTGCCGATCAGCGACGAGCGCATCACCGACAGCTGGCTGGCGATGGGGTTGAGCAACTGGATGGGGTTGGCGTTGCCGGCGAAATCGGCCTCCCAACGGGCTTCGACGAAGCTGAAGGTGATGGCTTCCTGGTAGCCACGCGCGGCCACGGCACGGCGCACGGCGTACAGGCCACGACGCGCTTCGGGGCGCACCTCGGAGACCACCGGCGCCTTCGGCGCGCGGCGCGGCAGCTTGTCAAAGCCGATGACGCGCACCACCTCTTCGATCAGGTCTTCCTCGATCTGGATGTCGAAGCGCCAGCTCGGCGGGGTCACGATGAGGTGGGTGTCTTCGCCCTGGGCCTGCGTGCCATAGGGCAGATCCAGGCGCTGGAACACCGCCTGCACCTCGGCCAGGCTCACCGGCATGCCGATGACACGCTGGGCGCGCGACAGGCGCAGCGTCACGGGCTTGCGCTCAGGCAGGTGCACCTTCAGGTCATCCAGCGGGCCAGCCTCGCCACCGCAAATGTCGAGGATCAACTGGGTGATGCGCTCGATGTGCTGTGCCGTGGGAGCCGGGTCCACGCCGCGCTCGTAGCGGTGCGAGGCATCGGTGGAGAAGTTGTAGCGGCGCGCGCGCCCAGCGATGGCCTTGGGCCACCAGAAAGCGGCCTCGAGGTAGACGTTGCGGGTGTCATCGCCCACGGCGGTCGCGTCGCCGCCCATGATGCCGGCAAGTGACTCGACCTGGCTTGCATCGGCGATCACGCCCACTTGCTCGTCCAGCGTGATGGTGTTGCCATTGAGCAGCTTGAGTTGTTCGCCCGCGCGCGCCCAGCGCACCGTCAGCTCGCCGTGGATCTTGTCCAGGTCGAACACGTGCGAGGGCTGGCCCAGCTCGAACATCACGTAGTTGGAGATGTCGACCAGGGGCGACACCGAACGCTGACCGCAGCGGGCCAGGCGCTCAACCATCCATTCAGGCGTCTTGGCTTGTGGGTTGACGCCACGGATCACGCGGCCACCGAAGCGACCGCACAGGTCAGCGGCTTCGACATTGACCGTCAGCCGGTCGTCGATGGCCGGCTTGACCGGCTCGCTGGCCGGCAGGTGCAGGGGCGAGCCCGTCAGCGCAGACACCTCGCGCGCAACGCCTGCCACGCTCAGGCAGTGCGCCAGGTTGGGCGTGAGCTTGAGCGTGAACAGCGTGTCGTCGAGCCGAAGGTGCTCGCGGATGCTGACGCCCACCGGCGCGTCATCGGCCAGGATGTGCAGTCCGTTGGACTCATCCGATACGCCCAGTTCCTTGGCCGAACACAGCATGCCCATGCTCTCCACGCCACGCAGCTTGCCCTTCTTGATGACGAAGGGCTTGCCATCCGCGCCCGGGGGCAGCTCGGCGCCCACCGTCGCGCAAGGCACCTTGATGCCAGGGCGCACGTTCGGCGCGCCACAGACGATCTGCAGCACCTCGCCGGTGCCCGCGTCCACCTTGCACACGTTCAGGCGGTCGGCGTCCGGGTGCTTGGCGACTTCCAGCACCTGGGCCACGACCACGCCCGTGAAGTGCGGCGCCACCGGCTGCAGCTCTTCGACCTCCAGGCCGGCCATGGTCAACAGGTCGGCCAGTTGCTGCGTGCTCAGATCGGGGTTGCAGAAGGTGCGCAACCAGGACTCGGGGAATTGCATGGAAAGGGGTCCTTGGGGATTCAGTTCTGTTCGGCGTCCAGGACCACGCGGTAGCGGGCCTTGCCGGCGCGCAGGTGGTCGAGGGCCTCGTTGATGCGGCTCATCGGGAAATGTTCGGTCTGCGGCTCGATGCCGTGGCGCGCGGCGAAGGCCAGCATGGTGTCGATGTCCTGGCGCGAGCCCGTGGGCGAGCCCGACACGCTGCGCTGCCCGCCAATCAGCGGGAAGGCCTCGACCTCCATCGGCTGAGGCAAGATGCCCACCAGGTGCAGGCGGCCGTTGGGCGCCAGCGTGGACATCAGCGCCTTCCAGTTGAGCATGACGTTGACGGTGACCAGCACCATGTCAAGCTGGCCGGCGATGGCCTTCATCGACTTCGGGTCGGTGCTCGAGACCACGCGGTGCGCGCCCAACTGCAGCGCCTCGTCGCGCTTGGACTCGCTGGAGGTGAAGGCCGTGACCTCACAACCCCAAGCGCGCGCGAACTTCAGCGCCAGGTGGCCGAGGCCACCGATGCCAACCACGCCCACCCGGTGAACCGGCTTGATGTCGAAATTCAGGAAGGGCGAGAACACCGTGATGCCACCGCACAGCAGCGGGCCCGCCTTGGCCGGATCCAGCCCTTCGGGGATGGGGCTGACCCACAACCAATGCGCGCGCACCTTCTCGGCGAAGCCACCATGGTGACCCACGATGGTCGGCATGCCGGCGCGGCACAACTGCGGCTGCCCGCTCAGGCAGCTCGGGCAGATCTGGCAGCTCATGGACATCCAGCCCAGGCCCACCTTCTGGCCGAGCTTCAAACCCTTGGCGCGATCGCCCAGGCCCACCACCGTGCCCACCACCTCGTGGCCACCGACGATCGGGTAGGCAGAGAAGCCCCACTCGTTGTCGATCAGCGAGAGATCGGAGTGGCACAGCCCGCAATGCTCGACGCGGATCTCGACCTCTTCGGCGCCCAGCGGGCCCGGGTCGTACGAGAACGGCACGACGGGCTTGGCGGCTTCTTGAGCGGCCCAGGCCTGGATCAGGGTCGGGCTCGTGGCGGTGGCGGTCATGCGGGCATCCTCATCAGACAGGTTGGAGACATCGACACACAAAGCAGCGGAACGCTCGAGGAGGGCAGGCGCCCTGCCCTCGCTCAAAGCGTCACTGGAACTGCTGCAGGAAACGCAGGTCGCCTTCGTAGAACAGGCGCAGGTCGTTCACACCATAGCGCAGCATGGTGAGCCGATCGGGGCCCAGGCCAAAGGCAAAGCCAATGTACTGCTCGGGGTCCAGGCCGAAATTGCGCACCACGTTCGGGTGCACCTGGCCGGCGCCGCCCACCTCCAGCCAGCGCCCCTTGAGCGGGCCGGACGCGAAGGCGATGTCCACCTCGGCCGAAGGCTCGGTGAACGGGAAAAAGGACGGGCGGAAGCGGATGTCGAGCTCGTCGGTCTCGAAGAAGGTGCTGAAGAAATCACCCAGCACGGCCTTGAGGTCGGTGAAGCTGACCGACTCGCCGATCCACAGGCCTTCGCACTGGTGGAACATCGGCGAGTGGGTGGCGTCGCTGTCGACGCGGTAGGTGCGGCCCGGCGCGATCACGCGGATCTCGGGGATGCGCTCACCACGGGCGAGCTGCTCGGCATGGTCCTGCACGTGCTGCATGGCGTAGCGCACCTGCATCGGGCTGGTGTGCGTGCGCAGCAGGTGACCGCCTTCAACATAGAAGGTGTCGTGCATGGAGCGCGCGGGGTGATCTTCAGGCGTGTTCAGCGCGGTGAAGTTGTGCCAGTCGCCTTCGATTTCGGGGCCATCGGCCACGGCAAAACCCATCGAGCCGAAGATGCCTTCGATGCGCTCGATGCTCAGCGACACAGGGTGCAGGCCGCCTTCGCCTCGGCGGCGACCGGGCAGGCTCACGTCCAGCGATTCGGCGCGCAGCTGCTGCGCCAACTCGGCATCGGCCAAGGCTTGGCGGCGCGCATTGAGCAGCGCTTCGACCTGCTGCTTGGCCTGGTTGATGGCCGCACCGCGGGTCTTCTTGTCTTCGGGGCTGAGGGCCGCCATGCCCTTGAGCAGATCGGTGAGCGAGCCCGACTTGCCCAGGAAACGGGCCTTCGCGTTTTCGAGGTCAGCAGGCGTGGCGGCGGCGTCGAACGCGGACTGTGCCGATTGCACCAGGGTCTGCAGGTCGCTGGACGAGTCGTTCATCGGATGCATTCGAAAAAAAAGGCCAACACGGGGTTGGCCTTGGGTTCAGTCGAGGCCACCGGCACGCCGGCGGCCATCAGTCTGACATGGGTGCTGCGAGATCAGGCAGCCAGTTGGGCCTTGGCCTTTTCAACGATGCTGGCGAAAGCAGCAGGGTCGTTGACAGCCATGTCAGCCAGGACCTTGCGATCGATTTCGATCGAGGCCTTCTTGATGCCAGCAATGAACTTGCTGTAGGTCAGGCCCAGTGCGCGGCTGCCAGCGTTGATGCGCGCGATCCACAGGCGGCGGAATTCGCGCTTCTTGGCGCGGCGATCACGGTAGGCGTACTGACCGGCCTTCATCACCGCCTGTTTGGCGATGCGATAGACGTTCTTGCGGCGACCGCGGAAACCCTTGGCAAGGGCGAGGACTTTCTTGTGACGGGCACGGGCGGTAACGCCACGTTTGACGCGAGGCATGTGTAGCTCCTTCTGCGTTGACTAGAGGACGGATCGAGACGGCTGCAGCAGGTCTTACAGACCGGCGAAAGGCAGCATCTGGGCGATGTGGCCCATGTTGGTCTCGTGCACGTTGACGGCGCCGCGGAGCTGGCGCTTGTTCTTCGTGGTCTTCTTGGTCAGGATGTGGCGCTTGAAGGCTTGGCCGCGCTTGACGGTGCCGCCGGGACGAACGCGAAAACGCTTTTTCGCGCTGCTCTTGGTCTTCATCTTGGGCATGTTGATGCTCCTTATGACTTGTTCCTGCCAGGCGCCACGGCACCCACGTCCGTGTCTTGATGGCCTGCAGGCACTTTGATGGCCTCAGCGGCGCCAAAGAAAGCCCCGCCTTGGCTTGGAGACCGTCAGAAGCAACAAAGCGGCTCAACCTGGGTTGCCCCCGGGTGATCCGCCTGGCTGACTGCTGTCGGCTTCGGCCTGATGAGCTCGCCCAAAATCAAGGCAAACCCACCAAAGCCTTCGATGATAACAGATTATTTCTTCTTCTTGGGGCCCAGCACCATGATCATCTGGCGCCCTTCGAGTTTCGGCATGTTTTCGACCAGCGAGCAATCCTGCAGGTCGTCACGCACGCGCTCCAGCAAGCGCATGCCCAGGTCCTGGTGGGTGATTTCACGACCACGGAAACGCAGCGTGACCTTGCCCTTGTCGCCGTCTTCCAGGAAGCGGCGCAGGTTGCGCAGCTTGATCTGGTAGTCGCCTTCGTCGGTGCCGGGGCGGAACTTGACTTCCTTGACCTCGATGACCTTCTGCTTGAGCTTGGC
Source organism: Comamonadaceae bacterium 2PF (assembly GCA_005502875.1). Classification (GTDB taxonomy): domain Bacteria; phylum Pseudomonadota; class Gammaproteobacteria; order Burkholderiales; family Burkholderiaceae_C; genus Aquabacterium. The sequence goes on along the minus strand of SCMV01000013.1, from coordinate 54,147 downwards.
GTCGTGGGCCTTTTTCTGCTCCTGGTACTTGAACTTGCCGTAGTCCATCAGGCGGCAGACAGGGGGATCCGCCGTGGCAGAGATCTCGACCAGGTCCACATCGTGCTCGGCCGACAGTCGCAGGGCTTCCTGGATGCTGACGACGCCGAGGGGCTCGTTCTCCGGTCCGTTCAGTCGGACTTCGGGTGCAGTGATTTCACGGTTCAGCCGGTGCTTGCGCTCGTCGTTGCGCGTGCGGCGGTCAAAGAAGTTAGCGATGTCTGTTTCCTTCGGGCCCGGCGTTGGAATCGCTCGAACCAATGGTCGGTGAACACGCGCCCGGCGGGTTGGCGACCGGCTGTCCAGACTGCATGAACAGACACGGCACGCGTCAGACCTGACCGGCGATGTCTGGGTCGAGCTTCAAGGCAGCGAGGCAGAAGTCTTCATCGACATCGCGCCGGGGTTCTCTGTCGCCCCGGGCGCGCACAGAGCCAGCGTGTGCACCCGTGGCGCACTCAACTGACCTTTGCGCGCGAAAGTTTACACGCTCCCGACGCGTTGCGCAAACCCAACGACCTCACCAAGGCCACAGAGGGACCTCGGAAGAGCGCCCATGGCAGACTCCACGCGCGGTCTTCGCGATGTTTCGCCACTTCAAACGCCCCCATCGCCCATGCCCTTGCCCCCTTGCTGGCGACGGATCCTGCTGAGCCTGACGGCGAGCTGCCTGCTGCTCGGAAGCGACCTGCCTGCTGCGCAGCAAACGCCTGCCCCACCCGCCCAGCCTGCGGGCCTGAAGGTGCTGCACGTCGTCAGCGACGAGAACTTCCCCCCCTACACCTACCGCAACAGCGATGGTGGGCCGGAGGGGCTGCTCATCGACCGCTGGCGGCTGTGGTCTCGCAAGACAGGCGTGCCCGTTGAATTCACCCTGCGGCCCTGGGCCCAAGCACTGCAGGCCCTTCAATCTGGCCAAGCGGATGTCATCGACCTGATCTACCGCACGCCATCGCGCGAAGCGCAGTACGACTTCTCCCGCCCGTACGCAGACATGCCCGTCGGCATCTACAGCCACACCGACATCCTGGGCATCCACGACACCGCCACGCTCAAGGGCTTTCTCATCGGCGCACAAGACGGCGATGCCTGCATCGAACAACTGCAAGCAGTCGGCATCCGCACCATCGCCACTTACGCCAACTACGAGCAACTCATCCGGGCGGCTCAACGACAAGAGGTGAAAGTCTTCTGCCTTGACGAGGGCCCCGCGCGCTTCTACCTCTACAAGCTCGGCGTGGACACCGAGTTCAAGCAGTCGTTCGTGCTCTACACCGGACAGGCGCACCGGGCGGTCAAGGAAGGTCGCACCGAGGTGCTGAACTTCGTCGAACAAGGCATGCAAGCCATCTCCGAAGCAGAGGAGCAGGCGCTGCGCGAGAAGTGGCTGGGAAGCCAGGGCGGCGCCACGCAGGTGCCCCCTCAAGCATGGTGGGCCGCCGGCACGGTGGTGGTGGGTGCTGGCCTGCTGCTGCTTTGGAACATGCAGTTGCGGCGGCGCGTGAGCGCTCGCACGTCGGCACTGCACGGGGCGCTCAAAGCCTTGCAGCAGGCGCACCAGGACACCGAAGTGGCCCGCGCGGACCTGGCCGCCACCCTGGAAGCCATCCCGGATTGGTTGATCGAGTTCGATGCGGATGGCCGGGTTGTCAACGCCTTCACCGGCCGCGAAGGCAGCGCCATCGAAGCAGATGCCGCCAGGCTGATCGGCCAGCCACCAGAGGCCTTCCTGCCCGATGCAGCCGCTCAGCTCGTCAAGGCGTCGATCGACACCGCTCGCAGAGAAGGGCGGGACCTCGGCCGCAGCATCTGCCTGAACGCGCAATCGGGTCAACGCTGGCTCGAGCTCTCCAGCACCCGCAAGTTGCATGGCCAGCAGTTGCACGTGCTCACCCTCGCGCGGGACATCACCCAAAGGCGACAGGCTGAAGCCGACACGGAGCGGGCCAGGCTGGCTCAAGCGGCAGCCGAGCGGGACATGCTGTTCAAGGTGCTTTATGAAATGGCGCCTGTGGCCATGGCATTTCAGCGCGGCAACGAGGTCGTCTCCGTCAACCAGCGCTACATGAGCCAACTGGGCCTGACCGCAGAAGACATCCGCCACCCGGCGCAGTGGTTCCTGCGGGCCTACCCCGACCCGGCCTACCGCGAGTGGGTCATCCTGCGCTGGCAGCAAGACCTCGATCAAGCCCGCAACGGCGATGGCACGGTGCCTGCGCGCGAGTACCAAGTCAAAACAGGGCATGGGCACACGCTCGATGTGCTGATTGGCGGACAGTTGCTTGACGACGGGCTGCTCATCACCTTGCAAGACATCACCCCGCTGAAACAGGCCAAGGAGGCGGCAGAAGCCGCCAACGAAGCCAAGAGCGCGTTCCTGGCCACCATGAGCCATGAGATCCGCACCCCGCTGAACGCGATCATCGGGCTGACCGCCCTGCTGCTTCGCGATGACCTGCTGGATCCGACTCGCGTGCGCGACCACCTGCGCAAGGTCGAAGGCGCAGGTCAGTTGCTGCTTGGCACCATCAACGACATCCTGGACTTTTCAAAGATCGAGGCAGGAAAACTGGAGATCGAACGCCAGCCTTTCGAACCCAGGACGCTGTTGCGCCAACTGGCCTGGACGCTCGAGGACCAGGCTCGCTCAAAAGGCTTGACGCTGTCGACGCACGCCAGTGCCGACGTGCCGCAGAGCATGCAAGGCGATCCGCTCCGCCTGGGGCAGGTGCTGCTCAACTTGGGGGGCAATGCGGTGAAGTTCACCGAGTCGGGCCGCATCGACATCCGCCTGAGCACCGCACAGGACAAAAACCACCGCGCCGTGCTGCGGGCCGAGGTTGAGGATTCGGGCATCGGCATCGATGTCGATGCCCAGGCGCGTCTGTTCAAGCCGTTCCAACAGGCCGACAACTCGACCACCCGGCGCTTTGGCGGCACCGGCCTCGGGCTGGCCATCAGCCGGCGAATCGTGGAGCTCATGGGCGGATGCATCGGCGTGGACAGCCGACCCGGCGAGGGCTCCACGTTCTGGCTGGAGATCCCGATGACGCAAACCGACCAGACCGCCACCATGGACACCGCGAGCGCTCCGGCAGATGCCAGCCTGCCCGTGCTGGCAAAACTGCCCGCCGGATTGAACGTGCTGCTGGCAGAGGACAACGAACTCAACCGCGAACTGGCTTGCGAGTTGCTGCAACTGCATGGGCTGACCGTGCACACAGCGAGCAACGGTCGCGAAGCGGTGTCCCTGGCTGCGAACCCATCTCAAGCCATCGACCTGATCCTCATGGACATGCAGATGCCAGAGATGGACGGCCTGCAAGCCACCCGCCTGGTGCGCGCCATGCCTCACCGACAGCACGTGCCCGTCATCGCCATGACGGCCAACGCCTCGCTGGACGATCGCCAGCGCTGCATCGACGCAGGCATGAACGACCACCTGCCCAAGCCCTTCGAGCTCACACGCCTGACGCTGACCTTGCAGCGCTGGCTGGCACCACCCCCAGAGGGCGGGGGCGGGCCAGCAGGCTGATCAACGCCGCTCGGCTGCGGCCTGGCCGATCAGCGCGGTCAGCGCAGACAGGTCCATGACGCCCAGGTCCTGGTTGCCACGGGCCCGCACGGCCACCTTGCCGGCTTCCTTTTCCTTGTCGCCCAGCACGATGAAGTAAGGCACCTTCTGCATCGCGTGCTCGCGGATCTTGTAGGTGATCTTCTCGTTGCGGGTGTCGAGCTTGGTGCGGATGCCGGCTTTGTTGAGCGCCGCGGCCACGTCACGTGCGTAGTCGGCCTGCGCGTCGGTGATGTTGAGCACCACGGCCTGAACCGGCGACAACCACACAGGCAAAGCGCCTGCATGCTGCTCGATCAGGATACCGATGAAGCGCTCCAGCGAGCCCAGGATCGCGCGGTGCAGCATCACGGGGTGCTTGCGGTCGCTGGCCTCGGTCACGTACTCGGCACCCAGTCGCTCGGGCATCGAGAAGTCGACCTGGATGGTGCCGCACTGCCAGTGGCGGCCCAGCGCGTCTTTCAGCGTGTACTCGATCTTGGGGCCATAGAAGGCACCGTCGCCCGGGGCGATGGTGAACTCGCTGTGGGTGGCCTTGAGGCTTTCCATCAGTGCGCTCTCGGCCTTGTCCCACACCTCGTCGGAGCCGATGCGCTTTTCAGGGCGAGTGGCGACCTTGTAGATGATGTCGGTGAAGCCGAAGTCGGCGTAGACCTTCTGCAGCAGGGCCGTGAAGTCCACGCACTCCTGCAGGATCTGGTCTTCGGTGCAGAAGACGTGGCCGTCGTCCTGCGTGAAGCCGCGCACGCGCATGATGCCGTGCAGGCCGCCAGTGGGCTCGTTGCGGTGGCACTGGCCGAACTCGCCGTAGCGCACCGGCAGGTCGCGGTAGCTCTTGATCCCCTGGTTGAAAATCAGGATGTGGCCGGGGCAGTTCATCGGCTTGAGCGCGTAGTCGCGCTTTTCCGATTCGGTGGTGAACATGTTCTCGCGGTACTTGTCCCAGTGGCCGGTCTTCTCCCACAGCGTCTTGTCGATGATCTGCGGGCCCTTGACCTCCTGGTAGCCGTTGTCGCGGTAGACCTGGCGCATGTACTGCTCCACCGCCTGCCAAACCGTCCAGCCCTTGGGGTGCCAGAACACGACGCCGGGCGCGTGCTCGTCGATGTGGAACAGATCGAGCTCTTTGCCCAGCTTGCGGTGGTCGCGCTTTTCGGCCTCTTCCAGGCGGGTCAGGTACAGCTGCAGGTCTTCCTTGCTCGTCCAGGCCGTGCCGTACACGCGCTGCAGCTGCTCGTTGCGGTGGTCACCGCGCCAGTAGGCGCCAGCCACCTTCATCAGCTTGAAGTGCTTGAGCTTGCCGGTGCTGGGCACGTGCGGGCCACGGCACAGGTCGGTGAAAGCGCCTTCGCTGTAGAGCGACACGTCCTGGTCGGCCGGGATGCTCTCGATGATCTCGGCCTTGTAGTGCTCGCCCAGGCTCTTGAAGTAGGCCACGGCCTCGTCACGAGGCAGCACCTTGCGCTCGACCTTCTCGTCTTTCTTGGCCAGCTCGGCCATCTTCTTTTCGATGGCGGCCAGGTCTTCCGGCGTGAAGGGGCGCTTGTAGGCGAAGTCGTAGTAGAAGCCGTCTTCGATGGTCGGTCCGATGGTGACCTGAGCCTCGGGGAAGAGCTCCTTGACCGCGTAGGCCAGCAAGTGAGCCGTCGAGTGGCGGATGACATCCAGGCCGTCGGCGTCCTTCTCGGTGACGATGGCCAATTGCGTGTCGGCCTCGATGCGGTAGGAGGTGTCGACCAGGCGGGCGGCATCGCCCTGCCCCACGCGGCCAGCCAGCGCGGCCTTGGCCAGGCCCGTGCCGATGGAGGCAGCCACTTCGGCCACGGTCACCGGCTGGGGAAACTCACGCTTGGAGCCATCGGGCAGTTGAATCGAAATCATCTTGGTGTTTCCTCAGTGGGGAAGTTGCCCCTCCGGCTTGGTGCAGCCGCCGGTTGAAAAGTGTTCGGGCAACAAAAAAGCGCGGTGGCTGCCGCGCTTTCTGGTTTGTAGGAGCAAACAGGTTTGCGAAAGCAGCGGCCAGCCGACTAGACCTCGGTCGAGGTGAAAGTGGGGGTCGAAGTTCGCGGTGTCATAACCGTGTGTGCCTTTCTACGTTCCTTACGATTTGCCAGGACGGTGCTCACGCATCAAGCGCGCGCCAGATGCCCGATTGTAGCGACCCGAAAAGAAAAACGGCACCCGAAGGTGCCGTTTTCGCGTTCAAGCCCATCAGGCAACGGGCCTTGCGGCCCGCGCAGATCAGTGGAACTGTTCTTCTTCGGTCGAGCCGGTCAGGGCCTTGACGGAAGACGAGCCACCTTGGATCACGGTGGTCACGTCGTCGAAGTAGCCAGCGCCGACTTCCTGTTGGTGCGACACGAAGGTGTAGCCCTTTTCGCGAGCTGCGAATTCGGGTTCTTGCACCATTTCGGTGTAGTGCTTCATGCCTTCGCCGCGGGCGTAAGCGTGGGCGAACTGGAAGGTGTTGAACCAGTTGATGTGGATGCCAGCCAGCGTAATGAACTGGTACTTGTAGCCCAGGTCCGACAGGTCTTGCTGGAACTTGGCGATCTGCTTGTCGTCCAGGTTCTTCTTCCAGTTGAAGGAAGGCGAGCAGTTGTACGACAGCAGCTTGCCGGGGCACTTGGCGTGCACGGCTTGCGCGAATTCACGGGCGAAGCCGATGTCGGGCACGCCGGTTTCGCACCACACCAGGTCGGCGTAAGGAGCGTAGGCAACGCCACGGCTGATGGATTGCTCCAGGCCGTTCTTGACGCGGTAGAAGCCTTCTTGGGTGCGCTCACCGGTCAGGAAGGGCTTGTCGTTGGCGTCGTGATCGGAGGTGATCAGGTTGGCGGCTTCGGCGTCGGTGCGAGCCAGAACGATGGTGGGCACGCCCATCACGTCAGCAGCGAAACGAGCAGCGATGAGCTTCTCGATGGCTTCTTGCGTGGGGACCAGCACCTTGCCACCCATGTGACCGCACTTCTTGACAGCGGCGAGCTGGTCTTCGAAGTGAACGCCAGCGGCGCCCGAAGCGATCATGTTCTTCATCAGCTCGAACGCGTTCAGGACACCACCGAAACCGGCTTCAGCGTCAGCGACGATGGGCAGGAAGTAGTCAACGAACTGCTCGTCGCCGGGGTTGATGCCACGCGACCATTGGATTTCGTCAGCACGCTTGAACGTGTTGTTGATGCGGCGAACCATGGTGGGCACCGAGTCGTACGCGTACAGCGACTGGTCGGGGTACATGGTTTCCGAGGTGTTGCCGTCGGCGGCGACTTGCCAGCCCGACAGGTACACGGCTTCCAGGCCAGCCTTGGCCTGTTGCATGGCTTGACCGGCGGTGATGGCGCCGAAAGCGTTCACGTAGCCCTTCTTGGCACCGCCGTTGACCTTTTCCCACAGCTTCTCAGCGCCGCGCTTGGCCAGGGTGTACTCGGGCTGCATGCTGCCGCGCAGGCGAACCACGTCAGCTGCGGAATAGCCGCGCTTGACGAGCTTCCAACGGGGGTTTTCGGCCCAGTCCTTTTCCAGGGCTGCGATTTGCTGTTCGCGGGTGAGTTGAGTCATGACGATCTCCGAGGTTGAAGGGAGGTGCTAGAAAAGCCGTGACTCTATCAGGATTTCCGCGCGCAAGTGTGGACTTATGTCTTATATAAGACCCCCGCAAACATGGGGGTCGTTAACCCGCAACAACGGGCACCGCGCCGTCGGCACACACCGCCATGAAACGCCTCACGCCACCGCGGGCCTTGGCCATGAAAAAACCGCCTGGTCCGGACGCGGCACAGGCGGCTTCAGTCAGAACGGGCGACATGCGCCCTGCTCCACTCAGTGTTGCTTCTTGAAGCTTTCCAGGCCCGTGACCACTTCGGCCTTGGCGTCCCCGATGCCGGCCCAGCCGACCACCTTCACCCACTTGCCGGGCTCCAGGTCCTTGTAGTGCTCGAAGAAGTGTTTGATCTGGGCGATCAGCAACTCGGGCAGGTCTTCCAGCTTCTGGATGCCCTTGTACATGGCGCAGATTTTCTCGGTCGGCACGGCCACCAGCTTGGAGTCACCACCGGCCTCGTCTTCCATCTTCAGGATGCCCAGGGGGCGGCAAGGGATGACCACGCCAGGCTGCAAGGGGAAGGGGGTCACGACCAGCACATCGACCGGATCGCCATCGGCGGCGATGGTCTGGGGCACGTAGCCGTAGTTGCAGGGGTAGTGCATGGCCGTGCCCATGAAACGGTCGACGAAGACCGCACCGGTCTCGTGGTCGATCTCGTACTTGATCGGGTCGGCGTTGGCGGGGATCTCGATGATGACGTTGAAGACGTCAGGCGCCTTGGCGCCGGCGGGGACGTTGAGCAGGCTCATGGTGATCTGTCAGCTGTGGGCAGTTGGGATGCGGTGAAGTCGAGAGTGTAGGCGAGGCGGCGAGGTGGGCAACCCCGTCCCGCCGTGATCCGACACACCTTTGATTGTCAAAAACAAGACAAAGTTGCAAACGGTTGCTGCACCGCACAAAAAAGTGCTTGCAATCGCCGATGGCGCTCCTATACTTCGAGTCATGTTGCAACGCAGCAATTGAAGTTCGAAGCTGCGGTTTGCGATCAACCCTTCATAACGGAGATTGAAATGCTGACTGCCGAACAAATCCTCGCCTCCCAAAAAGCCAGCCTGGCCACCCTGTTCGACCTGGGCCAGAAGGCCTTCGAAGGCGTCGAGAAGGTCGTCGAGCTGAACCTGCAAGTCGCCAAGACCTCGCTGGAAGAAGCTTCCGAGCACGCCAAGGCTGTGCTGGCTGTCAAGGACGCCCAGGAACTGATGGCCCTGCAAGCTGCGCTGCTGCAACCCTCCGCCGAAAAGGCCGCCGCCTACGGCCGCCACCTGTATGACATCGCCTCGACCACCAGCGCCGAAGTCAGCAAGCTGGCCGAATCGCAAGTCTCCGATGCCCAGAAGAAGTTCGCTGCCGTCGTTGACAACGCCGTCAAGAACGCCCCCGCCGGCACCGAAAACGCCGTCGTGCTGGTCAAGTCGGCTGTCGCCGCTGCCAACAACGCTTTCGACTCGGTGCACAAGGCTGCCAAGCAAGCTGCCGATGTTGCCGAAGCCAACTTCCAGGCCATGACCAACACCGCCGTCAAGGCTTCCCAGGCCGCTTCGACGGCCGCCAAGCGCAAGGCCGCCTGATTGGCGCCTGCCCCTGGTTGACAAATCTTTGCAAGGATTGCGGAGCCGGTCGCTTGAACTTCCTGACCGGGCCCTGATCTCATCAGGGCCGCTCTGGACAAGCGGCACTCCCTGAAAGGTTGTCTCCTCGGTACCTGTCGAACCTTTTCTAAGGTACCTTTCAGCCCGGTGGCTTGCCACCGGGCTTTTTTCTTGCCCGCATCACCTGAATGCCCGCTCGTTCATGATCCCCTGGCTGGAAGCAGACACCCCGTTCCCCGACACGCGCGAAGCGCTGGGCCCAGACTCCGACGCGCCCGGCTTGCTGGCTGCGGGTGCAGACCTGAGCACCCGGCGCCTGGCTCAGGCCTACCGCCGCGGCATCTTCCCTTGGTTCGGCGAAGACCAGCCCATCCTTTGGTGGAGCACCCACCCTCGCATGGTGTTGCCCGTGGCAGAGTTCAAACTCTCACGCTCCCTGCGCAAGGCATTGCAGCGCTTTCGGCGCACGCCGGGCTGCGAGGTGCGCTTTGACTCGCACTTCGACGCTGTCATGCACCACTGCGCCCTGACCCCTCGCGAGGGCCAACGGGGCACCTGGATCGTGCCCGAGATGCGCGCCGCCTACGGCCAGTGGCACCGCGAAGGCCACGTGCATTCCGTCGAGACCTGGGTGAACGGAGAACTGGTCGGCGGCCTCTACGGCATCCACATCGGCCGCATGTTCTTCGGTGAATCGATGTTCTCGCACCGCACCGACGCATCGAAGATCGCCCTGGCCGCTTTGGTTTGCTTTTGCCGGGCTCACGGCCTACCGGTGATCGACTGCCAGCAAGAGACCTCCCACCTGGCCTCCCTGGGTGCCCGCCCCTGGCCAAGAGGGGATTTCGAGGCCCACCTCAAGCAGGTGGTTGATGAATCTGGGCCCGCCGAATGGACCTATCATGATTCACTCTGGGATCAGCTGATCCCCCGGTGAACCCCTCGCGATACCTGCCGTGACGCACCCCAAAGACCTGCCGCTTGCTTCCCTGCAGTTCTATGCGACGGCGCCCTACCCCTGCAGCTACCTGGACGGGCGCACCGCGCGCTCGCAGGTGGCCACGCCCAGCCACCTGATCAACGCCGACGTTTATTCGGGACTGGTGTCAAGCGGCTTTCGGCGCAGTGGCATGTTCACCTACCGTCCGCATTGCGACGGCTGCAAGGCCTGTGTGCCCTTGCGCATCCCGGTGCAGCGCTTTCAGCCCTCGCGCAGCCAGGTGCGGGCCTGGCGAGCCCACCAGCACCTCGAGGCGCGTGTGCTGAGGTTGAATTTCAACCCCGAACACTACCAGCTTTACCTGCGATACCAGCGAGGCCGGCACCAGGGCGGCGGCATGGACCACGATTCGGTGGACCAGTACACCCAGTTCCTGCTGCACAGCCGGGTCAACTCTCGCCTGGTCGAGTTCCGTGAACCGGCGTCGCCCGATGGGCGACCCGGCGCACTCAAGATGGTGTCCGTGCTGGATGTGCTCGAAGACGGGCTCTCGGCGGTCTACACGTTCTACGAACCCGAGCCCGACACCAGCTACGGCACCTACAACGTGCTGTGGCAAATCGAGCAGACGCGCGACCTCGGGCTGGCGCACCTCTACCTGGGTTACTGGATCGAAGCCAGCCCCAAGATGGTCTACAAGACGCGCTTTCGGCCGCACCAGCTGCTGCTGGGCGGCCAGTGGCGCGAGGGCTGATCAGGGCTGCAGGAAGACATCACCCGACACGGTGATGGTCAGCGTGCCCTTGCCCGGCGCCAGCGGCAGGGCCGCGTCGGCCATGGGGGCGGCGGCCGCCTTGGCCATCGCCATCATGGGCACCGGACGCCCCTCGAAACCCGCGTCGGTGGAAGACACCGACACCGCACCCAATGTGTAGCCTTTCATGCCGAAGTCAGTGGCCAATTGCCCGGCCCTGGTCCTGAACTGTCGGATGGCTTCGGTGGTCAGAGAAGCTTCGTGCTGCTCACGCAAGGCCCGCGACAGGCCATAGCGCACCTGCGTGACGTTGAGCTGGTTGAGCTTGCCCGAGACGGTGGACACCTTGCCCGCGTCGGTGCCTGAGATGACCAGTTGGGCAGAGCCCTGCCAGCCAGTGATCCGGCTGTTGTTGCCGTAGCGTGGGTAGAGGTTGAAGCCGCCGGTCTGCACGCTCACCGCCTCGGGCGCAGCGCCCTTGGTGAGCGCACGCGCCTCGGTCAGGGCCGCTTCGAGCAAGCGCTTGAGTTCGGCCTGCACGTCGGCGGCCTGGCTGCCGTCCTTGACGGCCTCGAGCACGACCGTCAGCTCGTCCTGCACCACTTCGCGGTGGGCGGTGGCGCTGAAGTTCACGCTGCCCTGGCGCGGGGCGTCGGCATTTGCACCGCAGGCGGCGGCAGCCAGCAGGCAGGCGGTTGTCAGTTGGCGGACGGCTGCGGGGCGTCGGGACAGGATCATGGTCAACCTTTGTCGATCAGTTGGAGACCCATTCTCAACGCGAAATGCCCCTGTGGCGCCGACATCCTTTCAGCTTGACGGGAGCGTCATGAGTGGGCAAGAATTGTAACAACCGGTCAAATACGGGCGTTTGAGGTCCGCAAACTGCGCACAATCCGCGCTTGTTACAAATGCCTAGGAACGCACCATGACTTCCAACAACGCCAACCAGCGTCCCGACCGCGTCCTCGTGGTGGACGACGATGCTCGGATCCGCGACCTGCTGAGGCGCTACCTGAGCCAGGAAGGCTTCGAGGTGCTCCTGGCAGAAGATGCCAAGGCGCTCAACCGCCTGCTCACCCGCGAAACGGTCGACCTGATCGTGCTCGACCTGATGCTGCCCGGTGAAGATGGCCTGTCCATCTGCCGTCGCCTGCGCGCGGCCAACGACGTCACGCCCATCATCATGCTCACGGCCAAGGTCGAGGACGTCGACCGCATCGTGGGCCTGGAAGTCGGTGCCGACGACTACCTGCCCAAGCCCTTCAACCCTCGCGAGCTGCTCGCCCGCATCCACGCTGTGCTGCGCCGCCGCCCGGCCCAGGAAGCCCCGGGCGCACCCGCCAAAGAGGCGCAGACCGTCACCTTCGGGCCCTTCGAGTTCGACCTGGCCCTGCGTCGCCTGAGCAAGGAAGGCGAGCCCATCGCGCTGACCACCGGCGAGTTCTCGATGCTCAAGGCCCTGGTGCGCCACCCGCGCCAGCCGCTCAGCCGCGACAAGCTGGCCCAACTGGCGCGTGGCCGCGAGTTCGAACCGTTCGATCGCAGCCTCGATGTGCAGATCTCGCGCCTGCGCAAGATGATCGAGCCCGATCCGGCACAACCTCGCTACATCCAGACGGTGTGGGGCGTGGGTTATGTGTTCGTGCCGGACGGCGGGGCCTGATCGATGCCAAGAAAGCGGTTCGCTCTCAGCCTCTTTTGGCGCACCTTCATCCTGCTTGGCCTGCTGCTGACGGCCGGCATCTTCGCCTGGGTCCAGACCTTCCGTGCGCTCGAATTCGAGCCGCGCGCGGTCCAGGCCGCCCAGCAGATCGCCAGCCTGGTCAACCTGTCGCGGGCGGCGCTGCGCTATTCCGACAGCATCAATCGGCTCACGCTGATCAAGACCCTGTCGGACCAGGAGTCCATACGCCTCAAGCCGCGTGAACCATCGGATCGTTTCGAGGCCTTCGAGATCAGCCGCTTCACGCGCGCCATCGGGGAACAGTTGCGCTCGCGCCTGGGACCGACCACGGTGGTGGCCAGCAGCGTCAACGGCGTGCCGGGGCTGTGGGTGGGCTTTCAGATCGAGCGAGACAACTACTGGCTGCAGGCCGATCCGACCCGGGTCGAGCCGATGGCGGCCGGCACCTGGTTCATCTGGGTGGGCATCGCGCTGGTGGCCACGGTGCTGGGCTCGGCCATCATCGCGCGGCTCATCAACCAGCCGCTCAAGGAGCTGTCGTTCGCGGCCAGCCGGATCCGCGAAGGCGAGTACGACTCGGTGCTCGACGAATCGATGATCACGCGCGAGATCCGCGAGGTGAACCAGGGCTTCAACCGCATGGCGCGTGAGCTGGCCAAGGTGGAAGAGGACCGGGCTGTGATGCTCGCTGGCATCTCGCACGACCTGCGCACGCCGCTGGCCCGCATGCGGCTGGAGGCCGAGATGAGCGTGGTCGACGAGGAGGCCAAGCGCAACATGGCCGCCGACATCGACCAGCTCGACGCCATCATCGACAAGTTCATGGACTACGCACGCCCGGGCGAGGTCGAGCTGGTGGCGGTGCATGTCTCGAGCGTGGTCGACAAGGCGATCAGCCAGTTCCGCGACACCAAGCGCATCCGCATCACGGCCAAGCTGCCGATTGACACCCGGGTCATGGCCGACGAGACCGAGCTGGGCCGCGTGCTGACCAACCTGTTCGAGAACGCCCGCCGCTACGGTCGCAACACCTACACGGGCGTGACCAACGTGGACGTGAGCTACACGCGCTCAGGCGCCTGGGTGATCTTGTCGGTGCGCGACCACGGACCTGGTGTGGCACCCGAAAAGCTGCCGCAGTTGACCACGCCTTTCTTCCGAGGCGACGCCGCGCGCACCGCTGCCACCGGTGCAGGCCTTGGCCTGGCCATCGTGGACAAGGCCCTTCAGCGCATGGGTGGCTCGTTCGAGCTGGCGAATGCGCCGGGTGGTGGACTGGTGGCGCACATCCGGCTCAAGCGCGCGCCTTGATGAGCCCAAGCTGAGTCCCGTCCCCCAAGGCTCACGTCAACCGGGCGAGGAGCAGCGCGGACTGTCCTAGCGGCCAATCACGGTGCCGCCTGATCAAAGTCGATAGAGCAGGCAGACCGCCCGGGTCTCGATCGCCCGGCCCTCGCCCACCGGCCCCATCTTCTCGGCCGTTTTGGCCTTGACGTTGACGAGCGACTCGTCGAGCCCCAGGGCCTGGGCGATGCGCTGGCGCATGGCGCCGATGTGGGGCGCCATCTTGGGCGCCTGGGCCACGATGGTGGTGTCCAGGTTGACGACCCCCCAGCCAGCCGCCATCACCCGCCGATGGGCCTCTTGCAAAAGCACAACGGAGTCGGCGCCCTTGAAGCGCTCGTCTGTGTCCGGGAAGTGGCGGCCGATGTCACCCAGTCCGGCGGCGCCCAGCAGCGCATCGGTGATGGCGTGCAACAGCGCGTCTGCGTCGGAGTGCCCGAGCAGGCCATGGGTGTGGGGAATGGTGATGCCGCCCAATGTCAGGGGGCGGCCGATGACGAGGGCGTGGGTGTCCCACCCTTCTCCGATGCGGATGGCTGGTGCGCTCATGTGAAAGGGACCGCAAGGGGTCCGCGCTGGTTGGGCTGATGTCGGGTGACAGCCGACATTGTCCGGCGAGACGCGGGCATGGCGATGCCCTGGCGTGAGAAAAGGGGCCTTGGCCATCCAAGCGCATCACGCACGCCGTCACGTCAACTTGCACAACATAGGTGCACAAAATCAGAACAGCACTCAAACGCACCAATGTGACCCATCTTGGGGGCTGAAAAAGGCCACCGTCGCCCCAAAATCAGGCATGCATTTTGCATGCTTTTGGTGCTTTCTGACGTACCAGGCCCCAACCGACTCAGATCGGTGCGGCCACTTCCGCTGTGGAACCAAACAATGGATCAACTCAAACAAGGCGCTGACGCGCTGTTCATCCTCCTGGGCGCCGTGATGGTGCTCGCCATGCACGCCGGCTTCGCCTTCCTCGAGCTGGGCACCGTCAGGCACAAGAACCAGGTCAACGCCCTGGTCAAGATCCTGGTCGATTTCTGCGTCTCGACGCTGGCCTACTTCTTCGTGGGCTACACCATCGCCTACGGTGTGGACTTCTACGCCGGCGCCGGCACCCTGGCCCAGAACAACGGCTACGCGCTGGTGAAGTTCTTCTTCCTGCTGACCTTCGCTGCGGCCATCCCCGCCATCATTTCAGGCGGCATCGCCGAGCGCGCCAAGTTCGGCCCGCAGTTGATCGCCACGGCCGCCATCGTGGGCGTGTTCTACCCGCTGTGCGAAGGCGCCATCTGGAACAACAAGTTCGGTGTGGGCGACTGGCTGCAGTCGCTCTCGGGCACACCCATGCACGACTTTGCTGGCTCGGTGGTGGTCCACGCGTTTGGCGGTTGGCTGGCACTGCCGGCCGTGCTCATCCTGGGCGCGCGCCGCAACCGCTACCGCAAGAACGGCGAGATCTCGGCCCACCCACCCTCGAGCATCCCGTTCCTGGCGCTGGGCTCCTGGATCCTGGCCGTGGGCTGGTTTGGCTTCAACGTGATGAGCGCGCAGACCATCGACAAGATCTCCGGCCTGGTGGCAGTGAACTCGCTGATGGCGCTGGTGGGCGGCACGCTGGTGGCCGTGCTCATGGGCCGCAACGACCCCGGCTTCGCCTACAACGGCCCCCTGGCTGGCCTGGTGGCGGTTTGCGCTGGCTCGGACATCATGCATCCAGCGGGTGCGCTGGTGGTTGGCGGCATCGCAGGTGCCATCTTCGTGCTGATGTTCACCCTGGTGCAGAACAAGTGGAAGATCGACGACGTGTTGGGCGTTTGGCCGCTGCACGGCTTGTGCGGCGCCTGGGGAGGGATCGCGGCCGGCATCTTCGGGCAGACCGAACTCGGCGGCGCAGGCGGCGTGAGCCTGCTGACGCAGACCGTGGGCACGCTGGGCGTGGTGGCCTTCGCGTTGGCCTCGGGTCTGCTGGTTTACGGGGTGCTCAACAAGGCCCTGGGCCTGCGCCTGTCGCAGGAAGAGGAGTTCGAAGGCGCCGACCTGTCGATCCATCGCATCAAGGCGACGCCGGAGCACGAGACATCCTGGTGAGGCCAACGCTGCCCCATGAAACGGAAAACCCGGCACCCGCCGGGTTTTTCTTTTGGTCCGTGCCCCCCCAAGGCGTCGAATCGCCCCCACGAGGATTGCCCCAATGGCCCAAAGGCTCGCTTGTGAAGCATCCTTGGCAAAGGTCACGCATCGAACTCGGGCGCCCCCCCATGCCGCGCCCCAACGCGGCATCGGTCGACCCAGGCAACCCTCTCCTCTCCCTGCCCTCATGCACAAGCGCTCGTGTTTCTCTCGCTCCGTCATCGCTCCCCTTGCTGTGGGGGCTGCCCTTTGCTTCGCCCCAGCGGCTCATGCGATCGTCAATGGCACGGCCACCAACAGCTTTGATGCCATCGGAGAGCTCGCAGGGGCATCTGGCGTTCTCATCGCGAGCAACTGGGTCCTGACGGCTGCGCACGTGGCCAGTTCGCTGACAGCAGGCTCGAGCAGTTTCGTTTCGCAAGGCGGGACGTCTCTGGTGAGCGCCATCTACACGTTCAGCAGCGCAGGCTTCCCGAGCGACGACATCGCTTTGGTTCAACTGTCTGCATCGCTGAACATCGCCACCCCCATCCTCAATGACGAGGTGATCACCTCATCGCAGGTCGAATCACTGGGCACGCTGACCATGGTGTCGGCGCAGAACCAGGCTCCGAACGGCTTCGCCTACGCCACAGCCTACGACGTGACCCCCACGTACCAGGATGATGACGGAGGCCCCGTCGCGGTGAACTGGCTGCTGACCAACGGCAACGCCCATTTGCAAGGTGGGGACAGTGGCGGCGCCTTGTTCGCCGGTGCCACAACCAACAGCGCTGGCGAATTGCTGCTGGGCGTGGCCTCGGCCGTGCTCCAGAACGGGGAGACGGGCGCGACAGAGGGCTCGGCATTCGTGCAGGTCGCCAGCTACCGAAGCTGGATCGATGCCACCATGGCCAGCTCTGGCCAGCAGGCAACCTGGGTGTCCAGCGTGCCTGAGCCCTCCAGCATGCTGCTGCTCGCCATCGGTGGAATGGCCATTTTGGCCAGAAGAACTGGACAAACCAGCCGAAATGGCTAAAATAGCCTCATCGATCACACCTTGATCGCAAAGGGCGTCCCCATGACTGCACTGACCTTGCGCAACCACCGTGGTGAAGAGGTGGCGGTTCCCGAGTTTTCTGCCACCGAAGCCAAGAACAGCTTCGGGCGCGTCCTGGACGCCGCCTCCAGCCAAGGCATGGTGGCCATCACCAAGCGAGACCGCCCCACGGCCGTGGTGCTGTCGCTGGACGCCTACCAGGCGCTGCTTGACGCGCGCGACCAGGCCCTGGGCAGCCTGAGCCACGAGTTCGACGCCCTGCTTCAACAGATGCAAACGCCAGCATCGCGCCGGGGCATGCTGGCGGCTTTCGACGCCTCTCCTGAAGAGCTTGGCGCAGCAGCCCTGGCAGCGGTGACACCAGCTCACTGAAGTCGGTCAGGCACACGATCGGGCGCCTCGACGCGCCACACGCTCCAGGCGCACCCCCAGGTGCGCCTTGTCGTTTCAACCCAAAAAACAGAGAGACTGCCCGTGGACCAGACTGCCCACGCCCCCCGCATTTTCGTGCTGGCTGGCACCAACGGTGCCGGCAAGAGCAGCATCGGCGGGGCCACCATCCGCGCTCACGGCGCCCAGTACTTCAACCCGGATGAGGCCGCCGCCCGCATCCGGGCAGCGCAGCCACACCTGAGTGCCACCCAAGCCAACAGCGCCGCCTGGCATGAAGGCAAACGCCTGCTTCAACATGCCATCGCTCGGCGGCTGGACCACAACTTTGAAACCACCTTGGGCGGGCAGAGCTTTGCGCGCCTGCTCAAACAGGCCGCTCTGGCCGGCATCGAAGTGCGCGTCTGGTACGTGGGGTTGGCCAGCCCGGAGCAGCACTTGGCGCGCGTCAAGGCTCGGGTTCGCAAAGGCGGCCACGACATCCCAGAAGCCGACATCCGTCGTCGCTTTGACCAAAGTCGCCTGCAGTTGATTCAGTTGCTTCCGCACTTGGCAGAGCTGCGCGTCTACGACAACAGCCACGACGCCGATCCACACCAGGGTCAGGCCCCCAAGCCCCAACTGGTGGTGCACTGGCAGCAAGGTTTGGTGCGCGTGCCAGGCGGCGCCGCAGACATGAGCCAGACGCCGGAGTGGGCCAAACCGATCGCGATGGCGGCCATCAAGGCAGCAGCCTCGCGCCAGGCGGTCTCGCCAACGGAGACGACAGCAGCCAAGGCCCAGGCCAATGAGCCCAAGCGCACCAAGGTCAAGCCCGCGTCGCCAACAGGCGCTCAGCCAAAGCGAAATCGCCCGGCCAAGTGAGCTTGAAGTTCTCGAAGTCGCCCGTCACCAGGCGCGGGGCATGGCCCAGCATCTCGATGGCGCTGGCCTCGTCGGTGACGGCCGACGCCGTGGCAGGGTCAGACAACGCCCCCAACAGAGCTGGCTGAAGCAAGCCCAAGCGAAACATCTGAGGCGTCTGCGCGCCCCATTTGGCGGTGCGGTCCACCGTCTGGGAGGAGCGTGGCTCACCACCGCCCCCCGGCGCCGATGCCTTGAGCGTGTCCGCCAATGGCAGCGCCAGCAAGCCGCCCACCTCGTCATCGACACAAGCATCCAGCAGTCGATCAACCCATTCAGGCCGCAAGAGGCAACGCGCCGCGTCATGCACCAGCACCCAATCGTGCGGCTGCGCGCCCCGGGCTCGCAACTCGCCCAACCCGTTGAGCACGCTCTCGGCTCGGCTGGCCCCACCGATCCGTGCCACCCAGGCCCCCTCGCCCGCAAAGTCCGGCGCGTGGCGCTCAAACTGAGTGTCCTCGGGCGACAGCACCACCAGCGTCGCAAACAGCCTTGGCACAGCTTGAAGCGCCTGCAAGGTGTGTGAAACCACCGACCGCCCCGCGACCGGGTGATACTGCTTGGGGCCACCCACACCGGCTCGCTCGCCGACCCCGGCACACGGCACCAGCGCAAAACAACGCGGCTGAAAATCAGGTGACGTCAGGGTGAACAAGGATGTCTCTGGCATGGCCGGATTGTCTCGCACCTAAAATCAAAGCCAATGCGTTGATCGTTGACGCCCGGCCACACCCGTGCCCGGGCCTTTTGCTTTTTCACCTGCCCATGCTGCCCGCCCTGCCCTCGCCCGCCATCGCCCCCGGCAAACGCTTCACCATGCCCCGGCCCATCGGCTCTGGCGACTCGGCGTTGCTGGCCCATTTCGCCCTCGCGCGCAAGGCACAAGGCCAGCTCACTGCCCTGCTCACGGCCGATCCGGCCGACGCCCAGCGCCTGCTCGACGAGGTCGCCTTCTTTGCCCCCGAACTGCGCTGCGCCATCTTCCCCGACTGGGAAACGCTGCCCTACGACACCTTCTCGCCCCACCAGGACCTGATCTCGGAGCGCCTGGCCACGCTCTGGCGCATGCAGAACGGCGTGAACGGCGAAGGCGACAAGGGCGTTGACCTGGTCATGCTGCCCGCCACCACGGCCCTCACGCGCCTGGCGCCCCCCTCCTTCCTGGCGGCCTACACCTTTCACTTCAAGCAAAAGCAAAAGCTCAACGAAGCCGCCCTCAAATCGCAGCTCACCCTGGCCGGCTACAACCACGTCAGCCAGGTGGTGTCGCCAGGCGAGTACGCCGTGCGCGGCGGCCTGATCGACCTCTACCCGATGGGTTCGCTGGTGCCCTACCGCGTGGACCTGTTCGGCGACGAGATCGACTCCATCCGCACCTTCGACCCGGACACCCAGCGCAGCCTGTACCCTGTGCCCGAGGTGCGGCTGTTGCCCGGCCGTGAATTCCCGATGGACGAGGCCTCGCGCGCTGCATTCCGAGACCGCTGGCGCGAACGGATCGAGGGTGACCCGAGCAAATCTCGCATCTACAAAGACATTGGCACGGGCGTGGCCACGGGCGGCATCGAGTACTACCTGCCCCTGTTCTTCGACGAGACCTCGACCTTCTTCCACCACCTGGGCGACCCTGCCCAGGGTGGCGCCGCCGTGGTCCTGCACGGCGACATCGACGAAGCCCTGCGCCGCTTCTGGACCGAGACGCGCGAGCGCCACCGCTTCCTGCAGCACGACCCCGAGCGCCCGCTGCTGCCGCCCGAAGACATCTTCCTCAAGACCGACGACTTCTTCGCGCTGGCCAACGCCCACGCGGTGCTGGCCATCCGCGGCACCGAGCCCACCGACTGGGCACGCCCGCTGCCCAACCTGAGCGTCGAGCGCGGCGGTCAAGACCCGCTGCGCAAGCTCGAGCAGCACCTGAGCAAGACCGAAGCCCGCGTGCTGGTCGTGGCCGAAAGCGCCGGACGTCGCGAAAGCCTGATGGAGCTGCTGCGCGACCACCAGCTGGAGCTGCCCAGTGTCGACAACCTCAAGGCCTTCTCCGGCAGCGACCACCGCCACGCCATCACCGCCGCGCCGCTGGCCGCTGGCTTCATCTGGCAGGGCGCCAGCAACGCGCAGAGCCTGCACCTCATCACCGAGACCGAGCTCTTCGACGCCAGCCCGGCCACGCGCCGCCGTCGCAAAAAGAACGAACAGACCACCGACGTCGATTCGCTCATCAAGGACCTGTCCGAGCTGAACGTGGGCGACCCCGTGGTGCACAGCAACCACGGCATTGGCCGCTACCAGGGCCTCATCAACCTCGACCTGGGCGACGGCCCCTCCGAGTTCCTGCACCTGGAGTACGCCGACAAGGCCGTGCTCTATGTGCCCGTGTCGCAACTGCACCTCATCAGCCGCTACACCGGCGTCAGCGCCGACGAAGCCCCCCTGCACAAGCTGGGCTCGCCACAGTGGGACAAGGCCAAGCGCAAGGCCGCCGAGCAGGTGCGCGACACCGCCGCCGAGCTGCTCAACCTCTACGCCCGACGCGCCGCCCGAGAAGGCCACGCCTTCCGCTTCAGCGCACAGGACTACGAGGCCTTCGCCACCAGCTTCGGCTTCGAGGAGACGCCCGACCAGCGCGCCGCCATCCACGCCGTCATCCAGGACATGATCAGCCCACGCCCGATGGACCGCCTGGTCTGCGGCGACGTGGGCTTCGGCAAGACCGAGGTCGCCCTGCGCGCCATGTTCGTGGCCGTCACCAGCGGCAAGCAAGTCGCCTTGCTGGCGCCCACCACCCTGCTGGCCGAGCAGCACTACCAGAACATCGCCGACCGCTTCGCCCAATGGCCCGTGAAGGTGGCCGAGATGTCGCGCTTCCGCTCGGCCAAGGAGATCAAGGGCGCCATGCAGGGCCTGGAAGACGGCACGATCGACATCGTCGTTGGCACGCACAAGCTGCTCAGCGAATCGGTGAAGTTCAAACGCCTGGGCTTGCTCATCATCGACGAGGAGCACCGTTTCGGCGTGCGCCACAAAGAGGCCATCAAGGCCATGCGCGCCGACATCGACGTGCTCACGCTCACCGCCACCCCCATCCCCCGCACCTTGGGCATGGCGATGGAAGGCCTGCGCGACCTGTCGGTCATCGCCACCGCCCCGCAGCGCCGCCTGGCCATCAAAACCTTCGTGCGCACCGAGAACAGCAGTGTCATCCGCGAAGCCGTGCTGCGCGAACTCAAGCGCGGCGGCCAGGTCTACTTCCTGCACAACGAAGTCGAGACCATCGAGAACCGCCGCGACAAGCTCGCCGAGCTCATCCCCGAAGCGCGCATCGCCATCGCCCACGGCCAGATGCCCGAGCGCGAACTCGAACGCGTCATGCGCGACTTCGTGGCCCAGCGCCACAACGTGTTGCTGTGCTCGACCATCATCGAGACCGGCATCGACGTGCCCAGCGCCAACACCATCGTGATGACCCGTGCCGACAAGTTCGGCCTGGCCCAGCTGCACCAGCTGCGTGGTCGCGTCGGGCGTTCACACCACCAAGCCTACGCCTACCTGCTCGTGCCCGACGTCGAGGGCCTGACCAAGCAGGCCGCGCAGCGCCTGGACGCCATCCAGAACATGGAAGAGCTGGGCTCGGGCTTCTACCTGGCCATGCACGACCTCGAAATCCGCGGCGCCGGCGAGGTGCTGGGCGACAACCAGAGCGGCAACATGATGGAGGTGGGCTTCCAGCTCTACAACGAGATGCTGGCGGAGGCCGTGCGCGCACTCAAGTCAGGCAAGGAGCCCGATCTGCTCTCGCCCTCGGGCCTGTTCGGCAGCAACACCGACATCAACCTGCACGCCCCCGCCCTGCTGCCCGACGCCTACTGCGGCGACGTCCACGTGCGCCTGAGCCTGTACAAGCGCCTGGCCACCGCCGACACACAGGACAAGATCGAGGGCATGCTGGAAGAGCTGGTCGACCGCTTCGGCAAGCTGCCGCCCCAGGCGCAGGCCCTGTTCGACACCCACAAGCTGCGAGTGCAGGCCAAGCCCTATGGCGTCATCAAGATCGACGCAGCGCCCGGCATCATCAGCGTCACCTTCCGCCCCAACCCGCCCATCGACCCGATGCGCATCATCGAGTTGGTGCAGAAAAACCGCCACATCAAGCTGGCAGGCAACGACAAGCTGCGCATCGAAAAGGAGTTGAAAGACCCGAAGGACCGCGCCCAGTACGTGCGCGACCTGCTCAAACAACTCGGGCAGCCTCTCAAAGGCTGAGCTCGCAGCTCATCCCTGGCGCTGCACGTCCTCCAGCGCCATCAGCAGGCTGGCGCGATCGGCCACGGCCACCTCCTGCCAGGGTCGGCCGGTCAGCGCCCCCTCCAGGGCCCACAGCAGGTTCAGGCTCACGCCCGGGCAGAGCGCCCGCGTGCGCACGTACGCCCTCACCGCACCGAGCTCCCGCAAGCCATCCAGGCCTGTGATGCCCGCAACTGCCAACGCGGCCACGCTGCGCGGCCCCAGGTTGGGCAACTTGTCAAGCGGCACAGGAGATGCCAAGGCACCGTCTCCTTTGCCCGTGCGCCCCGTCAGGGCCGCACCAGGCACGGCCTCGGAGTTGCCCGAATCCATGGGTGATTTGCCGCCTGGCTTGTTTTTGGGCTTCTCTTGGGCCCTGAGTGCCGCTTGCCAAGCCAATGCGCACCACTCGGCCATCTCAGCCGGATCCTCCAGCGCTTGAGGCGGCGCCTCGTGATAACTCAATTGCACCATGCGCCCTTTGGCCGCAAACGAAAAAGGCCGCAAGTTCCATTTTGTGAAATTTGCGCGGGTTTGATCGTCCACCTTGAGGTAAAGCACCCCGTTCGCCAAAAGCGCAAACATGATGCCGTCGCGATACAAACCATGCCCGCCAAACATCGCGCGCGAGCGCACCACGGCGAAGCGATCCATCAGGTCGATGAAATGCTGCACCGCCGGACCGGATGCCCTGAACGGCTCACGGGACATGGCAAAACTCCTGGCAAAGGGTTGAACGCAGGCCACAGGCCCGGGAACAAGGGGTTGTCAAGTGTGAGGTATTCACAGTAACGTTCCGAGTAACTGAAAACGCCCCAGGGGAGAGGTTCCCCAAAACCGGAGCAAACCATGATCAAAAAGCTTGTCATCACCGCCGCCCTGTCCGCAGCCGCCCTTTCGTCGGCCCAAGCCGGCGTGGTCGTCGGCGCCCAATCTGCCCAGATTGTCTCTGGTGCCCCCGGTATCGGCGCCATCTCCAGCACGCACGACCAATACGGCCTGATCACCGACTACGTGAGCGGCGTGACCGATTTTGACGCCTACATTGCCAGCAACCCGCTGCACGTGTGGGACTTCAGCGTGGACGACGCAGGCACGACCTACTACTACGAGTGGTTCTCCAACTTCGGTACCTCCACCGCCAGCGTGTCTTACGACCTGGGCGAAGTGCGCTTCACCCAAGGCATGGCGCTGTGGAACGAAGATGGCAACGGCATCGGCAAGCTCAACATCCTGGGCTCGGTTGACGGCATCACCTGGACCACCCTCGGCAGCAGCCTGTCCCCCACCAACAACGCCTCTGGCCAGGACTACAGCGCCGACGTGTTCAACTGGGACGCCATTGCCACGCGCTACATCAAGCTCGAAGCCAGCCAGTGCCCGTCCAGCAGCACCTGGGTGGGCTGCAGCGTCGGCGAAGTGGCGTTCAACGTGACGGACGTGCCTGAACCCAGCAGCGTCGCCATGGCCGGCCTGGGCTTGGCCGTTGTGGGCGCCGTGGCCGCACGCCGTCGTCGTCAACAAGCCTGATCCCTCTCGCTCCCCGCCAATCGGTGCCCGTGGCGCTGTGATAATCACAGCCCTCGCGCACCGATTTCTTTTTTCATGTCCGCTCACTTCCACTCTCCGGGCCTGGCCATCCAGGGCATCACGCCTCCCCTGCAGTGGTCCTCGTTCAAGGCCATCGCCTTCGACATGGACTCCACGCTGATCAACATCGAGTGCATCGATGAGATCGCCGACGCCGTTGGCAAGAAAGCCGAAGTGGCCGCCATCACCGAAGCAGCCATGCGCGGAGAGATCACGGACTTCAAGGACAGCCTGCGCAGGCGCGTGGCCCTGCTCAAAGGCGTGCCAGCCGAAAGCCTGGCGCGGGTCTACGAAGAGCGGCTGCGGCTGAACCCCGGCGCCCAGACCCTGATGGACGCCGCCAAAGAAGCAGGCCTGCAGACCATGCTGGTCTCGGGTGGCTTCACCTTTTTTGCCGAGCGCGTGAAAACACGCCTGGGCATGCACGAAGCGCACGCCAACGTGCTGGCCATCGAAGGTGGCCTGCTGACCGGCGAGGTCATCGGCGACATCGTCGATGGCGAAGCCAAGAGGCAGCACCTGATCTCGCTGTGCGCCCGCCTGGGGTGCCCCACCTCGGCGGCGATCGCCGTGGGCGATGGCGCCAACGACCTGCCCATGATGGGCGCCGCTGGGCTCAGCGTGGCTTACCACGCTAAACCCAAGGTGCGAGAGCAGGCCATGGTGTCGATCCAGGAGGGCGGACTTGACCGCCTCCTGGAATTGATCCGCTGAGGGCGTCAGGGCGCATCACATCGCGCCCACGACCCGTCAGACCAACGGCTTCGAGGCCAACACGATCCCGTCCTCGTCAGCGTAAAGCCAATCACCAGGGCGCACCCAGACGCCCTGAACCTGAACGGCCACATCGCTTTGACCCTCCTGGCGCTTCTCCGTGGGCAGCGGCATCAACGCCAGCGCGCGGATGCCCACATCGCACGCCGCCAACTCTGCGCTGTCACGCACGCAGCCATCGACGACCACACCTGCCCAGCCATTCTTGGCTGCGGCCTTGCCCAGGTTGCCCCCCACCAGCGCACGACGCAGCGAGCCACCGCCATCGACCACCAGCACGCGCCCGTTGCCGGGAGAGTCCACCGCCGCTTTGACCAAGGTGTTGTCCTCGAAGCACTTCACGGTGCTGACCGGACCGGCAAATTTGATGCGCGCGCCGTAGTCCTTGAACACCGGCGGCAGCACCCGGAAGTCGCCGTCGGTGTTGTTCTTGTGCACATCGCACAGGTCGCAGGTGGCAAAGGATGTGGTCATGCATGGCTCCAGTCTTCGATCGTTGATGGGTGCGGCCGCACCACCTCCGCCAGATCAGGCAGGCGTGGTGGCGACTCGCGCAAAATGAATGCCCGGATCGTATCGCAGGGGCCTGCCGCGCACGGCAGGCCGACCGCATGCTAAATTCCGCGCGCCACCCGCCCTCGCCCCCTCAGTACATGCCCATCGTCAGCGTCATCATCCCGGCTTACAACGCGGCCAGCTACCTCGCTGAGACCCTGACATCGGCCCTTGGACAGACGCTGCAGGACATCGAGGTCATCGTGGTGGACGACGGCTCCAAGGACAACACCGCCGCGGTGGCCCAAAGCTTCCCGGCGGTGCGGTACGTGCACCAGAAAAACGCCGGCGTTTCAGCTGCGCGCAACACCGGCGCGGCGAACGCACGCGGCGAGTTCCTGGCCTTCCTGGACTCCGACGACCTTTGGCACCCGGACAAACTGCGCCAACAGGTCGAGGCCTTGCGACTGCACCCGAGCAGCGTCTTCAGTCGCACCGAAGCCATCAGCGACCCCGCCAGGCAGTCCGAAATCCAGCGCGGCCAGCGTGCCAGCAACGCACCGCACGAACTCATCCCCGACTTCCACAGCAGCTTCCTGGTGCCATACCTGACCACCTCCACGGTGATGGTGCGGCGCACGGCCTTTGAGGAGGCGGGCGGCTTTGACACCCGCCTGCGCATCGCCGAAGACGTGGACTTCTACCTGCGTGTGCTGGTGCGCCACCCGCTGGTGATCAAGATGACGCAGGCGCTGGTCTACAAACGCCCCGTGCCCGGCAGCCTGGGCGACGACAGCGTGGCCGGCTATCACCAGTTGCTCAAGGTCTACGACCGTTTCCTGGCAAGCCATCCCGAAGCCCGGGGCGTGATCGGCGCGCAGCGCATCGAGCAGGCCTACCACAAGCTCTACCTCGACCTGGCTCGCAGCCACCTCTGGATTGGCGAGAACCGCCAGGCATGGCTCGCCGCATGGCAAGCGCGCAAGCATGGCCCGGCCAGCGCCTCGTGGCCGCTGATGGCCAAGGCCTGTGTGCCGAACTGGCTGCGCGAACAACTCGGCAGCCGCCGCAAGCTGGCGAGCTGATCGGCGGCTGTCAGCCGCCGCCTCAGCTCCGCATCAGTGCGGCATCAGGAGCGCGCTTCGCATGGCAGCGCTTTGCCCGACTGGATGTCCCGCAGGAACGCTTCAAGCTGACGCGTGTTGTGGCACCACTGGCGCTCGCGGCCGATGTACTCGCGGGCCGCCGCCCCCACCCGGGCCAACTCGGCGGGCTGACGCGCACGCTCCAGGACGCAAGCGACGGCGTGATCGAGGTCACCAGCGCGGAACACCCAACCCGTCTCGTCGACCTTGAGCACCTCCTTGATGGGTTCGAAGTCGGGCGCGATCGGGGCGATGCCGCAAGCCATGAACTCGAACAGCTTCACAGGTGACGTGTAGTCCCCAGCGCTGGGCAGCACGGCCAGGTCCATGGCCGCCAACAAGCCAGGCACCTCTTCGTGGGCCACGCGCCCTGTGAGGATCACCTGAGCCTGCAGCCCCTTCTCATTGACAAAACGGCGCACCTCATCCGAGGTGATGCCGTCGCCAATCAACAGCAACTTGAGCTGTGGCTCGCTCTTGAGCCGATCGGCAATGCGGTAAACAAACTGGTCGATGGCGTGCCAGGGCAGGAACGCGCCGAGGTAGCCGCAGACGGTGGCACCCTCCAGCCCCCATTTGCGACGGGCCACCTCGCGCTGCTCGGGCGTGAAGGAGAACTGCGACAGGTTCGCTGCATTGGGCGAGACGATGGCAGGCGCCATCCAGCCATGGGCCTTGACCAGCCGGTCGCGGAACACCGATGACACGAAAACCAGGCCGTCGGCGCGCTGCACGGTCCAGCGCTCCAGCCAGATGGCCAGTCGGGACAAAGACAGCGGCCGCACGCGGTAGACCGTTGCCGAGTCGTTGATCTCCAGGATCATGGGCACGCCAAACCAACGGGCGATCAGGGTCGGGGCGAACATGAACAGCGAGTAGCGCTCGTAGATGAGCTCGGTGTCGCGGTGCTTGAGCAGGTAACGTCCCACCCGGTAAGCCGCCACCAAGTTGTAGGCCAGCTCAACCAGCTCGAACAGGGGCTCGGGCAAGCGGCTGACCAGCTTCATCCACCACTTGGCCTGCTTGGTCGGCGACAGCGTCTTGGGCGACGAGTAAGGGTCAGCCCCTGGCAAAGACAGCACATCCACCACGGTGCCGTCGGCCCGCAAGGCGTCCGTGATGCCACGGATGTGAACGCCCTCGACGGCCTTGCCCTGGGTGCGGTGGTGATACAGAACTCGCTTGATCATGTGTTGTATTGCCGGTTTGTGGTCCGTTTTCCCCCTCAATCATACGGTCTGCCCCCCAGGCAATCTCCGCTATCATCCGCGCACTCCCCGTGTCCACGGGCCGCCGCCGTCCTGCGGCAAAAGGGCATGGCCCGCGCGCATCGACTCGCACGGCGATGCACCCGCGTTCATTGCCACCTTTTGAGTCTGCCGCGATTGAACATGCACATCTACTGGGGATTGGGTCTGGTTGCAGCGGTGTTCCTGGCCGCCGTCGCCGTCCTGGCGCGAGAAGTCCGCAACCGTCACATCGGCATCTGGTTCAGCTCGTGGCTGAAACAGGATTGGCGCGAGCCCGCCCCGCAAGGCGTCACGCGCCACCTGATGTTCTGCTTCGTCGACCACTACGAGCCGGCCTGGGCCCGCCCCACTTACGAGGTCGAGCGCAAGCGCGTGCTGGAGTGGAAGCAGCGCTACCCCGAGTTGTGTGCCAAGCACCGCGACGCCGATGGCTTCCCGCCCGTGCACACCTTCTTCTACCCGGAAGAAGAATACCGCCCCGAGCACCTCGATGACATCGTCGAGCTGTGCCGCATGCGCCTGGGCGAGATCGAGATCCACCTCCACCACGAGGACGACACCGAAGCCGGCCTGCGCGAGAAGCTTCAGCGCTTCACCCGCACCCTGATCGACCGCCACGACGCCCTACCCGTTGACCCGGTGACGGGCCAGGCCCGCTGGGCCTTCATCCACGGCAACTGGGCGCTCGACAACGCCCACCCGGACGGCACGGGCTGCGGCGTCAACAACGAGCTCATCATCCTGCGCGAAGAGGGATGCTACGCCGACTACACCCTGCCTGCCGCGCCCAACCCCTGTCAGACGGTCACGATCAACCAGATCTACTACGCCAAGGACGACCCGGACCGCCCTCGTTCACACGACCATGGTGTGCCGGTGCGCGTGGGCACGCCCCCCAGCGGCGACCTGATGATCATCCAAGGTCCGCTGACTTTCGACTTCAAGAAACGCAAGCTGGGCCTCATCCCGCGCATCGAAAACAGCGACGTGCGCACCAACAACCCGCCGACCCGCCAGCGCGTCGACGCCTGGGTGGAGACCGGCATCCACGTCAAGGGCCGCCCCGAGTGGATCTTCGTCAAGGTGCACACCCACGGCACGCAAGAGCCCGACATGCCCACGCTGCTGGGCCCCGCCATGGACGACTGCTTCACCTACATGGAGACGAAGTACAACTGCGGCCGCGACTGGAAGCTGCACTACGTGAGCGCGCGGGAGATGTACAACATCGTCAAGGCGGCCGAGCAGGGCCTCACGGGAGACCCCAACGCCTACCGTGATCACGTGATCCCCCGTCCGGCTTACGCCCCACGGGTGGACGCATGAATGCGGCGACGCTGACCCTGGTTGGCATCGCACTCGGGGGCTGGGCCCTCGTGGTGTACAGCTACGCCGGCTACCCGGTGTTGCTGGCCCTGATCGCTGCGCTGCATCAGCTCAAGAACGACCTGCGCTTCGTGATGGGCAAAGCCGAACGCCGCCGCCAGGACTGCACGCCAGGCCAGGATCTGCCCGAGGTCGCCGTGGTGATCGCTGCCTACAACGAAGAGCGACACATCCACGCCCGCGTCGTGAACCTGCTCGAGCAGGACTACCCTGCCGACAAGCTGAGCATCCACATCGGCTCCGATGGCAGCCGCGACCGCACCGCCGAGATCCTGCGCGGCTTCAACGACGCACGGCTGAAAGCCCACCTCTTCGAGGTCAACCGCGGCAAGGCCAACGTGCTCAACGACCTGCGCGGTCGGGTCACCGCGCCCATCGTGGTGTTTTCCGACGCCAACACGTTCTTCGACCGCCAGGCCATCCGGCGCCTGGTGGGCTGGTTCAACGACCCTGGCCTGGGCGGGGTCAGCGGCGAACTGCGCCTGCTGGGCAACGCAGGGCAAAACCAGGACAGCCTGTATTGGCGCGTCGAGCAGGCGCTCAAGTTCTTTGAGGGTCGCATCGGCGGGCTGCTGGGCGCCAACGGCGCCATCTACGCGGTGCGCCGCGAGCTTTGGCCCGAGCTGGCGAGCAACGCCATCTGCGACGACTTCCTCATCGGCATGCACGTGAGCGCCAGTGGCAAGCGCATGGCCTACGACCCGTCCGCCTGGGCCGAAGAAGACACGCCCGAGAACATCTCGGAAGAACACCACCGGCGCCTGCGCATCGGGGTGGGCAATTTCCAGGCGCTGTTCGAACACCCGGAGTTCCTGACTCGCACCAACGGGGCCACCCGCTTCGCGTATGTGTCGCACAAGGTGCTGCGCTGGCTGACCCCGCACCTGCTGCTGGCTGCCCTGCTCGCCAGCCTGGTGCTGTCGGCCATGCCAGGTCCGCAGCAGCAGTTGTGGCAGGGCTGGGCGCTGCTGCAGGTGCTGGGCTACGCCCTGGTGTCGTGGTGGTATCGGCGCAGCAGCGCTGGCGCGGCGCTGCCACGCCTTGCCAAACTGCCCACCTTCTTTTTCGCCCTGAACTGGGCCTTCCTGTTGGCTTCGATCCGGTACGCGCGTGGCACCCAGCAGGGAACCTGGCGCCGCACGGCCCGCTGACCCACGGAGCACGCGATGCTGTTCAACTCCGTCGAGTTCCTCTTTCTCTTCCTGCCGATCGTCCTGATCGTGTACTACCTGCTGCCTCACAAGCAGCAGAACACCTTCCTGGTGCTGGCCAGCTGCTTCTTCTATGCGAGCTGGGACTGGCGCTTCCTGCTGCCCCTGCTGTGCACCACCGGCCTGGATTATTGGATCGCAGGCAAGCTGGAGGCCTCGCACAAGGCAAAGGGCCCGGAAGCCGAGCGCAAGCGCCTGGTCTGGATCAGCGTGGTCTCGAACCTGTCGCTGCTGGGCTTTTTCAAGTACTGTAACTTCTTCATTGAGTCGACCTCGGCGGTGCTGACCGCGCTGGGCTTCGAGGTGTCCGTGCACACGCTCAACATCGTGCTGCCGGTGGCGATCTCGTTCTACACCTTCCAGGCCCTGTCCTACACCATCGACGTCTACCGGGGCGAGTTGCACCCCTCGGGCACGTTCTGGGACTTCTTCCTGGGCGTGCTGTACTTCCCGCACCTGGTGGCAGGCCCGATCCAGCGCGCCTCCTCCCTGTTGCCCCAGGTGCTGAACCCCCGGCGCACCAACCGCCAGCAGTGGGAAGACGGCCTGCACCTCATCATGTGGGGCTTCTTCAAGAAGGTCTTCCTGGCCGATAACCTGGCGCCCATCGCCGACCAGGTCTTCAGCAAACCCGACCCGACCGGCGGCGAGGTGCTGGTCGGCGTGCTGGCTTTCACCTTTCAGATCTACGGCGACTTCTCGGGCTACACCGACATCGCGCGCGGCATCGCCAAGATCATGGGCTTCGAGTTCACCCTGAACTTCAACCTGCCCTACTTCGCGACCAACCCGTCCGACTTCTGGCGGCGCTGGCACATCAGCCTGTCACAGTGGCTGCGCGACTACCTCTACAAGTCGCTGGGCGGCAACCGGGGTGGCACCTTCTTCACGTACCGCAACCTGATGATCACGATGGTGCTGGGCGGGCTGTGGCACGGTGCGGCCTGGAACTTCGTGCTCTGGGGCTTCTATCACGGTGCGCTGCTGTGCATCCACCGCTACCTGAGCCCTTACCTGGACCGCCTCGAGCAGGCCATTCCTTTGCCCCGCGCGCTGTGGCTGGCGCTGCACATCGCCAGCATGTTCGCGATGACCTGCTATGGCTGGCTGCTGTTTCGGGCCACGTCTTTGGACCAGGTGATCGGCATGAGCGGCGCACTGAGCAACCCCCTTGAAGGGCTGGACACGGCCAGCCTGCAAACGATCGGCCTGTACGCCCTGCCCCTGGTGATCGTGCAATGGCTGCAGTGGCGCAGCGGCGAGCTCCAGTTCATGCGCCTGCCCATCATCCCGGGGTGGCTCAAGCCCGTGCTGTACGCCGGCATGCTCTATGCGGCGGTCTTCCTGGGTGGCACGCCCCAGTCCTTCGTCTACTTCCAGTTCTGAGTCATGAGCATGCGATCCGTGGCCCGCTGGGTGGCCTACAGCCTGATCTTCCTGCTGACGCTGGAGGCCCTGGCGCGCCTGGACGACTGGGTGCGCGAGGGCGCCCCGCTTGCCGGCAACCACGACATCGACACCGTCTTTGTCAGCGCCCCCGGGGTCAAGGCCGGCAAGCCCGGCGCCCACTTCGGCAAGTGGCAGATGAACAGCCTCGGCTTTCGCGGCCCCGAGCCCGTCGAAGGGCGGCGCAACATCCTCGTCTACGGCGCCTCCGAGTCCTTCGGCATCTACGAAAGCCCCGATCAGGAGTACCCGCGCCAGCTGGCCCGCGTGCTCGATGCCGCCCAACCCGGCACCTACAACGTGCTCAACGCGGCCGTGCCCGGGCTGCGTATCGGCCGCATGGGCTACCTTGATCGCATCCTCCGGCAGGCGCCCGCCAGCCACCTCATCGTCTACCCGACGCCGGCGGCCTACATCGGCGTGGACAAGCCGTTCTGCGACGAGCCAGCCACCTGGCCGAGCCAGCTGAGCACCCAGGACTCGCCGCACGCGCGCCTCAAAGGCAAGGTCGAGCTGGTGGCCAAGCAGGTGATGCCCGAGCCCGTGATGACCGCGCTCAAGGAGTTCGGCATCTGGCGGGCCACGCGAGAAATCCAGGTCATCGATCGGTTGCCGGAAACCGCCCTGCAAGCCTTCGAGAAGGACTTGCGCTGCGTGGTCGAACGGGCTCGCCGCGCCGGTGCCATGCCGGTCTTGGTGACCCATGGAAATTACTTCGGCGACCAAATCACCCCGGAAAACCGCCCGATGCTGGTGGCCTGGCGGCGCTTCTACCCCGACCTGTCGGAGGCTGGCTTCCTCGACATGGAGGCGCGCGCCAACCAGGTCGTGCAGCGCGTGGCAAGCAGCGAGCCGCAAGCCATCCTGGTCGACATCCGAAAGGCCGTGCCACCTGGGCCCCAGCACTATGCCGACTTCGTGCACTTCACCGATGAAGGTGCGCGCTTGCTGGCTGAGCAACTGAGCGCGGCCATCCTGGCAAAGCCGTCCTCGGGGGGCCAACCATGAGCAGCCAGCGCCAGGCCATCACCCCTCCAGACCTGAGCGGACACATCCCCTCACTGGATGGCTTGCGCGCCTTCTCCGTTTTGCTGGTCCTGATCGGACACGTGGCGGCCACGCACGGCGCCCCGCTGTGGCTGGACAAGCCGGCCATCACCTCGCTGGGCAACATCGGGGTGCGGTTTTTCTTCCTGATCTCGGGCTTTCTGATCACCACCTTGCTGCTGCGCGAGCACGCGCGCACGGGGCGCATCGACCTCGGGCAGTTCTACCTCAGGCGCGCCTACCGCATCCTGCCGGCCGCCTTCGCCTACATCGGCCTGATCTGGCTGGCCTTCCAGCTCGGCTGGATCGACCTCTCGCTGAGCGTGCCCAATCGCACCCAGGACGAAGGTGCACCCCTGCGCCACCTCCTGCACGCAGTGACCTTCACCGCCAACTACAACCACGACTACAACTGGTACTACAACCACCTGTGGTCGCTGTCGGTGGAGGAGCAGTTCTACCTGCTTTGGCCTTTTGTGCTGGTGATCGCCGGGCTGAGCCGCAGCCTGAGCGTGGCCGTTGGCGCGATCGTGCTGTGCCCGCTCATCCGCTTGGCCATGCACCTTTGGACAGACGCCCCCGAGATCGCGTTCAACCGCGAGTTCCAGGCGATCGCCGACGCCCTGGCCATGGGCTGCCTGGCAGCCATGCTCCATGCCAAGTTGAGCGCCATGCCACGCATCAAGGCATTCCTGACGCACCCGATGGCACCACTGGCCCTGGGCGGCCTGCTCATCGGCGCGGCGTACGCCTCGGCACTGGTGTCGCGGCCCTTCGCCTTCGTCGCCGGCCAGGTCCTGAGCAACCTGGGCATCGTCATCATCCTTCAGCACCTGGTGCGCACACCAGGCTCATGGGCCGGACGCATCGCCAACCTCAAGCCTGTGGCCCTGATCGGCGCCATGAGCTACTCGCTCTACCTCTGGCAAGAGCCCTTCCTGTACTTCCTGGTTGACAGCTGGGAAACGCGCTTTCCGCTCAACCTGCTGCTGAGCTTCGGGGCCGCCTGGCTTTCCTATCGCTTCATCGAGCAGCCCTTCCTGAGGCTGAAAGAGCGCCTGCACGGCTCGCCAGCCCGGTCAACAGCCCAAACGCCATGACGTTCAAGCTGTACCTGCTGCTGATGGCGCTGTCGTACCTGCGCGTCTTCGAGCTCTTTGCCCCCGAGTTGGCACCGCTGCGGCCGATGCTGCTGCTCATGCTGATCGTGCTCGGCCTGTCCATCGCCGACCTCAAAAAGCAAGGCGGCAGCGCACTCAGCAAACAGCACCAGCGGCTGATGTGGGGGATCATCGGCATGGTGTTCCTGTCGTCGCTGCTGGCGGCCGGGTTTGGCGACGCCATCGGTTCGCTGATCGCTTTCCTGCCCACGCCGATGCTGTTCTTCATCTCGGGCATGAACCTCACCAGCATGGAGCGGGTCAAGAGGTTGACGAAAACCATCATCGGCTGCCTGGCCATCCTGGGGATCATGAGCGTGGCCTGCTATCACACCGGCTTCATGGTCGACACCTTGACCATGAAGGAAAACGGCACCGGCCCGGACAGCGGCTTCGCGGCCGTGATCGAAAGCAACGACATCCCCGTGCTCGACACCTCCGGGCGCTACCTCTGGCGCATCCGCTCCGTGGGATTTCTGGGCGATCCCAACGACTACGCACAGACCATGGTGTGCTTCCTGCCCCTGCTGCTGACGTTCTGGCAGCCTGGGCACGCGATGCGCAACCTCCTGCTCATCGCCCCAACGGTCAGCCTCCTGCTCTACACCATCTACCTGACACGCTCTCGCGGCGCCCTGCTGGGCTTGAGCTCGCTCTTTTTCCTGACGGTGCGCAAGCGCCTGGGCAACGTGCTGACCGCTGGCCTGGTCGTTGGCATCTTCGTGGGCGCGATGGCGCTGAACTTCACCGGCGGACGGGCCGTCTCCTCCAAAGACGAATCGGCAGGTGGGCGCATCGAAGCCTGGGCCCAAGGCCTGAACATGCTGACCTACCACCCTGTGGCGGGGGTCGGCTATCACCGCTTCAGCGACCACCACACCCACACCGCTCACAACACCCTGGTGGTCTGTTTCGGGGAGCTGGGCCTGCTGGGCTACTGGGTCTGGCTGGGACTGGTGCTGATGGTGTTCACGCAACTCAGCCGGGCGGCCGACGCCGCCCTGCCAGGCACCGATGAGCAGCTCTGGGCGACCCGAGCCAAGATGTCCTTCATCGGGTTCTTTGTTTGCAGCATGTTCCTTTCCCGCGCGTTCGAGCCTCAACTGTTCATCCTGCTGGTGATCAGCATCGGCATCTGGAACGCCGTGTGCAAGCAACTGCAGGGCACGGCCCAGGGCGTTGCACTGGCCGCCACCCTGCCCTGGCGCTCGCGCACCTTTTTCTGGGCGATCGGCACCATCCTGTTCTTCTACGTGCTGGTCAACGTCAACAACATCCTGCTGGGCCGCTGAGGCCACCCGCAAACCTTGTCAGATGAGCGCCCCCAACCTCACCGAAACCCAGTCGACTGCACGCAGGCGAGGCATCCTGCACGTGGTCGATTCGCTGGAGCGAGGCGGACTCGAGCGCCTGGTTCGCGACCTGGCGGTGGCCCAACAGCGGCGCGGCCACCACGTGGTGGTGTTCAGCATCAACCAGACGGGCGGCTTCATCGACGAGCTGCGGGCAGAAGGCGTCCCCGTGGTCGTGGGCAACAAACAAGGAACGCTGGACCTCAAGGTCTTGCAGGCGTTGCGGCAGGCTGTGCGGGATCACCACATCGACACCGTCCACGCGCACAACTTCGTGCCCAGCTATTACGCCGCAGCCGCCCTGGTCGGCATGCGACAGCGCCCCACACAGGTCGTCACCTGTCACGACATGGGCACACGCCTGAGCAACCGGCGCCTGCGCTGGCTCTTCAAGTGGTCGATCCTGCGCTCTCAGGGCGTGGCCATGGTCGGTCAGCAGGTGCACCAGCGGTTCACCCGAGACGGCTACGTGCCCGAGCGCAAGGCCATGACGCTGCTCAACGCCGTGCCGGTCGAGGACTTCGGCATCACGCCAGATCGCAGGGCGCATGCTCGCCACGCGCTGGGCCTGTCCGATGAAGAGGTGGTGGTCGGCTGCGTGGGGCGCCTCGTCGAGCTCAAGAACCACCTCGGTCTGATCCGCCAATGGCCGGCCGTGCTGTCTGCACACCCCACGGCACGCCTCGTGCTGATCGGCGAGGGGCCCTTGCGCAACCAGATCGAACAACTGATCAGCGAACTCGAGTTGGGTGACCGCGTCCTGCTGGCCGGCATCCGCTCCGATGTTTCGCGGCTGCTGCCCGGCCTGGATGTCTTCGCCCTGCCATCGTTCACCGAGGGCGTTTCCATCGCGCTGCTCGAGGCCTGCGCCACCGGCCTGCCCGCGCTGGCCAGCCGAGTGGGCGGCAACGTGGAGGTCATCCAGGAGGGCGTGACGGGTCGGCTCTTCGACGTCCACGACGACAACGCCCTGCGCGCCGCGCTGCTGGACCTGGTGGGCAGCGCTCCCTTGCGCGAATCCCTCGGGCGGCAGGCGCGCCAGTGGGTTCAGGAACACGCGTCCCTGTCCGCGCTGTGCACCCAGTACGACCGCCTGTACGACGACTCGGCCTCGCGCCGGTGAGGCTCCCCTTGCGCAACCTCAAGCCCTCCATCCCCACCGACGCGCTGCAGGCGGCCCTGTCTCAGCCCCGCATCCCCGGCCTCGACGCCCTGCGCGCCCTCGCCGTCTTTCTGGTGCTCGCCGACCACTCGGGTTGGGCCGGCCCCTTTGGCCTGCCACTGTTCGACGGCGGGTTCGGCGTGATGCTCTTCTTCGTCCTCAGCGGCTTCCTCATCACGCGTGGATTGCTGGCTGAACTGCGCGACCGCAACGGCATCGACCTGGGGCGCTTTTACCTGCGCCGGGCGGCCCGCCTGCTCCCGGTCTTCTACGTCTACGTGATTGTCGGCATGGTGCTGCTGACCCTGGCAAACCGACCCGTCCCCTGGGGCGCGATCTGGAGCAGCAGCACCTACGTGGTGAACTACTACCAGGCCTTCACGGGGGCGGCGTCGCACTACCTCTCGCATTGCTGGTCCCTGGCGGTCGAGGAGCAGTTCTACATGCTCTGGCCTTTGGGCCTGCTGCTGATCCACCGACACGTCAAAATGACCTGGCACGGCGTGCTGGCCCTGACCCTGGCGCTCATCGGCTGCCGACTCGCATGGGTCGCAGCGGGCGCATCCGACGAATACCTGTATCGGGCACTGGAAACCCGAGGGGACCAACTCGCGCTAGGCGGGCTGCTGGCCTGCGCCGTCGCTTCCGAGCGCGTTCGCGAGGGGTTCGCGCGCGTGCCGGCCCGCCATTGGGTCCTGCTGGCAGGCCTGGGCCTCGTGGTCCTGAGCTTCAACGTGTTCCGCGGCACCAATGTCCTGAAATACGCAGTGGGTTTCTCCATCGAGTCCCTGCTGGTGACCCTGGCCCTGCCACTCGTCATCCTGGCGGCAAATCAGTCGGGCACACGCACCTCCCGCGTGCTCAATGCCGAAGGACTGGCCTGGATTGGCCGCATTTCCTATGGCATTTACCTTTTCCACCCCATGGTGCTGCACCCCGTGCGAAACACCTTGACCCGGCTCGGGCTGAACACCGACCTGGCCATTGCCATGTCGATGGTGGCCGTGGCCATCGTCGCCCACATCTCATTTCGCTGGTTCGAGGAACCCCTTCGCCAGCGCATCGTGCAGAAACAGCGCCCGACCGCATGACACGCATCGCCGTCATCACCCCCATCCTGCCCGTGCCCGAGGACATGACCCGCGGGCGTTTCATCTATGAAACCACCCGGGCCCTGGCCAAGCAGGCAGACGTGCGGGTTTTCCTCACGCAGGCCCAGTACCCCCAAGCCAGCTGGCTGCAACCCAGCCGGCACAAATCGGTTGTGATGGCGCAGGCATATTCACTGCCAGGCATCGACATCGAAACCGTGACCTACCCTGCCCTGCCTTTGATTTCCCGGGTGACAAATGGCCTGGCATCTGGGATGTCCCTGCTTAAACGGGTTGCGGCATATTCTCCTGACATCCTGATTGGATATTGGACATACCCAGAAGGCGCTGGCGCCGAATACGTGGGGCGCAGGCTTGGCAAACCCGTCGTGATCGGCGCGCTGGGCACCGACATCAACGACCGCCACGGCGTCAACGCCTGGCTCACACGTCGAACGCTGCAGGCCGCCGACAAAATCGTCTTCGTCAGCCAGGCCATGACACGGCACGCCATCGACACCTTCGGCGTCGCGCCAGAGCGATGCGCCACCGTGGTCAATGGCATCAACACCGCCGTTTTTCACCCGCAAGACCGCAGCAGTTGCCGCGAAGCGCTCGGACTCCCTTCCGATGCGCCCGTCGTGATTTATGTCGGCCGCTTGATCGAGGCCAAGGGCTTGGGTGAACTGGTGGCAAGCGTCACGAACTTGCGCCAATCGCATCCTGATTTGCGCACCATCCTGATCGGCGAGGGCCCCTACCTTGACACCTTGAAAGGGCTCATTGCCGCCAAGGGTCAGCAAGACAGGATCATCCTCGCCGGGGGGCAACTGCCGCAGAAAGTGGCCCAATACATCAATGCAGCCGATGTCCTGACCCTGCCCAGCTGGAGCGAAGGCTACCCCAATGTGCTGGTGGAGGCCCTGGCCTGCGGTTGTCCCGTCGTCGCGACCCGCGTGGGCGGCATCCCGGAGATCGTCACAACCGCCAACGGGATGTTGATCGCGCCGCGGGATACAAATGCCTTGACGCAAGCCCTGGACCAAACCCTGAAAAAGACGTGGGATCGCCCCGCGATTTCCAGAAACATGTCACGGACCTGGGACGATGTGGCGCAAGAAACATTGCACGTGTGCCGATCGTTGACCCTTTGACACCGCCTGCAAGAGGATTTTTCGTGAATGGCCCCCTCGAAAATCCACAGCAATTCTTACGGTCCGTTACTTCCTATCTGTGACAGACTCACACCCCAGTGCTTGCCGCAACTTTGAGAATGACCTCACTGCCAACCGAAACCCCGGTCAGCTCATCGCAAGGGGCCTAGCGGTTCCAAATCCGCCCCGGCACTCAGCAACGCACTTCATTCGAGAGTCCTTCATGCCCAACCAACCGTCTCACCTGTCTCGCGCCGCCCTCCTGGCTTCGATGGCATCCGTTGTCGTGCTGACCGCCTGCGGCGGCGGCGGTGGCGGCGGTGACAACCCGAACACCGAGAACTCGACGGCTCAGGGCATGACTCAAGCCGAAGCAGACGCCGAGGCGGAACGCCTGCGTCGCAAGCAGGCCTCGACCGGCACGACAACTCCCACAACGACGACGACCACCACCACGCCCACCACCGGGACCACCACCCCGACGAGCGGCAGCACAACCACCACGCCTGTGGTTCGCACGGCACCGGACTGGAACAACTACGAAACCCCGACGAACTGGGACTACCAGGCTGTCTATCCCAGCCGCTCGGCCTGCGCTGCAGGCGAAGGCAAGACCTTCGAAGTGGGTGACGGCAAAGAGTTCGCAACACCTGCGGCGGTGCCATGGCTGACCCTGCTGCCTTGCGACATCGTCAACATCAACTACCGCGCCACGCCCTACAACAACATCATTTACCTGGCATCGCGCGGCCGACACAACAAGTGGATCACCATCCAGGGTGTTGCTGGCCCCAACGGTGAAATGCCCATCCTGGACGGCACCAACGCCGTGATGCCCAAGAACACGGGCGCCCCCTCCGCCGTGGACGCTGCCGGCATGATCGTCATCATGACGCCCAGCGCCAGCGTCGTGACCCGCTCCAGCAACTACAAGCCTGGCTACCTGCACATCACCGGACTGAAGATCCGCAACGCCCGCCCGCCCAAAAAGGTCACCAACATGGCTGGCAGCACGGGCAGCTGGGGCAACTTCTCGTCGGGCATCGCCATGTATGGCGCCGAAAAAGTCGCCATCACCAAGTGCGACATCGGTGACAACGGCCTGGGCGTGTTCGCCAACTCGACCGGCGGTGAATGGCTGCAAACGCGCAACCTGCTGATCGCCCGCAACCACTTCCATGGCAACGGCAACGTCGGCAGCTTCAGCGAACACAACTCGTACACCGAGGGCATCGGCACCATCTACGAGTACAACTACTTCGCGCCTCCGGTCAACGGCAGCAACGGCGACAACATCAAGGAACGCTCGGCCGGTGTCATCTTCCGCTACAACTACATCGAAGGTGGTGCGGACCTGATCGCCATGCGCGACCCCGAGTCCAACGTCGATCACGAAAGCGCCCAAGTTGACACGCACGGCGAAAAGCTGGTGGCCAACGCCTTCGTGTACAGCAACATCCTGGTCACCCGCCAGTACCTGCAGGCCATCGTGGGTCACGGTGACGGCGGCATGGGCACGAACAAGCAACCTCGTGAAGGCAACCTGTTCTTCTACAACAACCGCGTGGCTTCGTTCGTCAACAACGAATCCTTCTGGCGCAACAACAACTACTTCGAACTGCAGCCCGTGCCGCTGATCGACCTGTTGAACACCCGCGCCCAGACCACGGTGGTTGCCCGCAACAACCTGCTGTACGCAGCCCCCGCCACCGCCGGCGCCACCGCCGCACCCATCGGTCTGTTCTACTACCAAGGCCGCGCTGACTTCCAATCCAACTGGACCAACAACTTTGCTCACACGGTTGACCCGTACGGCGGCACCAACCTGGCCACCGGCACCAAGTGGAATGGCATCAACACCCTGACCAACACCCTGATCGACGGCAACGCAGCCAACGGTCTGACCAAGAACTCCTCCAGCCCCGGCTTCGTGGACATGGCCAACGGAAACTTCCTGACCACCAGCTCCTCTCCGTACGCCCTGCTGGCAGGCAACCTCCCGACTGGCATCACCAAGCGCAACCTGATGCCGATGGCCGAGCCCGTCACCGCCCCGCCGGTCAAGTGACGCAGACACCACGCCCCCCAAGCCCGCCTCTGGCGGGCTTTTTTTTACCCCGGATCCACGGGGACCGTCTCAAGAATCCCACCAAACTCGTTACCGAGCCATGCTCTAATCATGGCGCTGCCAAAGATGCGGCGCTGCGACGAAGCCCCTTGAGCGGGCGCTCGAGCCAATCCTTGTCCATCCGGCTGCCCGCCTGACCTGAGGCGGCAGGGATTTCAAACAGAAGAGGGTTCCCAGATGACACCGCCCCGTTCCATCCGCCAAGCAGGCAACTTCTGGCTCATCGCCCTTGCCCTCGCTACAGGGCTGACCGGTTGCGGCTCGTTCTCTCAGCACCCACCAGCCCCGATGACCGCTGACAACGTCGAGCAGTCCTATCGCATCGGCGCACTGGACCAACTCTCCGTCGTCGTCTGGCGCAACCCGGACCTGTCGTCGAACATCACCGTGCGCCCTGACGGCCGCATCTCGCTGCCCCTGGTTGAAAACATCCAGGCGGCCGGCCGGCGCCCCGACGAGCTCTCGCGTGAAATCGAGCAAGCCCTGGCCAAGTACATCCGCGAGCCGGTGGTCACCGTCATCGTCAACAACTTCCAGGGCGTCTCGACCGAGCAGATCCGCATCGTCGGCGAGGCGGCTCGCCCGCAATCGGTTCCCTACCGCCAGAACCTGACCCTGCTGGACGTCATGATCCAGGTCGGCGGCCTGACCGAGTTCGCCGATGGCAACGCGGCGGTGCTGGTGCGCGGCGCTGAAAAGAGCAAACCCTACAGCATCCGCCTCAAAGACCTGATCCGCCGTGGCGACATCTCCGCCAACGTGGAAGTGCGCCCTGGCGACATCATCATCATCCCCCAGAGCTGGTTCTGACACCGGGCCCCTGGTCAGGCGGCAGACCTGTCGCCTGAGGGTCCACTTGTATCGCCTCTATGGACGAGCTTTTCAGACAAGTCTCCGGCATCCTGGTTTCGATGTGGCAACGCCGCTGGCTGGGCTTGGCTGCTGCATGGGCTGCCGCCCTCTTGGCCATGGCTGCGGTCACCGTGCTGGTGCGCGACCGCTACGAAGCCTCGGCGCGGGTGTTCGTCGACACCCAGACCGTGCTCAAACCCCTGATGAGCGGCTTGGCCTTCCAGCCTGACGTCGATCAACAGGTCCGCATGTTGGCGCGCACGCTGATCAGCCGCCCCAACGTCGAACGCCTGATCTCCTCGCCCCGAGCTGGTTTGCAAAACCTCAGCCCGGCCGATCGCGAAAAAACCATCGACCGCCTCACCCGCGAAATCAAGGTGCTGCCGAGCGGAGACGCCAACCTCTTTGCCATCACCTACCGCGACATCAACCCGCAGCGGGCACAGATCATCGTTGATGAGCTGGTGTCCCTGTTCGTGAGCTCTGGCGTGACGGACAAGCAGCGCGACTCCGAACAAGCTCGCCGCTTCCTGGACGATCAGATCAAGTCCTACGAAGCGAAGTTGATGGAGTCCGAGAACCGGCTCAAGGATTTCAAGCTGCGCAACTTCGGCCTGACCGGCACCTCCGACCAGGACCACTACGCGCGCATGTCAGCGTCCACCGAAGAGGTCAACCGCCTGAAGATCGAGTTGCAAGCTGCAGCGCAAGCTCGCGACGCCCTCAGGCGGGAGCTCTCTCAGGAGGACCCCACCATGCCCGTCGAGGCCATGATGCCAGGCATGGCCCCCGTGCAAAGCGACACCGAGTCCCGACTGGATGCGCAAAAGCGGCAGCTCGATGAGCTGCTGCGCCGCTACACCGACCAACACCCGGACGTCATGGCCGCACGCCGCACCATCGCGCAACTGGAGCAACAGCGCAAGTCGGAGGCGGAGGCCCGCCGCGGCGATGGCAAACGCGGCCCCGCCCCCACCAGCCCGGTCTTCCAGCGCATCCGCGTCTCGCTCGCCGAGGCCGAAGCCAAGGTCGCTTCACTGCAGGGCCAGCTTTCCGCGCAGCAGTCGCAACTGGAGCAAGCCCGAGCCATGGCGGGTCGCATGCCCGAAGTCGAGGCCGAGTTCAGCCAGCTCAACCGCGACTACACCGTCGTGCGCAAGAACTACGAGGAGCTGGTGGCCCGACGCGAATCGGCCTCCCTGGGCGAGAAAATCGACCTCACCACCAAGGTCGCCGATTTCCGGGTTGTGGAGCCGCCGCGCGTCTCCCCCACCCCCGCGCGTCCCAGCCGCATGCTGGTGGCGGTCCTGGGTTTCTTCGCGTCGATTGCCGCAGGCTTCGGCGTCGCTTTCGCGCTCACGCAAGTCTTCCCGACGGTGCAGGACTCGCGCGGCCTGCGAGAAGTTGGCGGGCGCCCGATCCTCGGATCGGCCTCTTTGGTCATCAACCCGCTGACATCTGAAGCGGTCCAGAAGGCCAACCGTTTGTTCTTCGGCCTCGTTGGCCTGTTCCTGCTCGTCAACTTCTGCTGGCTGATCGTTGTCAGACAGCAATGGCTGTCCTGAGGTCGAAGACGATGAACACGATCGAACAAGCCGCCAAACGACTGGAACAGCTGCGCCGCGCAGGCGTGCCATTGCTGCAGGAAGAAACTGCTGCAACGCCGAGCGACATCGCCCCGGCGCCTGCGACCGAAGACGGCAGCGCGCGTGCGAGCGCAACCGACACCGACACCGACACCGACACCGACACACGACACACCACGCCAACGCCATCGGCGCTTGCCAACCAGGCTGCGACGCCGCCGGCTGCCCCAGCGCCTGAAAACACCAACCCGGGAGAACGCCGCAGCCGCGAGGTGACGCTCGATCTCCTGCGCATGCAGCGCGCTGGCCTGCTGGTGCCAGGTCAGCCTCGCTCCCAGCTCGAGGAAGAGTTCCGCATCATCAAGCGCCCCTTGCTGGAGAACGTTCGCCACGAGGGCCCCATGCGCCCGAACCGAGCCAACCTGATCATGGTCACGAGCGCGGTGGCCGGTGAAGGCAAGACGCAAACTTCGTTGAACCTGGCCATCAGCATCGCCATGGAGCTCGACCACACGGTGCTGCTTGTCGAAGCAGACGTGCTCAGGCCCTCTGCGCTGGCGCGTGTCGGCGTGCAAGCCAGCCACGGACTGCTCGACCTGCTGGAGACCCCGCAGACCCAGTTGCCCGACGTGCTCCTGCGCACCAACATCCCCAAGCTGACCCTCTTGCCCGCCGGCACGGCCAGCTCGCGCTCGACCGAACTGCTGGCCAGTGACGCCATGGACCACCTGCTGTCCGAACTGGCGAGCAAGTACCCTGAT
The DNA here is from genome assembly GCA_005502875.1 of Comamonadaceae bacterium 2PF. GTDB lineage: Bacteria > Pseudomonadota > Gammaproteobacteria > Burkholderiales > Burkholderiaceae_C > Aquabacterium. The sequence goes on along the minus strand of SCMV01000013.1, from coordinate 10,286 downwards.
CGCATCATCATCTTCGACACCCCACCGCTGCTGTCGACCACCGAGTCCAGGGTGCTGGCCTCGCACATGGGACAGGTGGTGCTGGTGACCGAGGCCAACAACACCCCGGTTTCGCTCGTCAAACAGGCATATGCCACGGTTGAAAACCACCCCGTGGTGCTTGGCCTGCTGAACAAATACCGCGGACCGAAAGGCAGCACGGCTTATGGCTACTACGCACCGTGAAGCCCTGAAGGCTGCGTGCCTGGTCGCCTGCACCAGTGGCGCGCTCATGCATGCCAGCCTCGTGCAGGCACAAACGCGCACCCACAGCGTCACGCCCAAAATCGCGGTGAAGCTCGAGCACACAGACAACGTCGATTCGGTCAGCAACACCGCTCAGCAACCTCGGCGCAGCGAGAACACCCTGACCCTCAACCCGATGTTGATGTTCGAACATCGCGGAGCCGACACGACGCTGGATGGCAGCTTTGGCATCCTCGCGGAGCAGCGGCTGAACAACACCGGGGCAGACCGGGTGTCCCCAGACGGCTTCGTGAGGTGGCGAACGTTGCTCAGAGAACAAGGATTGGGCCTGGACGCCAGCCTCCAGGCTCAACAAGTGCCCCCATCGATCGCGTCGGTGGGGCAAGGCATCGACAGCTCCAGCACCACGTCCACGCAGACCCGGGCCAATGTCAGCCCCACCCTGGAGCGACGCCTCAACGAACGCCAGAGCCTGAGGCTGCAAGGCAACGGTCTGCTGATCCGCACAGACCCGCGTGATGACACCCATCGGACCCTGCGCACCCGTGCCAGCAGCGCTCAGCTGTCGTGGATCAGCAGGCCAGCACCCATGGGCTACGCCATCGAGGCGAGGTCCTTGAACGAACACTCGACGGTTGAAACACCCGCGGTGATCACCGGCACCAATGCATCCCGAGAGATCGGAGAAACCCGCCAGCGTTCGCTGAGCGCGACGCTTTTGCATGCATGGGGCGAAGAGTTGCAGATCGGTGTGCTCGCAGGCGTTGAGGAAGATCGCCGCCGGGTGACTTTTGACACCCCCAGCACCAAGCTGCAACTCGATCGTGACTTCGACGGTCCCTTCAGCGGCTTGCAACTGACCTGGCACCCGACGCCACGCACCACGCTCGCGGGCCGCTATGAACGACACGAGACCGGGCGCACATGGAATGCGGACGTTTCTCATCGCATGCGCCGGACCACGTTTGCGCTCACCAGCAGCCAGTCGACGGTTCGCAACACGCCAACCCTCAGCACCGACCTGGGTCAACTCGCCAGTTCAGGGCTGATCGCCGGCACGCCCACGTCCAGCACGCTGACATCTGACCGAAATGCCGTGACCAATGCGGCACTGGGAGTGCAGCGCAACCTCGCCCTCAGGGTGACGTACGAAGGTGTGCGCGCCACCTTGAACCTGACCTCGGGGCGCTTTCAGTCCAGGGCGCTGTTGAGTGCCAGCACCCAGACCAATGGAACCGACCGAAGCCGTTACCACGCGGCGTTGGTGTCCTACAGGCTGACGCCCAACGTCACCCCTTCAGCCGGCCTGCGCTGGAACCGGGCGCAGGACGGCCTTGGCGTGGACCGCCGCGAATGGGTCGGATCGCTTGGCTTGTCGATCCGGCTGTCGCCCCAGACCGAGTTCAGTGGTGGCTTCAGCCTGCTTCGCAGCCGAGGCACGTCACTCGCCACGTCAGACTCCTCCCTCACGGTCGTGCGCAGCGCCAACGTCCGTCTGGAACACCGATTCTGAGGCAGCACGCATGTACGAGTCGTACTTCGGCCTGAACGGCGCCCCATTCCTGCTCAACCCTGACCCCAGCTTCTACTTTGACAGCCGGGGGCACAACAGCGCCCTGTCTTACCTGAAGTTCGGGCTCTACCAGGCCGAAGGGTTCATCGTCATCACGGGCGACATCGGCGCGGGCAAGACGACGCTGGTGCGCACGCTGCTGAGCGACATCGACAACGAGAAGGTGGTCGCCGCCCAGCTGGTGAGCACCCAGCTCGAAGCCGGTGACCTGCTGCGCTCGGCCCTCACCGCCTTCGGCGTGCCTGTCAAGGGCCAGACCAAGGCCGAATTGATCGCGTCGCTGGAGGCCTACCTCACGCTGCTGGCCACCCAGAACAAGCGCGCCGTGCTGATCGTGGACGAGGCCCAGAACCTCAGCCGCGATGCCATCGAAGAGCTGCGCATGCTCTCGAACTTCCAGTTCGGCAACCAGGCGCTGCTACAAAGCTTCCTGATCGGCCAGCCCGAGTTGCGCGACATGCTGCTCTCGCGCAGCCTGGAGCAATTGCGCCAGCGCGTGATCGCGTCTTATCACCTGGGCCCGATGGACCGGGAAGAGACCCGCCGCTACATCGAGCACCGTCTGCGCAAGGTTGGCTGGCAAGACAACCCGCACTTCGACGACGACGCTTTCGACGAGATCTACCAGTGGACCTCCGGCATCCCGCGGCGGATCAACCTGCTGTGCAACCGGGTGCTGCTGGCCACTTTCCTGGCCGAAGGGCACATCGTCACCTCGGCCGACATCGCTCGCGTTGCGCTGGAGATCCGCGCTGAGATCGGCGAGGTCACGCCCAGTCCAGCGCCCGCCGGATCGGGTCTGGCGCCCTTGTCGCCCAGCCATGCGCGTGAGCCCCAGTTGGCGACGTACGGTCAGCCCCCGGTGGGCGTGCCCACCCTCACAGACAACGTGGCGCTGGCGCCGCTGCAGCCAGAGTTCGCCACCCCGCAGTACCACGGACGGTCTGCAACGGGCGATCAACCTCATGTGCTCATGCTTGCGGCGTCGCGCGCAGGTTGCATCCGAGCGGCGGCCCTGCAGAGAGCGTTCCTGAGCCGCCAGGACCTGCCCGCACTGCGAACCCTGCTGATCGACTCGCCCGGGCGTTTCGAGCTCACCTCCGAGTGGTGCGAGCACATGGGCCTGGCTGCGCCCGACGTGTCCATCCGGCTGCCAGGCGGCTCCCCGATCGCTCAGACGGCCGACGCCCTGCGCCAGCTCGATCACCTGCTGAACGAATACCGGCCAACCGCGATCATCGTGCAAGGCGGTGAAGATGCCGCCCTGGCCGCCGGCCTGGCCGCGCACCGTCAGGGCATCCCGGTGCTGCACCTGGAGGCTGGCCTGCGCAGTTTCGACCGCAGCCGTCCACAAGAGATCAACGCCATGATGAGCGATCACATGGCGGACCTGCTGCTGACATCCGAGTGGGTGGCCCACGACAACCTCACCCGTGAAGGCATCCCGGCCGACCGCGTCGTGTTCGTCGGTAACCTGATGATGGACACCATGCGCGCCATGCTGTCCCAGGCCGCGCCCCCGAAGTACACCCTGCGCCAGTTCAACCAGTCGCCGGAGCTGCTCAAGGCGGGCCGAGGCTATGCCGTGGTCTACCTGCAGGATCAGGGCATCGCCCAGAACCCCGAGGCCCTGCTCGAGCTGGTGATCACGCTGAAGTCGGTGGCACGGGACATGCCGCTGATCTGGACCATGACCGAAGCCACCCGGGCCTGGATCGAAGAAAACCATGTGCTCGAGGGCGTCTCGGCCAACCAGATCGGGCTGCTGCCCATCATTCCCTATTTCAAGATGATGGGATTGATCGGCACCGCCGCCTGCGTGCTGACGGACTCGTCTGCCGTGCAGGAAGAAGCCACCATCCTCGGGGTTCCGTGCCTGACGCTGACCAACTACACCGAAAGGCGTATCACGGTCGAGCAGGGCACCAACATCGCGGTGGGGCGCAACAGCAGCCTCATCCACCGCGCGGTGGCCGAAGTCATCCGTGGAGGGGGCAAAAAAGGTCGCCTTCCCAAGTTCTGGGACGGCCTTTCTGCCCAGCGCACGGCCGACCACCTGGCCGCATGGTGGAAACAGCGACAGCCCCGCTCACAAACCCCTCAGGGTTGACCACCCCACCCAAGGGGGTGGGGTTGCGTCCAAAGCCACAACCATCCCCCTAATGTCCAGGGGTACCCCACAAACGCAGGATATTGGCGCGCCCTCATCCCGCTGACAATCGGTCCATTACAAAATCTTACCAAAGCAGGTCATTCGTTTCAGGCCCTGCCTGGAAGACGGCTCGACAGAGAGGCACCAAATGCTGCGGGTTTTCCAACACCATATTTCGCTGGCCACCCTGGCCGAACTGATCGCGGACAGCCTGACCAGCTTCCTGGCGATCATGCTGGGTGTCCTCACGCTCGCTCACTTCTATGGTGATGGCGATGCCCTGGGCGTGTCCACGGTGCTGCGCTCCGGCCTGGGCTTCGCCCTGCTGATCCCCTTGCACTGCGGCCTGGTCGGTGTCTACCGCGAAGGCGCCACCCGCCAGACCGCTCGCGCCAAACTGGGCCGCGCCGTGCTCGGCTGCCTGATCGGTGCCCCCATTGCCTACCACCTGGCCGTCAAGACCCTGGTCGATGGCACCCAGGCACCTCAGCTGATGGGTTTTGCGATCGCCTACCTGATGGTCGGCCTGGTTCTGGTTCGTGGCTTGCTGCTGACCGCCTGGCATGGTTCGCTCGTGCAGCAGCGCGTGCTGATCGTGGGCACGGGCAACGAAGCCCACGCTGTGGCCGCCGACCTGAAGTCGCGCCGCCGCTCCAGCCACGCCGTGGTGGGCTTCTACCCGGCCGGCCACTCGGTCCTGCCGGGCGACGACAAGCGCTTCAACATCTTCTCGCGCGACACCGCCATCGACGACATCGTCAGCAAGCACGACGTCAACCAGATCATCGTGGCCGTCAAGGAACAACGCGGCGGTAACGTCCCGATGGACCAGCTGCTGCAGGCGCGCATCCAGGGCATTCCCGTGATGGACCTGGCCACCTTTTACGAACAAACCACCGGCGAAGTGCCCGTCGACAGCCTGAAGGCCAGCTTCCTGGTCTACGGTCGCGGCTTCGCTCAGGACCGCACCCGTGCCCTGGTCAAACGCGTCTTCGACGTGGTCACCTCCGGCCTGCTGCTGACCATCGCCTCGCCGATCATGCTGATCACGGCGATCGCCATCAAGCTCGAGAGCGCCGGCCCGGTCATCTACCGCCAGGAGCGTGTGGGCCTGGCTGGCAAGGGTTTCATGTGCCTGAAGTTCCGCAGCATGTGCACCGACGCCGAGAAGGATGGCGTGGCCGTGTGGGCCAAGAAGAACGACAGCCGCGTGACCCGCGTGGGCCGCTTCATCCGCAAAACGCGCATCGACGAGTTGCCCCAGCTGTTGTCCGTGCTCAAGGGCGAGATGAGCATGGTCGGCCCGCGTCCTGAGCGCCCCTCTTTCGTGGCTCAACTGCGTGACCAGATCCCTTTCTATGACGTGCGCCACAGCGTCAAGCCGGGCGTGACCGGCTGGGCCCAGGTTCGCTATGCCTACGGCGCCTCGGTCGAGGACGCGCTGCACAAGCACCAGTACGACCTGTACTACGTCAAGAACAACTCGCTGTTCCTGGACCTGCTGGTCCTGTTCGAAACGGTCAGCGTGGTGCTGTTCCGCGAAGGCGCACAGTGAGGCGACGCTGAGGCGTCCTTCCTGCGGCAGGCGGGCTTCGGCCCGCCTTTTGTTTTGTGCGCGACAATCTCGGGTTTGCCGGAACGCTGCCGCCCTGTGAATTCCCCCGAAGCCACCCCAACGACCGCCCCCCGCTCGCGCCTGAAGCTGGTGCTGACGTGGATCGTGGGTTTCGGCCTGCTGGGCTGGCTGCTGCAGCACGTGCCCCTGACACAGGCAAAAGAAGCGCTGATGCGGCCGTCCGCCTCGATCTGGGGGCTGACGCTGGGCGGCCTTCTGCTGAGCTACGGCCTGCGTGGCGCCCGCTTGCAGGTGGTGCTCGACCTGGACAACCACCAGGCTCCCCCCAGGCGCTGGCTGGGCCTGCGCACCGACGCGCTGCGCGTCATCCTCATGCACAACGCCGCGATCAACCTGCTGCCCATGCGAGCCGGTGAGCTGAGCTTTCCCTGGCTTGCCTCGCGCGAGCTGGGCTATCCGGTGGCCCGAGCGGTGGCCTGCCTGCTTTGGATGCGCCTGCAAGACATAACCGCGCTGGTGGGCCTGGGCATCTTGCTGTGGCCCGGCCTGGCATCGGTCTGGCGCGTGGCGGGTCTCTGCACCATCGTGCTGGGCTGGTGGCTGCTGCTGGCAGGTTTGCGCAGCTGGGACCGCCAAAACCCCAGCGATGCCTCGGTGCCCGCCGGTTTCCTGGGTCGCTGGCTCAACAAGCTGCGCCATGCCCTGCTGGAGTCTGCGCACCACCGTGTCGCGGCATGGTTGCTGACGCTGTCGAACTGGGTGGTCAAACTGGCTGCCGGCGCCTTCTTGCTGTCGGCCATCGCCGATGTCCGGGTGTCCGTCGCCTGGGCCGGCGCTTTGGGTGGAGAATTGGCGGCCATCGTGCCGCTGCAAGGGCCCGCTGGTTTCGGCACCTACGAGGCCGGTGTCTGGGCCGGCATGGCCACCAACCTCGGGACGGCATCGCCTTTGCTGACGCAAGCCATCCCTGCAGCCATCGCGCTGCACCTTTGTTTCCTGGTGTGCGCCGTTGTCGCTGGCGTGGTCGCGCTCCTGCTGACCCGGCTCAAGCCTGCGCCCGCCACCCGCTGAACACACGAACACACAAAAAGAAGCCATGAACACCGCTGTGAGCACCCCCGCCATTTCCACCACGGCAATCGCCGACGTGCCCATGCACCGCCTGTCCATCGTGGTGCCGATGTACAACGAGGTGGAAAACGTCGAGCCTTTCGTGACGGCCGTGCACGAGGCCCTGGCGAACTACGGCTTCCCCTGGGAGCTGCTGATCGTCAACGACGGCAGCCGCGACGGCACGCAGCAGGCGCTCGACGAACAGGCCCGCCTGCGCGGCCCGCACGTGCGACCCATCCACCTGTGGCGCAACTTCCGCCAGACGGCGGCCATGCAGGCCGGCATCGATGCCGCGCGTGGCGACGTCATCGTCACCCTTGACGGCGACCTGCAAAACGACCCCAAGGACATCCCGAAGCTGGTGGCCCGCCTGCTCAAGGACGACATGGACTTGGTGGCCGGCTGGCGCCAGAACCGCCAGGACGGCCTGTGGCTGCGCAAGGTGCCTTCGCGCATCGCCAACCGCCTGATCCGCAAGGTCACGCAACTGGAGTTCCAGGACCTGGGCTGCAGCCTCAAGGCCTACCGCGCCAGCGTGCTCAAGCGCGTGAGCCTGTATGGCGAAATGCACCGATTCATCCCCGCGTGGATGGCGACCGTGACCTCGCCGGCGCGCATGGCCGAAGAGCCGGTGAGCCACCACGCCCGCACGCGCGGCGAGTCGAAGTACGGCATCTCGCGCACGCTGCGCGTGGTGCTCGACTTGCTGGCGGTGAATTTCTTCCTGCGCTTCTCGGGTCGCCCTGGCCATTTCTTCGGCGGCGTGGGCCTGGGCGTGGGCCTGGTGGGCATGCTGATCCTGTCCTACCTGGCCGTGCTCAAGATGTTCGGCGAGCAGATCGGGGGCCGGCCCTTGCTGTGGCTGGGCTTTTTCTGCGTGCTGGGCGGCCTGCAGTTCCTCACGACGGGGGTGCTGGCCGAGCTGCTGATCCGCATCTACTACGATCGGGGCGATGTGGCGCCGTACCACACCACCCGGGGCCCTGAACTGGCCGCAGAATCGGCCTGGCATCAGCCAAGCTGACAGCCCAAGCTCCGCCGCACCGCCCGCTGCACCCCACCTGCATCACCCATGACAGCTCCCACGCCAGCCCCCGCGTCGCCTTCACCGCAAGCCCGCAAACCCGTCGGTCAGCGGTGGCCGGCCATCTGGGGGCCCATGCTGTGGGCCCTGATCGGGCTGGCGCTGATGCTGCTGCTCTACCGCGTCTGGGTGGTCCAACACAGCGGCATCTCGTTGTTCTTCGACGAGGCCCAGTACTGGGACTGGTCACGCAGCTTGCAATGGGGGTATTACTCCAAGCCTCCGGTGATCGCCGCGATCATCCGCGCCAGCACCACGCTGTTCGGCGATGGCGTCATCGGCGTCAAGCTGTTGACCATGCTGCTTTACCCGGCCACGGCGCTGGCGCTGGTGGGATTGGCGCGTGCGCTGTGGCCCACCAGCAGTGGCGTGCGCACCGGCATCGTTGCCGGGGCCTTGTTCCTGTGCATGCCGATGGTGGGCACGATGGGCCTGTTCGCCAGCACCGATGCCCCCCTGCTGCTTTGCTGGACGCTGGCCGCCTGGGCGCTGTGGCGCGCGCAAGTCACCAATCGCTTCCATCACTGGGTGCTGCTGGGCATCGCTTGCGGCATCGGCATCTTGAGCAAGTACACGATGGCGGCGTTCGCCATCACCGCCGTCTGGACGCTGTGGGCCGTGCACGGTCCGCGTCGCGGCCTGCTGCGCGTCGGACCCTGGGTTGCCGTCGCGCTGACCTTGCTGATCGCCTCGCCCAACCTGGTCTGGAACGCGCACAACGGCTTCCCGACGCTGCAGCACACGGCGGAACTCACCACCCAGTCCGAGCGATCCGGTGGCGTGCTCAAACTGTTTGAATTCCTCGGGGGCCAGTTGATGATGCTGGGCCCCGTGGCCAGCGTTGCAGCCGGCTGGTTGTGGTGGCGTGCACGGCGGGTGCCTGCCGCCCCCCTGGCGCCTGGAAGCCAGTGGGCGGCCAGCACCCAGGTGTCGCCGCCAAGTCAGTGGGCCCACACCACGGCCATGGGCGGGCACAGCCTGCCTCCCGGCACACAGCCTCAGCGCAAGGCAGCGGCACGCACCTCGGCCTACTACCTTGCCTCGGTTTCGAGCTACCGGTTCCTCTGGATGCTGAGCCTGCCATTGCTGGGCATCGCGGCGGTGCAGGCCTTCATGGGCGGCGCCCACGTGAACTGGGCGGCACCCGCGATGATCGGGCTGACCCTGCTGCTGGCCTCGCTGCTGAGCGCACCGCTGGTGCCACTGGCCGCGCCACGGCCGCAACGCTGGCTGCTGGCCATCTTGCTCAGCAACGTGCTGCTGACATCGCTGGCGCTGCATGCGCGAGACATCCTCTCCGACCCCGTGAACCCCAAACTCGATGTGTTCGTGCGCATGCGTGGCTGGCATGAAGCCTTCCAGCAGCTCGAGCCGGTTGTCACCGAGCCCCGCATCGCTGGCTTGCCCATCCTGGCCGATCAACGCGTGCTGATCACCCAGGCTCTCTACAACTGGCGCCAGCACAAGGTTCGGGCCTTTTACTGGAACCCAGAAGGCAAACGCGACAACCACTACCTGCTGCAGCACAGCCTGCCCAACAAGATCGGCCCCGACGTTTTGCTGCTGACGGCCGATCCGAAGCCAGACGAGATCACCTCGCGTTTTGCGATCGTCAAACCCATGAAGTCGGTGCGCATCGAGGTGGCCGACCAGCGTTTTGTCGAAGTGCACGCCTTCTTCCTGAGAGGCTTCCTGGGCTACACCCAGCAAACCTACATGGAACAGTCTGGTGGCAACGGCCACCTGCTCGAGACGCCCTGAAAGCCGATGGTCGAAGCGCGCTCCAACGCGGCCTCAGAGCCCGATGACGCCGACATGGACAACCGCCTGATCTGGGCGGTGTTCTTTTTCGTCGTGGCGGTGTACGCCAAGTTCCCGGCGGCAGACCTGATCGTGTCCTCGCGCTACTTCGACGCGGTGCGCGGCTTCGTGCATGCCCAGGATCCGTTCGTCCTCTGGCTTTACGACTGGACGCCCCCCTTGGGACGTGGCCTGGCATTGCTGGCGGCGTTTCATGCGCTGCTCGCACCCTGGATCGCCAAGGTCCTCCACGCTGCGGGACGACAGCAGGCGGCTCAACGCTGCCGTGGCCCCTGGCGCCATGCATCAACCGTCTTCCTGTGCGCCGCCCTGCTCGGGCCCGGGCTCGTCATCGAAGGGGTGTTCAAGAACACCGTTGGCAGGCCTCGCCCGGTGCAGATCGAACCCTTCGGTGGCAGCCAGGCCTTCCAGGGCCCATTCGCGCTGGGCGAAAACCCAGAGGCACACCGCAGCTTCTGCAGCAGCCACGCCGCAGCCGGATTCGCCCTGATGGGGCTGGGCCTGACCTGCGCGCCCGCGTGGCGCCGCCGTTGGTTCCTGATCGGCCTCGTCAGTGGTGCGGTCATCGGCGCGGGGCGCATCATGCAGGGCGGACACTTCCTGAGCGACGTGATTTTTGCTTTCTATGCCGTGTGGTTCTCGTGTGAACTGGTGGCCTGGCTCGACAGGCGCCGGACGCGGCGCGGCCAGCCCCCGCCCTCGCGTCCGCACCGCCCCACGC
>SCMV01000012.1 GCA_005502875.1 Comamonadaceae bacterium 2PF | reverse complement strand
CCCTGGACCAAACCGGTCGTCGCGACGTCACCCTGGTGTTTTCCGGGCGCCGCGGGGCTGGCCCTTGAACTCGTGCGCCAGGGCGGTGACCCCGATGGGCGTCTGGCGCCCGCGCTCTTGCAGGTAGCCGGCCAGGTCTCGGCCGGTGTTTTGCGACACGCACACGAACTGCGAGGTGCAGCGAGCCATCTTCTCCAGCCAGCGGCCGAAGGCGCTGTTGACGCTGCCCTCGTGCAGGTCGGTGCGCAGCACGGGCACCAGGTCGTGGATCATCTGCACGACCTTGCCGCCGCGCGCTGCGTGGCGCTCGGCGATGTCGGTGGACCACTCGCGGTTCCAGGCCGTGCCCAGGCAGACGTAGACGTCCGAAGCTTGCAGCGCGATGTCGCGTTGCACGCCGCGCTGGCTGGGGTGGTTGGCAGGGGCGCGCAGCAGGCCTTGCTCGATCAGGGTGGCGGGGTTCAGCCTGGCCTGCAGCAAGGTGGCGGCCTTGATCAGTTGGCGCTGGATGCGGCGCCAGGTGCCTGGGCCGGGGTGCGCGGCCAGGCGCTGCTTGAGCCGGATCTCGTTGGGCCAGCGGTCGCTGATGTCCTGGCAGCCTCGGCGGTGGAAGTCTTCGGGGTCGAACTGCGCCTGATCGGCCAGGAAGCCCAGATCGAAGGCGTGGCAGCTGCCGTTTTGCTCCACCACCAGGCCCTTGAAGGGCAGGCGCCGGGGCAAACGCATGATTTCCCACAGGGCGTTGATCTCCACCCGCTGGATGCCGGTGAGCGTGCCGCCCCGCCGCAGGAACAGCATCACGTCGGTGAGGTCGACAAAGATCGTGGTCAAGGAAGGCACCTTTGCTCAGCGGCCTTGGGCCCGCCGGTGCCTTGGCCTGTCTTTCAGAGGTTCAAAGTGTAGTGGCTGCGGCGAAGTCGGCCGGACTCAGGGCCAGCTCGATGCAGGTGTGCCGCACATTGGCCTGCTCGGGCTCGCAGGGCTTCAGCAGCGTCAGGCCGTCGTCGAAGGCGGTCTTTTTGAGCGGCAGGCTGGCGCGCCGCCTGAAACCCAGGCGCTCGTGCAATTCGATGACCAGCCAGTTGTAGGAGAGCACGCGTGCGGTGATCTCGGCCGATCCCATCTGGGCGAACAGCCAGGCCAGGAGGGTGCGCTCGGCGTGCTGGATCAGCGCCGGGTGCCCGCCACCCACGCCGCGCATGAGGTTGTCAAGCTCGGCGCTGTCCCCGCCGATGCCGGAGAAGCCTCCGTGGCCCACGCAGCGGTCATCGGCGTCGTGGATGAAGAACAGGATGCGGTCGGCCTCGCCCACCGAGCGCTGTTCGAGGTAGCGGTGGGTGCGCTCGGGCGTGGAGTCGAACTGCGCCATGAACATTTTCATGGCCGCCTGGCGCCACTGGCAGATCAGGCCGATGTGGTGGGCGTCGTTCAGGATCCAGGGGCCGATCGGCACCAGGGAGCCGATGACGGCGCCATCGGCTTCGATGGGGATGCGCAGGGCGCGGGCTTGCTCGAGCGTGTCGCCCTTGAGGGCCCGGATGCGAGCCTGGCGGGTGGCGTCGTCGGGCTTCATGCCTTCTTGAAGCGGTGGCCCACGGCGACCGAGCCCAGCGTGATGCGACGCGGCACCATGTGGCGGGGCAGGCGCTCGGTGAGGTGCTGCATCAGGGCGTCGCGGTCCAGCGTGGCGCCTGCCTTGGTTTGGACCGTCATCTCGACGTGTTGCCCGGTGATGGGGTTGTTGCGCGGCACGGCTTTGGCCAGGCTGACGTCGGGGTGCTCGAGCGCGACGCGTTCGACGTCGGCGGCCATGAACTTGAGCCCGCCCACGTTGATGACGTCGGAGACGCGACCGTTGACGCGGAACCAGCCGTCGTCCTGCTCGACCACGTCCTTGGTGTTGTACCAGCCCTCGTCGTCGAAGGGCGAGTCGGCGTTGAGGTAGCCCAGCATGCGGGTCTGCGAGCGGATCTTGAGGACGTGGTCATCGACGCGCGTCTCGACGCCTTCGCCGCCGACCTTCATGAACAGGCTGTCGCGGGCGCGGGACTTCACGCGCAGGATGCCCAGCTCGCTCATGCCGAAGGTCTGGCGGAAGTCGACCTGGGGCAGCAGGCGGCACAGGGCGTCCAGCGTGGGCTGGTCCATCTTCTCGGTGCCGTAGGTGATGACCTTCAGGCTGGGCGGCACGTCGCCCGGCACCGCGCCGCTCATGAGCATCATGCGCAGGAAGGTGGGGGTGGTGGGCAGCAGCTCGACATCGAAGGCGCGGCAGGCGCGCAGCACCGATTCGATGCTGCGGTCGGTGGCGGCCACCACGGTGCCCCGGTTGAACAGGGTGTGCAGCAGGGTGTTGAGCCCGCCGATGTGGTCAAAGAGCAGGAAGTTCAGCGTCTTGAGCGTGGGCCGGGGCTCGTTGAAGCGTTTGAGGAAGTGGGTGAAGTCGTGCAGGATGGCCTTGGGCCGGCCGGTCGTGCCGCTGGAGAACAGCACCAGGCCCGGGTGTCCTGCGGCGCGCAACTGTTCGATGAAGGGGTGCTTTTGACCGTGGGCGCGGCGGCTCACGTTGTCGCCCTGCACCACGACATCGACCAGGGCGGCGTCGAAGAAGTAGGCGTGGTCGTGGGCCGTGTCCTCGGTCAGGGGCACGACGATGCAGCCGCGATCGAACAGCGTCAGCAGGCGCGAGATGGAGCGGGGCTCGAAGTCGCCGACCAGGGCCACCACGTCACCCGAGCGGACGCTGGCCAGGTCGGACGTGTCCTGTGCGGCCAGGTCGGCGAAGCGCAAGGCGCTCGTTTCGGACACCAGGAAGGGGTCGTTGGTGTGGCCCCAGGTGCGCTGCAGGGTTTCGACCAGGCTCATCATGCGCCTCCGATGTGAAAGACCTGTCCGCTCAGCGAGGCCGATCGTTGGTCCAGCAGCAGCTCGACCACGTCGCACACCGCCGAGGCCTCGAAGGGCCTGCGCAGGATCTGCTGCTCGAGGATGCGGTCGATGTTGGCCTGCGGCAGGTTCTTGAGCAGGTCGGTCTGGATGGGGCCGGGGGCGATGCAGTTCACGCGCACGCCGAAGTCGCCCATCTCGCGGGCGAAGCTGCGGCTGAAGCCTTCGACGCCGGCTTTGGAGGCCACGTAGACCGATTCGCCCTTGAGCCCCAGGGGCACGGCGATGGTCGAGAAGTTGATGATGGCGCCCGCCTTGTTGCGCGCCAGCATGCCGCCAAAGCTCTGGCAGGTGTGGATGGTGCCCATCAGGTTGGTGGCGACGATGCGCTGCACCACCGACGGCGGCGTGGTCAGCGCCAGGTTCATGGAGGCGATGCCTGCGGCGTTGACCAGGCCGGTGATGACCGGGGTGTGGGCCTTGACGGCCCGGGCGGCGGCCTTGACCTGCTCGGCGTCGGCGACGTCGCAGGCGAAGGCGGGGAAGGGCAGGCCCTCGGTGTGGCGGGCCAGGCCGAAGACGGGCAGGCCGCGTTCGATCAGCCGCTCGGCGATGGCGCGGCCCAGGCCGCGGCTGGCGCCGGTGACGACGATCATGCGGCCCCCTGGCTCTGGCGCGCGAACTCGTCGGCCAGCGCGCCAGCGGTTCGGAAGATGCTGCGCGAGCGCGACATGGCCGCCTCGGACGTCCAGTCGAACTCGAAACCTTGCTCGCCGGCCAGGTCTTCCAGGCTCAGGCACAGCTCGACCAGGCGCATGGAGTCGAGCACGCTGCCGTCCCCGATCAGGGGGGTGGCGTCGGTGACGGGCGTGCCGGCCTCTTGTGCCAGTTTTGCGATGGCGGCGAAGACGGCGTCGCGGAAGGGGGACGGTGAGGATGCTGTGTTCATGATCGGGCCCGTTCTGTGCGCAGCATGGTCTGACCATGCCTTGCCTAATCTGCCATGGTTCCGTGGGTTCCGAACCTGCAAGAAGCCGATGTTTTTTCGGTTGTTTTCGAGCCTGTCGCCATGGGGCAGACTCGGCTTGGCAGGGTGGTGCGCTCGACTTCGACGAGGGGCTTGCCAAGCTAGAATCAAAAACTTTGGTCGGGCCACGGGATGGCCGTTCCCGGCGATGGAACGTTGACAAGGTCTGGAACAGGGATGGTGACCCAGTTGAACACGGCGCTTCGGCCTTTGGTGGTGGACCTAGACGGCACCCTGATTCGCACCGACATGCTGCACGAGACCACGGTCCGCGCGGTGCGCAATGCCCCCCTGCTGCTGCTGATGCTGCCGGCGTGGTTGGCTCGGGGCAAGGCTCACCTGAAGCGGCAACTCGCGGCCCGCGCCTCGGTGGACGTGGGCGCTTTGCCTTTCAACACGACCTTGCTGGATGCCCTGCGCCTGGAAAAGGCCCGAGGCCGAACCCTGGTGCTTTGCACGGCCTCCGATGGCCGCCTGGCCGATCAGGTCGCTGCCCACCTGGGTCTGTTTGACGAGGTCATGGCCAGCGATGGCGTCAGCAACCTGGCCGGTGCGAACAAGGCGGCAGCCCTCGTCGCGCGGTTTGGTCAGGGTGGGTTCGACTACGCCGGCAATTCTTCAGCCGACATCGACGTATGGCAGGCGTCGGCGGCTGCTTGGGTGGTCAGCGCGCCCGAATCGGTGGCGGAGCGGGCCCGCGCAATGGGTCGTGTGGAGCGGGAGCTGCCTCAGGCGGGCGGAGGGCTGCACGCGATGGTCAAGGCCCTGCGCGCGCACCAGTGGCTCAAGAACCTGTTGTTGTTCGTGCCTTTGTTCGCCGCCCACCGGCTGTCTGGCGCCGGCGACTGGGCGGCCATGGCCCTGGCTTTCGTGTCCTTCAGCCTGTGCGCTTCGTCGGTCTACATCGCCAATGACCTGATCGACCTCGACAGCGACCGGGCACACCCTCGCAAGCGACTGCGCCCTTTCGCCTCCGGCAGTTTGTCCATCCTGCACGGCGTTGGCATGGCGCCGGTGCTGCTGGCCTTGAGCGCCTTGGTGGGTTTGCAGGTTTCGGCCGCCTTCCTGGGTTGGCTGGCGGTGTATTTCCTGGTCACCTGCGCTTACTCGATGGGGCTCAAGCGGCTGATCGTTGTCGATTGCCTGACGCTGGCCTTGCTCTACACCTTGCGCATCGTCGCCGGCGCGGCGGCGGTGGGGCTGGAGATGTCTTTCTGGCTGCTGGCCTTTTCGGTGTTCCTCTTTCTGTCCCTGGCGTTCGTCAAACGGTACGCCGAGCTGGAGGTTCAGATCCTCAAAGGCAAGAAAAAGGTGCATGGCCGCGGGTACTACACCACCGACGCTCCCTTGGTTCAGGGCATGGGCCTGTCTTCGGGTTACGCAGCGGCGATGGTGCTGGCGCTCTACCTCAACAGCGAGGCCGTCACGCGCCTGTACAAAACGCCCGAGGTCATCTGGGGGGCCGTGCCCGTTTTGCTCTTCTGGGTCAACTGGATGTGGGTCAAGGCCCATCGCGGCGAGATGCACGATGACCCGTTGGTGTTCGCGGTCAAGGACCGAGCCAGCCTGGCCGCTGGCGGGGTCTTCGGCCTGGTGCTGCTGATCGGATCGGTGGGCTGGCCGTGGTGAAGGTCTCTTCATGGGGCCGCCTGGACGCCAGCGAGCACGACTGGCGGGCGCTGCCTTCGCCCGATGCGGTGCCCACCGAGCTGGCGCGAGCGACACAACAACGCGGCATCGCACACGGCATGGGCCGCAGCTACGGCGATGTCTGCTTGAACCCTGGCGGGGTGCTGTGGTCGACCACCAGCCTGGATCACCTGATTTCATTCGATCGGGACACGGGCGTGGTGAGCTGCGAAGCCGGGGTGTTGCTGCGCGACCTACAGTCGGTGGCTGTGCAATCGGGCTGGATGCTGGCGGTCTCGCCTGGCACGCAACTGGTCACGGTGGGCGGTGCGATCGCCAACGACGTGCACGGCAAAAACCACCATGCGCAGGGCTCGTTTGGTGAGCACGTGCTGGGCCTGAGCCTGGTGCGCACCGATGGCTCGGTCATCGAGTGCGGGCCCGGTCATCAAGCGGACTGGTTTGCCGCCACCGTGGGTGGGCTGGGCCTGACCGGGGTGATCACGCGGGCCACCCTTCAGCTGCGCCGAGTGGCGGGCCCCTGGCTGGACACGGAGTCCATGCCGTACCGTGGGCTGGAGCCATTCCTGGAGCTGGCCGATGGCTCCGAGCACGACTGGGAGTACACCGTCTCGTGGATCGATTGCCTGTCGGGGCAGCGCCCGCGCGGCATCTTCATGCGGGGCAACCACGCCGGTGCCACCCATCCCGCGCCTGCCCCCAAGAGGCCTGGCACCATGCCCGTCACGCCGCCGATCTCGCTGGTCAACCAGCTTTCGCTGCGCGCCTTCAATGAGCTTTATTTCCGTGCCAACAGCTGCAAGGCCGGGGCGGCACGCGTGCACTACCAGCCCTTTTTCTACCCCCTTGACAACCTGCAGCATTGGAACCGGATGTATGGCCGCCACGGCTTCTACCAGTACCAGTGCGCCATCCCCCGGGCCGCTGGGCTGGAAGCGATGCAGGACATCCTGGCGGCCATCCGCCGGTCGGGGCAGGGCTCCTTCCTGGCGGTGCTCAAGACGTTTGGGGAGCGTCGCCCGCTGGGCATGCTCAGCTTTCCCATGCCGGGCCTGACGCTGGCGCTGGACTTCCCGAATCGGGGCGATCGCACGCACCGCTTGTTCGCTGAGCTCGATGCCGTGGTCGCTGCAGCGAAGGGGCGGCTTTACATGGCCAAGGACGCGCGCATGCCGCGTGGGCTGTTCGAGCAGGGTTATCCGCGCGTCGATGAGTTCCGTCGTTTCATGGATCCGGGCTTGAGTTCGGCGATGTCGCGGCGGCTGTTGAATCAATGAGCTGAGTTCCAACATGAGACTTCTGGCGCCTATCGTCTTGATCGTCAGCATGCTGCTGCTGTACGTGCCGTTCAAACCTGAGCTGCCCGTAGCAAGTCTCGACCCATCGTGGTCGATGGGCATGAACGAGTTGGTTTACAGGGGGGCCGTTTTTGGCCGCGACGTGATTTTCACGTTCGGACCCATGGCATCGGTGTACACCACCATGTTTCATCCTTCGACCGATTCGACCATGTTGCTTGCGTCGATGGTCCTTGCATTGGGGGTGGCATTCGCCTGGGCAATTTTGTTGCGAGGGCGTTCTGCTTGGGTGTGGTTGGGCGTGAGCATGTCCGTGTGGTTCATGTTCAAGTCGCGTGATGCGATGTTGTTTTTGCTGCCTGTTCTGGCTGCCCTGGCCACCGGAGAGTGGGTCTGGCGTCGCCGTGAGCTGATCAATGAAGACTCGCAGCGACAAAAATGGGAGCTGGCGGGCTTGATACTTGTCTGGGTCGGTGTTGGGCTTTTGCCTCTGATCAAGGGCACCATGCTGGTCTTGTCGCTGGCACTTACCGCGCTGACATGTTTGTACGTTGCCTTGCAAGGGTTTCGTCTCGGAGCCGCATGCGTGTTGCTGTTGCCCCAAGTGGTCACAGTCCTGGCTTGGAAGCTCACTGGACAGCCGATTGAATACCTGCCTGCGTACCTGCATTCCATGACGGAGATCGTCAAGGGCTACACCGAGGCAATGTCTTCGTGGCACGTCAAGCACGGGCATTACACCCAGGTTTTGCCTTTCTTGGTGATGACGCTTTTCCTGTTGAGGCTCGTGTGGCGGCAAGGAATGGCAAGGGGACGCGTCACGGCTCTTTTCGTGGTTCTCGCCTACGGCATGAGCTTGTTTGTGGCCTACAAAGCGGCGTTCGTGCGGCATGACGAAGGCCATGCCATAGCAGCGAGCAACCTTTTGTGGGCGGCCGTGCTCACGGCCGTGATACGGCAGCCCATGCCGCGGTGGCAAGCGACCCGGTGGGTCGCGTCAGCTTTTGCTCTGTGGCTCACCATGATGCTTCCCTTTCCCAACTGGACGGCTTGGCGTTATGCCACCAGTTGGTGGGACACACAGCAAGGTGCCGTGGTTGCGCTCACCGATCGCTTGACGAGGCCAGCAGCAATTCATGACGCTTACGAGGCCGCTTTGGCTCGCATCCGACAAGCCCATCCTCTGCCCTCCATGCATGGTGCGACGGATGTTTACTCCACCAATCAAGCCGTGTTGCTGGCGCATGGCCTGTCCTGGCGGCCGCGGCCAGTCTTGCAGAGCTATTCGGCCTACACCCCTGCCTTGGCTCAATTGAATCGAGAGCACCTGACTGGACCGGCTGCACCAGACACCCTCCTCTTTGCCATTGAGCCGATTGACGGGCGCATGGCATCTCAGGAAGACGGTGAAAGCTGGCCCCACTTGTTGGCGCAATACGAACCAGTTCAGCGGGCGCGCGACGGTCTTATCTTGCAGCGCCGAAACACGGCGGAAGTTGTGCCTGATGAACCTGATCGGGTGCTCGTTGAGCGCGAAGCGGTGTTGGGTGATTGGGTCACCTTGCCGGATGAGTCGGGACCCATGGTGTTTGCGGTGCGAATTGAACGCAACGCTCTTGGGCGGCTGATGCACACAGCGTTCAAGGCTGGTCCTTTGGCGCTGGACCTTGAATTGACAAACGGTACCGTGCGACGCTTGAGGGTTGTCTCCGGAATGTTGTCGGGCGGCGTGTTGCTGTCTCCGCTGGTCGAAAGCACAGACGAGTTTGCCTTGCTCTTCGGTGATTCAGCCTTGTTGGCTGACAAACGGGTCAAGTCCATTCGCTTGGTGGAGCTCAATAGGGGCCCGTCTCAGTGGCAAAACCGGTACACGCTGACCATCAAAGAAGCCCGTGGGCTGGGACAACAGCACGACGCCATGATGCGGGTGGTGACTTTTCAGCCCCTGCAGGAGGTGAATGCCGCTGACACCTGGGTGGACACTGTTTGTGACGGGAGCATTGATGAACTCAACACTGCAGTCAAGGATGGTGTGCACCAGCATCAAGCAGCATTGTTGCGAATGCGAGGCTGGGTGGTGCATCGAGGCGCCAATGGGCCTGAGTTGAAGAAGCCTCTGTTGACTTTCAAAGGAAGCGACGGACAACGTTGGAAGATGCTCGCAGTGCAGGATCTCCGTCCGGACGTTGGCGCACACCTCGGTCGTGCTGAGTTTGCTGGCGCAGGCTGGAAAGTGATGGGCGATCTCAGGCCAGCCCATGGGACCATGAAGCTGAGCGTTGCCTATGAGGACGCTGGCGTGGTCCGCACATGCTCCAATCTGACGGTCGCTTTGCAGCGACCCTGAAAACCACTACTGGATTCATCCACATGGGTTCACCCCTTTCACCGTCTCCAAGCATCTTGATCGTTGGTGCCACATCGGCAATTGCGGAGCAATGTGCGCGACGCTGGGCCAGCGATGGCGCCGTGTCGATGACCTTGGTCGCTCGGGATGCCGGCAAGTTGCAGCGAGTTCAATCCGACCTTCGGGCTCGGTACCCTTCTATCAGTTTGTCCATACAGCAATGCGCTGATTTCGTCGATGAGGCGAGCATCGGCCATCAGCTTGATGTCGCTTTTGCAAGGCAGGTGCCTGACATCGTGCTGATTGCTCATGGTGATTTACCCGATCAACTCGCTTGCCAGGCCGATCTCGCCTTGCTTCGGCAGGCCATTGAAGTCAACGGCGTGTCGCCCGCTCTGTGGCTTGAGGGGGTCGTTCGCCGACTTGATCAAGCCGGTCGCCGAGGGGCGGTGGGCGTCATTGGCTCGGTGGCGGGTGACCGTGGACGACAGTCCAATTACGCCTACGGTGCAGCGAAAGGAATGCTTGATCGGTATGTGCAGGGGCTTGCGCACCGGCTGGCTCTGGAGCGCAGTGGCGTGCAGGTGTCGATCATCAAGCCTGGGCCTACCGCCACGCCGATGACAGCGCATCTTCTGGCTGCCGGCCAGAAAATGGCGTCGGCGGAGGATGTTGCCGACTGCATCGTCAATGGCATGCGTGCTGGCCAGCCGGTCATCTATGCGCCGTCAATGTGGCGTGTGATCA
This sequence comes from Comamonadaceae bacterium 2PF, assembly GCA_005502875.1. Lineage (GTDB taxonomy): Bacteria > Pseudomonadota > Gammaproteobacteria > Burkholderiales > Burkholderiaceae_C > Aquabacterium. The sequence continues at coordinate 82,112 of SCMV01000012.1, read as the reverse complement.
TGATGGTGATCAGGCATTTGCCGCGCTTTGTGTTTCACCGCATGAAGATTTGATGTTTGCTCGAGCCATGCTCCGACCTGTGAGTGTCGGCCTCCTGACCCTGGTCATGGCGGCCATGCTCGCTTTGCTGCTGGTGGGGGTGCAAAAAAACTATTCGCCCATTCCACATTCAGACATGTGGATGGGTGGCTTGGGCTTTTACCTTGACCATTTAGACGGTAAAGCTTCGGTCTGGTGGCGCTTCCACAATGAGCATCCCAATCACCTGGCTCGGCTGCTGTTTTGGTTTGACTACGAGTGGTTCGGCGGACGGGCCATCATGCTGCAGGCCTTCAATGTCCTGGTTTTACTCGGCATCGCCGTCTTCATGGGCTCGTGCACTACAGAGGTCTTGCGAGAAAGTTCGCACGAGCGTTGGACCTTGCCTGTCGCACTGAGTCTTGCTGCGTGGCAGCTCCAGTGGTCTCAACAAGAAAACATAGTCTGGGCGTTCCAGGGCGTTTTCTTTCTTGCTCAGCTGCTGCCGTGTGTGGGCGCGTACCTGCTGTCTGTCCATGCTAAAAATGATAGGCAACAGTGGACGGCGTGGGCTGCGGTCTTGTTGGGGTGCCTTGCATGGGGGACGATGGCCAATGCCATCTTTGCATTTCCCTTGATGGCGGTGGTCGCTTGGCGAGTGGGGTGCAGCAAGCATCTGGTTGGGTTCTTGGTAGTTCTTTGCGTGCTGGGTTGCGGGTTGTACTGGTTGGGCCTTGCGCCACAAGGTGGTGACCTGGATCGCCGGTGGGCCGGAGCCGTGTCCTGGTCGGATCGCGGCATCTACCTGCTGTCCATGCTGGGGGGGCCTTTCAAGGCATTGCGCGCACCTGACTGGTTGGCGCAGGTGGCTGGTGCTGGTGTTCTCTGCCTTGTCGTGTGGCATGGGCTGGTCTTGATCACGAGGCGTGGGGATCTCGGGGTGTCAGTCGCGCTGCGCGGCATGACGGGCTACCTGACGCTGACCGCGTTGATGGCCACGATGGGGAGGGCTCAACTGGGTTACGAGCAGGCTTTCAGCAGTCGGTACCAGACTCCAATGCTGATGCTGTGGGCTGTCTTGCTCATGCTCCATCTGAGGCCCTTGCTGGATTGGGTGACGCAGAGCCGATGGAGACGAGGCGCCGCGATCATGGCCGTTGGTGTGCTGTCACTGATGCTGCTCGAACGACAGTGCCAAGCACTGAGGCGTCAGGATCAGGCGCTTCTGGGAAAGGAGTTGGCTTTGCTTCAACTTGAGTTGCAGTTGAAAGATGAGGCTCAGTTGCTCAGCTTGGGATTTCCCTCCTGGGAGGGACTTTCCTCGATTGCCAATCGGGCCATGGCCTATGGAGTCAGTCCGTTTTCGACTCCTGTGAGTTTGGCCCGGCGTGCCTTGATCGGAAAGACGATCGATGTTTCAGCGCAACCGTTCTGCGAGAACGGCGCAATCTCAAAACTGGCGCCGTTGCGTGACTCTGCGGGCGGCTGGCGCACGCAAGGCTGGTTAAAGACGTCGCGTCCTGTTCAGGGCATGGAGGTCTGGCATCTGGTGCAAAACAGAAAAGTTGTAGGCGTGCTCTTGTCTGGGTTACACGAGCCCGAGATGGCGTTGAAGTACGGCCGGGTCTATGAGCGAAATGGATTTGTTGGCTATGCCCTGGGCATGGATCCGATCCAGGACATTTCGATCTGGAATCCCATAGACCAATGCAAATTCACCGTCGCTTCGCAAGCGCCAGCAGCCCATCCTTGAGGCGCAGTGCGTCTTGCTTCAATGACCGCTGATCGATCCAGCATGGCTGAGAAGCCCGGTTTTTATGCACAGGCCGTGCTGGCCTGTGCAGTGCTGTTGTTGCCGCTCATCAAGTGGACTGAGTTGCCGTCTGCGTCGATGTTCCTCTGGGCGGAGGATGCGTTCACCTTTCTTCGTCAGGCACGTGAGCACGGTGTTTCCAGTTTTTTCATGCCGTATGCAGGCTACTTGCACCTGTACCCTCGGGCGGCTGCATGGATCGCTGCGCAAGGCAGTCCAGCCTGGGCTCCCTTCGTGTTTGCCGCAGCATGGTGGCTCGCCTATGCCCTCTGTGCCAGGTTCGTCATCCGGCTCACTGCTGCGTTGGAGATGCCCTTTTTTTGGCGGGCCATTTGTGTCGGGCTTGTTTTCTTGCAACCCCATGAAGGAGAGGTGTTTTTTTCTGTGGCCAATGCCCAGTGGTTACTGGGCTTCGTTCTCATTGGGTACTTCATCTGGCTGGACCAACGGCCTGGGCATTCCGTATCTTGGCTGGATCGCGGTGTTCTGCTGATTGCAGCGCTCAGCGGCCCGTTTTCATTTTTGGTCTGGCCTGTCCTGATTTTTCGTCGCTTGACGGAAGGTCCGGCCTATTCGATGAGCCGAGAGCATGCGCTGGTCGTGCTTGCAGGGTTGCTGCAACTGGGCGTTTTTCTGTCTGGCGATCGTGTCCATCGAGATGATGGCGGAGCCTTTGACATTGCTGTGTGGCTGAGCGTTTTCATTCACCTGCTGGCGTTTTGCTCTGCAACGACATGGCAATGGATCCTGAGCACGTTTGTGTTGGCTGCCATGGGCATGGCGTTGTTCAAGCGTCGAGTCTTTGATCGAAGGGTTGGGGACTGGAGCAGTGAGATTGCAGTGGTCATCGCGTCGCTGTTGTTGCTGGCTGGGATTTGGGCGCATCGATTTGACCCTACCCAGGCGGTGCCGATGGGAGCAGGAAATCGTTACACGTGGATTCCCTACGGATTGATGTTCGTCGTGGTCTGTTGGCACGTGTCCAGGGCTTCTCGTCTCGTTCGGGGCACCTTGCTCGCATGCGTGCTCGGGTTGGTTATGTTGGGACACCGTGCTGTGACACGAGCCGACTTGCAGTACCTGGCGTTTGCTGACTTCAGCCGAAAGGGGGCGGTGACGGTTCCACTGAATCCGGTCATCGCTGATTGGCCTGGGTGGTACATCCCGCTCGGTGGGGACAAACCTGTTGATCCAAGCGCAGCCTCCTTCGTCTGGCGCGCAAGTGAGGGTGTGCCAGTGCGAGTGAGCAACGCAGCCCTGGACATCAAGGCAGGCGCGTGGTTGATTCGAGGTCAAGCGAGCGATCCATACATCGTCGTCGCAGTGCCGATGTTTTGCGAGAATGCGCGTAGCGTCGGGCTGGAGGTGCAGATGTCCCGCCCTGAATCGGGCTGGACTCAGCTTTTCTGGTCTCAAAATGACCGATTCGGCGAGCGAAGATCGTTGCGTCGCTTCTATCCGTCTGGCCCGATCGTTGCTCAATTCGCATTCCGCAACATGGGCCGCGCGACTTATGTTCGATTCGATCCAGCAGATGGCGCTGTTGACGCTTTGATCCAGTCCGTGCGCGTGCATTGTCTTCCAGGGAATTGACCATGAACCAAAACCAAAAAATCATCCTCCCCGGCGGTGCCGGCCTGGTGGGCCAGAACCTCGTGGCTCGCCTGAAAGAGCGCGGGCATCGCAACATCGTCGTGCTCGACGCCCACCGCGCCAACATCGAGGTGCTCAAGCGGGTGCAGCCTGACATCACCGTCGAGTACGCTGACCTGTCTCGCAAGGGCGACTGGCAGAAGCACTTCGAGGGCGCCGATGTCGTCGTGATGCTGCAAGCGCAGATCGGTGGCATCGACTGGCAGGAGTTCGTCGACAACAACGTCAACTCCACCCAGCATGTGCTGGACGCCGTCAAGGCAAACAAGGTCGATTACCTCGTGCACATCAGCTCATCGGTGGTCGAGTCGGTGGCCGATGACTTCTACACCCGCTCCAAGAAGGCCCAGGAAAAGATGGTGTTGGAAAGTGGCATCCCTTGCCCGGTGCTGCGCCCCACGCTGATGTTCGGCTGGTTCGACCGCAAGCACCTGGGCTGGCTGTCGCGCTTCATGCAGAAGGTGCCGGTGTTCCCCATCCCCGGGCACGGCCGCTACATGCGTCAGCCGCTGTACGTTGGCGACTTCTGCAACGTCATCATCAGCTGCATCGAGAACCGGGTGCGCGACGGCATCTACAACATCTCGGGCCACGAGAAGATCGACTACATCGACATCATCCGGGAGATCAAGCGCGTGACCAAGGCCAAGGCCATGATCCTGCGCATCCCTTACTCGCTGTTCTACGCGCTGCTGTGGGTCTGGGCGCTGTTCGACCGCAACCCGCCTTTCACCACGCAGCAACTCGCCGCGCTCACCGCCAAGGACGAGTTCGAGGTCACCGACTGGCCGGGCACCTTCAAGGTGCCGTGCACGTCGTTCGCTGAGGCCGTGCGCGAAACCTTCACCCACCCGGTTTACAGCCAAGTCACCCTGGAGTTCTGATCATGGGCGCTGGACAACGCATCGCCGTGCTGGGCGCGGGTCCCATGGGCCTGGCCGTGGCCTACCAATTGGCTCGCGATGGCCACAAGCCCGTCGTCTTCGAGGCCGACGACCGGGTGGGTGGCATGACGGCCACCTTCGATTTCGGTGGCATCGACATCGAGCGCTACTACCACTTCCATTGCATCTCCGATCACGCCTTCCTGAAGGTGCTGGATGAGTTGGGGCTGGCCGACCGCATGCGCTGGGTCGAGACCAAGATGGGCTACTGGTACCAGAACCGATTGCAGGCCTGGGGTAACCCGATTGCGCTGCTGAAGTTCCAGGGCCTGAGCATGGTCGCCAAGTTCCGCTATGGCCTGCATGCCTTCCTGTCGACCAAGCGCGACGACTGGCGACCGCTCGACCACGTCGAGGCCACGGGCTGGATCAAGCGCTGGGTGGGCGAAGAGGCTTGGGAGGTGCTCTGGCGCCGCCTGTTCGATTACAAGTTCTACGACCATTCGAGCAACCTGTCGGCGGCCTGGATCTGGAGCCGCATCCGCCGCATCGGGCGTTCGCGCTACAGCCTGTTCCGCGAAAAGCTGGGCTACCTGGAAGGGGGCTCCAGCACCCTGCTGCAAGGGCTCAAGGCCGACATCGAACGCCATGGCGGCGAGTTCCGGCTCAAGAGCCCGGTCTCCGAAGTGCGCATCGAAGGCGGCCAGGTCAAGGGCGTGGTCAGCCAGGGCGAGTTCCAGGCCTTTGACAAGGTCATCAGCACCGTGCCGCTGCCCTACGTGCCGCGCATCATGCCGGGCCTGCCCGCCGATGTGCTCAAGCGCTTTGGCGAGCTCAAGAACATCGCTGTGGTGTGCGTGATCGCCAAGCTGCGCCGCCCGCTCACCGAGAACTTCTGGCTCAACACCAACGACCCGGACATGGACATTCCCGGACTGGTCGAGTACACCAACCTGCGACCCATGGGGCAGCACATCGTCTACGTGCCGTTCTACATGCCGGGGGAGCACCCGAAGTTCGCCGAGCCTGATCAGGCCTTTCTGGACAAGGTGCGCGCATACCTCAAGAAGATCAACCCGTCGATCACGGACGCCGATTTCGTCGACCTGCGTGCCAGCCGCTATCGGCACGCCCAGCCCATCTGTGATCCTGGCTACCTCGACCGCTTGCCGCCAGCGCAATTGCCGGTCAAGGGCCTGTGGGTGGCGGACACCTCTTACTACTACCCCGAGGACCGCGGCATTTCCGAGAGCATCGGCTTCGGTCGCCAGATGGCCAGGGACGCGGTGGCTGGATGAGTCAGTTCCTGTCTCGGCAGTTCCTGACCTTCCTGGTCACGGGGGGCGCCGCTGCGGCGGTCAATTTCGGCTCGCGCCTGATCTACAACCGTTGGTTGGACTACTCGAGTTCGGTGATCGTGGCCTACATCACGGGCATGATCACGGCCTTCGTCCTGGCTCGGATGTTCGTCTTCAAGGAGTCGGAGCAGTCGGTGCACAAGTCGGCCGTCTTTTTCGTGCTGGTCAACCTGGTTGCGGTGCTGCAAACCTGGGCCATCAGCATGGGGCTGACCTACTGGTTGCTGCCAGCGATGGGCGTGACCCGCTGGGCACCCGAGATCGCCCATGCCGTGGGCATCGTGGTGCCTGTGTTCACCAGTTACCTGGGGCACAAGCGGTGGTCGTTTCGGTGAGTACTTCGGATAATGCGTTATCTCGAATGAATTAATTACACGGTGATAGTGATGTTCAACTTCAAGCGTTTGCCAGCCGATTTCAACCCGGATGACTATCTCTTTTTGAATCCTGACGTGCGCAAGGCTGGCGCAGATCCGACCAAGCATTACCTTGATCACGGCCGCGCTGAAGGGCGGCCGTACAAACGGGTGGGGGCTTCTTTGCGGCCCAAAATTGACTCGCCTTATGACTTTGATGGTCTGCAGACTTCTCATAACCATGACTTCATGGATGACGCACTCTTCAAGTCTGCGTATCAACGGGGCGTGCAAGCGGCAGGTGCCGATTATCAGATTTACTGGCGTTTGCACATCGCGCTTTGGGCTGCAAGGACCTCCATCAAGGTTGCGGGCGATTTCATCGAGTGCGGTGTGAACAAAGGGTTTGTCAGCTCAGCCATCATGCGTGATCTGAACTGGAACGAAGTCGGTCGGGATTTTTATCTGCTTGACACTTTTGCCGGCATTGACGATCGCTTTGTCTCCGACGTGGAGAAAAGCGCAGGCTCTTTGGATCGCAATCAAAAAAATCTGGAGTCTGGCTTCTACACGAAATCGGTCGATTCCGTCCGCCAGAATTTTGCCGAATGGCGTGGGGCTGTGATCGTCCAGGGCTCCATCCCAGAGACTTTGCCTGAGATCAAGTCAGATCGCGTCGCCTTCCTCCACCTGGACATGAACTGCGCGCCGCCTGAGATCGCGGCTTTGGAGCACATTTGGCCGAAGATGAGTGCCGGTGGGGTGGTTTTGCTCGATGACTATGCGTATTACGGTTATCAGACGCAAAAAGAGGCTTTCGATGATTGGTCTAGCAGAACAGGCGCCCCTGTTGCCGGCCTGCCGACAGGGCAGGGGTTGATCATCAAGCATTGAGCAGGAGCAAAATCCCCATGCGAGGATTTTGCGGACTCGGTCGATCAGAGTAAGTCGGTCAGCCGAATGCGGGGTGAGTGCGAGACCGAGAAGTCCTCTGCCAGCAGCGTCAGGTTGGGGTTGTAAGCCCTGTCACACGGCAGCCACTTCTCCCAACGCTCCAGCATGTAAAGGACCTCGCTGCGAAAGCGCTCCTTCTTTTCTGGCGTGTCTTCGCGGCCGCGCGAAACCGACTCGTGGTGCACGAACTCTGCGTAGGGGTTGTAGACGATGCGGTGCCCAGCTTCGCAGATGCGCAGGCAGAAGTCGACGTCGTTGAACGCCACGGCCAGGTGCGCTTCGTCCAGGCCGCCGAGTTGCTCGTAAACGTGGCGAGGCGTCAACAGGCAGGCGGCGGTCACGGCCATCATCTCCTGCATGAGTTGCGGTCGCGCCATGTAGTGCGAGTTCTCACGGGTCTGGTACTTGAAGGGGTGGCCGGCCACCCCCCCGATGCCGAGGATCACCCCGGCGTGCTGGATCTTGCCGTCGGGGTAGTACAGGCGTGCACCCACGGCCCCGACGCCAGGTTGTTGCCCCACCGAAACCATCTCGGTCAGCCAGTCGGGCTGCAGCACCTCGATGTCGTTGTTCATCAGGCAGAAGTATTCGCCGGTGGCGTGCTGAACCGCCCGGTTGTTGAGCGCCGAGAAGTTGAAGGGCGATGGGTCCTTGAGCAACTTCACCCGGGGGTCCCGAGCAAAGCCTTCCAGCAAGGTCAGCGCTTCGGTGTCGACGGTGCCGTTGTCGACGATCACGAGCTCGAGGTTGTCGTAGCGCGTGCCGCTGAGCACCGACTGCACGCATTGGCGCAGCAGCTCGGGTCGATCGCGGGTGAGCAAGATGATGCTGACGCGCGGCTGTGCTTCAGTCAGGTTGTAGCGAACCCGGTAGAAGGGGCCGTCCATCTCGGCTTTGGCGCTCACGCCCAGGCGATCAAGGTGTTCCTGAATGGCCTTGCAGCCATTGATCTGGGCGTAGGGCTTGCTGTCGAGGTTCTGCGCGGTGCTGCCTTCGTGGACGCGCCAGTGGTAGAGCACCAAGGGGATGTGCACGATCTGGTCACTGCGCAGCTGCTCGGTGCAGCGCAACACGAGGTCGTGGTCTTGCGAGCCTTCAAAGCCCAGCCTGAAGCCGCCGACTTGTTCGATCAGGCTGCGGCGGATCACCGTCAGGTGGCAGATGTAGTTCTGCGATCGCAGCAGGGTCGCGTTCCACTCTGGTTTGAAGTGTGGATCGAATCGCCTGCCGCTGTCGTTGATCTTGTCCTCGTCGGAGTAGATCAGCCCGGCTTGTGGGTTCTGCTCAATGGCTTTGGCCACGGCCGCCAGGGCGAAATCCGCGAGGAGGTCGTCTTGATCCAGCAGGGCCACGAAGTCGCCAGTGGCCAGCTCGAGCGCGCTGTTCGACGCGGCAGAGATGTGCCCATTGCGCTCACGCAGGACGAACTTGACCCGAGGGTCTCGCCGTGCGAACGCTTCGATGGTGGCGCGCACCTCGGGGCGGGTGGATGCATCGTCGGCGATGCAGACCTCGACGCGGCTGTGAACCTGGTTCAGGACCGACTCGATGGCGGCGCTCAAGTGCGCAATGTCAGGGTTGTAAGTCGGGATGACAACCGAGATCAGGGGGCCTTTGTCCCGGCTTTGCTCTCGCAAGGCCGCGGTTTGCTCTGCAGACAAGCTGCCGAAATCCCGGATCCAGCGTGCATAGGGGGGGACCTGCTTTTTGAGTCGGGCCTGCTTTCTGAGCTCGAGTCGTTTGCGGTTCCAGCGAGATAGGGTCTGGATGATGGACATGCGTGAAACCTGTCAGGCCGGTCTTGTTTGTTCGTGATGTGCTTGCTGGCGTCGATGGACGGGTTCGACTTCAGCCTCCCTGGGACGCGACGTGCCTGCCTGGGATTATCCGTTGCCGCGAGGGCTGATTCACCAGGTCGGCGGCCGTGCTCCGACGGCGTCGTGGCCTGCGCACCACGTCACCCCAGGCCCCCTGAACGCACGGATCGACCGCGTCGCAAGCGATTGGCGTGGGCCCTCAGCAGAAGCAGGCATTGGTCCCATGTCCACCCCAGGTGGCGAGAGCGTTGTCGCACGAGCCGGATGGCCTCGGCGTTCCTGCCGCAGTCCAGGAGCGCTTTGACCAGCTTGCGCGAGTGCTTGTGCACGATGATTTCAGCCGGTGCGCAAGCCAGCCACGTGGCCAGTTCCTGCTCGTCGAACACGTGTGCGAAGTTGTGCATGCCGTGAAAGCCGAAGGATGGGCGGTAGCTGCCGTACTCGCACGCAAATGCTTGAGCCACGCTCAGTGGCGCGATCCGGGTGTGGTGTTGCTCGGTCAGGGCGGGCTGCTGATGCACGCAGATTTCCATGTCTTCCGGGCGGCGCAGGTCAACCTGAACCTCGAGCAGCGCCCGCAACAACTTGTGAGAGCGCAGGGAAAACCCGCCATTTCCAACCTGGCCAGGGTGTCCACCGTGGTACCAGGGTGCACCGATGTAGTCCCACGCCAGGAAGTCATCGCACCACAACTGAGGGTGGGTGATGAAGCCATCCCATTGCACCACCAGCACGTGCGAGGTCTTCACGTGTGCGACCAGTTCGCGCAGCATGATGCGGTTGTAGTCCTCGATGCCCTGAAGGGCAGGGCAGGGCACCCATCGCACGCCTTCTGGCACCTCGGGGCTGCGGGCCTCGGAGGGCGGCCCGAGGAACACGACCTCACCAAAGTTGGCCAGCTGCATGCATCGGCGCACGGCCATCAGAGCCAGGGGCACGCTGCGGGTGTCCACGCAACACAGCGTGACCTGCGGCAGCTCCAGTCGGGCGATTGCGTTCAAACGTTGGCCCATCGGGGTCAGCGGTAGGTGTCTGCCCGGGTCAGGTGCTGCCCCACGTAGTCGGCCACGCCTGCCTCCAGGGTGTGGAACGCCGCATCGAACCCAGCCGCGCGCAGCTTGCCCATGCGTGCCTCGGTGAAGTACTGGTAGTTGGGCCGAATGCTCTCGGGCATGTCCACGTACTCGATGTTCACGGGCTTGCCCAAAGCGGTGCCAATGGCCTGCATGAGGTCGACGAAGCTGCGCGCCTGGCCGGTACCCAGGTTGAACACGCCGCTGACCTGCCGGTTGTCCAGCAGCCACATCATCACGGCGCAGCAGTCCTTGACGTAGACGAAGTCGCGCAGTTGGCCGCCGTCGACGTAGCCCTCCTTGTGCGACTTGAACAGGCGAATGGTTTCGCCACGGGCGATCAGGGCTGTGTTCTTGGCCACCAGGCTGCGCATGTCGCCCTTGTGGTACTCGTTGGGGCCGTAGACATTGAAGAATTTCAAGCCAGCCCATTGCGGCGGGGCCTTGCCTTCTGAGGCGCGCTCCACAGCCCACTTGTCGAACTGGTGCTTGGACCAGCCGTAGAGGTTGAGCGGAGCAAGCTTGTCCAGGGCCTCGGGTGCCTGGTTGTCGTCAAAGCCTTCGTCGCCATCACCGTAGGTGGCTGCAGACGAGGCGTAGATGAAGGGCGTTCCAGTCTCGGCGCACCACTTCCACCACGCCATGGTGGCGTGCAGGTTCACGCGCAGGATCTCGTCGCCGTCGGTGGAGGTGGTGGACGAGTTAGCGCCCATGTGAAAGACCGCGTCGGCGGGCTTGAGGTGCGGCAGCAGCTTGTCCAGGTTGCGGTAGTCAACCAGGTCCACAAAGCGCCGCTTGGCGATGTTCTTCCACTTGCCTTGTGTGCCCAGGTCATCGACCAGCAACAGGTCGGTGCGGCCGCGTGCATTGAGGTCGGCGACGATGTTCGAGCCGATGAAGCCGGTGGCGCCGGTGACGATGATCATGGCGTTGCTCTCTTGAAGATGGGAGGGGTCAGTCTGCCGCCTGGATGCGCACCATGCCGGCATACAACCCACCCAGCGCCATCAGCTCTGCATGCGAGCCTTGCTCGACGATGCGGCCCTCGGACATCACGCAGATGACGTCGGCGTTCTTGATGGTGCTCAGGCGGTGGGCGATGAGGATGAGCGTCTTGGCGTGGCGCAGGTCTTCGATGGAGCGCTGCACCACGGCTTCGGACTCGGAGTCGAGCGCCGAGGTGGCTTCGTCGAAGATCCAGATGGCGGCGTCGCGGTAAAGGGCCCGCGCGATGGCCAGGCGCTGGCGCTGGCCACCCGAGAGCATGCTGCCGTTGGCGCCGATGGCCGAGTCGATGCCTTGCGACATGGTCGAGACGTGCGACCACAGGTTGGCCGCGCGCAGGCATTGCTCCACCTTGGCGCGGTCGATGCCGTGCGGGCTGGCGTAGGCCACGTTGGCGGCCACGCTGCCATCGAACAGCACGATGTCTTGCGAGACGACGGCGAAGTGGCGGCGCAGGCTGGCGAGCTTGAGGTCTTCGATGGGCACGCCGTCGAGCTGGATCTGGCCCGAAGCGGGGGTGGCGAATCGCAACAGGGTGTTGACCACGGTGGTCTTGCCCGCACCGGACGAGCCCACCAGGGCCACGGTCTGGCCAGGTTCGATGTGCAGCGTGAAGCCATCCAGCGAGGGGGTGGCGGCGCCTTCGTAATGCACCTTGACGTCGTTGAAGGCGATGTCGCCACGTGAGGTGGGCATCTCGCGCGTGCCGTTGTCGGGCTCGATGGGGGCGTTGACGAGGTCGAACGCACCGCGCGCGGTGATGAGCGCACCCGTCACAGGCTGGTAGACGTCGGTGAGGTGGCGCATGGGCGAGATCGTCATCAGCAGCGCGGTGATGAACGAAACGAACTCACCAATGGTGGTCGAGCCCTGGCTGGCCTGGTAGATGGCCAGCGTGATGATGATGGACACGCCAATGGCCGCCACGACCTGGGTCATGGGGGTGATCAGCGAGCTGGTGGCCATGGTCTTGAGCACCATGCGGCGCAGGACGTTGGCCTCGGCATCGAAGCGCTTGAGCTCGAATTCGGCGGCGTCAAAGGTGCGCACCACGCGCCATGCTCGGGCGTTGTCGTCCACGGTGTTGACCAGGCGCTGCTGCGACTCGTACTGGGCTTGCCCCACGCGCGACAGCCTTTTCTGGACTTGCTTGAGCAGCACGCCCAGCAAAGGCATGCTGATGAACGACAGCAAGGTGAGTTGCCAGTTCAGGTAGAGCAGGTAGCCCAGCAGGAACACCAGGGTCATGGTGTCCTTGATGACCGAGATGACCACGTTGCCCAGCGTCTGCGAGGCAAATTGCGGGTCGTTGATGATCTTGGTGACGGCCAGGCCCGGGCTGATGGTGGTGAACAGCTTGGCGTCGGCTCGCAGCAGGCCCCGCATCAGGTCGCGGCGCAAGCTCAGCACCACGTTCGAGATGCTGGCGGTCATCGCGTAGTTGCCAGCGAAGTTGAACAGCCCTCGCACCAGGAACAGGCCGATGATCACGATGGGCACCAGCCACAGCGGGTAGTTCAGGCCTTCCTTGAAGCCGGAGTCGATCAGCTTCTTGAACAGCGCCGGCACGATGGGCTCGACGGCCGCGCCGATCGTGAAGAACACGAAAGACGCGACAAACATCTTCCAGTGCGGCTTGCCGTACGCGATGATCTTGCGTCCGGTCTCCTTGAGCTCCATGGTCTGTTCAGGCGTGTTTTGCGCCACGGCGAGCCTCTTTGAGCAAGTCGAGCACGCGCTCGACGGTGATGTCCGACAGCTTTTCAGCCGTGACGTTGTGCATGTTGACCGGGTCCTGGTCGAGGGTGGGGCGAGAGCCGATGATGACGAAGCTGGGGCGCCCCACGGCGGCGGCCACGTTGGTCATGCCGGTGTCGTTGCCCACGCAGAAATCGGCCACCTGCAAGGCGGCGGCGCTGCCCAGCACCGGGGCGTCGGTGACGATGGTCAGTGCGTGGCGGACCTTCTCCGGCATCAGCGCTTCGATCTCGCGTGCCAGCGCGACCTCGCCTGGGCCGCCCAGCAGCATCACGCCCCCGCCTTCGGCGATCAGCGCGCAGGCCAGGTCGGCGAAGTTCTGCACGCCCCATTGCTTGTGGGTTTCGCTGGTGCCGATGGCGAAGGCATACAGGGGGCGGGGCAGGTGTGCCAGGCGTGCCTGCATGGTCGCCAACTGTGCCAATGGGGGTGTCATGTGCGGGATGACCGGCGCCGGGCAGTACCCGTGCGCCACCATGAAAGCGCTGGCCTCGGGGTACACGGCCAGTGACGGCCCTTTGTAGGCCTCGATGTAGGGGCCGCTGTTGAGGAAGATGCGCTGCAGGAAACGGTATCCAAAGCCCTGCCGGACGGGTATGCCGCTGAGCCAGGCGATCAGTCCGCGGCTGGAGCGCCCCGAAAAAAGGATGATGCGGTCAAAGCGACCGGCGCGCAGCTGTTGGGCCATGCGCCACATGCCAGCGAAGCCGGCGTGTGCGCCCCGACGCTTTTCGCCCCGACGTGGGCGGTGGTCGTGCTCGATCACCGCCTCGACCCAGGGCTCGTGTCCGATGAAATGCTTGGTCAGCGTCGAAGGCTGCGCCACCACCGTGACCCGGCCGGCCTGGCTCTGCTCGGCGATCATCCGGAAGTAGGGGATGTGCCAGATCAGGTCGCCGATGCCGGCGTACTGCAGCACGACGACCGTGCGTGGCTTGGGATCGCGGGAATCGGTGGATTCACGGGTTTCGGACATGTGGGGCGGGGGCGGAATACAGCCCGCTATTGTGCCTTGTTGTGCCCGCCTGGAGCCCGCGGGCCCCAGGCGGGCGCGCCCTGGCGGGCAAGCCCCGATTCAAGGGCCATTTCTGGGGACAATACGGCTCCTGCCGGAACATTTCCTGTTCGGCCCTGGTTTTGTCCCCTGCACGCATGAAGTCTGCCACCCACCCCGCCCGCGAAACCCTCGCCGCCCGACGCGTCCTTGTCGTGGGCGACGTCATGCTCGACCGCTACTGGTTCGGCGCCGTTGAACGCATTTCTCCCGAGGCGCCGGTGCCCGTGGTGCGGGTGGCCAGCGAGCAAGAGCGCGTGGGTGGTGCCGCCAACGTGGCCCTCAACATCAAGACCCTGGGCGGCCAGGTGACCCTGCTCAGCGTGGTCGGCCAGGACGAGCCGGCCCGCCGCCTGCAGCAGCTGCTCGAAGGCCACGGCGTGGGCACGGTGCTGGGCCAGGACCCGCGCATGCAGACCATCGTCAAGCTGCGCGTGATCGGTCGCAACCAGCAATTGCTGCGCGTCGACTTCGAGCGCGAGCCCGACCACGAGTTGCTGGGTCAGATGCTGGGTGACTTCGAGCGAGAGCTGGTCAACCACGACGTGGTGCTGTTCTCCGACTACGGCAAAGGCGGCCTGGCCCACATCCCGCGCATGATCGAGTTGGCCCGACAGGCGGGCAAGGCCGTGCTGATCGACCCCAAGGGCAGTGACTACGGCCGTTATGCCGGCGCCACCGTCATCACCCCCAACCGGGCCGAGCTGCAGCAGGTCATCGGCGGCTGGAAAGACGAAGCCGATCTCACCGCCAAGGCCCAGGCCCTGCGCGCTCAACTGGGGCTGCAGGCCCTGCTGCTGACCCGCTCTGAGGAAGGCATGACGCTTTTCGAGGCCGACCGCGTCAGCAGCGTGCAAGCCCAGGCCCGCGAGGTGGCCGACGTGACCGGCGCAGGTGACACCGTCATCGGCACGCTGGCTTTGATGCTGGCTTGTGGCCTGTCGCTGGAAGACGCCATGGGCCACGCCAACCGCGCTGGCGGCCTGGTGGTGGCCAAGTTCGGCACCGCCACGCTGAGCTTCGAGGAGCTGTTCGCATGAGCGGCCATGGCACCCACCTGACGGACAAGGTCTGCGCTCGCGAGGACATCGCCGCGCGCATCGCCGAGCTGCCCAAGCCCGTGGTCTTCACCAACGGCGTGTTCGACGTGTTGCACCGCGGGCACGTGAGCTACCTGCACGCGGCTCGCCAGTTGGGCGGCTCGCTGGTGGTGGCCGTCAACAGCGACGCTTCGGCTCGCATGCTGGGCAAGGGCCCGGATCGCCCGCTGAACCGGGACATCGACCGCGCGGCCGTGCTGGCCGGGCTGGCCTCCGTCTCGCTGGTCACCTTCTTTGACGAGCGCGCGCCGGTCGAGCTGATCAAGCAGGCCCGCCCCGACCTCTACGTCAAGGGCGGTGACTACGACATGGAAACGCTCGAAGAGACGCGCGTCGTGCGCTCGTGGGGCGGCGAAGCGCTCGCCATCCCGTTTGTCGATGGCTTCTCGACGACCTCGCTGGTGCAGCGCATCCGTGCCGGGCAATCGTCCGACGCGGCTTCGGCCGCGAAGCACCCCTGTGCGCTGACCTCGCCCCGCAAGGCGGCCTTCCTCGACCGCGATGGCGTCATCAACCTCGACCGCGCCTATGTGCACCAGTGGGATGAATTCGAGTTCGTGCCCGGTGCCGTGGACGCCATGCGCCGCCTGCGTGAGGCTGGCTACGTGCTCATCGTCGTCACCAACCAGTCGGGGCTGGCACGCGGCATGTACACCGAGGCGCAGTTCCAGGAGCTCACGCGCCACATGCGCGAGGCGCTGGCAGCAGCGGGCGCCGAAGTCGAGGCCGTCTACCACTGCCCGCATCACCCCAAGGGCAAGGTGCCCGAGCTGGCCGTGGACTGTGATTGCCGCAAGCCCGAGCCCGGCATGATCCTGCAGGCGGTGCGCGAGCATGGCCTGTCGCTCGAGCACTCCTTCATGGTCGGCGACAAGCCTTCCGACATCGAGGCCGCGCGCGCAGCAGGCCTGGGGCACGCCTACATCGTGCGGTCTGACAACGAAGAGTCGACCGACGGGCTGGCCGGGGCCGATGCGGCCTATGCCGACCTGGCGGAGTGCGTGGACGCGCTGCTCAAGGCAGCCTGACCCGACGTCGGTGTGGTGAGCGGCTTGGCCGAGGGGACGAGCTGGCGCTGGGCCGTGTGCTCAGGCCGCTCGGCGCTTGGTGATGGCTCGCTGGTACACGCCCAGGTTGCCCTCGACCATCGCGTCAACCGAGAAGCGCTCGACCACCCACTGCCGCCCCGCTTGCCCGTAACGCTGGCGCAGCACGGCCGAGCCCAGGAGCTTGTTCAGCTCACGCACCAGCGCCGCTGTGTCACCAGGCGTGATCAGCTCTCCGTTCAGGCCTGGTTGGATGATCTCGGGGATGCCGCCCGCGCGCCCACCCACCAACGGCACGCCGCACGCTGCGGCCTGCAGCAGCGACACGCCCAGGCCCTCCATGTGAGCGGGGTGAGCCAGCACATCGAGGCAGGGCAGCACGCGGTCGAGGTCCTTGCGGAACCCTGGCAGTTGCACGTGTTTTGACAGCAGCGCGTCACCCTTGACCCGGGCGTTGATCTCGTCCCAGAGCGGGCCCTGTCCGAACAGGATCACCTTGAGCCTGGGGTGCCGGGCCAGCACCTCGGGCAGCGCGTCGAGCAGCGTGACGTGGCCTTTGCGTGCGATGAACTGCGCCACCATGCCGATGGTGAGCTCGCCATCGGTCACACCGAAGGTGCCTTGGAACCAGGGCAGGTGCGACCGATCGGGCCGGTAGCGTTCGGTGTCGACCGCGCTGAGCACGCAGTGCACCTTGCTTGGCGGCACGCCCTCGGACAGCAGCACCTGGCGGATGCCGTCGGAGATGGTCACCACCTCGTCGTAGAGGCGGTACTTCAGGTTCACCACGAAGCGCGCTTCGGGGTTGTCGACTCGGCGGCTGAGCACCACGGGCACGCCTTCGAGCCGTCCGGCCAGCGCGCCCCACACGTCGCTGCCACGGCGGCTGTGCAGGTGAACCACGTCGGGCCGCACCTCGCGGATCAGCTTGCGCAGGCGGCCCGTGAGGCCCATGTCGGCGTCGCCGCTCATCTTCATCTCGACCACACGGGCATGCGGCGCGGCCTCGGTGGCGATGGCGCTGCCGGTGGGGCATGCCAGCACGCAGTCGACGCCGCGTGCCTTCAGCCCTCGCAACAGAAAGACGACCTGCAGCGCCCCGCCGTACAGGTGCATGCCAGCTTCCACGTGCAGCGCCTTCATGGCTGGGGCTCCAGCTGGGTGAGGGCGGCTTGCAGCACGCGCTCGGTGGTCAGCCCGGTCATGCAGGTGAAGGCGCCGTTGCAGGTGGGCCGGCGGCGGCAAGGCGAGCAGGGCAGGTTGTCGTAGAGGATGCGGGTGCGTGGCGTCGGGCCTTCGCGGTAAGGCCGGGTCGAGCCGAACAGCGCCACGGTGGGGATGCGCAAGGCCGATCCCATGTGCGTCAGGCCCGTGTCCACGCCGACCAGCAGCTGCGCGTCGGCGATCAGCGCCACGCTCTCATCTAGCTTCAAAGCGCCAGCCAGGTTGATCAGCTGCGGCTGGCCTGCGCAGATGCGATCGGCGGCCTCGCGGTCGGCCGGGCCGCCGAGCACAACGGGTTGCAGACCTTGGGCAAGCATGCGCCGGCCCAACTCGGACCAGTTGGTTTCCACCCAGTGCTTTTGCGGGCGGGTGGTGAAGGGGGCCAGCACCACCAGGGCACGGGGCGCGTGCGGGGCATCAGCACCTGCGCCATCGCCCCAGGCGCTTTGCAGGCGCTCAAGCAGCACCTCTCGGGCGCGCAGCCGCTGCGCCTCGCCCACGGCCAGGTCGTGAACGAAGCTGCCTTGCGGAGCGCCCAGGTGATGTGCCAGGTAGCGGTACTCCGAGCCCATCACCGGGTCGGCGCCCGGCGGTGGCGTGACCACCTCGTGCACCAGGCGGTGGCTGCCTTCGCGGGCGATGATGCTCACGCGACGCGGCGCGCCTGTGAACCAGGCCACCAGGCCGCTCTTGAGCAGGCCCTGGCCGTCGAGCACGAGGTCGAATTGTTCGGCCTTGAGCTGTGCACGAAAAGCCCGGATGGCCCGCCACAGGTCAAGGTGGCGTTTGGCCTTCCACAGCGCCTGCCACTCCCCGCGCGGCCAGACGATGACCTGCTTGAGCCGTGGGTTGTGTTTGAGCAGCGGCGCGCACACGGGCTCGCACACCCACGAGATCTCGGCGTTGGGGAAGCGGGTTTTCAGCGCGGGGATCAGGCCCGAGGCCATGACGATGTCACCCAGTGCCGACAGGCGGACGACGAGGATGCGGCGGGGCTCAGGGTGGGGCGCGCTCATGGTGTGGGGTTGTCAGGCCGCGCTGCCAAGGCAGCGTTGGTACAGCGCCAGGGTGCGATCGAGCATGCTGCGGGCCGTGAGTTGTTCTTCGTACAGGCGCTCGCCATGGTCGACGAGGCGCGCGCGCAGGTCTGCATCGGCGCTCAGCCGGGTGATGCCCTGTGCCAAGGCGGCCGCGTCTTCGGTGGGCACGAGCAGGCCGGTGTCCTCGTGGCGCACGATCTCGGGCACGCCGCCCACGCGCGTGGCGACCACGGGCACCCGCGCCGCAAACGCCTCGATGACGGCGATCGACAAGGCCTCGCGGCGCGAAGCCAGCGCGAAGGCATCGAAGGCGGGCAGCAGCCTCTGCACATCCGGGCGGAAACCCAGGCAATGCACGCGCGCAGCCAGCTCTGGCTCGGTCGCCAGCAACGCTTGCACCTCGCGGCCGAACTCGGTCGCTGGGTCGCCGATCAGGTAGAGGTGCACGCCTGTCGGCACCGAGCGCATCGCTTGTGCCAGCAGGTCCTGCCCCTTGTCGCGCACGAAGCGGCCCACGTGGACCACCGCGAACGCATCAGCCGGGATGCCCAGTTCGGCACGCAGCGCGGCGCGTTGCTCGGGCGAGGGCGGCACAGGGCCCTCGGGCACGCCGTTGTAAACCAGGCTGACGTCGCGCTCGGCATACCCGGCGGCCAGCAGGCCATCGCGCACCGCACCCGACACCGCGATGATGTGCGCGCAGCGCCGC
This sequence comes from Comamonadaceae bacterium 2PF, assembly GCA_005502875.1. GTDB lineage: Bacteria > Pseudomonadota > Gammaproteobacteria > Burkholderiales > Burkholderiaceae_C > Aquabacterium. Next base: position 63,250 of record SCMV01000012.1, on the reverse strand, counting down.
ATGTGCGTGCGCGCCGTGGTGGCGTGGGCGGTGCAGATGGCCACCGGCGCGTGGTGTCGGCGCCCGGCGCGGCCCGCGTACATCGCGCCACGGATCAGGTGGCCATGGACGATGTCGGCTCGCATGCGCTTGAGCAACGAACGCAGCTTCCAGTGCGACCACAGGTCAAACAGCCCGTGCATGGGGATGTGTTCGAAGGCGATATCCGCCTTCTCGCACTCGCGTCCGAGCCACGAGTCCATCGGTCCGGCGTAGCAGACCTCGTGGCCCGCCTCGCGCTGCAGCTTCATCATCAGCAGTGCGTGGCTTTCTGCGCCGCCGTAGCCGTGGCTGTGCAGGACGTGGACGATGCGCATGCTGTGGTGGCGCCTCAGGCTGCGACGCGGTCGGCAACGGCGCCCTGGCCCTTGCGCTCCTGCTTGGCGTGCAGTTTCCAGGCAAAGCCCACCAGGTTGTCACCGTAGGAGATGGCCTTGCGCGTCAGCTCAAACGGGTTGTCCGAGAAGTTGGCCGCGCCGCGGATGCAGGTCGTGGCCGTTTGGTAGCCCGCTTCGCGAACCATGTCCCGCGAGCGCTCGGTGTAGTCGCCGAAGGGGTAGCAGAAGTGGTCGACGCGCTCACCCAGCAGGTCCTCGAGCGCCTGTTTGCTGCCGACGATTTCTTGGCGCTGATGCTCGGTGCTGAGCGTTGACAGCCGCGGGTGCGACATCGCGTGCGAGCCGAAATCACAGCCCTCGCTGCGCAGCTGGCGCACGGCGTTGGCGTCCATCAGGCGAGGTAATTCGGGCCGGTCGGTGAGCCAATTGGCCCGCTGGCCCACCAGCGAGCTGACCAGGTAGACCATGGCTGGAAAGCCGTGGGCCTTGAGCGCCGGCCAGGCGTGCTCGCGGAAGTCGTCGTAGCCGTCGTCCACGGTGATCACCACCGAGCGGCGTTTCAGCGGCTGGCCTTCGAACAGGCAAGCGCGCGCCTGGTCCATCGACAGCACGTCCACACCCATCCACTTGAAGTAGCTGAGTTGCGCCTTGAAGCGATCGATGTGGCAGAACAGCGCGCGGTGCGCGTCCGGACGCGGGTAGCGCCCGATCTGGTGGTACATCAGGATCGACAGCGGCGGTGTGGCCGGGGGCAGGGTGATCATCGGTCGGCGTTTCGTGCAGAGGCGCACTTTACCGCAGCGGTGCACGGGCGTCGGTGCGGCGCCCATGGGGGCAGTAGCCCGGGCGCGGACCAACCTGCGGGTGCTTGCGACAGGTGTTGGGGCGCTTGTCGTAGACCGTGCAACGACGCGTTTTGGCGTCCAGGAAGCGGCAGTCGCCGTCGGCGCGACGCATGACCGTGAAGACGCCCGACTTGTGGTGGAAGCGCTCGATCACGCCTGCCTTGACCAGGCGCTTGGCGATCTGCCTGGGGTCTTCGTGCTCGGCTTCGAACGGGTCGACCAGTTCCAGGCGCACCAGATCGGGCAGCTTGATCTCGAGCGGCATGGTGCAGCAGTTGGCCATGCAGGTGTCGCACATCCCGGCCTTGTAGTGAGACCAGGTTTCGGTGCGGTCGACGTCGACGATGTTGATCGGGGAACGCATGGGGCTCAGAGGTGAGGGCCTGAAGGACAAAACCCGTGAAGCCGGCAGGCGCTTTGGGCGCTCGATTTTAGGTCAGCCCTCTGCGCTCACGTGGCGCGTGGGTGTCGGCGGCCCTGCGGGTCGGGAAGGCGCTTGCCAGGTTGATGCAGCGAATTCCAGTGGGACTCGCGCCCTGATCGAGCAATTTGTCCGATGTTCCGATGCCTAACATCGGTCAATTGAATCACCTGTGTGGGTGGTTTTTCTGTTCGATGACTGACTTGTGTCCTGATCTGGAGGCTTTCATGGGGAAATCAAAAACTTGGTTGCTGGTCATTGGGTTTTCTGCATGGCTGGCAGCCTGTGGCGGCGGCGGAGACGCCGCGCCCGCTGCGGCCCCTGCGGCCACCGAGCAAAGTTGGGCCACGCGATTCGGCGCCACGGCAAACAGCGTCAACCACGACGTGGTCACCGACGCCAGCAAGAACGTCTACATCGTCGGAGGCTTCACGGGCGCCAGCCTGCCGATGGGCGGCACCACCCTGACCAAGCTGGGCAGCACGGACGCCTACGTCGCCAAGCTGGACGCGTCGGGCAATGTGGTGTGGGCCAAGAACTTTGGTGGTGCTGGCATCACCATGAATGGCCGATCAGTGGGGCTGGATGGGTCGGGCAACGTGTTCGTGGCGGGAAACTTTTCGGGCGGCAACGTGACGTCTCCGGCCATGACCATGCAAGGCACGTCTGATTACTACGTGATCAAGCTCGACGCCAGCGGCAACGTGCTGTGGAGCAGGAATTTCGGGCCGGGCAGCGCCTGGGACCTCAACCGAGGCATGTACGTGAACAGCGCGGGCGAGGTGTTCTTCGTTGGCTCGATCACCGCGGACTGGACGAGCCCGGCCTTGACCAGAATCGGCAGCACCGATGCATTCATCGTCAAGCTGGACAGCAGCGGCAACGTCGTCTGGGCGCAGAACTTTGGCGGCGCGGGTGGCAATGCGCGATCGTGGGAAGTGACGGGAGACAGTGCCGGCAACATCTACACCTCTGGTTACTTCAACAACGCGAACATGACCACGCCAGCCTTGGCCCTGGCCGGCGGATCCCTCGATGGCTACCTGATCATGCTGGACAGTTCCGGCACGCCCATTTGGGCGCGCGCTTACGGCGGATCCGGTGTCAGCATGACCCCAGGTGGTCTCTCGGTGGATGCCTCGGATGAGGTGTACGTTGGTTTTCACTTCTCCGGGAGCAACCCCACCACGCCAGCGCTGACCAAAATCGGAACCCAGGACGCACTGTTGATGCGTGTCGACAATTCGGGCACGACGGTCTGGAGCCGGAACTATGGTGGCACCGGCGCAACCTTCAGCGTCAATGGGGTGGTCGCCGCTGGTGGCAAGGTTCACCTGTTTGGCGCCCTGAGTGGCGCGAACCTGTCGACCCCTGCTGTCACCCGCCTTGGCACGGTTGACGCTGTGAATGTCCAGGTTGACGCCTCTGGCACGACGCTGTCTTCGCAGAATTTTGGCGGCAGCGGCGCTTCGGTGGACACGGCCTCAACGGGCACGGTCAATGCGGCCAACAGCCTGGTGCTGGTGGGCGGGTTCAGTGGCGCCAACCTGAGCACCCCTGCGCTGACGAAGGTGGCAACCAAAGATGCCTTCGTTCTGCAGCAGGCGCAATGAGTTAACAGCCTGGCCTGAAATCAAAAAACCCCGCAGGCCGGTGAAGCTTGCGGGGTTTTGAATTTTGGTGGCCTGGGGCGGAATCGAACCACCGACACGCGGATTTTCAATCCGCTGCTCTACCAACTGAGCTACCAGGCCTTTTGTCTTGGCTGAAAGCGTTTGTGCGATCAGCGAAGACTCTCAGTATACATCACTTTTTGAGGCTTTTTGGCCTCATCAGTTCATGGCCGTTTTCTTGTTGCGTCCGAGGTCCACGCCCAGCTGCTTGAGCTTGCGGTAGAGGTGGGTGCGCTCAAGGCCCGTCTTCTCGGCCACGCGGGTCATGCTGCCGCCTTCGCGTGCCAAGTGGAACTCGAAGTAGGCGCGCTCGAAGTCGTCACGCGCTTCGCGCAGCGGACGGTCCAGCTGAAAGAGCTGTTCGTTCGAGGGGCCCGACAGCGCAGTGCCGTGCGAGGCGGGGGCGTGCACGTGGTGGTGAGCCGGTGCGCTGCCATAGGTGGCAGGTGCCGTGGAGTTCACGTGAGGGGCTTCGGCGTGCAGGTGCTGCGTCGGGGCCATCTCGGTGCGCAGTGCGCCGCCGCCGTTGTAGGACGAGGCCGCCGTGATGGGCGTGACCGTCGCCAGGTGCACGGGTTGCACCATCGTGGTGGCGAGGTGGCCGCCGTGATGGGGGGCGTGAGGCGCGGCACCGTTGGCCGCGCGAGGGGCTGCTGGCTTGGCCAGACCCTGCTCGACCGTGCGCAACAGCTTTTGCATGGTGATCGGCTTTTCCAGGAAGGCCTGGGCGCCGAACTTGGTGGCCTCGACTGCGGTGTCGATGGTGCCATGGCCCGACATCATGATGACGGGCATGGTCAACTGGCCATTGGCGGCCCACTCCTTGAGGAGTGTGACGCCATCGACGTCAGGCATCCAGATGTCCAGCAAGACGAGGTCTGGTTTGCATTGCTCGCGCAGGGTGCGCGCTTGGGCGGCGTTTTCCGCCACTTCGACAGAGTGACCTTCGTCGCTCAGGATTTCTGACAGCAGGGCACGGATGCCCAGTTCGTCGTCGACAACAAGAATGGTGGCCATGTAATTTCTGATACCCGGGTGTGGGTGCAGTCCCTAGTGTGACCCACTTTGGTGTGGGATGGATGACAGCACCGAAAATGATAGCGAAACTTGTGCCCCGATCGCCGTCGGGGCACCCGGGGAATTGCCCTGCGATGCGTTTTCCATCAGGTTGCGGATCCTCACCAGGGCCTTGTGCTCGTCAGCGATCTTCTTGACCACGGCCAGGCCCAGGCCCGTGCCTTTGGCTTTTGTGGTCAGGTAGGGCTCGAATGCCCTGCGCAGCACCTTGTCCGGGAAGCCTGGGCCGTTGTCGCGAACGGCCAGTCGCACGGCGCGGATGCTGCCGTCCTCGTTGCGCGGCGTGTCGGTGCGAACGGTGACACGGGCGGCGCCTCGCGCTGCCGCCCGATCGCTTGCTGCGTCTTGTGCGGTGTCCAGCGCGGCATCCAGGGCGTTCTGCACCAGGTTGTGCACCACTTGCCGCAACAGCGCGGCGTCACCCTGGATGTTGGGCAGATCCGGTGCAAGGTCCAGCGTGAGCGTGCCTTGCTCGATCGCCTGCCCGTACAGGGCCATCACCTCGTTGACCAGCTCATTGAGGTTCAGCGGCGCCAGCTTGGCCGAAGGCAGGCGTGCGTAGTCGCGGAACTCGTTGATCAGGTTCTTGAGTGCCTGCACCTGCGTGACGATGGTGTTGACCGAGCGGGTCAGCAGCTGGCGTCCCGGGTCGTCGAGCTTGTCGGCGAGCTTGATCTCCAGCCGCTCGGCCGAGAGCTGGATCGGTGTCAGTGGGTTCTTGATTTCGTGGGCAACACGGCGCGCCACCTCGGCCCAGGCTTCGGCGCGCTGGGCCGAGACCACCTCGGTGAGGTCGTCGAAGACGATGAGGGTTTCGTCGGGCGGCAACTCGGCGCCGCGCACCAGCAGGGTCAGCGGGTCGGGCGAATGCGGCAGGCTGAGCTCGTAGGACTCCTGCCATTGCTGGCGCTCGCCTGGCGTGGGGTCGTTGGCGTAGAGCTCGAAGCGTTGGGCAATGGCGGTGGCGAAGTCCTGCAGGCCGATCACGTCGGTGAGCGGGCGGCCACGGTAGGCCGAAATCGGCAGCTTGAGGATGCGTGTGGCGCCGGGGTTGACCATCTCGATGCGGCCTTGCGCGTCGAACACGATCACGCCCGCGCTGAGGTTGTCGAGCACGGTCTGCAGGTGGGCGCGGGCGCTGTCGAGTTCCTGCACGCTGCGCTCGGCCAGGGTGCGCGCGTCGGCAAGCTGCTGGGTCATGGCCGCGAATGCGCGCGTCAGGCCACCGAGTTCGTCACGGCTGGCGAAGATGGTTTTGGGGCGCAGGTCGCCACGCGCCACCTCCTGCACGCCCTCGGCCAGCAGCAGCAGCGGGCGCGCCAGTTGTTGCCCGAGGATGGCCGCCAGCAGGAACGCACCGAACACCGCCAGCACCAGCGCCAGCGTCAGCGTGCCGATGTACATCTTGCGCAGGCCGCCTCGGCCGAGCGCGCGTTGTTGGTACTCCTGGTAGGCGCTTTGCACATCGAGCGCGTTGCGCACCAGCTCGGTCGGGATGAGTTGCGTGACGACCAGGAAGTGACCACTGGACTGCAGGCTGAAGCTGCGGTCGGGCATCCAGGCGATGGCGATGATGCGGGGTGGGCCGGAGCTGTCGGCCTGCTCTTCGAGGCCTTCGATCTGAGCGTAGACGCCGCGGTTGCGCGCATCGCTGCGCCAGTTCGAGGGCAGGCGCTCGGTGGTCAGCAGCCGGGTGCCGTCGCCACCGGCGGTCATGGACACGAGGCCGCTTTCGCTGGCCACCGAGACGGTGCGGGCGCGGATCTGCTCGCGCAGGCGCTCGAGTTCCAGCAGGCCTGGCTGGGCGCCAGCGCGCGGCTCTTCGGCCAGGCGCAGGGCGGCGGTGCGGGTCTTGGCGGACACGTCCTGTGTGAGCGTGTCGAGCGTGCTGCGACCCAGGTTCAGACCGGCTTCGAGCGCACCTTCGACCCGCACGTCGAACCAGGTCTCGATGCTGCGCGAGACGAACTGGTAGGACACGGTGTAGATCAGCAGGCCGGGCAGCAGGCCGACCAGGCCGAAGATGCCGGCGAGCTTGAGCAGCAGCCGGCTGCCGAACTTGCGCGCGCGCAGGCGCAGGGCCAGGCGCCCGAGGGCGATGGCGATGGTCAGGCCCAGCACCGCGGCCACGGCCAGGTTGCCCCAGACCAGCCAGGCGAAGTAGGGCTCCAGGCGTTCGCTGTTCTGCGTGGCCATGACCAGCAGGAAGGCCAGCACCAGGCCCCCGCCGGAGAGGGCGGTGCCGGCGAGGACCCACGCCCAGCGGTTGGCCTTGATGGTGCTCATGGGGTGGCGGCCGTCACGGCGATGCTCAGCGCATCGCCGCATTCAGGTTGATGCGGCGCGCGATCGAGAGGTCCCAGCCGGACTGTGGCCCCAGGCCGATTTGCAGCGGGCGGGGCAGCTCTTCGGTGTCCAGTCGGAAGCGAAAGACGACGTGGTGCTCGGCTTCGTCGCCCATTGCAATGGGGTCGCCGATGCGCCAGCGTGTGGTGCGGCGCATCGCGTCAAGGGCTTCTTGCAGGTTGACAAAGTGACGGCTGAGACCGTCCTGGCTGAGCTTCCAGCGACGGGTCAGGGGTTGCCAGCCCAGGCGCCAGCGGCGCGTGGCCTCGGCCCGGCTCTGGTCCAGCCAATACCAGCGTTCGCGCATCAGTTCGGCCTCGGCCACGAAGACGAGGGTGACGCCTCGCAGCAGCATCTGCTCGAGGTCCTTGGACAGTTCCAGTCGCACGCTGTAGGTCAGCAGCACGCTTTCATCGCCGAGGCTGACCGCCAGGCTGGTGAGCTCGGCGACGTTGCGGGTGAGGGCGCTGTCAGCCCAGGCGCCTGCCGGCTTCAGACATGCGGCAGCCAGCGCCAGGCTGGCGCTTCGCTGGAGCAGGTCGCGGCGGCTCAGAGGCGACATCAGGCACCTTGTGAGGGTTTGGCGAGCAGGGCGTGGAAGAAGCCATCGCCAGGGTCGGCAGCAGGCGCACCTTGGGTGGGTGATGCCAATGGCCGATGGGCGGCGGTCTCGGGGTATTCGACCACAGGGAGGATGTGGCCGGGCGCGGGCAGGCGCCGGGCGCCGGGCGTGCGTTGCAAAAACGCGTCGATGCGGTCTTCGCCCTCTTCTCGGAAGACGGAGCAGGTGCAGTACAGCAGGTGGCCACCTGGCTTGAGCAGGGGCCACAGGGCGTCGAGGATGGCGTCCTGGATGGCGGCCAGGGCCGCGATGTCGGTGTCGCGGCGCAGCCAGCGAGCGTCGGGGTGGCGGCGCACGATGCCGGAAGCGCTGCAGGGCGCGTCCAGCAGGATGGCGTCGAAGGGCTGGCCGTCCCACCAATCGGCCGGGCGGCTGGCGTCGGCGGCGATGGTGCGCGCCTTCAGGCCCAGGCGACCCAGGGTGTCCGCGATGCGCTTGAGGCGTTCGGGGTCGGCGTCCAGGGCGGTGACGTCGAAGTCGCCGAGTTCGAGCAGGTGGGCCGTCTTGCCACCTGGCGCGGCGCAGGCGTCGAGCACGCGGGCGCCGGCTGGCAGCAGGGCGCCGCCTGCTTGCAGCAGCAGCGGGGCGGCCCACTGGGCAGAGGCGTCCTGCACGGAGGCGTCGCCCTCTGCAAATCCGGGCAGCTGGCCGACCGGCACGGCGCGGGGCAGGACGACGGGCTCGGGGCCCAAGGGCGTGGGCGGGACGCCGGTCGGGGCTCCCATGGCGTCGGGGACGCGCGCGACGGAGGGCGTGGCGGCAGGCAGCAGGCCGGCGGCAACCAGGCGCTCGCGGTAGGCGGCGACGCTGCCGTGGCGGGTGTTGACGCGCAGGGTGAGCGGCGGCTGAGCCTGGTTGGCGGCCAGGATGGCTTGCCAGTGTTCGGGCCAGTCCTTCTTGAGCCGCCTGATCCACCAGCCGGGGTGGTTGTGTCGGGCCACTTCGTCATCCGACAGAGAGGCCATCAGCCCGGCGCGTTCACGCAGGAATCGGCGCAGCACGGCGTTGACCAGGCCGCTGGCGGCTTGCCCGACCTTGCGGTTTTTCTTGCAGGCGTTCACGGCCTGGTCGACCAGGGTGTGGTCGTCGTAGCTGCCCTCGTCGATCAGGGCCAGGGCCGAGATCAGCAGCGCGTCGACCCAGGGGTGGGGCGCTTTGGGCACCAGTTGTTGGCGCAGGGCATGGGCCAGGCCCATGCGGCGCATCACGGTGAAGGCCAGGGCCTGGGTGCCGGGGCGCTCGGGCGCCGGGGTGGCGGCGAGCGCTTCGTTGAGAGACTGGCCTTTGCGCACGGCGGCGACCGCGTTGGCGCATCGGCCCAGCAACTGGGACAGGGGCAGGCTGTGCCCCGGGGCGGGTCGGTTCATGCCGCGCAGTCTATGCGCAGCGTGAACCTGTGGTCTTCAGCCGCGCTTCATGCACCCAGGAAGTGGCGGCGGTAGCGCGCCGGCAGGTCCTCGATGCGCATGAGCATCGGCAGGTCGGCGGTGTTGAAGTCGGGGTCCCAGGCAGGCGCACCCAGCACCTTGGCGCCAACGCGCAGGTAGCCTTTGATCAGCGCGGGCGGCTCGACCTGCAGGTGGCGGTCCAGTTCTTCGACCGGCAGGGGCAGGCGGGGGCGAACTTGCAGGTCGATCGGGGCGAGGTGGGTCTGGCGCAGTTGCTCCCACAGCGATGCCGCCACGTGGCCGCCGTCGCGCATCGAGATGCTGGCGCAGCCGATCATGGTGTCCAGGTCGTTGCGGACCATGAATTCAGCCAGGGCGCCCCACAGCGCCATGATGGCGCCGCCGGTGCGGTGGTCGGGGTGCACGCAGGAGCGGCCGAGCTCGACCATCTTGCTGCGCAGGCCGCGCAGGCGGGTCAGGTCGAATTCGGTTTCGCTGTAGAGGCCGCCGACGCGCTTGGCCGAAGCCGGCGTCAGCACGCGGTAGGTGCCGATGACCTGGCCGGGTTCGCCGTCTTCGCTGCTCAGGCGCACCAGCAGGTGCTCGCAGTAGGGGTCGAACAGGTCGATGTCGTGGCCTGCGGGGCTGCCAGTGGGCACGCTCAGGCGTGCGCCCATCTCCCCGACGAAGACCTCGTGCCTCAGGCGTTGCGCCGCACGAACATCTTCCTCAGTGCGAGCCCAAACGACCTCAAAGGCCTGGCGTTCCGAGCTCGGGTGAAGTGACCTCCGGGCGGCCGTGCTGTCGGCCGACGGGGTGGACAGGCCTGCGATGGGCAGGGTGGGCAGCGGGAGGTCTCGCATCGTCGGTCTCCGTTCTTGGGTCCAGGTTCCGTTTCGCCGTTTCGCGTTCTGAGGCGCAGTGTCGAGTGCGTGCATGACGGTGCCGTGACGCCCGCGTGACGCATGGATGACGCCGACGGCGGATGGGGGCGGCTCCTGGGGTTGGCTCGCATCACAAACCCCGATCCACATGGGCGGCTCGGGCTGTTACGATCAAGGCCATGAGCATCCAGATCTTCGGCCTGCCGGTTTCGCGTGGCGTGGCCATCGGTCGCGCGGTGCTGGTCGCCTCCAGCCGCGTCGACGTGCCCCACGTCTTCATCGATCCTGCGCGGACCGAAGAGGAAATCGCGCGCCTGATTTCGGCCCGCGACACCGTTGCCGTCGAGTTCGACACCCTCAAGCGCGACCTGCCCGCCGATGCGCCGGCCGAACTGGCCGCCATCCTCGACGTGCACCAGATGCTGCTGCAGGACGAGGCCCTGATCGGTGCGGCCGCCGACTGGATCCGCGAGCGCCACTACAACGCCGAATGGGCGTTGTCGGCCCAGCTCGAAGTGCTGGCCCGTCAGTTCGACGAGATGGACGACGCCTACATCCGCGAACGCAAGGCCGACCTGGAGCAGGTGGTCGAGCGCATCCTGCGCAACATGGACCGCGAGGTTGCCGCCGCAGGCCTGCAGGCGCCGACCCACGGTCCGCGTGACTTCGGCGGCGACGAGCCGCTGATCCTGGTCGCCAACGACATCGCACCGGCCGACATGGCCAGCTTCAAGCGCAGCGTGTTCTGCGGCTTCGTCACCGACGTGGGCGGCAAGACCTCGCACACCGCCATCGTGGCGCGCAGCATGGACATCCCGGCCGTGGTGGGCGCGCGCCAGGCCAGCGGCCTGATCCGCCAGGACGATCGCATCATCGTCGATGGCGACGCCGGGCTGGTGATCGTCGACCCGTCCCCCATCGTGCTGGAGGAGTACCGTTTCCGCCAGCGCCAGGCCGAGCTCGAACGCGGTCGCCTGGCCCGCCTGCGCCACACCCCGGCCGTCACGCTCGACGGCGAGCGGGTGGAGCTGGTGGCCAACATCGAGATGCCCGAAGACAGCCCCGCCGCGCTGGAAGCCGGTGCCGTGGGCGTGGGCCTGTTCCGCTCCGAGTTCCTGTTCATGAACCGGGGCGGCAACCTGCCCGACGAAGAAGAGCAGTACGACGCCTACCGGCGCGCGGTCGAGGCCATGAAGGGCCTGCCCGTGGTGATCCGCACCGTCGACATCGGCGCCGACAAGCCGCTGGAAGGCTTGACGGCTTCGGAGCTGCGCCACGAGTCGGTGCTCAACCCGGCTCTGGGCCTGCGCGCCATCCGCTGGAGCCTGTCGGAGCCAAGCATGTTCCGCCGCCAGTTGCGCGCGCTCTACCGCGCGGCGGTTCACGGGCCTGTCAAGATCCTGATCCCGATGCTGGCCAGCCAGCGCGAGATCCGCCAGACGCTGGAGAACATCGCGCACGTTCAGCGCCAGTTGACCGAGTCCGGCAAGCCGTTTGGCCAGTGCGAACTGGGCGCCATGATCGAGGTGCCGGCCGCAGCGCTGACCATGCCCTTGTTCCTCAAGCACTTCGATTTCGTGTCCATCGGCACGAACGACCTGATTCAGTACACCCTGGCCATCGACCGCGCCGACGAGGCCGTGGCCCACCTCTACGACCCGTGGCACCCGGCGGTGTTGCAGCTCATCCGCACCACCATCGCGCAGGCGCGGGCGGCAGGCAAGGGCGTGAGCGTGTGCGGTGAAATGGCGGGCGACCCGGTCTTCACCGAGTTCCTGCTGGCCATGGGGTTGCGCAGCTTCTCGATGCACCCCTCGCAGATCGCCTCGGTCAAGCAGCGCGTGCTGCGCGCCGACACGCGCCGGCTGGCGCCGCTGGTCGACGAGGTCATCCAGTGCGACGACCCGGAGGCCGCGTGCATGCAGGCGATGGCTGGCGGGGCCGGCGCGAAGCTGGCGTCGGCCGCCTGATCCGGTGGCCTGACCGCCTTGTCAGGCGGCGGCTTGCTCAGCGAGCGCCGAGTTCTTCCCAGCGGGCCAGCGCGGCCATCAACTCTTCGTCGATGGCTTCGACGCGGGCGTGCATCGTGGTCACGTTGCCGGCTTCCTTGCGGTAGATGTCCGGGTCGGCCAGCTGCTTGTTGAGCTCGGCCTGTTCGGTCTCCAGCGCCTCGATGCGGGCGGGCAGCTCGTCGAGCTCGCGCTGTTCTTTGTAGCTGAGCTTGCGTTTGGGCTGGGCCACCACCGGCGTGGCGGGCGCCACGGTTGGGGCGGTGTCGGCGGCCACGGCAACAGGCGTGCGCAGGTTGGCTTCAGGCGTTTGCTTGACGGCCGCTGCGATGGCCGCCGCACCGGGCTTGCCAGCCGCGATGGCCTGCGCGCGGCGCGACTGGATCAGCCAGTCCTCGACGCCACCTTCGTACTCGCGCCACTGGCCGTTGCCTTCGGCCACCAGGGTCGAGGTGACCACGTTGTCCAGGAAGCGCCGGTCGTGGCTGACCAGGAAGACGGTGCCCGGGTACTCGGCCAGCAGGTCTTCGAGCAGGTCGAGCGTGTCGATGTCGAGGTCGTTGGTGGGCTCGTCGAGCACCAGCACGTTGCTGGGCTTGGCGAACAGTCGCGCCAGCAACAAGCGGTTGCGCTCGCCGCCGCTGAGCGTGCGCACGGGTGAGTTGGCGCGGGCCGGCGAGAACAGGAAGTCCTGCAGGTAGCCCATCACGTGCTTGCGCGAGCCGTTGATCTCGATCCATTCGCTGCCCGGGCTGATGAAGTCGGCCAGCGTGGCGTCGAGGTTGAGGTGGTCGCGCATCTGGTCGAAGTAGGCGACGGCCAGGTTGGCGCCTTGCTTGACGGTGCCGCTGTCGGGCGCCAGCTCGCCCAGGATCATCTTGAGCAGCGTGGTCTTGCCCGCGCCGTTGGAGCCCACCAGGCCGACCTTGTCGCCGCGCAGGATGGTGCCCGTGAAGCCCTTGACGATGGTGCGGCCACCGAAGGACTTGGAGACGTCTTCAAGCTCCGCGACGATCTTGCCGCCCCGGTCGCCTTGCGAGACCTCGAGCTTGACGCGGCCGACCACGTCGCGGCGCGAGGCGTGCGCCGCGCGCAGGCCTTCGAGGCGCTTGATGCGCGCCACCGAGCGTGTGCGGCGGGCTTCGACGCCCTTGCGGATCCAGACCTCTTCCTGCGCCAGCAGCTTGTCGAAGCGCGCGTTGGCCACGGCCTCGTCGGCCAGCTCTTGCGCCTTGAGGTTCTGGTAGGCGGCGAAGTTGCCGGGGTAGCTGCGCAGCAGGCCGCGGTCGAGCTCGACGATGCGGGTGCAGACGTTGTCCAGGAAGGCGCGATCGTGGGAGATCAGCACGATGCTGCCCTTGAAGTCCTTGAGCAGGTCTTCCAGCCAGGTGATGGCGTCGAGGTCCAGGTGGTTGGTCGGCTCGTCCAGGAAGAGCACGTCGGGGCTGGCCACCAGGGCACGGGCCAGGGCCACGCGCTTTTTCATGCCGCCTGACAGGCTGGCAATCGGCAGGTCGGCCGACAGGTTCAGGCGCTGCAGGGTCTCTTCGACGCGCTGCTCCCAGTTCCAGCCGTTGCGGGCTTCGATCTGGGTCATGAGCGATTCCATGTCGTCGGCGTCGCCTTCGCCGTGCGTGATGGCCTCGAAGCGCTCGCGCAATTCGCGGATGTCGCCCAGGCCTTCGCTGACGGTGCTCTCGACCGTGGCGCCATCGGCGAAAGAGGGTTCCTGAGGCACGTAGGCCATCTCGATGCCCTTTTGCGCCTGCACCTGGCCGTCGTCGAGCTTGTCGATGCCGACCATGATCTTGAGCAGGGAGGACTTGCCGGTGCCATTGCGGCCGATCAGGCCGATGCGCTCGCCCGTCTCCAGCGAGAAGGAAGTGTGGTCAAGCAGGGCGACGTGGCCAAAGGCCAGGCACGCGTCGTTCAGGGACAGGACAGCCATGGAAGGTCCGGGTGAGCAGCCAGGGGCCCCGCGCGGGGCAGGGGCAACCCGGTATTGTCGCTGTTTGGCGTGACGCTGTCTGCCTGGACGGGTCTTTGGGCCCGCTCAGGCCCGCAGCCGAGGGGCCGAGGTGCGAATGGGGCCTGCTTCGGCCGATTTCAAGCCGGCGGCCGATGAGGCTCACGGGTCACGGCGACCTCAAGCCGCCAGCTTGCCTTCCAGCGCGTCCACGAAGCGTTGCGCCACGTTGAACCCGGTCTGGTCTGTGATTTCCTGGAAGCACGTCGGGCTGGTCACGTTGATCTCGGTGAGCCGGTCACCAATGATGTCCAGCCCCACCAGCAGCAGGCCGCGTGCGGCCAGGATGGGGCCCAGGTGCTCGGCAATCGCCAGGTCGGACGCCTTCAGCGGCTGGGCCACGCCTTTGCCGCCTGCCGCCAGGTTGCCTCGCACCTCGCCACCTTGCGGGATGCGGGCCAAGGCAAAAGGCACCGGCACGCCGTCGATCAGCAGCACGCGCTTGTCGCCTTCGCTGATGGCGGGCAAAAAGCCCTGCACCATGATCGTTTCGGTGCCGTCCTTGGTCAGCGTCTCGGCGATGCTGCCCAGGTTCAGGCCATCGTCCTTCACGCGGAAGATGCCCATGCCGCCCATGCCGTCCAGCGGCTTGAGGATGACGTCGCGGTGCTCTGCGTGGAAGGCGCGCACCGCAGCCATGTCACGCGTGACCAGCGTGGGCGCGATGTGCTGCGGGAACTCCATGATCGCGAGCTTCTCGGGGTGGGCCCGCAGGGCCGCCGGGCTGTTGAAAACGCGGGCCCCTTCGCGCTCGGCCTGCGTCAGCAGGTGGGTGCAGTACAGGTACTCGGCATCAAAAGGCGGGTCCTTGCGCATCAGCACGGCGTCGGTGCGGCACAGGGGCAGGTCTGCGGCTTCGATCTCCTCGTACCAGTCGTGGGCGTCGCCTGTGAGCTGGATGCGGCGCGCGTGCGCGTTCACGGTCGAGCCGCGCTGCCACACCAGCTCCTGGGGCTCGCAGGCCCACAACTCGTGCCCGCGCGAGGCGGCTTCGCGCATCATCGCGAAGGTGCTGTCCTTGTGGGTCTTGAAGGTGTCGAGCGGGTCGGCGACGAAGAGCAGCTTCATGGTGTCTCAAGGGGCGTTGTCCGCCGCATCGGCCCCCTCGGGCCTGGACCGATAGTGTTCCACGAACAGGGTGACCCCACCCGCCACAAGGCCCCAGAAGGCCGAGCCCACGCCCAGCAGCACCACGCCCGAGAGCGTGACCAGGAAGGTGACGATGGCGGCTTCGCGGGTGAGCGGGTCGGCCAGCGAAGTGGCCAGCCCATTGGCGATCGTGCCCAGCAGCGCCAGGCCCGCCACACCCATGACCAGCGCGGGCGGGAAGGCCGCCAGCAGCCCCGCCACGGCCCCGCCCAGCAGCCCCATCACGATGTAGAACAGGCCGGCCCACACGGCGGCGGTGTAGCGCTTGTCGGGCGCAGCATGGGCGTGCGGGTTGAGCACGATGGCCGCCGTGATGGCCGCCAGGTTGAAGGCGTAGCCTCCGAACGGCGCCAGCAACACCGTGGTGATGCCCGACCAGCCCATCAAGGGCGAGACCGGTGGCTGGTAGCCCGACACCCGGATGGCCGACACCCCCGGCACCGCCTGCGAGGCCATGGTCACGATGAACAGCGGCAGGCCCATTCCCAGCACCGCCTGCCACGACCAGACCGGCGTGACCCACACCGGCACGGCGAACTGCAGGTGCATCTGGCGCGTGTCGAGCAGGCCCTGGGCTGCGGCCACCGCCGTGCCCCCGATCAGCACGCCCAGCACCGCGTAGCGCGGCCAAAGCCGCTTGCCGACCAGGTAGATCATCAACATCGAGATGATGAGCAGGGGCTGGGGCGTGGCCGCTGCGAAGGACATCAGCGCGAACTTGGCCAGGATGCCCGCCAGCAGGCTGGACGCCAGCGCCAACGGGATGCGGTTCATGATGCGCTCGAACCAGCCGGTGGCCCCGCTGAGCCACATCAGCACGCCGCACACCAGGAAGGCGCCCACAGCCTCGGCCAGGCTCACACCGGTGGCAGCGCTGGCGATCACGGCGGCGCCCGGCGTCGACCAGGTGATGAGCACCGGGATGCGCGTCCACAGCGACAGACCGATGCTCGACAGGCCCATGCCGATGCCCAGCGCCAGCACCCAGGACGTGACTTGATCGGGTGTGGCGCCCAGAGAGCGCGCCGCGTGAAAGATCAGCGCGATCGTGCTGGTGAAGCCCACCAGCGTGGCCACGAAGCCGGCCGAAACGGACGACAGCGAGGTGTCCTGCCCGATGGCGAGCAGGCCTGCCGGACCTTTGTGCTCAGACAGCTCAGATCTCCACCTTCGAGCCCAGCTCGACCACGCGGTTGGTCGGCAGGCTCAGGAAGTCGGCCACGCCCGAAGCGTTGCGGTGCATGCCGGCGAACAGCTTCTCGCGCCAGGGCAGCATGCCGCCGCCGATGGTCGGGATGACGATGTCTCGCGAGAGGAAGTAGCTCGTTTCCATGTCATCGACCTGCACGCCATGCTGGCTCAGCAGCTTCAGCGCGCGCGGCACGTCGGGCTCGTCCTTGAAGCCGAAGTGCAGCATCACCTGCCAGCAGTCGTTGCCCAGGTCCTCGATCTCGATGCGTTGCGCCGACTCGATCCAGGGCACCTCGTGCGAGCGCACCGTCACGAACAGGTTCTGGCGGTGCAGCACCTTGTTGTGCTTGAGGTTGTGCAGCAGCGCGTTGGGGGTGGTGCCCGCATCGGCGTTGAGGAACACCGCGGTGCCTTCGACCCGCAAGGGCGGGCTGCAGAAGACGGCTTCGAGGAAGGGGTGCAGGTCGATGGCGTCCGAGCGCAGTCGCTCGCTCAGCAGCGCGCGACCGTCCTTCCAGGTCGTCATCAAGGTGAACATGATGACGCCGATGAGCAGCGGGAACCAGCCACCGTCGATGATCTTGAGCGCGTTGGCGCCAAAGAACATCAGGTCGATGAAGAAGAAGATGCCCGTGGCCCCGATGCACAGCGGCAGGCTCATGTGCCAGGCGAAGCGGATCACGAAGAAGGTCATGATGGTCGTGATCAGCATGTCCAGCGCCACGGTGATGCCGTAGGCTGCAGCCAGCTTGCTGCTCGAGCCAAAGAACACCACCGCCATCACGATGCTGGCGTACAGCCCCCAGTTGATGAAGGGGATGTAGATCTGGCCGGTTTCGCGCTCGGAGGTGTGCAGCACGCGAAGGCGCGGCAGGTAGCCCAGCTGGATGACCTGTTTGGTGACCGAAAACGCCGCCGAGATCAGCGCCTGCGATGCGATGAACGTGGCGCAAGTGGCCAGCCCCACCAGCGGGTACAGCGCCCATTGGGGGGCCATCTCGTAGAAGGGGTTGCCGATGTTCTCCGGGTGAGCCAGCAGCATGGCACCCTGCCCGAAGTAGTTGATCACCAGCGCCGGCATGACCAGGCTGAACCAGGCCAGGCGGATGGGCCGCTTGCCGAAGTGACCCATGTCGGCGTACAGCGCCTCGGCGCCGGTTGCGCACAGGATCACGGCCCCCAGCGAGATGAAGGCCAGCCCGGGGTGGTTGAAGATGAACCCCAGCGCGTGGTGCGGGCTCAGCGCCACCAGGATGGCCGGGTTGGCGATGACGTGCTTGAGGCCCAGCACCGCCAGCACGACAAACCACACCACCGTGATCGGCCCGAAGAACTTGCCGATGCCGCCCGTGCCGTGCTTCTGGATGGCAAACAGCGCCGTCAGCACCACCAGCGTCACCGGGATGACATAGCGCTCCAGCCCGGGTGCCGCCACCCCGAGGCCTTCGACGGCCGACAGCACCGAGATGGCGGGCGTGATGACCCCGTCGCCAAAGAAGATGGCCGTGCCGAAGATGCCCAGCCCCAGCAGCACCTGCCGCAATTGGGGGCGGTCTTTCACGGCGGTGGAGGCCAGCGCCAGCATGGCCACCAGGCCGCCTTCGCCGTTGTTGTCGGCTCGCAAGATCAGGCTGACGTACTTCAGAGAGACGATGACCGTCAGGGTCCAGAACATCAGCGACAGGATGCCGTGGATGTTCTCTGGGCTCGGATCCAGGTGTCCGTGGGCAAACACCTCCTTGAACGCATAGAGCGGGCTGGTGCCGATGTCGCCATAGACGACCCCCAGGGCTCCCAGGGTCAGCGCGGCCAGCGAAGATTTGTGGCTCGGGTCGTGGGAAGGATGCTGCACGGAAAAGGGCGGGTTGCCTTGAAGCGGCCATTTTGCGCCCGATCAGCCCCGATCTGAAACTCCCCCGAGCAGGGGCGGTGCCTCAGGTCAGCTGTAAACCTCGGCGTCCGGGTCGGTGGCGGCCAGTTCGTAGCTTGCAGCCAACATCGCCAGCCGGGCGATGACGCCGTACATGTAGAACCGGTTGGGCGCGCTCACCCCGGGTTTGACGCCCGGGCGTGGCAACTGGGTCGGCTCGGCAAAGGCCAGCGGCACGAAGCTGGAGCCCGGGGCGTTGAGGTTCTCGTCGATGCCACGCTCGGCGTGCACGCGGTAGAAACCACCCACGACGTAGCGGTCGATCATGTAGACCACCGGCTCGGCCACCGCGTCGTTCATGCGCTCGTAGGTCGGCACGCCTTCCTGGATGATGACCTGGCTGACGGCCTGGCCGTCTTTGACCGTCGACATCTTGTTGCGGGTGCGGCGGTTGAGCTCGTCGAGCTCCTTGGCGTCGCGCACGGTCATGATGCCCATGCCGTAGGTGCCGTTGTCGGCCTTGACCACGACAAACGGCTTTTCGTTGATGCCGTATTCCTTGTACTTGCGGCGCACCTTGCCCAGCAGGGTGTCAACCTGCGATTGCAGGCATTCCTGGCCCGTGCCCTCCTGGAAGTCCACCTCGTCACACTCGGCGTGCATCGGGTTGATCAGCCAGGGGTCCATGCCCAGCAGCTTGGAGAACTTCTTGGCCGCCTCTTCGTAGTACTTGAAGTGCTGGCTCTTGCGGCGCACGGCCCAGCCGGCGTGCAGCGGGGGCAGCAGGTACTGCTCGTGCAGGTCCTTTAGCACATCCGGGATGCCGGCAGACAGGTCGTTGTTGAGCAGGATGGTGCAGGGGTCGAAGTGCTTGAGCCCCAGGCGACGCTTGCTGCGCTCCAGCGGCTCCAGCGTGAGGGTGCTCCCGTCGGGCAGGGCGATCTCGGTCGGCTCGGTGATGGACTCGTCGAGCGTGCCCAGGCGCACGTTCAGGCCCGTGAGCGTGAAGATCTGCACCAGGCGCGCCACGTTCTGCAGGTAGAAGGTGTTGCGCGTGTGTTTCTCGGGGATCAGCAGGAGGTTCTTGGCCTCCGGGCAGATCTTCTCGATGGCCGCCATCGAGGCCTGCACGGCCAGCGGCAGCATCTCGTTGGTCAGGTTGTTGAAGCCGCCCGGGAACAGGTTGGTGTCGACCGGGGCCAGCTTGAAGCCCGCGTTGCGCAGGTCGACCGAGGTGTAGAAGGGCGGCGTGTGCTCCATCCATTCGAGCCGGAACCAGCGCTCGATGGCCGGCATGGACTCCAGCATGCGCTGCTCCAGTTCGTTGATGGGGCCGGTGAGCGCGGTGATGAGGTGAGGGACCATGGGTGGAGCGAGCGTCTGACGGTGGACACCGGAGCATTCTAGGAACATCCGGGCGTGGGCAGGCAGGTGGGGGCGGATGGGCGAAAAAAAAGGGCCACCCGGAGGTGGCCCTTTCGTGGCGGGCGCGGGGCCCGTTTCAGCGCTCAGCCGAAGATCACTTGTCGATCACTTGTGATAGGCGGTTTCGCCGTGCGAAGTGATGTCCAGGCCTTCGCGCTCTTCTTCTTCCGGCACGCGCAGGCCGATGACCACGTCGACGATCTTGTAGGCGATCAGGGAGACGATGCCCGACCAGGCGATGGTGATCAGCACACCCTTGGCCTGGATCCAGACTTGACCGGCGATCGAGTAGGCGTCAGGGGCGACCATGGCGACCGTGGTCCAGTCGGCGACCAGCGAGGGGCCACCCAGGTTGGGCGAGTTGAACACGCCGGTCAGCAGGGCACCCAGGATGCCGCCGATGCCGTGCACGCCGAACACGTCGAGCGAGTCGTCGGCGCCCAGCATCTTCTTCAGGCCGGTCACGCCCCACAGGCAGATCAGGCCAGCCAGCACGCCGATGATCAGCGCGCCACCGATGCCGACGTTGCCGGCAGCAGGGGTGATGGCGACCAGGCCGGCGACGGCACCCGAGGCGGCACCCAGCATCGAAGCCTTGCCCTTGAGCAGCGCTTCACCCAGGATCCAGCCCAGCACAGCGGCAGCGGTGGCGGCGAAGGTGTTGATGAAGGCCAGGGCGGCAAAGCCGTTGGCTTCCAGGGCGGAGCCGGCGTTGAAGCCGAACCAGCCCACCCACAGCAGCGAGGCACCGACCATGGTCAGCGTCAGCGAGTGCGGGGTGAAAGCTTCCTTGCCGTAACCGATGCGCTTGCCGACCATGTAGGCACCCACCAGGCCCGCGACGGCGGCGTTGATGTGCACCACGGTGCCGCCAGCGAAGTCCAGCGCGCCGTGTTGCCAGATCAGGCCGGCCTTGGCGGTCATGGCTTCGGCGACTTCAGGCGAGCTGTAGGCGTCCGGGCCCATCCAGAACCAGACCATGTGGGCCATCGGGATGTAGCTGAAGGTGAACCACAGCACCATGAACAGCAGCACGGCCGAGAACTTGATGCGCTCGGCGAAGGCACCGACGATCAGGGCGCAGGTGATGCCGGCGAAGGTGGCCTGGAAGGCAGCGAACACGATCTCGGGGATGTAGACGCCCTTGGAGAAGGTGGCGGCGTTGGCGAAGGTGCCAGCCGCGTTGTCCCAGACGCCCTTCATGAACAGGCGATCGAGGCCGCCGATGTAGGCGTTGCCCTCGGTGAAGGCCAGGCTGTAGCCATAGATGAACCACAGCACGACGATCAGCGAGAACGTGACCATCACCTGCATCAGCACGGACAGCATGTTCTTGCTGCGCACCAAGCCGCCGTAGAACAGGGCCAGGCCGGGAACCGTCATCAGGATCACCAGCAGGGTGGAGACCATCATCCAGGCGGTGTCGCCCTTGTTGGGGACGGGAGCGGGTGCCGCAGCGGGTGCGGCTTCGGAAGCGGCTTCGGCCGCAGCAGGTGCGGCTTCGGATGCCGCAGCCACGGCCTCAACGGCAGCGGATGCGACTTCGGCGGCGGAGGCTGCGGCTTCTTGAGCGTGCGAGACGCCAAGGAGACCGAAGGCCGCCAGCCCCAGCGCGAGGGACGCAATGAGCTTTCTCATGAAATGCCTCTTGTCAGGTCAGAAGGGGTGAATTCAGGGAGACGCCCAACCGGAGCGGTGCGGGTCGTCAAGGGGAGGAGGAGAACGTGCGCCAGATCGGTGCGACGGATCAGAGTGCGTCCTGGCCGGTTTCGCCGGTGCGGATGCGGATGACCTGCTCGAGCGAGGTCACGAAGATCTTGCCGTCGCCGATCTTGCCGGTGCGAGCCGACGACTCGATGGCTTCGATCACGCGGTCGAGGATGGCCTCGTCCACGGCGGCTTCGATCTTGACTTTGGGCAGGAAGTCGACCACGTACTCTGCACCACGGTACAGCTCGGTGTGGCCCTTCTGACGGCCGAAGCCCTTGACTTCGGTCACGGTGATGCCCTGGACGCCGATGGCAGACAGGGCCTCACGCACTTCATCAAGCTTGAAGGGCTTGACGATGGCGGTCACCATTTTCATGGTTGGTTCTCCGGTGAGGTTGGCAAAAGGATGGACTGCGGGGTAACTGCATGTTCCATGCCAGCGGCTGAGCGGGCGCCCTGCCATGCCGGGCCGTACCGCAGCATGCACATTTCGGTGCGTGCACGCAATCGGTGCGCTCAGCCATGCGGCATCGCGCGCCCCTCTGTGCACCAACATGGTGATGCACCCCTCGTGGGGAGTGCACTGGACCCTTTGCGTGATCAGAATGGGCATTTTTGCATCGCGCAAACGCTTTCGACATGTCACTTGCCGTCGTCCGCAGCCTGGCCCTGGATGGATTGAGCGCTCCAGAGGTCACCGTTGAGGTGCACCTGGCCAACGGCCTGCCGTCCTTCACCCTGGTCGGCTTGGCCGACACCGAGGTCAAGGAGGCCCGAGAGCGCGTGCGGGCGGCGTTGGCGAGCGCGGGGCTGGCGTTCCCGCACAACCGGCGCATCACCGTCAACCTCGCCCCGGCCGATCTGCCCAAAGAGTCTGGCCGTTTTGACCTGCCCATCGCAGTCGGCATCCTGGCGGCAATGGGTGAGATCCCCCTGCCGCACCTGGAGCGCCTGGCGCTGGCTGGTGAGTTGTCCCTCGGGGGAGATTTGAGGCCGGTGCGAGGTGCGCTGGCCATGGCTTTGTCGCTGCGTCGGCGGGGTGGAGACGCGTCTGCTGTCGGGTTGGTGTTGCCATCAGCCAGTGCCACCGAAGCCGGGCTGGTGGACGGCGTGCCGGTGTGGGGGGCAGGCGGTTTGGCCGAGGTGGTGGATGTCCTCAAGGCAGGTCGTCCGCCCTGGCGCCCACCACCTGCGGTGATGGCAGGGGCGGACGCTGCCAGTGGCCTCGACTTGCGAGACGTGCGCGGCCAGTCGGTTGCCAAGCGCGCCCTGGAAATCGCTGCCGCCGCAGGGCACAGCCTGCTCATGGTGGGACCGCCTGGCACGGGCAAATCGATGCTGGCGCAGCGCCTGCCCAGCCTGTTGCCTCCTTTGGAAACCGATGAAGCCCTGGAGTCCGCTGCCGTGCACAGCCTCTCGGGTGGCTTTGATGCCGTTCGCTGGCGCCACAGGTGGGTGAGGGCGCCCCATCACTCGGCCTCTCGAGCGGCCTTGGTGGGGGGCGGCTCGCCGCCTCGTCCGGGTGAAATCTCCCTGGCCCACCGTGGCGTGCTTTTCCTCGACGAGCTGCCTGAGTTTCCGCGCGGTGCCCTGGAAGCGTTGCGTGAGCCGCTGGAGACGGGGCACATCTCCATCGCTCGGGCCCACCGGACGGTCGAGTTTCCGGCGCGCTTTCAGTTGGTGGCCGCCATGAATCCCTGCCCTTGCGGGCACCTGGGGCACCCCATCAGGGTCTGCCGTTGCACGCCTGAGCAGGTTTCGCGTTACCAGTCGCGCTTGAGTGGTCCGCTGCTCGATCGCATCGATTTGCAGGTCGAGGTGCCGATGCTGCCTCCCGAGGTGCTCTCTCGTGCACCCGATGGAGAGTCGAGTGCCGAAGTGGCCGAGCGGGTGAAGGCCACGCGTGCGCTGCAATGGCAGCGCCAGGGCTGCCTGAATGCCGAACTCGATGCCGCGGGCCTGGACCGCCACGCGTGCCTGCAGGCGGCTGCTCGACAACTGCTCAACCAGGCTGCGACCAGGCTGGGTTGGTCCGGGCGAGCCCTGCACCGCGTGGTCAGGCTGGCTCGGACGCTGGCCGACCTGCAGGGCCTGGAGGCCATTGGCCCGGCGCACGTGGCCGAGGCCATTCAGTTCAGGCGTGCCCTCGGGGCGATGGGGGGCGCTGCCTGACCGGCCCTGGTTGTTGGCCTCAAAGGTCTTCGAGCTTGCGGGGCGGGTAGGTTTCCCAGCCCTGGCAGCCTGGGCATTGCCAGAAATGGTGCTGGCTTTCAAAGCCACAGGCCGCGCAGCGGTAACGCTGCAGCGGTTGTGCGGCCGTCGCCAGAGACTGCTGCATGCGCTCGATTTCAGGCTCTTCCAATGGCTTGTGTGTGATCAGGCGCTCGCGGATCAGGCCCTGCGCGGCAGACAAGGAAGGCTGGCGCGCCATGTGCGTCATCAGGGCCTGTCGGCGCAGGTTCGCATCGGGCTGCAGTGCATTGAGGGCCAGCAGCACGTCGACCGAGGGCATCTGCTGGTAGAGGCTCTCGAGTTTGCGCAAGGCTGCCGAGGCCTGGCCTTGAGCTTCGGCGCAGCGCGCGTAATCCATCGCGACCAGCGAAAAAGACTGAGGCTGCATGGCCATCAGCTCGTCCCATGCCGCCAGGGCGTCGGTGGGCCGTGCTTGCCTCAAGGCCCGTTGGCCTGCAAGCACCAGTGGCCGAGCGGCCTGGGGAGCGGCCTCGCGGGCGCGATGCAGGGCCTGTTCGGCTTCGTCCAGTCGGTCTCGGGCATCGGCCTCCTGTGCAATTTCGCACCAGTGGTGGGCCATGCGTTGAGAGAAGGAGCCCGTGCCAGCGGCTTCCAGCTGGCGCGCGACCTCGATGGCTGCATGCCAGTTGCGCGAGCGCTCGTGCAAGGAAAGCAAGGCCAAGCGGGCATCTGTGCTGAAGGCGGTGCCTTCCAGGGCCTGGAAGGCCGCTTCGGCCCGGTCGAACAGCCCGGCCTTCATGAAGTCCTGAGCCAGGGCATGCTGGGCCTTCTCGCGCTCTTCGCGCTTGAGGTCGGCCCGTGCCAGCAGGTGCTGGTGCACGCGGATGGCCCGCTCGTACTCGCCGCGACGGCGAAAGAGGTTGCCCAGCGCAAAGTGCAGGTCGGACGTGTTGGGGTCGTGCTGCACGGCCTCGATGAACGCATCGATGGCCTTGTCCTGTTGTTCGTTGAGCAACAGGTTCAGGCCCTTGAAGTAGGCCTGGGGTGAGGCCTGGTCTTCGCGCTTGAGTTGGCGCAGGTCGAGCCGGGACGCGATCCAGCCCAGCAGGAAGGCGAGGGGCAGGGCGAGCAGCAGCCAGTAGAAGTTGAAATCCATGGGGCGGTGCGCCAGTGCGCTGTCCGATTGAGCCGGGGAGGGTGCGTGCCGTGGCAGACGGGCGCGATCAGGCGGCGATCACTTGGCAGGCTTGCGTGGGGCCGGCATGTCCGGCGGGAAGGGCAATTCGCGGGGCAGGTTCAGCGGCTCGGCGTTGGCGCCCGATGCAGGCGAGGTGCCCGGCGTTGCGGCCACCGGGTCGGGCATCAGCAGCTGTCGGTTGCGTGCGGTGCGGCGGTGGCGCCACCAGCTTGGCAACATGGCCAGCACACCGGTGACACAGCCCAGCGCGAACACCACCAGCACCACGAACACCATCGGCGCCTGCCAGCGCCAGCCAAAGACCCACTTCAACTCGACCAGGTGCTGGTTGTTGAGTGCGAAGGCAAACAGGATGAAGAACAGCAGTCCGCGCCACAACCAGTTCAAGGCTCGCATGGGTCAGTTTGGCTTGGTTTCGTTGGGGGCTGAGAGATCGGTTTGAGAGGCCAGTGTAGCGGCTTGATCGACGCCTTCGCGCAGGGCCTTGCCGGGCTTGAAGTGCGGCACCAGCTTTTCGGGGATGAGCACCTGTTCGCCGGAACGCGGGTTGCGGCCCATGCGCGGCGGGCGGCGGCTGATCGAAAAGCTGCCGAAACCACGGATCTCGATTCGGTGACCCTTGGCCAGCGCCTCCGACATGGCGTCGAGGATGGTCTTGACGGCGAATTCGGCGTCGCGCTGGGTCAACTGGCTGAAGCGCTCGGCCAGCCGGGCGACGAGATCGGAGCGTGTCATGGATGCGGTCGGAGGCTGGCGTGCCGAAAGCGGGTGTCCGGGGGGGGGACTGAGGTGAGCGGCAGCAGGGGTCTGTTGAGGACGCCTGCCCCGCTCAGCTCAATCCCCGTCGCGCCGGAGCGGACTCCGGCGGTCGGGGGAAAAGAACGCGGGCTGGGATCAGCCGTTGTTCTGGTCGAGCTTGGCCTTGAGCAGGGCGCCCAGGCTGGTGGTGCCGGAGCCTTCCTTGGTGGTGTCGGCGCGCAGCGATTGCATGGCTTCTTGCTGCTCGACGTTGTCCTTGGCCTTGATCGACAACTGGATGCCGCGGGTCTTGCGGTCGATGTTGATGATCAGGGCGGTGACTTCGTCGCCTTCCTTCAGCACGTTGCGGGCGTCTTCCACGCGGTCGCGGGAGATTTCCGAAGCGCGCAGGTAACCGATGATGTCGTCACCCAGGGTGATTTCGGCACCCTTGGCGTCCACGGTCTTGACCACGCCGGTGACGGTGGCGCCACGGTCATTGAGGGTGGTGAAGTTGGTGAACGGGTCGCTGTCGAGCTGCTTGATGCCCAGGGAGATGCGCTCGCGCTCCACATCGATGGCCAGCACGACGGCTTCGACTTCCTGGCCCTTCTTGTAGTTGCGCACGGCGGCTTCGCCAGGCTCGTTCCACGACAGGTCGGACAGGTGCACCAGGCCGTCGATGCCGGCAGCCAGGCCCACGAACACGCCGAAGTCGGTGATCGACTTGACGGGGCCCTTGACCTTGTCGCCGCGGTTGAACGACTGGGCGAAATCGTCCCAGGGGTTCGGCTTGCACTGCTTCATGCCCAGGGAGATGCGACGCTTGTCTTCGTCGATTTCCAGGACCATGACTTCCACTTCGTCGCCCAGGTTGACGATCTTGTTGGGGGCCACGTTCTTGTTGGTCCAGTCCATTTCGGAGACGTGCACCAGGCCTTCGATGCCCGGTTCGATCTCGACGAAAGCGCCGTAGTCAGCGATGTTGGTGACCTTGCCGAACAGGCGGGTGCCGGCCGGGTAGCGGCGCGAGACGCCAACCCAGGGGTCGTCGCCCATTTGCTTGAGGCCCAGCGAGACGCGGTTCTTCTCGGCGTCGAACTTCAGGACCTTGGCGGTCAGTTCCTGGCCCACGGTCACCACTTCGGACGGGTGACGGACGCGGCGCCATGCCATGTCGGTGATGTGCAGCAGGCCGTCGATGCCGCCGAGGTCCACGAAGGCACCGTATTCGGTGATGTTCTTGACCACGCCGTTGACGATCGCGCCTTCGCGCAGGGTTTCCATCAGCTTGGCGCGTTCTTCGCCCATCGAAGCTTCGACCACAGCGCGGCGCGACAACACGACGTTGTTGCGCTTGCGGTCCAGCTTGATGACCTTGAATTCCATGGTCTTGCCTTCGAACGGCGACATGTCCTTCACGGGGCGGGTGTCGAGCAGCGAGCCGGGCAGGAAGGCGCGGATGCCGTTGACCAGGACGGTCAGACCGCCCTTGACCTTGCCGTTGACGGTGCCGGTCACGAAGTCGCCAGACTCCAGAGCGGTTTCCAGCGACAGCCACGAGGCCAGGCGCTTGGCCTTGTCGCGCGACAGGATGGTGTCGCCGTAGCCGTTTTCGATGGCGTCGACAGCCACGGACACGAAGTCGCCCACTTGGACTTCGATCTCGCCCTGGTCGTTCTTGAACTCTTCCAGGGGGACGTAGGCTTCGGACTTCAGGCCGGCGTTGACGACCACGAAGTTGTGTTCGACGGCCACCACCTCAGCGGTGATGACTTCGCCAGTGCGCATGTTGGCGCGCTGCAGCGACTCTTCAAAAAGGGCGGCAAAGGATTCAGACATGGAATTTCCTGTGCTGGCGTGAACCAGCGGATACGCCCGGATCGACAGGAACGACCCGAACGGGTTGGGTTGAAGAACATGGCGCCCGGGTGCCCAAAGATGGCAGCCCTGATTGCTCGAACCCCCACCTGGCAGCAGGGGCTGGACGTCACAGCCTTGTGTTTGTCACGGAAGGTGACATGGCCCCTTCACAGCGGGCACTGGCCTGAAAAACCAGGTCAGTGCCGCACGATGACGTGGGGCCAGCCAGCCACCCACCACCCCAGCACCGTGTCGACCGATTGTTCGATCGTCAGGGCCGAGTTGTCGAGCAACTGGGCATCTTGTGCCGGCTTCAAGGGCGCCACCGCGCGGGAACGGTCCCGCAAGTCGCGCGCCTCCAAGTCGGAGCAAATCTCATCAAGGGTAACAGAAACGCCCTTGGAAATCAATTGGCGGTGGCGGCGCTCGGCGCGCTCGGCCACCGAGGCGGTCAGGAAGACCTTGAGCGCGGCGTCCGGGAACACCACGGTGCCCATGTCGCGGCCATCGGCGACCAGGCCTGGCAGGCCGCGGAAGGCTTTTTGCAGCTCCAGCAGGGCCTGGCGCACGCCCGGGTAAGCGGACAGCCGCGAGGCGGCTTGTCCGATTTCCTCGCGGCGAACGGCTTCGCTGACGTCGCGGCCATCGACCCAGATGTGTTCCCGGTCGAAGCGCAGGGAGATGGCTTCGCCGAGTTGGCGGGCGAGCTGCTCGAGCGCGTTGGCGTCGGCGAGGTCGATGCCCTGCTCGACGGCCAGCAGCCCGGTGATGCGGTAGAGCGAGCCCGAGTCGAGGAACTGGTAGCCCAGGCGGGTGGCCAAGGCGCTGGCCAGGGTGCCCTTGCCCGAGGCGGTGGGGCCGTCGACCGTGATGACGGGGATCCAGTCAGGGCGGGTCTGGGCGACCTGGAACAGGGCCTCGAAGTAATCGGGGAAGGTCTTGGCGACGCAGCGCGGGTCTTCGATGCGCACCGAGACGGGCTTTTGCGCGTCGGCGGTGGGCGCCAGGGCGTTGAAGGCGGCCAGCGAGAAGCACATGGCCATGCGGTGGTCGTCGTAGGTGTGGATGCTGGCGTGTTGCCAGCATCCACGCACGGGGGGCGTCACCTCGATGAAATCCTCGCCTTCGATCACGGTGGCGCCCAGCTTGCGCAGCTCGATGGCCATGGCGGCGATGCGGTCGGTTTCTTTCACGCGCCAGCTGGCGATGTTGCGCAGGCGGGTGGTGCCTTCGGCGTACAGCGCCATCACGGCCAGGGTCATGGCTGCATCGGGGATGTGGTTGCAGTCCAGGTCGATGGCCTTGAGCGGCCAGGCGCCACGGCGCACCTCCAGCCAGTTGGCGCCAGAGCTGACCTTGGCGCCCATGGCCTGCGCGGCCTCGATGAAGCGGATGTCGCCCTGGATGGAGGCGCTGCCCACGCCCTCGATGCGCACCGGTTCTTCGATGCCGGCGATGGCACCCGCTGCGATGAAGTAGGACGCCGACGAAGCATCGGCCTCGACGTGGATGTGGCCGGGCGACTGGTAGCGGCTGCCACGCGGGATGACGAAGCGCTCCCAGCCCTGGCGTTGCACCTGGATGCCAAAGCGCGCCAGCAGGTTCAGCGTGATCTCGATGTAGGGCTTGGAGATGAGCTCGCCGACCACGTCGATGACCAGGTCCTGCTCTTGAGAGACCAGGGGCAGCGACAGCAGCAGCGCGGTCAGGAACTGGCTGGAGACGTCGCCACGGACCTGGATGGGGCGGCTCAGGTTCAGGCGCCCACCGGCCAGGCGCAGCGGTGGGTAGCCCTCGTTGGCAAGGCACTCGACCACGCAGCCAAGTGGACGCAGGGCGTCGACCAGGTCGCCGATGGGGCGCTCGTGCATGCGGGGCACGCCACTGAGCGTGAACAAGCCGCCTTGCGTGGCCGACAGCAGCGCCAGCGCAGCCGTCAACGGGCGGATGGCGGTGCCGGCGTTGCCCATGAACAGGTCGGCCTGCAGCACCGAGAGCTTGCCAGCCAGGCCAGTGATGTGCACGGTGTCGGCGTTTTGCTGGATGTCGCAGCCCAGCGCGCGCAGGGCTTCGAGCATGACGCGCGTGTCGTCGGAGGCCAGCAAGTCGTGCACGACGGTCGTGCCTTCGCTCAAGCCCGCCAGCAGCAGCACCCGGTTGGAGATGCTCTTGGAGCCGGGCAGGCGCAGGGTGCCACCGGCGGTCAGCAGCGGGGGCAGGTCGAGGAAGGCGGTGGTGTACATGCGGACAACGAAAGAAAACGTCAGCGGACGGTCTGGGGCGGCTTGCCGCCTCCCAGGCTCCACTGGCTGCGGGCATCGGAAGCGGTCTGGATCAGGCGTTGCAGGTCGGGGCCACTCCAGTCGCGCATCTGGCGCTCCAGCGCTTCCAGGGCTTGGCGGAAGGCCTCGGACTGGCGCAGCACCTCTTCCCGATTGGACAGCAGGATGTCGCGCCAGACGGTCGGGTCGCTGGCGGCGATGCGGGTGAAATCACGGAAACCGGGGCCGGCGAGCGAGAGGTACTCCTGGCCGCCGGGCTGCTCGCCCATCGCGTTCATGTAGGCGAAGGCCAGCAGGTGGGGCAGGTGGCTGACGGCCGCGAAAGCGGCGTCGTGGTGCTCGGGCGTCATCTTGAGCACCTGCGAGCCCACAGCGGCCCACACGTCGGTGGCCTTTTGCACCAGGGTCGGGTTGGTCTGCTCCAATGGCGTGAGGATGACCTTGCGACCCTGGTACAGCGTGGCGTCGGCGTGCTCGATGCCCGCGACCTCGCGCCCGGCGATCGGGTGAGCCGGCACGAAGGCAGGCAAGCGCTCCTTGAGCACGCGTCGCGCGGCGTCGACCACGTCGCGCTTGGTCGAGCCCACGTCCATGAACAGCACGCCCGGGTCGACCAGGTGGCGGATGGCCTTGAAGGTGCCTTCGCTGGCGGCCACGGGCACGGCGATCAGCACGATGTCCGAGCCCGAGACGGCCAGCAGCGCTGATTCGGCGGCCACGTCGATGACGCCCAGGCGCCGCGCTTTTTCGACCGTCGAGGGCGACTTGCTGTAGCCGATGACGCGCTTGACCAGGCCGGCTTTTTTCAGCGCCAGCGCGAAGGAGCCGCCCATCAGGCCGCAGCCGATCAGACCGAGCTGGTTGAACATGGTGGTCAGGATCCTGGTGACTCAGTGCACGTCCAGCGGGTAGCTGCCGAGCACCTTGAAGAACGAACACTGGGCGCGCAGCTCGTCGAGCGCAGCGGCCACGTTGTCCTGGGCGGCGTGGCCGGCCAGGTCGATGAAGAAGAAGTACTCCCACTGGCCCGAGCGAGCCGGACGGGACTCGAAACGGGTCATGGACACGCCATGGCGTTTGAGCGGCACGAGCAGGTCGTGCACGGCGCCGGGGCGGTTGTCCACCGAGGCGATCAGGCTGGTGCAATCACGCCCTGTGGGGCCTGAAGGTGGCTGACGCTCCGGTCGGGTGAGGACCACGAAGCGGGTGCGGTTGTGGGCTTCGTCCTGCACGGCTCGTTGCACCACGTGCAGGCCGAACATGGCTGCGGCGCGCTCGCTCGCCAGGGCCGCGACGCTGGGGTCGGCAGCGGCCAGGCGCGCGCCTTCGGCGTTGCTGCTCACCGCGTGGCGCTCAGCCTGCGGCAGGTGTTGGGTGAGCCAGCCCTGACACTGGGCGAGGGCTTGCGGGTGCGCCGCGACCGCGGTGATGCCTTGCTGCGATGGGGTGCTGCGCAGCAGGTTGTGTTGCACCAGCAGCGAGGTCTCGCCCATGACGACCAGGGGCGATTGCAGCAGCAGGTCGAGCGAACGGGCGACCACGCCTTCGGTGGAGTTCTCGATGGCGATCACGCCAAAGTCGGCCGATCCGGCCTCCGTGGCGCGGAACACCTCGTCGAAGTTGGCGCACAGCACGGGTTCGATGGACGAGCCGAAATACTTCAGGGCGGCCTGCTCGGTGAAGGTGCCCACGGGGCCGAGGAAGGCAACGCGTTGCTTGGCTTCCAGTGCGCGGCAGGCCGACATGATCTCGCGCCAGATCGGGCCGATGCTTTCGGGCAGCACGGGGCCGGGGTTGCCTTGGCGCAGGCCTTCGATGACCTGGATTTCGCGATCGGGCCTGAAGACGGGCGAGCCGTCGATCTTCTTGACCTCACCCACGGCCTGCGCCAGCCTGGCGCGGCGGTTCAGCAGCGACAGCAGTTGCTGGTCGACCGAGTCGATCTGCACGCGCAGGTCGGCGAGCTGTTCGTCGACCGGGCGGCCATCTGGCTGGAAGTGACCGGAGGCGGTGTCGGGGGTGTCAGCCATGGGTGGTCGCGAAGTGCTTCATGTAGTCGACCAGGGCCTGCACGCCGGCCATGGGCATGGCGTTGTACAGGGACGCGCGCATGCCGCCCACCGACTTGTGGCCCTTGAGTTGCAGCAGCCCGGCGTTCTTGGCGCCGGCCAGGAAAGCCTCGTTGAGCGATTCGTCGTGCAGGAAGAAGGGGATGTTCATGCGCGAGCGGCAGTTGGCGGCCACCTTGTTGAGGTAAAAGCCCGAGCCATCGACGTAGTCGTAGAACGTTTGCGAGCGGGCGATGGCGCGTGCCTCCATCGCGGCCAGGCCTTTGAGGGTGCCTTGTGGCGTGACCTCGGTTTGGCGCTGGATCCACTGGAACACCAGCCCGGCGATGTACCAGGCGTAGGTGGGGGGCGTGTTGTACATCGAGCCGTTGTCGGCCACGACCTTGTAGTCGAACGCCGAGGGCGTGATGGGCAGGGCCTGCCCCAGCAGGTCTTCGCGCACGATGACCAGCGTCAGCCCGGAGGGGCCGATGTTCTTTTGGGCGCCACCATAGGCCACGCCCACGCGCGACCAGTCGATGGTGCGCGAGAGCACGTGCGAAGAGAAGTCGATGACCAGCGGGGCCTTCGAGCCCAGGGCCGCCAGGTCCGGCAACTCGTGCATCTCGACGCCGTGGATGGTCTCGTTGCTGCACACGTGCACGTAGGCCGCGTCACCCGAGAGCTGCCAGCTGGCGGGCGAGGGCAGCGAGGTATGGTGGTCGGCCTCGTTGCTGGCGGCGATGTGCACGTCGCTGTACTTGCGCGCTTCTTTGGCCGATTTCTGAGACCAGGAGCCGGTGATGACGTAGTCGGTGCGGCCCCCACGCGATAGGTTCATCGGCAGGATGGCGTTCTCGGCGAGCGCACCGCCCTGCATGAACAGGATGCGGAAATGGGCCGGCACCGACAGCAGGTCGCGCAAGTCGGCTTCCGCCTGCTGTGCGATCGAGATGAATTCTTTGCCCCGGTGGCTCATCTCCATGACGCCCATGCCACTGCCTTGCCAGTCCAGCATCTCGCGCGCTGCCTGCTGCAGCACTTCTTCGGGAAGCGTGGCCGGTCCGGCCGAGAAGTTGAAGGGACGGGTCATGGCGCGCGGGAAAAGGCGTCTTGAAAAACGGGTCGGGGCGCCGTCGGGCGCCCCGCACCACGAGAGAGGGCTCTAGCTTACTTCTTGGCGGCAGGCTTGGCTGCGCCTGCGCCACCCTTGTCGCCAGCGCTGAGCTTGCCACCCGAGGCGGTGTCCAGCAGCTTGCGGATGTTGCCTTCGGCGGCTTGCAGCTTGGGGTTGACAGCGGGGCGAGCGTCTTCGACGACCTTCTCCAGCAGGGCGTTGCTCATCTCGGGCAGTGCCGACTGGTAACGCTTGAGGATGGGCGATTCCAGCATCACGACCAGTTGCTTGAGCTCCTCTTCGGTGAAGCGCTCTTCCAGGATGGGGCCGATGGCGGTGGGGGCCAGCTTGATGGCGCTGGCGCGCACAGCGGGGATGGCGCCGTCGAGGTACTTCTTGATCTCGGCATCGACTTGCTTGGCGGTGGCTTCGCGCTTGTCTTCGGGCACGGCCTGCACCAGGATGTTGCGTGCACCGCCAGCGAGCTGGCGGGCGGGCTGCTCGGCGACGCCACGGGCCATGTCTTCCAGGGCGGGTTGCTGCACAGACAGCACCTTCTGGATCTGCTCCTTCTTGTCGGCGTGGGCCGACAGGCTGCACAGGGCCAGGGTGGCGGCCACGGCGGCCAGAGCGGTTTGGCGGAACATCATCTTGCGGTCCTTGTCTTTTCCGGTTGCGAATGGGGCGACATCTTCGCCCGGCAGGATGTCAGATCGTCGTCAGGCCTCGGAGGTTCCCTCGGCGTTGTCACCAGGGGTGCCGGTGTCCGGGGTTTCGGCGCCTTCTGCCTCTTCGGCCGTCGCTGCATCGTTCTCGGCGATGCGCTGCAGGCCGATCAGCTTGGCGCCTTCGTCCAGTGAAATCAGCGTCACGCCTTGCGTGGCCCGGCCGAGTTCACGGATTTCAGCCACGCGGGTGCGCACGACCACGCCCTTGTCCGTGATCAGCATGATCTCGTCCTCCGGGCGCACCAGGGTGGCGGCGACCACCTTGCCGTTGCGCTCGGATTGCTGGATGGCGATCATGCCCTTGGTGCCGCGACCATGGCGGGTGTACTCGACGATGCTGGTGCGCTTGCCGTAGCCGTTCTCGGTCGCGGTCAGCACGCTTTGCGTTTCGTCTTCGGCCACCAGCATGGCGATGACCGACTGACCTTCTTCCAGCATCATGCCGCGCACACCACGCGCGGAACGACCCATCGGGCGCACGTCTTCTTCGTCGAAGCGCACGGCCTTGCCGCCGTCGGAGAACAGCATCACGTCGTGCTTGCCGTCGGTCAGGGCCGCGCCCACCAGCACGTCGCCCTCGTCCAGGCCCACGGCGATGATGCCGGCCTTGCGGGGGTTGCTGAAGTCGGTCAGCGGCGTCTTCTTGACGGTGCCCAGGCGAGTCGACATGAAGATGTAGTGGTCTTCAGGGAAGCTGCGGAACTCGCCGGTCAGCGGCAGCACCACGTTGATCTTCTCTTCCTTTTCCAGCGGGAACATGTTGACCATGGGCTTGCCGCGCGAGTTGCGCGAGCCCTGAGGCACTTCCCAGACCTTGATCCAGTAGACGCGGCCCCGGTTGCTGAAGCACAGGATGTAGTCGTGCGTGTTGGCGATGAAGAGCTGGTCGATCCAGTCGTCTTCCTTCGTGGCGGTGGCCTGCTTGCCGCGCCCGCCGCGCTTTTGCGCGCGGTATTCGGACAGCGGCTGGCTCTTGATGTAGCCGGTGTGCGAGATCGTCACGACCATGTCGGTCGGGGTGATCAGGTCTTCCGTGCCCAGCTCTTGCGCGTTGTGCTCGATGGTCGAGCGGCGCGCGCCCAGCTTGGTCTGGCCGAACTCCGTGCGGATGGCGATCAGCTCGTCGGAAATGATCGACGAGACGCGTTCCGGCTTGGACAGGATGTCCAGCAGGTCGGCGATCTGGGCCATGACGTCTTTGTACTCGCCAATGATCTTGTCCTGCTCCAGGCCCGTCAGGCGTTGCAGGCGCATCTGCAGGATTTCGCCGGCCTGGTCTTCGCTCAGGCGGTACAGGCCATCTGGCTGCATGCCGTAGTTCGGCGACAGGCTTTCCGGGCGGTACTGCTGCGGGTCGCCATCGACGCGGGCGAGCATCTCGCGCACCAGCGACGAATCCCAGCTCTTGCTCATCAGGGCCGTCTTGGCCACGGGCGGCGTGGGCGAGGTCTTGATGGTTTCGATGAACTCGTCGATGTTGGCCAGCGCCACGGCCAGGCCTTCGAGCACGTGGCCGCGTTCGCGCGCCTTGCGCAGCTCGAACACCGTGCGGCGGGTGACCACTTCGCGGCGGTGCTCCAGGAAAACCGTGATCAGGTCCTTGAGGTTGCACAGCTTGGGCTGACCGTCGATCAGCGCCACCATGTTGATGCCGAAGGTGTCCTGCAGCTGCGTCTGCTTGTACAGGTTGTTCAGAACAACCTCAGGCACTTCGCCGCGCTTGAGCTCGATCACCACCCGCATGCCGGACTTGTCGGACTCGTCCTGGATGTGGCTGATGCCTTCGATCTTCTTTTCGTTGACCAGCTCGGCGATGCGCTCGAGCAGGTTCTTCTTGTTCACCTGGTAGGGGATCTCGTCAACGATGATGGCTTGACGGTCGCCCTTGCCGATGTCTTCGAAGTGCACGCGGGCGCGCATGACCACGCGGCCACGGCCGGTGCGGTAGCCCTCGCGGACACCGCTGAGGCCATAGATGATGCCGGCGGTGGGGAAGTCGGGCGCCGGGATGATCTCCATGAGCTCGTCGACGCTGCAGTCGGGGTTCTTGAGCGAATGCAGGCAGGCGTCAACGACCTCGTTGAGGTTGTGCGGCGGGATGTTGGTGGCCATGCCCACCGCGATGCCGGCCGAGCCGTTGATCAGCAGGTTGGGCAGGCGCGCAGGCAGCACCAGCGGCTCTTTTTCGGAGCCGTCGTAGTTGGGGCCGAAGTCGACGGTTTCCTTGTCGATGTCGGCCAGCATGTCGTGGGCGATCTTGGCCAGGCGGATTTCCGTGTACCGCATGGCTGCCGCGTTGTCGCCGTCGACCGAGCCGAAGTTGCCCTGGCCATCGACCAGCATGTGGCGCAGCGAGAAGTCCTGGGCCATCCGGACGATGGTGTCGTACACGGCCGAGTCGCCGTGGGGGTGGTACTTGCCGATGACGTCGCCGACGATGCGAGCCGACTTCTTGTAAGGGCGATTCCAGTCGTTGTTGAGCTCGTGCATCGCGAACAGCACGCGCCGGTGAACGGGCTTGAGGCCGTCGCGGGCATCGGGCAGGGCGCGGCCAACGATCACGCTCATCGCGTAATCGAGGTACGAACGCCGCATCTCCTCTTCGAGGCTGATGGGCAGGGTTTCCTTGGCGAATGACGTCATGCGTGCTTCACTGATATGGGAGAGCGCCTGGTTTGGACGGTGGTCCCGGTCCAAACGAGCATTGTAATTGGCCGCTCATGTCGCCCTGAAGCAACAGCAGCGAGCCGGGCGACGCTGCAGTCCAGGGGATGCTTGAGCGAATGGATCGATGTGGCACAATGATTTGGTTACCAGCCCTAGGGTGATCCCTGTTCTTCAGGGCAAAAACCCGTTCTGGGTACCGCCCACATGGGCCGTTCGCAGTTTTTGTCTGCGCCTAATACTCGTGAGGACCTGCATGATCAAGCTCAACAAGATCGCCGCGCTGTTTGCCACTGCTGCACTGGCCGGTGGTGCATTCGCCCAGAACGTCGACAACTGGCGTGCCACCGACGGCACCGTCTGGAAGAACGGCTCGAACGAATACTGCTGGCGCGACACCGGCTGGACCCCGGCCACCGGCGTCCAAGGCTGCGATGGCGTGCCCGCACCGGCCGCCCCGGCTCCTGTGGCCGCACCGGCTGCCCCGGCTCCTGCCCCCGTGGCCCCTGTGGTCCCCGTGGCTCCTGCCACCGAAAAGGTGAGCTTCGCTGCTGACGCCTTCTTCGACTTCGACAAGGCCACCCTGAAGCCTGAAGGCAAGGCCAAGCTGGACGATCTGTCCGACAAGGTCAAGGGCATCACCCTGGAAGTCATCATCGCCGTGGGTCACACCGACTCCGTTGGCGCTGACGCCTACAACCAGAAGCTGTCCGAGAAGCGCGCTCAGGCCGTCAAGGACTACCTGACCAGCAAGGGCACCGACGCTTCCCGCGTGTACGTTGAAGGCAAGGGCGAGAAGCAACCCGTGGCCGACAACAAGTCTGCCGATGGTCGCGCCAAGAACCGCCGCGTCGAAATCGAAGTGGTTGGCACCCGCACCAAGTGATGCACGGCGGGCCTGAGGCCCGCTGGTTCGCACGCACGAAAAGCCCCACGGCTCGCTGTGGGGCTTTTTCTTTTGGGGCGAAAAACCTCATCGCCGAAGGGTGGTCGATGGCGGTGGGCCGTTGGCCGCGCCTGTCAGCCATGAAAAAGGCGACC
Organism: Comamonadaceae bacterium 2PF; assembly: GCA_005502875.1. Taxonomy (GTDB): domain Bacteria; phylum Pseudomonadota; class Gammaproteobacteria; order Burkholderiales; family Burkholderiaceae_C; genus Aquabacterium. The sequence goes on along the minus strand of SCMV01000012.1, from coordinate 26,365 downwards.
TCTTGGGTCGCCTTGGGTGTTGGAAGGCCTCGGCTGAGGCCTGCGCGGGTGTCAAGCCAGCGCCACGTCCTTGTTGCTCAGCCGCTTGGCCAGTTGCGTGGCCATGCGGTTGACGACACCGTAGATCGAGAGCTGCGGGTTGGCGCCGATGCTGGTCGGGAAGACCGAGCCGTCGTGCACCGAGAGGTTCTCGATCTGCCAGTGCACGCCGTCCGGGCGCACCACGCCGAGCTTCTCCGAGCCACCCATGCCGCAGCCGCCCATGATGTGGGCGCTGCCGCCGCCGACGTAATACGGCTTCATCTCGAAGGCCTCGATGGCGGCTTTGGCCTCGGCCCAGCTGGTGTAGTAGCGGCCTTGTTCGTGCAGCGGCAGCACCTTGGTGGCGCCGGCTGCGAACTGGATCTCGGCCATGGTCAGCAGCGACTGCTTGAAGCCGGCCAGCACGTAGTCGCTCATCACGTAGTTGAGCAGCGGCATGCCGTCGACGTTGAGCAGCACCGTGCCACCTTCGGACTCGGGGTGGAAACCATCGCGCATGAGCGACAGCATCGTTTGCGTGTGCGGGTAGTTCTGGACGCGCTCGGCCAGTGCCTTGCCGTAGCCGCCCATCAGCACCGACATCAGGCCGGGGTGGATGGGGGTGGCTTCCAGTTTGTAGCCGATCGGGCCGTCGAACGGCGCGTTGTGCACGAAGTGATCGGAATAGATCGACTGCGGCGCGCCGCTCCAGCCTTCCACGCGCTCTTTGTAGACGCCGTTGGAGAACGCCACAGGGTGCAGGAAGGTGCGCTTGCCCAGCAGGCCGTGAGGGTCCGGTGCGTCGGAGCGCTTGAGCAGGGCAGGAGAGTTGATGGCGCCGCCGGAGACCACGTAGTGGCGAGCCTTGACGCGCATGACCTGGTCGGAGGTGCGGGTGCCGTTGATGCGGATGCCCACGCACTCCAGGCCGGTGACGCGGTTGCCGTCGAACTGGAAGCGCTGTGCCCGGGTCTGGTGGAAGAGCCGGGCGCCTGTTTCAAGGGCTGCCGGGATCGTGGTCACCAGCATCGACTGCTTGGCGTTGGTGGGGCAGCCCATGCCGCAGGAGCCCAGGTTGTAGCAGGTCTTGACGTTGCGCGGGATCACCTCGGCCGAGATGCCCAGCTTGTGGGCGCCGGTGCGCAGCAGCTCGTTGTTGGGGTTGGGGGGGATGTCCCATTTGTGCACGTTCAGGCGCTTTTCGGCCTGCTCGAACCAGGGCGCCAGGGCGGCCTCGCTGAAGTCCTTCAGGCCGAACTTGTCTTGCCAGTAGCCCAGGGTGCTGGCGGGCGTGCGGAAGGAGCTGGTCCAGTTGATGACGGTGGTGCCGCCCACGCAGCGGCCTTGCAGCAGCGTCAACGCGCCGTCCATCGTGCGGCGGCCGGCGCCTTCCTGGTACAGGCTGGCGTAGGCTTCCGATTCTTTCTGATTGAAGTCCGAACTGGTCTTGAGCGGGCCTTCTTCGATCAGGACGACATCCAGCCCAGCCTTGGTCAGCAGTTCGGCGGTGATGCCTGCGCCGGCGCCAGAACCCACGATGGCCACGTCGCACTGGATTTCCTGCGGCAGGCCCGCCTCGCCATTGGTGGCTTTCCAGCCACGGGCCAGGCCTTCGCGGAAGGGATCAGGGAGTTTGCTCATAGTTCGACAGGGCCTGGGTAGCCGGTCAGGGGCCAGTTGGCGGAGTTGGAGAAAAAGACCATGCAGGTCACCGAACGGACAACCTGGTAGGTCAGACGCGTGGTGGGCAGCGGGTTCAAACGCATGGTCTCGATCGCGTCTGCGATCTCGGCTTCGGAGGCATCGCTCCAGCGCTTGCCCAGGCCGGTGAGCATCTTGCGAGTGGGCAGGTTGCCCAGCAGGCCCAGCACGGCGCCGATCTGACCCTTGAGGAAGGTGGGCAGGCCGTTCATGAACACCTCGACGCGTTCGAGGTGGGCTTCGAGGGCCGCCTCACGGGCCTTGGCTTCTGTGGGCAGCATGGGACCAACCATGCCGATGGCCAGGCCTCGCAGCACGTCGCGGCCATGTTCGGTCAGCTTGTTGTCCGCCATGCCGCGGTGCCAGTAAACCAGGCCGCCCAGCGACGCACCAACGGCGCCGATGGCCAGCGCGGTCTTGAGGAACCAGCGTCGCTTGGGGGTGAGGGGGTGATCAATCGCGCGGTCAACCATGTCGAATCTGTCTCATCTGTGGGGACGCCAAGGTGAAAACATTCTGAGTCAAATCAGCCGGTGATTGTGCCCGTGACAGAGTTCTCACATACCCTGAGCTGGCATCGCGCGATCCCGTGTTCAATGTGCATCGGCGTTTCAAACAACGATCGCGGCGTGCCGTGTCTCGGGAAAACCCTTGGTCGCGAATGTTGCAGAATCCATGCAGCGAACAACGCTCCAGTTTCGGACTGTCACGCTTGGTGACAGTCCTGCCTCCATCGACCCATCAGAGGAAGACAAATGACGACTTCTCAACCCTGGCTGGCCAGCTATGAGCCCGGCGTGCCCGCAACCATCAACCTGGGCGAGTACAACTCGCTGGTCGATCTGCTGGATCAGGCTTTCAAGCAGCACGCCAAGCGCGACATGGCCGCGTTCATGGACGTGCACTGGACCTTCGAACAGGTCGATGAGCTCTCTCGCTCGTTGGCTGCCTACTTCCAGTCGCTGGGGTTGGCCAAGGGCGCTCGCATCGCGCTGATGATGCCCAACGTGCCGCAATACGTGGTGGCCATCGCTGCCGTGCTGCGCGCCGGCTACGTGGTGGTCAACGTCAACCCGCTCTACACCCCGCGTGAACTGGAGCACCAGCTCAAGGACTCGGGCGCCGAAGCCATCGTGATCCTGGAGAACTTCGCGACCACGCTGCAGGAAGTCATCGCGCGCACGCCGGTCAAGACCGTGGTGCTGGCCGCCATGGGCGACCTGCTGCCCTTCCTCAAGGGCGCGCTGGTGAACTTGGTCGTGCGCCACGTCAAGAAGATGGTGCCGGCTTTCAGCCTGCCCACGGGCTCGGTCAAGGTGGTGTCGTTCAAGGACGCGCTGGCCAAGGGCGCTTCGGCCAAGTACACCCGCCCGAGCATGCAGCCCAGCGATGTGGCCTTCCTGCAGTACACCGGCGGCACCACGGGCGTGTCCAAGGGCGCAACGCTGCTGCACAGCAACGTGGTGGCCAACATCCTGCAAAACGAAGCCTGGTTCAAGCCTGAGCTGAGCAAGCTGGGCAACCAGCCGCTGGTGGCCGTGTGTGCGCTGCCGCTCTATCACATCTTCGCGCTGACGGTGTGCTACTTCATGGGCGCTCGCATGGGCAGCATGAACATCCTGATCCCGAACCCGCGCGACCTGCCGGCCGTGATCAAGACCCTGGGCAAGTACAAGATCAACCAGTTCCCCGCTGTGAACACGCTGTTCAACGCGCTGGCCAACCACCCCGACTTCATCAAGCTGGACTTCTCCGGCCTGAAGGTGTCGATGGGCGGCGGCATGGCCGTGCAGCAAGCCACCGCCGAGAAGTGGAAGAAGGTCACGGGTTGTGCCATCGTTGAAGGTTACGGCCTGTCCGAGACCTCGCCGGTGGCCACGGCCAACCGCCTGGACAACACCGAGTTCAACGGCTCGATCGGCTACCCGCTGCCTTCGACCGAAGTCGCCATCCTGGACGACGATGGCAACCACCTGGAGATCGGCGCGGTCGGCGAGATCGCCATCCGTGGCCCGCAGGTGATGGCCGGCTACTGGCAGCGCGCCGACGAGACCGCCAAGGTCATGACCGCCGACAACTTCTTCCGCACCGGCGACATCGGCATCATGGACGCGACGGGTCAGGTCAAGATCGTGGACCGCAAGAAGGACATGATCCTGGTCTCGGGCTTCAACGTGTACCCCAACGAAGTCGAGCAGGTGGTGAACCTGCACCCGGGTGTGATGGAGTGTGCTGCGGTCGGCGTGCCCGACGAGAAGTCTGGCGAGGCCGTCAAGCTGTTCGTGGTGCGCAAGGACAGCACCCTGACCGAAGCCCAGCTCAAGGCCTACTGCCACGAGCAACTGACCGGCTACAAGTGCCCCAAGTACGTCGAGTTCCGCAACGACCTGCCCAAGACCAACGTGGGCAAGATCCTGCGCCGCGAACTGCGCGACGAGAAGAAGGCCGCCTGACCCTGATTCAGGCTGCCCAATGAAAAAGCCGCTGGTGAGAGCCAGCGGCTTTTTTCCTGGTCGACGAGGCGCTTGCCTGCTTTGCCTGGTGCGGCGGTGATGGGCTCAAAGGCCCTTCGTTGAAGCTCACTCGTTGAGAAAGAGTGCCTGCAGGTCGCTCAGGAAGTCGAAGCCCTTGTCCGTGGGCCAGGCGCGCGCGAGGTCGCGTTGCAGCAGTCCTTTGGCCTCGGCCTCTGCCAGGGGTTTCTGGATGCTGGCCAGCGTCAGGCCCGTGCGCTCGGCGAAGCGCTGCAGCTCGAAGCCGTCTTTGAGGCGCAGGGCGTTCATCATGAACTCGAAGGGGCGCGCCGACAGGCCGACTTCGTTCTCGTTCGAGGTGGCCTGGCCTTGCATGGCCTTGTCCATGTAGGTGTTCGGCTCGCGCCATCGCACCTGCCGCACGATGCGGTCCGGGAAGCTGATCTTGCTGTGCGCGCCGGCGCCGATGCCGAGGTAGTCGCCGAACTGCCAGTAGTTGAGATTGTGCTCGCAGTGGTGGCCTGGGCGTGCGTAGGCCGATACCTCGTAGCGCTGCAGGCCCGCCGCCGTGGTGCCTGCGGTCAGCAGGTCGAGCATGTCGAAGGCGGTGTCGTCGTCGGGCAGGTCGGCCGGGGGGCGGCTGCCGAAGACGGTGTTGGGCTCCATCGTGAGGTGGTAGAGCGAGAGGTGTGGGGGCTCGAAGGCCAGGGCCTGGTCGAGGTCGGCCTGAAGCTCGGCCATGGTCTGGCCGGGCAGGGCGTACATCAGGTCGAGGTTGAAGGTGTCGAAGCAGCGCTGAGCCTCTTCGACAGCAGCCAGTGCTTGTGCGCGGTCGTGCACGCGGCCCAGTGCTTTGAGTTTGGTGTCGTCGAAGCTCTGCACACCAATCGACAGGCGCGTGACGCCGGCTTGGCGGAAAGCCTTGAAGCGGTCTCGCTCGAAGGTGCCTGGGTTGGCTTCCAAGGTGATTTCGCAACCCGGCTCCAGGGGCAGGCGAGCGCGGATGTCGGCCAGCAAGCGATCGATGCTTTCCGGCGAGAACAGGCTGGGCGTGCCGCCACCGATGAAGATGGTGTGCACGCGGCGGCCCCAGATCTGGGGCAGGGCGGATTCGAGGTCGGCGCACAGGGCGTCGAGGTAGCGCGATTGCACCTCGGCGGTCAGGCGCGAGGCCGCTGGCGCCTTGGCGGGCGGCTCGGCGCCGGGTGGCGTCAATCCGAACACCACGCCTTGGGTGGGTGAGGCAGAGGTCGCCCCGAGGGCCGGTTCATGCGAGTTGAAGTCGCAGTAGGGGCACTTCTTGAGGCACCAGGGCAGGTGCACGTACAGCGACAGCGGTGGCAGGGCGGTGAGTGCGCCTGGGCGTTGCAGGGTGATCATGGCGAGGCTTGGTTGCGCTCAGTGTTGCCAGGCCCAGCCGCTGGCCATGGCAGCTGTGCTTTCGCCCAGTCCCCAGCGCGCGCGCATCAACGCCAGCAACTGCTGGCAGGCCAGCGCGCGGTGGCTGATGGCGTTCTTGATGGCCGGGTCCAGGTCGGCGGCGCTGCAGCCGTGAGAGGGCACCCACAGCAGCGGGTCGTAACCGAATCCGTGCGCACCCTGAGGGGCTTCAAGCAGGTCGCCGAGCCACTGGCCTTCGGCGATCAGGGGTTCGGGGTCTTCGGCATGGCGCACGGCCACCAGCAGGCAGGTGAAGTGCGCGCCGCGCAGCGCCTGGTCCTTCATCTGCGTGAGCAGCCACTCGTTGTTGGCCTGGTCGATCTGCTCGCGCGGCAGGCCTTCGGCGATGCGGCCGGCGTCCACCGCGTGACGGGCCGATCGCACGCCGGGGGCGCCCCCCAGCGCATCGACGCACAGGCCAGAGTCATCGGCCAACGCCGGGCCACCGACCGCCGCAGCGGCATGGCGTGCCTTGGCCAGGGCGTTCTCGACGAAGGTGATGTGCGGTTCTTCGGCTTCGGGGATGCCCAGGCTGCCCTGGGTCACCAACTCGACCCCGAGCGGGGCGATCAGCGCCTGCAGCTCCTTGAGCTTCTTGGCGTTGTTGGAGGCGAGGATCAGTCGCTTGCTCATGCGCGGGGCTTTCGAAAGGCTGGCGGGTCGGTGAGGCGGGGCAGGGGCGCACAGGCCCATGGCGATTTGGCGATGAGCCTGCCCAGGGCGTTCAGGCCTGCGCGAGCGCAGCGGCCTGGGCGGCCACGAGTTCGCGGATGCCCTTCTCTGCCAAGGCCAGCAGTTGGTCCATCTCGGCGCGGGTGAAGGCCACGCCTTCGGCCGTGCCTTGCACTTCCACGTAGTGGCCAGCGCCGGTCATGACGACGTTCATGTCGGTGTCGCAGGCCGAGTCCTCGATGTACTCGAGGTCGAGCAGCGGCGTGCCTTCGACGATGCCCACGCTGATGGCAGCCACCGGGTTGAGGATGGGGCTCTCGCTGATCTTGCCTTGGGCGATCAGGCCCTTGACGGCGTCGGCCAGGGCCACGTAGGCGCCGGTGATGGCCGCGGTGCGGGTGCCGCCGTCGGCCTGGATCACGTCGCAGTCGATGACGATGGAGCGCTCGCCCAGCTTGGCCAGGTCGACCACGGCGCGCAGGCTGCGGCCGATCAGGCGCTGGATCTCTTGTGTGCGGCCGCTTTGCTTGCCGCGAGCTGCCTCGCGGTCGCTGCGGGTGTGGGTGGAGCGGGGCAGCATGCCGTACTCGGCCGTCACCCAGCCTTCGCCGCTGCCGCGCTTGTGCGGCGGCACCTTCTCTTCAACCGAGGCGGTGCACAGGACCTTGGTGTCGCCAAAGCAGATGAGCACCGAGCCTTCGGCGTGGATGGTGTAGCCGCGGGTGATGGTCAGGGGGCGCAAGCTGTCGAGCGCGCGACCGTGGGGGCGGTTGTAGGCCATGGTGGTGTCCGTGAAGAAAAAAGTGGCGGGGAAAAGCAAAGGCCCGGAGCGGGTGCCCGGGCCGGTGAATCGGGCGATGGACTCGGTGCCAGTCGCCCAGGGTCAGGTCGTCCGAATCAGGTCGTTTTTTTGGCGGCGGCGCTGGCCGACGAACGACGGATGGCCTCGTTGATCTCGCGGATGGAGCGCTCGATCTCGGCTTCGTCCAGGTCATCGACCTCGACATTGTCGCCCGGTGTGCCGGTGTTGCCCACACTGGCCTGGATGGTCGAGGCGAAGACCTCGTCGCCCAGGCTGTCGGTGCTCACGCCAGGCTGGTCGTCGTTGGCGGCCGACTCCCACTCCATGGCCAGCACGGTCACGTTGTCGCACTTGGCGCCGCCGTTGCGCAGGGCCATCTCGACGAGTTCGGGCACGGCGTCGGAGATGGTGCGCGTGGCCAGGTTCTGGGTGATGGCGTCGTCTTCGACCGTGCCCCAAAGGCCGTCGGAGCACAGCATGATGCGGTCGCCTTCTTGCAGCACCAGCGGGCCGGCGGTGTCGACCACCGGCTTGCCCGGGCTGCCCAGGCACGTGAAGAGCACGTTGCGGTTGTAGCGCTCGTTGAGCGGCACCACCGAGGACAGCGTGTTCTGCAGCTCGGAGTAGGAGTGGTCGCGCGTGCGGGCGATGAGTTTGTCGCCGCGCACGAAGTACAGGCGCGAGTCACCGCAGTGGGCCCAGTAGGCCGTGTTGCCCTGCATGATGCAGGCGACGATGGTGGTGCGAGGGGTGTCCATCAGGCCGCGCTCGCTGGCGTAGCGCAGCAGCTGGTGGTGACCCGCCATGATGGCGTCCTGCAGGAAGCGGATGGGGTCGGCCAGGCGGGGCTTGGCGTCGCGCTGGTACAGGGCTGCCATGGTTTGCAGCGCGAGTTGCGAGGCCATCTCGCCCTCGGGGTGGCCGCCCATGCCATCGGCAAGTGCAAACAGCCCCGAGTCCCGCGTGTAGCAGTAGCCCATGCGGTCTTCGTTCTTTTCACGGCCGCCCTTGCGGCTGATCTGGTAGACGGAGAATCTCATGCCTTCGCACCGGACTTGAGGTTTTCGAGTTGCAGCTTCACGCGCTCGGAGAAGGTGAGCTTGGAGTAGCGGCGTTCGGTTTCGCGCGCCAGCTCCTTCTGCAGCGCGAAGACGCTCTGCGGCCGGGCCAGCGGGTCAAGGGACATGCACCACTCGGTGACCTCGATGAGGTTGTCCGAGTAGACGTTGCGCAGGCGCGAGAGCGACAGGCTCAGGCGGTCTTTTTCCAGGCGCTGGGGCGCGTCGTTGGGCGGGTAGCCCTGCATGCAGGCGTAGATGCAGGCGCCAATCGCGTAGATGTCCGTCCAGGGGCCCAGCGAGCCGTCGCGGCGGTACATCTCGGGGGCGGCAAAGCCCGGCGTGTACATCGGGCGGATGAAGTTGCCTTCCTTGCTCAGCACCTCGCGGGCGGCGCCGAAGTCCAGCAGCACGGCCCGGTTGTCGTTGGTGATGAAGATGTTGGCCGGCTTGATGTCCAGGTGCAGCATCTTGTGCTGGTGCACGATGCGCAGGCCGCGCAGGATCTCGTCGAAGAGGCTGCGGATGGTGGACTCGCGGAAGACCTTGTCGCGCTTCAAGTCGCGCGCGGTGACGATGAAGTCCTGCAGGGTGTCGCCCTGGAGGTAGTTCATCACCATGTAGACGGTTTCGTTTTCGCGGAAGAAGTTCAGCACCGACACCACACTCGGGTGGGCGATCTGGGCCAGCGAGCGGCCTTCTTCGAAGAAACTTTTCAGCCCCAGGCGGTAGAGTGGCTGCTTGTCGGGCTTGACGCGGGGAATGAGTTCACCGGCCGAACGCTCGGCCAGCGAGGCAGGCAGGTACTCTTTGAGGGCGACCAGGCGCTTTTCCGGGTCTTCAGCGAGGTAGACCACGCCGAAACCGCCTGCGGCAAGCTTCTTGACGATCTGGTAGCCGCCCACGACGGTGCCCGAGGGCAACGGAGCGGGTTTCGGCTTTGACATAATCGTGTTTTATCTGGGTGAAATAGATCCATGTCAGTCTACTCCATGACCGGCTTTGCCAGCGCGGTCGCGTCGGCACCCGACCACGTCGGTGAAAACACGGACGACTCGGAAGCGTCGAATGCGTCACGCAAGACGGCATCGGGGGCGGTGAGCGCCGAATTGCGCTCCGTCAACAGCCGTTTCCTGGACCTGAGCTTCAAGCTGGCCGACGAGTTCCGCGCCCTGGAGCCCGCCCTTCGCGACCTGCTGACCGCCGCCTTCAAGCGCGGCAAGATCGAGCTGCGCATGCAGCCCCAGCGCGCCGCCGACGCCGGCTGGCCGCAGCCCCAACCCGAGCAGCTCCACACGCTGGCTCGCCTCGAAGGCACGGTGCAGAACTGGCTGCCCAAGTCGCAACCGCTGTCGGTCAACGAGGTGCTGAACTGGTGTCGCGCGGCCGCCCCGTCGGTGCGCCTGGAAGACGCGGCCCTGGAAGCCACCCGCCAGGCGATTGCCGCGCTGATCGAGGCCCGCGAGCGCGAAGGCGCCCGCCTGGTCGGCGTGCTCAAGGACAAGCTCACCGGCCTGAAGGCCCTGGCCGAGCAGGCCCAGCCCCTGGTGCCCCAGGCCGTGCAGCGCCAGCAGGAGCGCTTCGTCCAGAAGTACACCGAGGCCCTGCAGGCCGTGGGCGGCAGCGTCACGCCTGAAGCCGCGCAAGAGCGTGCGCTGCAGGAAGCCGCCGCCTATGCCCTGCGCATCGACGTCGACGAGGAGTTGCAGCGCCTGAAGGCCCACCTCGACGAGATCGGGCGCCTGCTGAAAAAGGGCGGCGAGGTCGGCAAGCGCCTGGACTTCCTGATCCAGGAGCTGCACCGCGAGGCCAACACCCTGGGCTCGAAGGCCGCTGCGCTGGAGCTGACCCAGATCTCGGTGGACATGAAGGTGCTGATCGAGCAGATGCGCGAGCAGGTGCAGAACATCGAGTGAGCATCGATGGGCGCGCTGGTGCTCACGGCGGATGGCGCCAGGTGCCCCGGTCGGTGGAGAATGCGTGAATTCCTTCACCAACTTCTCGCCTGACCCATGACATCGAGCACGCACCGTTGGCGCTTTTTCCGAGCTGGTGGCTTTGACCAGGTTCGCCTGGACACAGGCGCCGACCTGGCCCACCTGGCCGAGCTTGATCAGAAGCTCTGGGTGGCTTTGTCCTGCCCGACCCAGGGCGTTGAGCTCGATGCCGCCACCCTGGCCCTGGTCGACACCGACGCAGACGGCCATGTGCGTGCCCCCGAGCTCATCGCCGCCATCGACTGGTCGATCGCCCGCCTGCGTTCACCCGATGTGCTGGTGCGCGCCGGCTCGCTGGCGCTGTCCGACATCAACGGGGACGGCGAGGACAACAGCAAATTGCTGGCGGCCACCCGACGCATCCTGGTCAGCCTGGGCAAGGCCGATGCCACGCACATCAGCGTGGACGACTGCACCGACATTGGCCGCATCTTCGGGGGCATGCCGTTCAATGGCGATGGCGTCATCGCGGCCAAGGGCCTGGGCGACGACCTGCAAGCCGCCATCGCCACGCTGATCGACCGCCTGGGACCCGTGGCCGATCGCAGCGGTGAGCCCGGTGTCAACCGCGCCACGGTTGAGCGCTTCTTCGAAGAGGGCGCTGCGCTGCAGGCCTGGCGACAGGACGCCCGCGCCACAGTCACCGGCCTGCCCGAAGAGGCCAGTGCCGCCGATGTCTTCGCTACCCTGCAGGCCGTGCGCGCCAAGGTCGATGATTTCTTCCAGCGCTGCCAACTGGCGGCGTTCGACCCCCGGGCAGCCAGCCTGCTCAACGGCAGCGAGGACGACCTCAAGCGCATCGGCTCGCAGCTGCTCGGTGGCGGTGCTGGCACCCAGGACGTCGCCACCTTGCCGCTGGCCTATGTGAGCAGTGGCGCCAGCCTGCCCCTGCGCGAGCAGCTCAACCCGGCTTGGGCGGCGGCCGTGCAGGACTTGCGCCGACAGGTGGTGCAGCCCCTGCTGGGTGACCGTGCCGAGCTGACCGAGGTCGAGTGGCGAGCCCTGGTGGCGCGCTTTGCCGACTTCGAGGCCTGGCAGGCCGCCCGCCCCGAAACCCCGCTCGACCAGCTCGAAGCCGATGCCTTGAGCGCGCTGCTGGCCGGTGACGTCAAAGCCCGGCTGCTGGACCTCGTCAGCCAGGACGAAGTCGCAGCCGAAGAGGCCGCGTTGATCGGCGATGTCGAGCGCCTGGTGCGCTACGTGCGTGACCTGGCCAAGCTTGCCAACAACTTCGTGGCCTTCACCGACTTCTACACGCGCCGCGACAAGGCCAGCTTCCAGGCCGGCACCCTCTACATCGACGGGCGCAGCAGCGACCTGTGCGTGAAGGTGCTCGACGCGGGCAAACACGCTGCGCTGGCCACGCTTTCGGGTGTTTACCTGGCGTACTGCGAGTGCAGCCGCGCCGGTGAGAAGCTGACGATTGCTGCGGCCGTCACAGCCGGTGACGCGGACCAGCTCATGGTGGGCCGAAATGGCGTCTTCTACGACCGCCTGGGTCGCGACTGGGACGCCACCGTCGTCAAGATCGTCGACCACCCGATCAGCATCCGCCAGGCCTTCTGGACGCCTTACAAAAAGGTCTCTCGCCTGATCGGTGAGCAGGTGCAGAAGTTCGCGGCCAGCAAGGCGCAGGCATCGACCGACTTCACGACTCAGGCGGTGGCCAAGGCTGGCGAGAAGGCTGCGGCGGGTGCGGCGGGTGCGGCTGCGACAGCAGCGCCACCCGCGCCACCCGCACCGGTGGATGCGGCGAAGTTCGCGGGCATCTTCGCGGCGGTGGGGCTGGCCATCGGTGCCATCGGCACGGCTTTGGCGGCCGTCGTCACGGGCTTTTTGGGGCTCAAGGCCTGGCAGATGCCGGTGGCGCTGCTGGGCCTGATGCTGTTGATCTCGGGCCCCTCCATGGCCATGGCGTTCTTCAAGCTGCGCAACCGCAACCTGGGCCCGATCCTCGATGCCAACGGCTGGGCCGTCAACACCCGTGCGCGCATCAACATCCCGTTTGGTGCGGCCCTGACCCAGCTGGCCAAGTTGCCCGACGGTGCCGAGCGTGCGCTCTCCGACCCCTACGCCGAGAAGCGTTCGCCCTGGAAGGGCTACGTGCTGATGGCCGCCATCGTCGTGGGCGTGGTGCTTTGTGTGCACTGGATGGGCGGGTGGCCGGGCATTTTCCCGCCTGCGCCCTGAGTTGAGTGGGCCGCCGCAAGGCGTGTGAGGGCGGTTGCGGGTAGACTTCCTGGGCTCCCAACCTCCTTCGCAGGGGCTGTTGCGACCGGCTGAAAACCGGTGCCGATGGCCCCTGAGCCCGTTCCATGGACTATCCCGGCAACCTTTTCGTGGTGTCTGCGCCCAGCGGCACTGGCAAATCCAGCCTCGTCAAGGCGCTGCTCGAGCTCGACTCGCGCCTGCAGGTCAGCGTCTCGCACACCACGCGCCAGCCGCGTGGGCAAGAGCAGCATGGGCGCGAATACTGGTTCGTCTCCAAGGACGAGTTCCAGTCCATGGTCGAGCGCGGTGACTTCTTCGAGCACGCCGAGGTCCACGGCAACCACTACGGCACCTCGCGCCAGGCCATCGAAGAGCGCATCAAGGGTGGCGAAGACGTCGTGCTGGAGATCGACTGGCAGGGTGCCTTGCAGATGAAGGACACCTTCCCGTACGCCGTGCTGGTGTTCATCCTGCCGCCCAGCTACGAGGAGCTGCTGCAGCGCCTGCACCGCCGTGGCGAAGACACGGCCGACGTGATCGAGGTGCGCATGGCCAATGCCCGCATCGAGGTCGAACAGGCCCAGCACTTCGATTTCATCGTCGTCAACGCCTTGTTTGAGTCGGCTTTGTTCGATTTGAAGGCGATTGTTCACTCGCAGCGGTTAAAATACGCTGCTCAGCGCCGGAACAAGTCCGCTGTGTTCCGCGCCCTCCACCTGGTCTGACCAGGCCCCACCTGCGTTCACCTCCTGGAGTTGACATGGCCCGCATCACCGTCGAAGACTGCCTGCAAAAGATCCCCAACCGCTTCCAGCTGGTGCTGGCCGCGACCTACCGCGCCCGCATGCTGAGCCAGGGGCACACCCCCAAGATCGAGTCGCGCAACAAGCCCAGCGTGACCGCCCTGCGCGAAATCGCCGCCGGCCAGGTTGGCCTGGAAATGCTGCGCAAGGTCCCGACCTGAGCGTTTGAGCGCCAACGGCCTGTCGCGCTCGACGCGACCCGGCTCGCACCCCACATCAGCCCGCTTCATGCGGGCTTTTGTTTTTGGGGCGCTTGGCGCTGTCGGCACGGACCTCGTTCGTGCGGGCAGAGGGCCTGGCTTGACCCGGTGGAGCATGCCAATTAGAATCCATACGTATTGAATCAAAAGGCGCCGGTGGTGCCGCATCGCATGAGCCGACCCAAATCCATCGATCGAGGCCTCGTCCTCGACGCTGCCGAACGCATCGTCGTCGAGCAAGGCGCCAGTCACCTGACCTTTGAGTCCGTGTCGCGCGAGGTGGGCGTCACCAAGGGGGGCATCCAGTCGTGTTTTGGCACCAAGGAGGGCCTGGTCACGGCGATGCTCAAGCGCTGGGGCGAGAGCTACGACGAGGCAGTTCGGTGCCTGCCGGATTCGCCGTCGCCGTTTCAGCGTGCGAAGGACCATGTGAGGTTGACGGCCGTCTCGCACGACCTCAACGCCCGATCGGCCAGCTTGTTGGCGGCGCTGATGCAGTCCAAGGAGCAACTGAGTTTCGCCCGCGAGTGGTACGCGCGGCACTTCGAGGCCTTCGACCTTCAAACCGAGCAGGGGCGGCGCGCGCGCATGGCCTTCTTTGCCACCGAAGGCATCTTCCTGTTGCGCTACCTGGGGCTGGCCGACATCGCCCAGGCGGACTGGGATGATTTTTTCAAGGACGTCGAAAGTCACCTGACGACGTGATCGCCTCGGGGCCGCGCCCGCACCCGCTTGGGCCGGTGGCACCCTTGACCGTTTGACCCAACTGGAGCTTTGACATGAGCTGGGTTTACCTGACCCTTGCCGGGTTGTTTGAAATTGGCTGGCCCGTGGGCCTGAAGATGGCGCAGACGCCGGGCACCCGTTGGCTGGGGGTGGCGATCGCCGTGTTCTTCATGGCCGTCAGTGGTGCCCTGTTGTGGATGGCGCAACGTCAGTTGCCCATGGGCACGGCGTACGCTGTCTGGACCGGCATCGGGGCGGCGGGCACCTTCCTCGTCGGGGTGCACTTCTACGGCGACCCTGCCACGCTGATGCGTTACGTGGGGGTGCTGTTGATCGTTTCAGGGGTGCTCACGCTGAAGCTTGCGCACTGAGTGCTGCGCTTCGCGCGCCGAGAACCTGTGCACCGGTCCCCCACTCGCTTGTTTTGTGTGCTCAAGGTGCGGTCGAAGGGGCCCCGCGACCGCCACGGCCTTGCATCCGCGCTACAGTTTGCGCATGAACACCGTCACCGATGCGGCAGCCGCTTCATTTGCCGCGCTCACCCACAAACTCGACTACCTCGATGAGGCGGACATCCGCCGGGTGCGTGACGCTTACCGCTTTGCCGACGAGGCCCACCTGGGCCAGTTCCGCGCCAGCGGTGAGCCCTACATCACCCACCCGATCGCGGTGGCCGGCCTGTGCGCCGACTGGAAGCTCGATGCCCAGGCCATCATGGCCGCGCTCATGCACGACGCCATGGAGGACTGCGGCGTCACCAAGATCGAGCTGATCGAGCGCTTTGGTGCGCCCACGGCCGAGATCGTCGACGGCCTGACCAAGCTGGACAAGCTGCACTTCTCGACCAAGGAAGAATCCCAGGCCGAGTCTTTCCGCAAGATGCTGCTGGCCATGGCGCGCGATGTGCGCGTGATCCTCATCAAGCTGTCGGACCGCCTGCACAACATGCGCACCATGGACGCGATGGCCGCGCCCAAACGGGCCCGCATCGCCCGCGAGACGCTCGACATCTACGTGCCGATCGCGCACCGCCTGGGCTTGAACCAGACCTACCGCGAGCTGCAGGAGCTGTCCTTCCAGTACATCAACCCCTGGCGCTACGGGGTGCTGGCCAAAGCGGTGAAAAAAACGCGCGGCAACCGGCGCGACCTGGTCGAGCGCATCCGCAAGGACGTCGATGGCGCCTTCACCGATGCCGAGATGCACGTCGAGGTGTTCGGGCGCGAGAAGACGATCTTTTCCATCTACAACAAGATGGTCGAAAAGCGCCTGAGCTTCGCCCAGGTCAGCGACATCTTCGGCTTTCGCATCGTCACGCGCGAGCTGCTCGATTGCTACCGCGCTCTGGGCGTGCTGCACCAGCTCTACAAGCCGCTGCCGGGCCGCTTCAAGGATTACATCGCCATCCCCAAGGCCAACGGCTACCAGTCGCTGCACACGACGCTGGTGAACCCGGTGGGCACGGCGGTGGAGTTCCAGATCCGCTCGCAGGCCATGCACGCCGTGGCCGAGAAGGGCATCGCCGCGCACTGGATGTACAAGGAGAGCGAGGGGGCCGAGCCCGACGCTTCGCCGCAGGAAGGCGCCGTGTGGCTGCAGTCGCTCATCGACATCCAGCACGAAACGCGCGATTCGGCCGAGTTCCTGGAGCACCTCAAGATCGACCTGTTCCCCGAATCGGTTTATGTGCTCACGCCCAAGTCGCGCATCGTGGCCCTGCCCAAGGGCGCGACGCCGGTGGACTTCGCCTACGCCATCCACTCGGGCGTGGGCGACCGCTGCGTGTCGGCCAAGGTCAACGGCGAAGCGGTGGCGTTGCGCACCGAGTTGCGCTCAGGCGACGTGGTCGAGATCGTCACCGCGCCAAGCGCTCGCCCGAACCCGGGCTGGCTGAACTTCGTGCGCACGGGCCGTGCCCGCTCCAAGATCCGCAGCTACCTCAAGAACATGGAGGCGGAAGAGTCGCTGGCTTTGGGCGAGAAGCTTTTGGGCCAGGCCCTGCGCGCCGAGGGCTTGTCGATGCCTGCGGGCAGCGAAGAAAGCGAAGGCGATGCCGGTGCGCTGTGGCAGTCGCTCACGCGCTGGGGTGGCAACCGCACGCGCGACGAGCTGCTGGCCGACATCGGCCTGGGCCGCAAGATCGCCACGATGGTGGCCAAACGCCTGGCCCAAAGCATGGTCGAGCAGGGCGAGCGGCCTGACGCGCTGACGCTGACCCTGGGGCGTTTCTCGGATGAAGGCCCGACCAACGCCGCCGTGGTCATCGATGGCAGCGAAGGGGCGACGGTCCAGCTGGCATCGTGTTGTTGCCCGGTGCCGGGTGACCCGATCGCCGGCTACCTGGGCCGGGGCGAAGGCCTGGTGGTGCACACGCAGGTTTGCGGTGTGGGCAAGCGCCTGTTCGAGCGCGACAGCGAACGCTGGATCGACGTCAGCTGGTCCGACGAGCCCACCCGCCTGTTCGAGACCGTCATCAAGGTGCTGGTCACCAACGGCAAGGGCGTGCTGGCGCAGGTGGCTGCGTCCATCAGCAGCGCCGAGACCGACATCACCCACATCGAGATGGGCGACGAGCGACTGGGCGAGACGGCCGAGCTCAAGCTCACCGTGGCCGTGCGCGACACCGAGCACCTCACCGACGTGATGCGCACCCTCAGGCGCTGCCCAGTGGTGCTCAAGGTGGACCGCGTCTGACCTTGGGCCCCTTGGGCTGCGCCTGAGCTGTCAGCTCGGCTCAGCGCGCCTCGGTGCGCTTCAGTGCGCCGTCTGCGGCTTCGGGTAGCGCACCTCGATCACCTCGATTTTCTCGATGCCGCCCGGCGTCATCAGCGTGACCTCGTCGCCTTCGCGCGACTTGAGCAAGGCGCGGGCGATCGGCGAGACCCAGCTGACTTCGCCTTGCAGCGCGTCGGCCTCGTCGATGCCCTTGATGGTGATGGTGCGCGCCACACCTGCCTGGTTCTCATAGGTGACGGTGGCGCCGAAGAAGACCTGGTCTCGTCCGTGGTGCTGGCTGGGGTCGGCCACCTCGGCGATGTCCAGGCGCTTGGTCAAAAAGCGGATGCGGCGGTCGATCTCGCGCAGGCGCTTCTTGCCGTAGATGTAGTCGCCATTTTCGGAGCGGTCGCCATTCGAAGCGGCCCAGTGCACGATTTCCACGATCTTCGGACGCTCGATGTCGATCAGGTTGAGCAGCTCGGTGCGCAGGCGCTGGTAGCCCTGCGGCGTCATGTAGTTGCGCGTGCCCGCTGGCAGCGGGGGCAGGGCGAGGTCGTCGTCGTCCTCGCTGTCGGGTTCCTTGGTGAAAGCCTTGCTCATGGGCGGCGATTGTGCCGAATCCTCGGGCATCGGGCCAGCGCAGCTGCGAGCGGGCGTGGGAGCGTCATTTGTTCACGGCGGCCCCATGTTTGTGCGTCGTTGGACGTTCCTGAGCTCGATTCAACTTGCAAAAATGAAACCGCTGCCGAAAACAAGTGCAGATCAGGCAAGCGCTTTGGAGTTCGCGAAGATGTCACAAGTGATCCCCCTGGGCCCCGGTTCCCGCATGCTCACCACCAGAGAGGCTGCGCAGCGCCTTGGCGTGTCATTGCGGACGGTGCAGCTGTGGGTGGAGGCCGACATCCTGCCGGCTGCGCGCACACCAGGCGGGCACCGCCGAATCCCCCACAACGCGGTGGAAGCGCTCGCTTTGTCGACGGGCTTGGGCGGCGAGCCGCTTGCCCGTTCTGCGCGCTCGCCAGCGCGAAACCGTGAGCCCGTCGATGCCCAGGTGTTGGTGGCGCACGAAGGGGAGCAGCCCCCGGCTCACACCGCCGGCTCGGCCCTGCGCCCGCGCGACGTCTTGCTGGTGGCGGACAACCCCATCTGGCAGGTGCGTTGCGAGCAGGCCCTGGCGCCCTTTTTGCCGAGCATCGAGCTGCGCTTTGCCGAGACAGGCTACCTCGCGCTGCTGCAAATCGGCCAGAAAGCACCCGACCTGCTCATCACCAACCTGGAGCTGCCCGGCATGGATGGCCTGGTGATGCTGCGCACCCTGGAGCGGTGCGAGTCGATCGCCGGCATGCGCATCCTGGCGCTGAGCCACCTGGATGACGCCGAGTTGAAGCGCCGCGGCGGTTTGCCGGCCAGCGCTGAGTTGATGCAGTTGCCTGTCTCGCCCGAGGGTGTGGCCGTGCGCGTGGGGCGCTGGTTGCTCCATCAACGAGTGTCTTGACCCTGAGAAATCCGAGGACGCCACCATGAACGAAGCCTTCAGACTGTTGTTCGATCAGGTCAAAAGTGGCGTGGTCTGGGTGCAGCGCGACGGCGTGGTGCGCTACGCCAACAAGGCTGCGGTTCAGATGACGCCGGTGATGCTGGGGCAGGTCATGATGGACCCGGTGGCCGACCGCACCGTCAAGGCGGCCGGGCAGGGCATGCTCAAGCTGCCGTTTCATTTCGAGCTCACCACGCAAGAGGCCCACCCCGACAGCATCCGTGCTGCGGTGATCGGTGCCCCGGTTGGCAACGACCTGATGGTGGTGCTCAACAACGTCTCCGAGGAGCGCTGGTACTCGCAAGCGCTGGAAAACCTCATCGGCTACATCGAGGCAGAGATGGCGCATCCCATCGAGGCCCTGGCCCAGAAACTGCCCAAGATCGCTCAGATCGTGCAGCAGCAAGGCGCAACCGGCGAGCTGGCGGCCTTGGTCGAGGACGCCAGCAACTTGTCGTTGAAGCTGGGCAAGTTGCGTGACCTGGTGTCGGTGTTCGGTGAGAGCGCCATCCAGCGCGACGAGCGCATCTTGCTGTCCGACCTGCTGCGCCGCGCCGTGGGCGAGGTCATGCCGATGGCCAGGGGCCGCAACATCACCCTGTCTGCCAATGGCCTGAGCGACGAGTTGCCAGCCGTCTACGGCAGCGCTCACTGGCTGAGCAAGGCGATGTCGGAGTACCTGGAGCAGTCGGTGCGCAGCGCGCAGTCGGGTGACCTGATCGAGCTGTCCATCCAGGCCGTGGGCACGCGCGTCATGGTGCGGGCACGCAACCAGGGGCTGTTTGTCTCCCAACATGAACGGCGCGGTGCCTTCGTTCCTTTCGGTGTGGGCGACTCGGCCAAGCCTGGTGAGGCGCGTCAAGGCATTGGCCTGGCGTTGAGCCAGCGCATCCTGGAGCAGCACGGCGGCTGCGTGCGCATCGAGGACGAGTTCGACTCGGTGGACTTCGTGCTCGAGTTGCCCGCTGGCGCACCCAGCACCCAGGATGCCCAGCTCTCGGTCGAGCAGGCGCATCGCTACGCCCGCGACATGTCGGAACTGTTGACCCGCAGCATGTCTCGGCGTGCCAAGGGCAGCGAAGCGACGCCACCCGCCGCAGTGAAGGCGCCTTGACACCCTGAACAGACGCCCAGAACCCAAGCAGCACCACACGACGCCCACATTCACGGAGCACCTCATGGCCCACCGCATCCTCATCGTTGAAGACCAGCCTGACATCTGCAAACTCATCCGCATGACGCTGGAGTTCGGCGACTTCGAAATTCACGAGGCCAACGACGGCGAAACCGGGCTGAACATGGCCCGTGCCATCAAGCCCTCCATCATGCTGCTGGACGTCATGATGCCCGGGCTGCTGGATGGATACCAGGTCTGCACCCGCATCAAGCAGGATCCCGCGCTCCAGTCGATCCAGGTGGTGATGCTCACCGCCAGAGGGCAGGCCTCGGACATGGCCGCAGGCGAAGCCGCGGGCGCGGATGCGTACCTGGTCAAGCCTTTCAGCCCCTTGGAGTTGATCGAGCGGGTCGAGGCCATGGTGAGTGCTGCGGCCTGATTCAGCGCGATCCACCACCATCAGGCGAAAGCCATGGCCGACCAACCTGGTCATCAGCCCCTGCCGCCCTCGCTGTTGAAGGCGCTGGATCGCCTTGAGCGCTGGACGGGGCGCATCCCCAGGTCCCAGGCCCTGATCGCGATCGTGCTGGTGGGGCTGCTCATGACCGGTCTGGCTGGCAGCCTCGTGTGGTGGGTCGAGCGGCACAGGCAGCAAGGCTTTTTCCAGACCCTGGTTCACCAGCAGCAAATGGCGGTGCAAGCCCGGCTTGATCGGCAGCAAGCGCTGATCGATCAAGTGGCCCATTGGACCCGCGAACAGGTGCGCTTGTCTGGCGTGCTCAATGGCACCTGGTCAGTGGGCGGTGTGACGGTGGTGCGCAGCGAAGACCTGGACGCCGACATGGTGGGTGGCAGGCTGGACCTCGATGAGCCGAGCGCCTTCGCTGGTGCTGCCTGCCTGCAACGAGCGCCTGCTCAGGCGCGCCACGTGTTTTGCGCCCTGGGTGCGCGGCCTGAGGCCGTGGGGGGCTGGTTGTTGGCCGCCCGACTCGAATCTCCCGCTCGGGGCTGGGTGATCATCCCGGTCTGGCGCGACTGGCTGTTTGGCGAGGCCAGGGGCGCCCAAGGCGTTGCTGGGGATACCGAGGTCTCACTGCGGGTGAGGCTGGACGCACATTCCGATCAGGCTGCGGTGGCCCCGGCGGGCTGGTCGGCACCTGTGCAGGTGAACGCGGCAGGCAGCGCCCTGAAGTTGCGCGTGTGGGCTGAAACCGTCAGCGTGCCCTGGCACGAAGTCCTGGGGCGCCAGGCGGGCATCTGGATCGCCTGTGGCCTGGGCCTGCTCTTCACGCTGGCCGCCCTGCATGGCTACCTCATGTTGATCTCGACGCGCATGCGTGCCCGAGAGATGGCGCGGGACATGGGCATGGCTTTGCAGCGCACGCAGTCGCGCAACCAGGCGGTCATGGACACCGCACCCGACGCCATCCTCATGGTCGACAGCCAGGGCCTGGTGCGCTGGTGCAACCAGGCGGTCACCAGCATCTTTGGGCAGCCCATCGAATCGTTGATCGGGCAGCCCATCCAGTTGGTGCTGCCGTCGCTGGGAAATGGCAGCCTGGACGACTGGTTCAACACCTGTGGGTTCTCCAACCGCGTCATCGGGCATGAGAGCACCGGGCGGCGCAACGAGGGCGTGAGTTTCCCGGTGGCCGTCTCGGCCAGTCGCGCGATGGTGGACGACGAGCTCATCCAGACCTTCATCGTGCGCGACACCACGGACGCGAAGTGGGCCGAGCAGGAGCTGGAGTTGCGGGATCGCGCGCTCGCCTCGTCTGCCGATGGGGTGGTCATCGTTTCGATGACCTTGCCCAACCAGCCGATGATTTATGCCAACCACGCGTTCGAGCAGATCACGGGCTACGAGACCCACGAGCTGCTGGGCTACAACTGCCGATTGCTGCAGCGAGACGACCTGCAGCAGCCCGGCATCGCGGTCATGCGGGACGCCATCCGCGAGGGGCGCGCCTGCCAGGTGGTGGTGCGCAACTACCGCAAGAGCGGCGAGCTGTTCTACAACGACCTGGCGATCTCGCCTGTCCTCAGCTCGGAAGGGGTGTTGACGCACTACGTTGGCATCGCAACCGACATCACAGACCGGATCGCTGCCGAGCAGGTGCTGCACCTGCGCACGGAGCGGCTCAACGCGGTCTTCGAGTTGAGCCCGGACGGTTTCGTGGTGCTCGACAAGCGGGGCGAGGTGAGCATCGTCAACCCGGCTTTCGAGCGCATGACGGGCATGCTCGCCGCCGACCTGGTGGGGCAGTCGCTGTCGGTGTTCGAGGAGCAGTTGCTCGAGCGATGCCGCTCGCGGGAGGTGCTCGATGCCGACGGCGGTGTCGTGGCCACCGGCGAGGGCGACACCGCTGCCGCAGCGACCAGGGAGGTGCTGCACCTGCACACCCCCTGCACGCGCACCTTGTTGCGACGTGTGCGCCAGGACGAGCAAGACAACGAGACGGTGATGTACTTCCGGGACATCACGCACGAGCAGGAAGTCGATCGCATGAAGAGCGAGTTCCTGGCCATGGCGGCGCACGAGTTGAGAACGCCCATGGTCAGCATCTTCGGTTTCACGGAGCTGTTGCTCAAGCGGCAGTTCACGGACGAGCGTCGAAACGACATGCTCTCGACCATCCACAGGCAGGCCTCGGTGCTCATCAACCTGGTCAACGAGCTGCTGGACCTGGCCCGCATCGAATCACGTCGGGGCAAGGACTTCAAGCGCGAACGCCTGCAGTTGCAGCCGATCATCGAGGCCACCGTGGCGGGGCTGCTCATGCACAACGACGCCCGCAAGGTGGAGGTGAGCCTGCCAGCCGAGCCCATCGCGGTCGATGCGGATCGCGAGAAGCTGTCGCTGGCCATCACCAACGTGCTGTCCAACGCCTACAAGTACTCACCCGATGGCGGCGAGATCTCCCTGGACCTGGTCTGGCGCGACCGCGCCGGCAAACTGGAGTGCGGCATCCGCATCAACGACCAGGGCCTGGGCATGACGCCGGAGGAGCTGGGCAAGGTGTTCGACCGGTTCTTCCGCGCGGACACCTCGGGCAAGATCCCTGGCACTGGGCTGGGCATGACCATCGTCAAGGAAATCGTCGAGCTCCATGGCGGGCAGGTGAGCCTGAGCAGCGAGCGCGGCGTGGGCACCACGGTGACGTTGTGGCTGCCCACCTTGGGCGCGCCCCAGGAGGCCCGGGAGGGCTGCGACGAGGATGTCGCGTCGACCTGATTGACGTTGAACGCCCCCCGGAATGAAGGGGGCAGGGCCACGACCCCGGGCCTGCCCGGCTGACGCCACCGAGCAAGTGGTTCAAGATCCGGCATCCCGAAGGTCAACGTTGTCGGGGCGGATCGGGCCGCCCCTTGTTGGAGTTGCAAGTGCGTGTCGAAGAACCCAGTCGTCCCCTGCCGTGGATGCGCTGGTTGTTGCTGGGTGCCTATGGCGTGGTGCTGGTCGGGCTGATGCTGGCCTGGCAGGACCCGGCTTGGCAGCAGCACATGTCCCCTCAAGCGCTGAGCCGCCATGGTGCCTGGTTGCTGGCGCAGCCACTGGGGCCCGTGGCGGTGGTCGGCGGTTACGTGTTGATGGTGCTCATGGCCGTGCCCGTGCTGGCCCTCATCAGCGTGGGCACCTTGGTGTTCGGCCCCTGGCCTGGCATGGCGTACTCGTTGCTGGGCATGGTGGCGGGCGCCACGGTGGCCTATGGTTTTGGGCGTTTCACGGGCGCTCAAGGCATGGACCGTTTCGCCAGCGGGCGCCTGCGCTTGCTGGACACGCACCTCAAGCAGCGCGGCTTTGTCACGAT
The DNA here is from genome assembly GCA_005502875.1 of Comamonadaceae bacterium 2PF. Classification (GTDB taxonomy): domain Bacteria; phylum Pseudomonadota; class Gammaproteobacteria; order Burkholderiales; family Burkholderiaceae_C; genus Aquabacterium. The sequence goes on along the minus strand of SCMV01000012.1, from coordinate 3,079 downwards.
GGCGCTGGTGCGTTTCATGCCGGTGGCGCCATTCATGGTCGTCAACCTGGCGGCCGGTGCCTTGCGGGTGCGCTTGCGCGACTACGTGCTGGGCACCTTCTTCGGGCTGTTGCCGGGCACCGTGGTGCTGTCGTTCTTCCTGGAGCAACTCAAAGAGGCCTGGCGCAACCCGGATGCGAGCACGTACGCGATGGCCGCCGCCTGGGCCGTGGTGACGCTGCTGGCGTTGTGGTGGCTCAAACGCTACCTGTCCAGGCGTCCTGTTTGACAACAGGCAAGCCAGCGGGTAACAGCAACAGGCAACAAAAAACCCACAGGCCGTGTGACCTGTGGGTTTGCATGTTGGTGCGGCTGGCAGGATTCGAACCCACGACCCCTTGGTTCGTAGCCAAGTACTCTATCCAACTGAGCTACAGCCGCATTGTTGTTCAGTGCTCCGAACCCCAACAAAGGGAGCGGCATGTGAACGGGTTTCTCTGGTGCGGCTGGCAGGATTCGAACCCACGACCCCTTGGTTCGTAGCCAAGTACTCTATCCAACTGAGCTACAGCCGCCGAGAGAAGCGAGACTATAGCATGTTTTTGCGTCAAGGATCAAGTTGGCGGGCCGTCGCGTGATTGCGACTGCGTTGCCAACAGGCCCGCGCGAGGCCCGCGCGCGATGATTCAGCGGCCTGATTCGAGCAGCGCTGCCAGGCGGAAGAAGCGGGCTGCTTCGTCGTGTCGCTGCTCTTGCTCTGCCAGCTGCCCCAACCGGGCCCAGGCCAGGCGGCGCCCATTGGCGTCGAGGTCCAGGTCGTTGGCGGCCGACAGCAGCATGCCGCGCGCCTTGCCCCACAGCTGCCTTTCGGCCAGGGCCATGCCCAAGGTCAAGGCGAGGTGAGGGTTGCGCAGCGCGGCCTGGGTCGTGGCGTCCAGGCGTGGCAGCCACTCGGCTTCGAGGTCCAGCAGCGCGTGGCGCAGCGCGGTCGCCAGTTCGGTCGATTGCTCGATCGTCAGGCGCCCGATCTGGTCCCACAGCGGGGCGAGCCATTGGCGGGCCTCTTGGGGGGCACCCAGGTCGGCCATGCGGCGGGCAGCGCGGGCGGCCACCAGTGGGTCCCGGCGGTCGCTGGCGTCCAGCGTGTTCCACAGCGCGCGCAACTGGTCAACGTCGCGAGCGGCGCCCAGCGCTTCGCTGGCCAGCGAGCGAAGCAGGCCTTCGGCAGCGCCTGCGGTGAAGCCCTGGTGTTTGGCCAGCAGGCGAGCCGTTTTGAGCGCTTCCATGGGCTGGCGCGCCAGCCGTGTGGCCTGCAGTTTCAGTCGCAATGCCTGGGTGCGGCGCGCCACACCAGGCGGCAGCTCGGCCAGGTCGCGCAGGGCCCGGCCGGCATCGCGGTCTTCGAGGGCGCATTCGGCGGCCAGCAGTCGGGCGCCCTCTTCGGTGGCGCGTGGCTTGCGCGTCAGTTGCGACAGCTCGATGGCGCGCTGCAGGTGTTCGTCTCGGTGGGTGCGGTCTTGCAGGCGGTGCAGGCTGCCCGCCGACAGCAGGTGGGCCAGGGCGGTGAATTCGGCGTCGAGCGCGAGCTCGGGTGTGTCAGCCTGGATGGCGATGGCTCGCTGGCAGGCCTTGTGGGCGCGGGTGTAGCGCCCGGCCATGTACAAGGCCAGGCCTTCGCGCAGGGCGGCTTGGGCCAGTCGGTCGCGCTGGGTGATGCGCCAGCGGCGGGCGCGCTCAGGCAGGTTGAGCAGGCCGTCGAGGCCCCGCACCAGGGAATACACCGCCAGGATGAAAACGAACAGGCCCAGCAAGAAAAGGTTGAGCGAGAAATCGACCCGCCAACCCATCCAGAACAGGGTCACGAGGCCGTCGTTGGCCCCCAGGGCGGTGGCGCCAACCACAGCCGCCACGGCCAGCAGCAGGATCCAGACGATGCCTTGCACGCGGGTCTCTCCGGTCAGCGGGCGCCGGTCGAGGCGGCCACGGTGGCCAGCGCGGCCAGGGTGTCGTCAGGACGGGGAACCTGGGTCAGCTGGCTTTGCGCGATGGCGTCGGTCACCATGGACTCAAGCAGCTGGGTCTTGCGCGACTGGGCGTCAAAGTAGCGTGGCAGCAATCGCTCGATCTGACGCAGGTCTGCGGCGGCCTGGGTGGTCTGGCGGCTCATCAAAGCCAGGCGTGCGTTGAGCAGCCTGAGCTTCATGTTTTCGCGCAGGAAGAAGGCTTGATCGGGCGCGATCAGCATGGCCTCGGGCTGGGAGATTCGGGTCAGGCGGATGAGGCCGCGGGTTTCGGTCCACACCGCTTCGGCCGCGCCTTTGCCCCAACCCAGGAGGGCCGCTCGCCAGCCGGTTTCTTCTTCGGGTGTGGGTGTGGCGGCGGCCACGGCCTTGCCCGGTGCCGTGCTGCGGTCCTTGGTCGGTGCCATGGCTCGCGGCGCGGTGGGGCCCGTGGGGCCGGTGTCAGGTTGGTTGAGCAGGGGCACCTCGTCGACCAGGCGCGCGGCCTCGTCCAGGCGGATGGCCAGTGTGTTGATGTCGGCGACGCGGGTGGCGCGGGCGCGGTCGAGGTCCTTGGCCAGCGCACGGCGGATGTTGTCCAGGCGCGGTTGCTTGGCGCGTGCCAGTCGTTCGTCGGCCGATTGCATGGCGACGATGAGGGGCTCTGCGCTGCCGGTCAATGCAGCTTGTTGGCTGGCCACGCGCAGGCTCGACTCGATGTCGAAGACGAGGTTTTCGTCGCGCGAGAGGCTGAGGTTTTTGATCAGGTCCTCGACCTGGCTGCGCTGCAGGGCGATTTCGGTCAGGCGGGTTTCGAGCAGGGTGGCCCGGGCGGCGGCTTCGCGAGAGAGTTCTTCGGCTTGCTTGGCCAGCACGCGGGCCTCGGTGGCTTGGCCCTGGCTGTCTTGCTGGCGGCGCACCAACTCCTTCTCCAGGCTTTGCACGCGCTTGCCGGCCTGCCACGCCTGCCAGCCTGCGGCGGCCACGGCCACGCTCAGGATGACGATGGCGTAGCGCACCCAGCCACTCGGTTCGCCGTCGTGCGACAGGTGGTGGGTGGGGGCCGGCAAGCGCGTGCAAAGCCTGGAGAAGGAGTTGGT
>SCMV01000011.1 GCA_005502875.1 Comamonadaceae bacterium 2PF | reverse complement strand
GGCGGGTGCGAAGCGGCCTGCGATGCTGCCGTGGCTTTGGTCGATGCCTTGGCAGGGCCTGCCCAGTGCAACCAGGCGCTCAGGCCCGCGCCAGCCAGGCTCAGCGTCACGCCTGTGCCGAAAAGGGCCCAGGTCCAGTTCGGCCAAGCCGGTGAAGCGCCGCCGTCCCCGGGGGCTTTGGGGTCCTTGCGCGAGGGCGGTTTGGGCGCAGCTTCCGGCACAGCCAGTGACTCGAACACCTCTTCGGCCGCCTTCTCCACGACGGACTTGTCCACCCGGGCCTTGCCCTCGGCGTAGGCCCCCAGCAGGGCGCGGTCGCACAGCAGGTTGATGCGGCGGGGCACGCCCCGGGTCAGCTCGTGGATGCGCTTGAGTGCCTTGCGCTCGAACAGGCTGCCGCGCTTGAGACCGGCGGTCTCCAGCCGGTGCTGGATGTACTGCGCGGTCTCCTCTTCGGACAGGGCGTCGAGGTGGTAGCGCGCGATCACCCGCTGCGCCAGTTGTTCAAGCTCAGGCTGGGCCAGCATCTGCCGCAGCTCGGGCTGACCGATCAGGATGATCTGCAGCAGCTTGCGCTCGCTGGTCTCCAGGTTGGTCAGCAGGCGCAACTGCTCCAGCACCTCGGGCGAGAGGTTCTGGGCCTCGTCGATGATCAGGACGTTGTTCTGGCCGACCGCGTGCGTCTTGAGCAGGAACTCGTTGAGCGCGTCGACGTGTGCCTTGAGCGATGCCTCGGGGCCGCCTGCCAAGGGGATGCGGAACTCGTCGCAGATGCTCTGCAGCAGCTCGGCCGTGTTCAGCTTCGGGTTGAAGATGTAGGCCACGTTGCAGCGGCGCGGGATCTGCTCCAGGAAGCAGCGGCAGACCGTGGTCTTGCCGGCCCCGATTTCGCCGGTGAGCAGCACGAAGCCCCCGCCACCGCCCACGCCATAGAGCAGGTGAGCCAGCGCCTCGCGGTGGCGTTCGCTCATGAACAGGTAGCGCGGGTCGGGCGCGATGGAAAACGGCGCCTGCTTCAGGCCGAAATGCGACGCGTACATGGCGGCCAAGCATACCCGCCTTGTCAGGCGGTTCAGCCCCTGAAAAAACCGGTGTTGTTCAGGCCTGTGCCAGCCAGCGCTGCACCAGCTTCACCCACAGGGTGGCGCCCAGGGGCAGCAATTCGTCGTTGAAGTCGTAGCTGGGGTTGTGCAGGGTGCAGGGCCCCAGGCCGTGGCCGCCCTCGCGGTGGGTGCCGTCTCCGTTGCCAATCACGAAGTAGGCGCCGGGTTTGCCTTGCAGGAAGTAGCTGAAGTCCTCGGCGCCCATGGTGGGCTCGAACTCCTGCACCTTGTCCGCCCCCACCAACTCGACCATGACCTGCCGCACGAAGGCGGACTCGGCCGGGTGGTTGACCGTGGGCGGGTAGTTGCGGCTGAACTCGAAATCGGCCTCGGCGCCGTGGGCGGCGCACAGGTGCCGCGTGATCTCGCGCATGCGGTTTTCGATGAGGTCGAGCGTCTCGGTGGTGAAGGTGCGCACCGTGCCCTGCATCACCACCGACTCGGGGATGACGTTGGTGGCTTCACCCGCCTGGATCATGGTCACCGAGATGACGCCGGTCTCGACCGGGCGCATGTTGCGCGTGAGGATGGTCTGAAAGGCCTGCACCAGCTGGCAGGCAATCGGCACCGGGTCGATGCCCAAGTGGGGCATGGCGCCGTGGCAACCTTTGCCGCGGATGGTGATGTGGAACTCGTTGCTCGAGGCAAAGCACGGGCCGTTGCGCACGGCAAAGGTGCCCACCGGCATGCCGGGCCAGTTGTGCATGCCGAAGATGGCGTCCATCGGGAAACGCTCGAACAGGCCGTCCTTCATCATCTCGCGCGCACCGCCGCCGCCTTCTTCAGCCGGTTGGAACACGAGGTAGACGGTGCCGTCGAAGTCGCGTTTGGCGGCCAGGTGGCGGGCGGCCGACAGCAGCATGGCGACGTGGCCGTCGTGCCCGCACGCATGCATCTTGCCGTGGTGTCGGCTGGCGTGGGCGAAGGTGTTGTGCTCGGTCATGGGCAGCGCGTCCATGTCGGCGCGCAGGCCGACGGCGCGCTTGCCCGGTCGCCCCTGGATCACGCCGACCACGCCCGTTTTGCCCAGGCCCCGGTGCAACTCGATGCCCCAGTTCGCCAGCGTGCGGGCCACGAGGTCGGAGGTGCGGTCTTCCTCGAAGCACAGCTCGGGGTGGGCGTGGATGTCGCGCCGGATGGCCCGCATCGCCTCCGCGTCGTCAAGCAGTTCGGGCAGGACGTTGTGGGCAGCAGCGGAGGTCGCGGTCATGGGGCGAATTCGTTCATGGCGAGGTCCTTGATCTTAATGCGCCCACCGCGCCCCTGTCGGGTGCATGGTGGCTGGTATGGGGCTTGCTGCATCCGCGCCCATGCTTGAATCTGCTGTTTTGGATAAAGGCCTGGCCGAAGCCGTCAACATGTTGTGGCTGGTGGTGGCGGGCGCGTTGGTGTTCTTCATGCAGGCGGGTTTCGCCTTCCTCGAATCGGGCATGGCCCGAGCCAAGAACACCATCAACGTGATCATGAAGAACTACTGCGACATGTGCTTCGGCGCGATCGCGTTCTGGCTGGTCGGGTACGGCCTGATGTTCGGGGCCAATCACACCGGCTGGCTGGGCACCTCGGCGTTCGCGCTGCAGGGCGTGCCGGAGTCTCAGTACGGCGGCCTGTTCTTTCAAATGATGTTCGCGGCCACCTCGGCCACCATCGTCAGCGGCGCCATCGCCGAACGCGCGCGCTTTTCTGCCTATGTCATCGGCTCCATCTTCATCACCGCGCTGATTTACCCGGTGTTCGGGTCCTGGGCCTGGGGTGGGGCGCATGGCGGCGAGGGCTGGCTCAAGCAGATGGGCTTCATCGATTTCGCAGGCTCGACGGTGGTGCACGCCATCGGGGGCTGGGCCGCGCTGGCGGCGCTGCTGGTCGTCGGCCCCCGGCTGGGTCGTTTCGGGCCGGATGGCAGACCACGCGAAATCCAGGGGCACAACCTCACGCTGGTCGCCATGGGTGCCTTCATCTTGTGGCTGGGCTGGTTCGGCTTCAACGCTGGCAGCACCATGTCGGCTTCCGTCAGCCTCGGGCGAATCGCTTTGAACACCCACCTCGGCGGCGCAGCTGGTGCCATCGGTGCCATGGCCACGATGGCCCTGCTGCGCAGCAAGCTGATGATGACGCTGACGCTCAATGGCTCGATCGCCGGGCTCGTGTCGGTGACGGCGGGTTGTCATGTCATGGAGCCCGGGTTCGCCGTGCTGGCTGGGTTGATTGGCGGAGCCTTGAGCGTGCTGGTGGCCCCTTTGCTCGACCGCATGCGGGTGGACGACGTGGTCGGGGCGGTGTCGGTTCACGTGGTGGGCGGCGTGTGGGGCACCCTGGCGGCGGGCCTGTTTCGCAGCGGGCACCTGTTCGACCTGTCGCAGTTGGGCGTGCAGGCGCTGGGTTGCCTGGCGGCTTTCGCGTGGGGCTTTGGCGGGTCCTTGTTGATGTACTGGCTGCTCGACAAGTTCGTGCCGCTGCGCGCCTCCACGCTCGATGAACAGAGGGGGCTGGACTTCAGCGAGCACCACGAACTGGGCTACCCCGAGTTCCAGCAAGAAGCGGTTCACCGTGGGGTGCGGCATGGCTGATCAGGACCTGGCCATTGAAGCCGTCCAGCAGGTGCTGGTCGCCTACCTGGAGCCGGAAGCCGCCAGGCAGGCCGCAGCCTTGTGGCAGCCCTTGTCGGCCACGCCGGCCGGACCACCCAGCCTGGCGGGCCTGAGTCGCTATTGCCGGTTGGTGGCTCAGCAATTCAACCTGCAAGGCCGCGAGGCGGAAATCCACCTGCAGATCATCCGCTCCTTGCAGCGCGTGGCATCGGGCAGGCCCGCCTCGCCGGTGGTGGCGCCTGCTGCCCCCAGCCACGATGCGCGCATCGTGCAGGTCATCATCCACGCGATGGAGCGCCATGTGGAGCGGGCGCTCGGCCCGGCTTTCCTGGCGGTGCGTTGGCGCCAGGGCCTGGCCCATCATGTCGGCCAGTCGCGCCTGAGCTCTGCCGAGCAGCAAAGGGCGCTGAGCTGGATCCACGCGCACGGCGCGAACCTGGTTGGCGAGTGGCCAGCTCGCGGGGCTGGCACCCGCCTGATCAACGCGGCCTACGTGGTCCTGGCGCAATGGCTGGGGCCCGTGCAGGCCGATGCCTGCCTGACGCGCATCGTTCGCGAATGCGAGCAGAGCGCAGACGCCTCGTTGCACCGGGTCAGAACTTACTTATAGTGGCGGCTTTGGCATCGGCGCCACAGGCGCGCCGCCCCCGAGGAATGACCATGAGCGACGTCAATTACCAGCAATCGCACACCCTGGGCCTGGACAAGGCCCGCGCACTGGCCAAGGAGTGGGTTGCCAGCGCGGCCAGCCAGATGGGCCTCAGTTGCGACTACCAGGAAGGCGCCGAGCAGGACACCGTTTCCTTCGAGCGCATGGGCGTCAAGGGCACGATGCTGGTCTCGGGCACCGATTTCGACCTGAAGATCAAGCTCGGCATGATGATGGCGGCCTTCAAGCCGATGATCGAGGCCGAGGTCAGCAAGAGCCTGGGTCGCATCATCGAGAAGGCCAAGGGCCAGGCCTGAGGCCCGCAACCCTGGGCAAAGCGCAGGACCGGACCGAGGCGGCCCGGCGTCCCGCCTGAATCACTTCTTGAGCGACTCGATCAGGTCGATGTAGGCCTGCTTGGCGGCGTCCTGGCTCTTGCCCTTGAGTTCGGCCCAGGCGTCGTATTTGGCGCGGCCGACGAAGTCCATCATGCCGGGGCGGTCGCCCTGCACGTCACCGACGCTGCCTTGCTTGAAGAGCGAGTAGATCTTCAGCAGGGTGTTGTTGTCGGGCTTGGCGGGCAGCAGCTTGGAATCGGCCAGGGCCTTCTCGAATTGGGCTTGCAGGTCGGACATGTCGGTCTCCTAGTTGTGGGAATGGGGCGGCTCGCGCCCGGGCTCGCGCCTGATTGCGGCCGCCGGTTTGACGGTGCGTCGGATGTTAGCGCCCGTTGCACACCCGGCGAAGGCGCCGCCCCCTCAAAACAGGGCCGCAATGTCCCCTGTCCGGCGCCATTTCTGCCCCCTCCGTACAATCGCCCGCTCCATGAGCGCCGTTTCCTTTCAGCAAGTCACCAAAAGCTTCTCGTCCGCCGGACGCGAGGTGCGCGCCCTTCAGGGCGTCAGCTTCGACATCCAGCCCGGCGAGTTCTTCGGTCTGCTGGGGCCCAATGGCGCTGGCAAGACCACCCTCATCAGCATCCTGGCTGGCCTGAGCCGCGCCACCTCGGGCCGGGTCACCGTGCAGGGGCACGACGTGGTGGACGACTACGCTCAGGCCCGCCGTGCGCTGGGCGTGGTGCCGCAGGAGCTGGTGTTCGACCCCTTCTTTTCGGTGCGTGAAACGCTGCGCATCCAGAGCGCCTACTTCGGCCTGCGCCGCAACGACGACTGGATCGACGAGCTGCTGGCCAACCTGGGCCTGGCGGACAAGGCCGACGCCAACATGCGCCAGCTCTCGGGCGGCATGAAGCGGCGGGTGCTGGTGGCCCAGGCCCTGGTGCACCGCCCGCCCGTGATCGTGCTCGACGAGCCCACCGCCGGCGTGGACGTCGAGCTGCGCCAGACGCTGTGGCAGTTCATCGCCCAGCTCAACAAGGCCGGCCACACCGTGCTGCTGACCACCCACTACCTGGAAGAGGCCGAGGCCCTGTGCCACCGCATCGGCATGCTCAAGCAGGGGCAGCTGGTGGCGCTGGACCGCACCTCGGCCTTGCTGGCGGGCACCGCCTCGACCATGCTGCGCTTCAAAACCGACACCGCCTTGCCAGCCGAGCTGGCACAGCGCGCCCGCGTCACCGGCCGCATCGTGCAGCTGACCGCTCACGACGCCGCCGAGGTCGAGCAGAGCCTGGCGCTGCTTCGCCAGAGTGGCTGCGCCATCGAAGACCTGGAGATCGGCCGCGCCGACCTGGAAGACATCTTCCTGGCCATCATGCAGGGTCGCCTGACGCCACCGCCGCCGGCCGTGGCCGGAGCCCAAGCGGGGAGGGCGGCATGAACTGGCTTGCGTCGTTCCAGGGCGCTCGCCCGCTGTTCGTCAAAGAGGTGCTGCGTTTCTGGAAGGTCAGCTTCCAGACCGTTGGCGCCCCCGTGCTCACGGCCGTGCTCTACCTGCTGATCTTCGGCCACGTGCTCGAAGACCACGTGCAGGTCTACAAGGGCGTGGGCTACACCGCCTTCCTGGTGCCCGGGCTGGTGATGATGTCGGTGCTGCAGAACGCCTTTGCCAACAGCTCGTCGTCGCTCATCCAGAGCAAGATCACCGGCAACCTGGTGTTCGTGCTGCTGGCGCCACTGTCGCACCGCGCATGGTTCCTGGCCTATGTGGGGGCCTCGCTGGTGCGGGGCCTGCTGGTGGGGGCGGGTGTCTGGCTGGCCACGCTGTGGTTCGCGCCGCCGCAATTCGCCCAGCCCTTGTGGGCGCTGGCGTTCGGCCTGCTGGGCGGCTGCCTGCTGGGCTCGCTGGGGCTGATCGCCGGGCTGTGGGCCGACAAGTTCGACCAGATGGCGGCTTTCCAGAATTTCATCATCCTGCCCATGACCTTCCTGTCGGGCGTGTTCTATTCCGTGCACTCGCTGCCGCCGTTCTGGCACGGCGTTTCGCGCCTGAACCCCTTCTTCTACCTGATCGACGGTTTTCGCCATGGCTTTTTCGGCCAGAGCGACGTCAGCCCCTGGCTCAGCCTGGGCGTGGTCGGTGTGGCCGCCGCTTTGGTGGCGGCGCTGGCCTTGCACCTGCTCAAGACCGGCTACAAGATCCGTCATTGAGCTCTTCGATCAGACCGGGCACATCCGCTCCAACCGCCTCCTGCACCCTTCACCGAGTCCGCCATGGCCAACCCCACGCCCGACCAAGTCCAGCAGTACATCGCCGCCGGCCTGCCCTGCACCCACCTCAGCGTGGAGGGCGATGGCCAGCATTTCTTCGCCACCATCGTCTCGGCCGAGTTCGAGGGCAAGAATCGGGTCGCCCGCCACCAGCGGGTTTACCAAGCCCTGGGCGATAGAATGCGCGCTGAGATCCACGCCCTGTCGATGAAGACCCTGACGCCGACCGAATGGTCGCAACAAGGTCCGCAGGCCTGATCCTTTCCTCGACGATTTTTTTGCATGGCGCATCGTCACCCGCGGTCGGGTGGCCGTGCGCCCATTGTGTTTCATGGACAAACTCCTGATCCGCGGCGGTCGCCGCCTGCAAGGCGAGGTGACCATTTCGGGCGCCAAGAACGCCGCCCTGCCTGACCTCTGCGCCACCCTGCTGGCCGCCGAGCCCGTGACCCTGCACAACGTGCCGCGCCTGAAGGACGTCGGCACCACGCTCAAGCTGCTGGGCAACATGGGCGTGACCCACGTCGTGGACGAGCATGACTTCACGCGCATCACGCTGAACGCCGCCGACGTGCACACGCCCGAGGCACCGTACGAGCTGGTCAAGACCATGCGCGCCTCCATCCTGGTGCTGGGCCCGCTGCTGGCGCGCTTCGGCCGTGCGCGCGTGTCGTTGCCGGGCGGTTGCGCCATCGGTTCGCGCCCGGTCGATCAGCACATCAAGGGCCTTCAGGCCATGGGCGCCGAGATCACCGTCGAGCACGGTTACATCGAGGCCCGCACGCCGTTGGGCGCCAACGGCCAGCCAGGGCGCCTGAAGGGCGCGCGCATCACCACCGACATGGTCACCGTCACGGGCACCGAGAACCTGATGATGGCCGCCACCCTGGCCGAAGGTGAAACGGTGCTGGAAAACGCCGCACAAGAGCCGGAAATCGTCGACCTCGCGAACCTGCTGATCGCCATGGGCGCCAAGATCGAAGGCGCAGGCAGCCACCGCGTGCGCATCCAGGGCGTCGAGCGCCTGCACGGCCTCGCGGCTGACAACGCTCACCACATCATCCCCGACCGCATCGAAACCGGCACCTTCCTGTGCGCCGTGGGCGCGGCCGGTGGCGACGTCACCCTGCGCCGCACCGACGCCGATCAGCTCGAAGCCGTCATCGAGAAGCTGCGTGAGGCCGGTGTGCAGATCGAAATCGGTGAGGGCTGGATGCGCGTGGTCGGCAACGGCCGTCCCAAGGCCGTGGGTTTCCGAACCAAGGAGCACCCGGGCTTCCCGACCGACATGCAGGCTCAGTTCATGGCGCTCGATTGCATCGCCGAAGGCACCGCGGCCATCCACGAGACCATCTTCGAAAACCGCTTCATGCACGTCAACGAGCTGATCCGCCTGGGCGCGAAGGTCGAGGTGGACGGCCACAGCGCCATCGTCACGGGCGTGCCGCGTCTGTCGGGCGCCATCGTCATGGCCACCGACCTGCGCGCCTCGGCCAGCCTGGTCATCGCCGGCCTCGTGGCCGAGGGCGAAACCCTGGTCGACCGCATCTACCACCTTGACCGCGGCTACGACCGCATGGAAGAGAAGCTGCGCGGCATCGGTGCCGACATCGAACGCGTCAAGGAAAGCGCCTGAGCATGATCACCCTCGCCCTGTCCAAAGGCCGCATCTTCGAAGAGACCCTGCCGCTGCTGGCCGCCGCCGGCATCCAGGTGCTCGAAGACCCTGAAAAGTCGCGCAAGCTGATCCTGCCGACCAACCGCGACGACGTGCGCGTGGTGCTGGTGCGCGCCACCGACGTGCCCACCTATGTGCAGCATGGCGGCGCCGACATCGGCGTGGCCGGCAAGGACATCCTGATCGAGCACGCCGGCAGCTTGGATGGCAGCGACGGCCTGTACCAGCCGCTGGACCTGAACATCGCCAAGTGCCGCATGAGCGTGGCCGTGCGCGCCGACTTCGACTACGAAGCGGCCGTCAAGCAGGGCGCCCGCATCCGCGTGGCCACCAAGTACACCAGCATCGCGCGCGAGCACTTCGCCAACAAGGGCGTGCACGTGGACCTCATCAAGCTGTACGGCTCGATGGAGCTGGCGCCGCTGACCGGCCTGGCCGATGCCATCGTCGACTTGGTCTCCACCGGCAACACGCTCAAGGCCAACAAGCTGGTCGAGGTCGAAGAGATCATGCAGATCAGCTCGCGCCTGGTGGTCAACCAGGCCTCGCTCAAGCTCAAGCGCGAAGCCCTGCGCAGCCTGATCGACGCGTTCGAATCGGCCATCCCGGCCTGACGTTTCGGCAGCGTCTATCGCGCCCATCGCCACAAGCCATCGCCCACGCACCCAGTCCGCCCGCGATTTCTGAGATCCTCAGGCCATGACCGTTCAGATCCGCCACCTAGACACCGCCCAAGCCGACTTCGACGCCGCCTTCCAGAAGGTGCTGCATTGGTCGGCGGAAACCGACACGGCCATCGAGCAGCGCGTGGCCGACATCCTGGCCGATGTGCGCACCCGTGGCGACGCGGCGGTGCTCGAGTACACGGCCCGCTTCGACCACCTGCCGGCGCAAGCCATGGCCGAATTGGAGCTCACCCAGGTCGAGCTCAAGGCCGCCTTCGACAGCCTGCCCGCCGTGCAGCGCGAGGCGCTGGAAAACGCCGCCCGCCGCGTTCGCAGCTACCACGAGCGCCAGAAAGAAGCCTGTGGCCTGAGCTGGCAATACCGCGACGAAGACGGCACCTTGCTGGGCCAGAAGGTCACCCCGCTGGACCGCGTTGGCATCTACGTGCCGGGTGGCAAGGCGGCTTACCCCTCGTCGGTGCTGATGAACGCCATCCCCGCCCACGTGGCCGGTGTCGGCGAGATCATCATGGTGGTGCCAACGCCCAAGGGCGAGAAGAACCCGCTGGTGCTGGCCGCCGCCTACGTGGCTGGCGTCACCCGCGCCTTCACCATCGGCGGCGCGCAGGCCGTGGCCGCACTGGCCTACGGCACCGCCACCGTGCCCAAGGTGGACAAGATCACCGGCCCCGGCAACGCCTACGTGGCCAGCGCCAAGAAGCACGTCTTCGGCACCGTCGGCATCGACATGATCGCCGGCCCCAGCGAGATCCTGGTGCTGGCCGACGGCTCCACGCCGCCGGACTGGGTCGCCATGGACCTGTTCAGCCAGGCCGAGCACGACGAGCTGGCGCAAAGCATCTTGCTGTGTCCCGACGCCGCTTACATCCAGAAGGTGCAGGCCGAGATCGACCGCCTGCTGCCCACCATGCCGCGCGCCGACATCATCCGCGCCTCGCTCGAAGGGCGGGGCGCTCTGATCCTCACGCGCAACATGCAAGAGGCCTGCGAGATCAGCAACCGCATCGCGCCCGAGCACCTGGAAGTCAGCAGCAACGAGCCGCACAAGTGGGAGCCGCTGCTCAAGCACGCCGGCGCCATCTTCCTGGGCGCCTACACCAGCGAATCGCTGGGCGACTACTGCGCCGGTCCCAACCACGTGCTGCCCACCTCGGGCACGGCGCGCTTCTCGTCGCCGCTGGGCGTCTACGATTTCCAGAAGCGCTCCAGCCTGATCGAGGTGAGCGAAGCCGGTGCCCAGGTGCTGGGCAAGACCGCTGCCGTGCTGGCTTACGGGGAGGGCCTGCAGGCCCACGCCCAGGCCGCCGAGTTCCGATTGAAAAAGTGACCCCCCTCACACGCCAGCCATGAGCCTGCTCGACGTCTTCCGCCCCGATGTGCTCGCCATGCACGCCTACCACGTGCAGGACGCGGCCGGCTTCATCAAGCTCGACGCGATGGAGAACCCGTTCGCGTTGCCGCTCGAGCTGCAGACCAAGCTGGGTGAGCGACTCGGGAAGGTGGCCCTGAACCGCTACCCCGGCACCCGCATCAACGACCTGCACGCGGCCTTGCGTTCCCACGCCGACGTGCCGGCCGACATGGGCCTGGTGCTGGGCAATGGCTCCGACGAGCTGATCTCCTTGCTGTCGGTGGCTTGCGCCAAGCCAGGCGCCGTTGCCCTGGCGCCGTTGCCCGGTTTCGTCATGTACGAGGCCTTCACCAAGCAGACCGGCATGAGGTTTGTCGGCGTGCCGCTGACGCCCGACTTCGAGCTCGACGGCCCCGCCATGCTGGCGGCCATCCGCGAGCACAAGCCGGCGCTCACCTACATCGCCTACCCCAACAACCCCACGGCCAACCTCTGGGACGACGCCGTCATCGAGCAGGTCATCCAGGCTGTTGTTGCCAACGCCGAGGCCGGTCACCCGGGCCTGGTCGTCATCGATGAGGCCTACCAGCCATTCGCCAGCAAGAGCTTCCGGGGGCGCCTGCCTCAACACCCCAACGTGCTGCTGATGCGCACGCTCTCCAAGTTCGGCCTGGCCGGCGTGCGCCTGGGCTACATGCTGGGCCGAGCCGACCTCATCGAGCAGGTCGAAAAGGTGCGCCCGCCCTACAACATCAGCGTGCTCAACACCGAGGCGGCCCTGTTCGCCCTGGAGCACGCCGATGAGTTCAAACGCCAGGCCGAGCTCATCCAGTCCGAGCGCGGGCGCCTGATGGCGGCCCTGGACGCCATGCCCGGTGCCAAGGCCTATCCCAGCGAAGCCAACATGATCCTGGTGCGCGTCAACGACGCCGCTGGCGCTTTCGCGGCCCTCAAGGCACGGGGCATCCTGATCAAGAACGTTTCCGGCCTGCACCAATTGCTGGCAAACTGCATCCGCCTGACCGTCGGCGCCCCGGCGGAAAACGACGCGCTGATCGCGGCCCTGGCCGAGGTCCTGCGCGAACCCCTGCACACCCCTCAAGCATGAACGCCCCCACCGCTGGCAACGCCTGCGCCCCGCGCACCGCCGAAGTCACCCGCAACACCGCCGAAACCCAGATCACCGTGCGCGTCAACCTGGACGGCACGGGCGCAGCCAAGCTGCACACCGGCATCGGCTTCTTCGACCACATGCTCGACCAGATCGCCCGCCACGGGCTGATCGACCTCGACATCCACGCCGTGGGCGACCTGCACATCGACGGCCACCACACGGTTGAAGACGTCGGCATCACCCTGGGCCAGGCCGTGGCCAAGGCCGTGGGCGACAAGAAGGGCCTGCGCCGTTACGGCCACGCCTACGTGCCGCTCGATGAGGCCCTTTCGCGCGTGGTGGTCGATTTCTCCGGCCGCCCGGGGCTGACCATGCACGTGCCTTTCACGTCGGGCAGCATCGGTGGCTTCGACACCCAGCTGACCTTCGAGTTTTTCCAGGGCTTCGTCAACCACGCTGGCGTCACCCTGCACATCGACAACCTGCGCGGCGTCAACGCCCACCACCAGTGCGAGACGGTGTTCAAGGCCTTCGCGCGTGCATTGCGCGCCGCGTTGGAGCTGGACCCCCGCATGGCGGGCGTCATCCCATCGACCAAGGGTTCGCTGTGAGTGCTGTGTCGAGCGTTGCCGCGACCGTTGCCGTGATCGACTACGGCATGGGCAACCTGCGTTCCGTGTCGCAGGCGGTGGAGCATGCCGCCAAAGACCTGAACCTGCAGGTGCTCGTCACCAATGACCCCCAGGTGGTGCGCGCCGCCGAGCGCGTGGTCCTGCCTGGGCAGGGCGCCATGCGCGACTGCATGCGCGAGCTGCGTGAAGCGCATGGCGGCGACCTGTTTGGCGCCGTGATCGACGCAGCCGCCACCAAGCCCCTGATGGGCGTGTGCGTGGGCATGCAGATGCTGCTGGACCACTCCGAGGAGCAGGACACCCCCGGCCTGGGCCTGATCCCTGGTCGCGTCGTGAAGTTCCGCCTGGAAGGGCAGATCCAGCCCGATGGCAGCCGCTACAAGGTGCCCCAGATGGGCTGGAACCGCGTCGCCCAGACCCGCCAGGATGGCGTCTGGGGTGGGCAGCCCCACCCGTGCTGGGCCGGCATCCCCGACGAAAGCTGGTTCTACTTCGTTCACAGCTACCATGCGCGTGTGGACAATGCCCAACACAGCGCAGGCGAAACCGAGTACGGTGTCCGCTTTACCAGTGTCGTGGCCCGCGATAACATTTTTGCCACGCAGTTCCACCCGGAAAAGAGCGCCGAACACGGCCTGGCCCTGTACCGCAATTTCCTGCTCTGGCGGCCCTGAGCAGGGCCGGGTGCCTGCGAGGGCGTCCGGTGCCGCACGAAACCTTCCCGCCTGGCCCTGCCAGGCTTCTTCGACGACTGACCCACCCGCATCCCAGCCATGCTGCTGATTCCTGCGATCGACCTGAAAGACGGCAAGTGTGTTCGCCTCAAGCAAGGCGACATGAACGACTCCACCACCTTCGGTGAGGACCCGGCGGCCATGGCCCGCCGCTGGCTCGATGCCGGCGCGCGCCGCCTGCACCTGGTCGACCTCAACGGGGCGTTCGCCGGCAAGCCCGTCAACGAGGCGGCCATCAAGGCCATCATCAAGGAAGTCGGCTCCGAGATCCCCGTCCAGCTGGGCGGCGGCATCCGCGACCTCGACACCATCGAGCGCTACCTCGACGACGGCCTGAGTTACGTCATCATCGGCACCGCCGCGGTCAAGAACCCCGGCTTCCTGCGCGACGCCTGCACCGCTTTCGGCGGCCACATCATCGTCGGCCTGGACGCCAAGGACGGCAAGGTCGCGACCGACGGCTGGAGCAAGCTCTCTGGCCACGAGGTCATCGACCTGGCCAAGAAGTTCGAGGACTATGGCGTCGAAGGCGTCATCTACACCGACATCGGTCGCGACGGCATGCTCACCGGCATCAACATCGACGCCACCGTGAAGCTGGCCCAGGCCCTGACCATCCCGGTCATCGCCTCGGGCGGCCTGTCCAACATCCAGAACATCGAAGAGCTCTGCGCTGTCGAAGGCGAAGGCGTCGAAGGCGTGATCTGCGGTCGCGCCATCTACAGCGGCGACCTGGACTTTGCCGCTGCGCAAAAGCGCGCCGACGAACTCAACGGCGGCATCTGATGCTGGCCAAACGCATCATCCCCTGCCTGGACGTGACGGGCGGGCGGGTCGTCAAGGGCGTCAATTTCGTCGAACTGCGCGACGCCGGTGACCCGGTCGAAATCGCCGCGCGCTACAACGAGCAGGGCGCGGACGAACTCACCTTCCTGGACATCACCGCCACCAGCGACGGGCGCGATGTGATCCTGCACATCATCGAGGCCGTGGCTTCGCAGGTCTTCATCCCGCTGACGGTGGGTGGGGGCGTGCGCACGGTCGACGACGTGCGCCGCCTGCTCAACGCGGGCGCCGACAAGGTCAGCTTCAACTCGGCTGCGATCGCCAACCCGCAGGTCATCCGCGATGCCTCCGACAAGTATGGCTCGCAGTGCATCGTCGTGGCCATCGACGCCAAGAAGCGCCAGGGCGATGAACTGGCCGCCAAGGGGCCGGGCTGGGACGTCTACAGCCACGGTGGCCGCAAGAACGTCGGCCTCGACGCCGTGGCCTGGGCCAGGCAGATGGCCGAATTCGGCGCTGGCGAGATCCTGCTGACCAGCATGGACCGCGATGGCACCAAGTCGGGCTTCGATCTTGAACTCACGCGAGCGGTGAGCGACGCCGTGGGCGTGCCCGTCATCGCCTCCGGTGGCGTGGGCAACCTCGAACACCTGGCCGATGGCGTGCAGCAGGGTGGGGCCGATGCGGTGCTGGCTGCCAGCATCTTCCATTACGGCGAATACACCGTGGCCGAAGCCAAGGCCGTGATGGCCGCGCGCGGCATCCCCGTGCGCACCTGACGCCTCGCAGACCTGCTTGCTGAAACACCCGCAGGGGTGAAACGATGGCGCATCGTGCGCCTTTGATCACACCCTTGCCGGCAGGGGCATGCTTTTCCCGCGATGCAAGCGCTTGCGACAGGCGTAACCTGAGGTTGGGACGTGTCCCGCCTCTGTGCCCGTGCCGACGCGCAAGCCGGTCGGGCCGCCAGGGCGGGGACCGACATCGAAAGGAGCGTGTCATGCCCCAACGTCACGGCCACAAGCCTTTGTCCGTCCAGGCCCTTGCGATGGCCCCCAGCCTGCCCAAAGCGCAGCGCTCGGCCCAGCCGCACGACCCGGCACTCAGCCTCTTCACCGACCTGCACCACAGCCCCTGTGTGATCGCGAGCCACCGAGATGGCCTGGGTCAGACCTTGCACGTGATGCGTCGCGCCGGTGTTCGCATGGTCTTCGTGGCCGGCGCCGACGGCGAGCTCGTCGGCATGGTCACGGCCGAGGTGCTGCAAGGTGAGCGCCCCGTGCTGCGCGCCTCGGCCCACCACGTGCCCCACCACGAGCTGACGGTGGCCGACATCATGGTGCCCATCACCCAGTGGGACACCGTGGACATCGCCCATGTGCGCGTGGCCCACGTGGGCGACATCGTGGCGACCCTGCGCGAGCACAACCTGCGCTACCTGCTGGTCACGCAGAAGAAGGACGGCGCCACAGTGCTGCGCGGTCTGTTCTCCGCCAACAGGTTGGAGCAGGCGCTCAACACCACCATCGAGCCCGATCTGCACTCGCGCAACTTCGCCGAGCTGGAGATGGTGCTGGCGCACTGAGGCCGAAGGCGCAGCCAGCGCCGGGTGAGAACCTGGCGCTCAGGCCGGGTTCGGCAGGTCGATGAAGGTGTGCGCCACGCCCATGCGCTGGGCGAGGTGCTCGCCCACGGCCTGCACGCCCCAGCGCTCGCTGGCGTGGTGCCCGCAGGCGATGAAGGCCACGCCGGTTTCTTTGGCGTAGTGGGCCTGTGGCTCCGAGATTTCGCCGGTCAGGAACACGTCTGCGCCGGCTGCGATGGCCTGCTCGAAGTACCCCTGCGCACCGCCGCTGCACCAGGCAACGCGCTGGAGGGGGCGTCCGTCTCCCGGGATGCCGGTGACCTCTCGGCCCATGACCTGGCGCAGCTGTTGCACCAAGGCGTCGAAACCCAGGCCAGCGGGGGCCGGGCCGATGAAGCCCAGGTTCTGATCGCCAAAGTGCGAGTCGGCCACCCAACCCAGGCGCTGCCCCCACTGCGCGTTGTTGCCCAGCGAGGCGTGGGCGTCCAGCGGCAGGTGGTAGGCGATGAGGTTGATGTCGTGCTGGAGCAGCGTGGCCAGGCGCTGGCGCATCCAGCCCGTGACCCGGCCATCCTGGCCGCGCCAGAACAGGCCATGGTGCACCAGCAGCGCGTCGGCGCCCTCGGCCACGGCGGCTTCGATCAGCGCCAGGCTGGCGGTCACGCCCGTGACCACCTTGTGAATGCGCGCCTTGCCCTCCACCTGCAGACCGTTCGGCCCATAATCCTTGAATCGGTCTGCCTCCAGCATCTGGTGGAGGTGTGACAACAGCGTATCCCTTTCGATCACGGCAGGCCTTTCTGGCTTGTGGATGTTCATGCGCAAAACCTGGCTCCTATTTTCTCAGGCCGTGACGGTCGCTGTGGCCGTCTTGTTCGTCGTGGCCACGTTCAAACCACAGTGGATTGAGTCGCTGCCGTGGCGGCAGGCGCTGCCTGAGGCCACCCTCAGCACGGCGCCGCTGCCAGCGGGCCGGGCCAGTCAACCCGTGCTGGGCTTCAGCGACGCGGCGCGCCAGGCCGCCCCCACGGTGGTCAGCGTCATCACGGCCAACACCCAGCAGCGCAACGCCCGTGGGCGCGACCCCTGGTTCCGATACTTCTTTGGTGAGCCCAACGAGCAGCCGCAATCGGGCATCGGCTCGGGCGTCATCGTCTCGCCCGAGGGGTACGTGCTGACCAACAACCACGTGGTCGATCGCATGAACGAGATCGAGGTGATGCTCTCCGACGGCCGCCGTGCACGCGCCAAGGTCATCGGTACCGACCCCGAAACCGACCTGGCCGTGCTCAAGATCGACCTGGAGCGCTTGCCTGCCATCACCCTGGGCAATTCGGAGGCCCTTCAGGTCGGAGATGCGGTGCTGGCGATTGGCAACCCGTTTGGCGTCGGCCAGACGGTGACCAGCGGCATCGTCAGCGCCCTGGGGCGCAACCAGCTTGGCATCAACACCTTCGAGAACTTCATCCAGACCGACGCGGCCATCAACCCGGGTAACTCGGGCGGGGCGCTGGTCGACGCGAACGGCCACCTCATCGGCATCAACACGGCCATTTACTCGCGCTCGGGCGGCAACATGGGCATCGGGTTCGCCATCCCCGTTTCCACCGCGCGGCAGGTGATGGACAGTTTGATCCGAGAGGGGCGTGTCACGCGGGGCTGGATCGGTGTCGAGCCGCGTGACCTCACGCCCGAGATCGCCGAGACCTTCAACCTCCAGACCCGCGAGGGCGTGCTCATCACCGGCGTGCTGCGCGACGGCCCGGCGGCGCAAGGTGGGCTCAAGCCAGGCGATGTCGTCACCGAGGTGGGCGGAGCCAAGGTCGGCAACACGGCGCAGTTGCTCAACGCCGTGGCGGCGCTCAAGCCGGGTGCGCCGGCGCAGGTGAAGGTGCAGCGCGGCGATCAGGCGCTGACCATCTCCATCGTGACTGCGCGCAGGCCGCAGGTGGCCAGCCGGGATCAGCAGCAGGAAGAAGACCCGTCGGACTCTGGCGATGAAGAATGACAAAGGGCCCCTCGGGGCCCTTGTTGCTGGCGCGACGCTGTCGCAAGTCGCCGGCCCATGACCGTGTGCCCGACCATGTGCCTGCCCTGGCACACCCCTGGCGCATCAGCACAGGCATGCCAGCCCGGTTTCGGGCTTGGGGGCCTGTTCAGGTGGCCGGCCCTTCGTTTGAGGCATCGCTGTCGGGAGCCTGGGTGTGCTTGACGAACAACCCTGCAGCCAGGATGCCCACTTCGTAGAGCAGGCACATCGGGATGGCCAGCGCAAGCTGTGACACCACGTCGGGCGGCGTCACCACCGCAGCGATCACGAAGGCGATGACGATGAAGTAGCTGCGGAAGTCGCGGAGCTTTTCGACCGACACCATGCCCATGCGAACCAGGATGACCAGCACCACGGGCACTTCAAAGGCCGCCCCGAAGGCGATGAACATGTTGAGCACAAAGCTCAGGTAGGCCTCGATGTCAGGGGCAGCGGTGATGCTTTTCGGCGCGAACTGCTGGATGAAGGTGAAGACCTTGCCGAACACGAAGAAGTACGAGAAGGCCACGCCCAGGAAGAACAACAGCGTGCTGGAGATGATCAAGGGCAGGACCAGCTTTTTCTCGTGCAGGTACAGGCCCGGCGCCACGAACGCCCAGATCTGGTAGAGCACCACCGGCAGCGCCAGCATGAAGGCCGCCAGCATCGTCACCTTGATCGGCACCATGAACGGCGAGATCGGGTTGGTGGCGATCATCGTGGCGCCTGCTGGCAGGTGCTGGATCAGCGGCATGGCCAGCCAGTCGTACAGGCCGGATGGCGATGGGTAGATGGCCAGGGCCACGAAGGCGATGGCGATGGCGATGACCGCGCGGATCAGTCGATCGCGCAGCTCAATGAGGTGGGCGACGAAAGGCTGTTCGGTGCCGTCCGTGCCGTCCGGGCTGGGGGGAGGGGTGCTCACGGGGTGTCAGGGTTGGCGGTTCGGTCGGAAGCGGGCGACGCGTGCGGCGCCCGACTGCACATGGCGACGCACGCCGTTGCGCTGCTTGTACCAAAGCGGCGTGGCGCCACGCTTGAGGCGCCAGTTCTTGCGAGGCGGGGTGTAGGGGGCTGCCGGCAGGTCGTTGTAGAAGCTGGGGTAGTCGGCCGTCGTGCTGTCCGACAGGGCCTGGCCGGCTTCGTCAAGGCTGCCCTGGACCGTTTGCCCAATGTCCTGGGCGGCGGTCTGCAGGTTGTCCTTCATTTTCTTGAGCTCGTCGAGCTCCATCGAGCGGTTGACCTCGCCCTGGACCTGCGAGACGTAGCGCTGCGCCTTGCCAATGAGAACGCCCACCGTGCGCGCAACCCGGGGCAGGCGCTCCGGGCCGATCACGATGAGCGCCACGGCCCCAATCAGGGCCAGCTTGTCGATGCCGAAATCAATCATGCCCTGGAGATCAGGACTTGGTCTTGGCGTCGACGTCGACGGTGTTGCTGTCCTGGCGGGCAGCGTTGGTCACCTGTTGAGCCGGGGCCTCGGGGGTGGTGCCACCGTCCTTCATGCCGTCCTTGAAGCCCTTGACCGCAGAGCCGAGGTCTCCGCCGATGTTCTTGAGCTTCTTGGTGCCGAAGACCATCACCACGATGAGCAGCACGATCACCCAGTGCCAAATGCTGAACGAACCCATGATCACACTCCGAGCGGGCTGACTGCCCGCGTTGGTTGAAAGAAAGATGTCGGGAGAGCCGGTATCGACACAGGCGATGTGGGGGCTTCCCCTTGGGAATTCAAGAACGAGGGGCGCTGCGACGCGCAAATTCTTCCAGGCCGGACAAGCCCTCGCGCCGGGCCAACTCGGCCACCACCTCTTGCGGACCCAGGCCCATGTGCGACAGCGCCACCAGGGAATGGAACCACAGGTCGGCGAACTCGCCCACCACCGCCTTGCGGTGTTCGGGGCTGTCCTGCACGGCCAGGTCCTTGACGGCGATCACCGCCTCGGTGGCCTCTTCGCCCACCTTTTTGAGGATGGCGTCGGTGCCCTTGTGGAAAAGACGCGCCACATAGCTCTTGTCGGGGTCGCCTCCCTTGCGGGATTCGATGACCTCGGCGACACGGGCCAGCACGTCCAGTTGATTCAGCTCGCTCATCATGAATAGATGGATTTCGGGTCCTTGAGGACGGGTTCAACCGTCACCCATGCACCATTGTCGTACTTCTGGAAGAAACAACTGTGACGGCCGGTGTGGCATGCGATGCCGGGTTCGTGCCCCTTTTGCGTCACGCGCAAAAGCACCACGTCGTTGTCGCAGTCCATGCGGATGGCGTGCACCTGCTGCACATGTCCCGATTCTTCGCCCTTGTGCCACAGGCGCTTGCGCGAGCGGCTCCAGTAGACGGCCTCGCCCGTTTCGGCGGTTCGCGTCAGCGCCTCCCGGTTCATCCAGGCAAACATCAGCACGTCACCCGTGCTGTCTTCCTGGGCGATGACGGGCACCAGCCCGTTTTCGTCCCACTTCACGTCGTCCAACCAAGTCATGTCTGCAGTGTAGCAACCGGGCGGCTCGGGCCCAGCGCATCGGTCCGATCCGACCGACAATCGGGGTGTAGCAATGTCCGTGCCCCCGGAGGGGTTTCCAACATGGTTTCCCAGATGCCTGAGTCGGCGAATGCCCGGGTGCCGTCCGCCGCCCACCCGCTTGCCAAGCCCATGGGCGCCTGGTTGGCCCTGACCATGGGCGACGCCTGCGGGATCGGCCCTGAGATCATCGCCAAGTGGTGGGGGCAGGGCGAGCGTGCCCTGGTGATCGGCTGCCCGCAGGTCATGCGCCGTGCCGTGGCCTGGCTGCCCGCTGGCAGGGCGCTTGTTGAGGTGGTGGCCTTGGACGATTGGCGTGATGCGCTCAAATTGACGGGTGGGCAGATGGGGGTGTGGGCGCCGCCCGGCCTGCCACCCGACTTGCTCGAAGCGCCGCTGGGGCAGGTCGACAGGCGGGCGGGTCAGGCCGCAGCAGCTTGCATCCGCGCCGCCGTGCGCCTGGCGCAGCTGGGCGAGGTCGGTGCCATCGTCACCGCGCCCCTGCACAAGGAAGCCCTGGCCCTGGCTGGCGAGCCTTACCCCGGGCACACCGAGCTGCTGCAGGCCGAAGGCGCATTGCCCGGCCAGCCCCCCGCGCCAGTGCGCATGATGCTGGCCAACCGCCAGTTGCGCACGGTGCTGGTGACCATCCACGTGTCGTTGCGCCAGGCCATCGAGCAAGTGACGTTCGACAGCGTGCTCGAGACCTTGCGCATCACCCACCGCAGCGCGGCCCTGTGGGGCCAGCCCAAGCCGCGCATCGCGGTGGCGGGGCTCAACCCGCACGCGGGCGAGGGTGGTTTGTTCGGCAGCGAAGAGGTCGAGGTCATCGCGCCGGCCATCCGGGCGGCCCAGGCCGAAGGCATCGACGCCTCGGGCCCCTGGGCGCCCGACACCGTCTTCATGCGCGCCCGCCATGCCCCGCCTGACCACGTGGGCGAATTCGACGTCGTGGTGGCGATGTACCACGACCAGGGCCTGATCCCGGTGAAGTACATGGGGCTCGATGAGGGGGTGAACGTGACGCTGGGCCTGCCCTTTGTGCGCACCAGCCCGGACCACGGCACCGCGTTCGATCTGGCTGGCACGGGGCGGGCCGACGAAGGCAGCTTCGGGGAGGCCGCCGCCATGGCGCGTTTGCTGCTGGCCGGTCGCCTGGCACAGGCCTGACGACCTGCTTGACGTTCAGGGGTAGCCGTGCAGTGTCGCGGTCTTGCCCGCGGGGCAGTTTTTGCCCGCTTGCGATCAGGCGGCGCTTCGTTCGCGCCCGCCCGAGGCCAGTGCGGCCAGCTGACGACGAGCGCGCAAGGTGGCTCGCTCGATCAGCTCGGCCTGCTCGAAGGCCTTGAACCGCCCTGTCTCGCACATCTTGGCCAGCGTGCGCGCGGTCAGCGAGATCGTTTGCTTGTGCGTGTGGCCGTGCGTGAAGATGAAGAAGGTGCGCCCTTCGGACACCCAGGTCAGGCGAACC
This sequence comes from Comamonadaceae bacterium 2PF, assembly GCA_005502875.1. Taxonomy (GTDB): domain Bacteria; phylum Pseudomonadota; class Gammaproteobacteria; order Burkholderiales; family Burkholderiaceae_C; genus Aquabacterium. The sequence goes on along the minus strand of SCMV01000011.1, from coordinate 70,766 downwards.
TTCTTCCACTGGTCCTGCATCAGCATCTGATAGGCCGTGCCCTTCTGGATGTGGTGCACCAACTGCATCCCCGCTGAAGGCGTTGGTGGGGCGTCCAGGTTGATGTCGATGTCCGCCAGGCTGGGGTCGGCTGGCGCGTCGAGGTCGATGTCCAGCGGCGCATCGGCGCGAATGGCCGCTTCCGGCACGAAACCGGCGGCTTTGATCTCTTCGACGCTCAGCGCCGAGACCACCGTGAGGGTCGGGCTGGCGCCGAGATCGGCCAGGGGTGAGGGCAGGGGGTCGTTGGCGGCTTCCTCGCGAGAGGGGATCGCCAGGTTCTCCACCTTGGTCAGTCGCTGCTCCAGCATGCGCTGGGTCAGCTCGTGGTGGGGCGCGGCCTTGAGGCACTCGGCGTGGGCGGGCAGCAACTGCGCGAAGAAGGCCTGTTTGGCCTCTTCGGGCCACTGGATCATGCCCAGGCCATCGTTGAGGTCGCGCATGAGCTGAGGCAGGCCCAGCAGGAAGTTCTTGCGCAACTGGGGCTGGCCTTTGGGCTGCACGCTCAGGGCCAGTTCGTGACCGGCCTTTTTCATGCGCTGGGCCATGGCCGAGTCGGCGCCGTGGCGCGCAGCGGTCATCACCTGCACCTGGCTCCAGATCTGGGTCAGGAAGTCGCGCAGGAACTCCGGGATTTCAACGTCGGCCAGCTCCCGCTTGAGGATCTGCATGTAGCGCTGGTGCACCCGCAGATCGGCCTCCTTGCCGTTGAGCAGCTCGGCCACGGCGGCCTGCTCGGCGGCGTCGCGCGAGGTGGTCTGTTCGATGAAGGCCTCGAGCTCGCTCAGCTTGCTTTCGTAGAGGCCCGGGTTGTCGAAGTCCCCATCGACGATGCCGTCGACCAGTGCGGTCACGCGGGCCAGGCAGGCCTGGCAGGCGCTGGCATCTTGCTCGTCGATGGTGCCCGACAGCGTGGCGATGCGGTTGACGAAACGGCGGACCGGGTGTTTGCGCGAGCTGAAAAAACCGATGTCGCCCAGCGCCACTCGCAGCACAGGCATTTGAAGTCGCGCGATCTGGCGGGCCATCTCCGGCGCCACCTTGGGGTCGGAGAGCACCTGGTCGAACAGCGCCGCGACGATGTCGATGACGATCTGGTCGATGGGTGCGCCGCCGCTGGCCTTGACGAGTTCATCCCTGTGGGCCCGGATCAGGTTGGCGGCCATCAGCGGGCCTGCGAAGTGGCCCTCGGCAAACCCCTGCGCTTGCGCCGAGTCGATCAGGCCCATGGGCGCGGTGTCGGCTCCCGGTGCCACCAGTGCATCGCCCAGGCCTGCGGTTGGCATGGTTTGCGCAGCCAGCTTGCGCAGCAGCTGCTGGAAATCGCTGCGAGCGGCTTGGGCCGCAGCCTGGCTGAGGGGGCTCTGGCCACCCTGAACCGGCATGAACGATCCTTCCAGCCCAATTGGCGAGGTGGGCAGTGCCACCCCGAACATGTTGCTCAGGGCCTGCGCGGCGCGCTGGTGGGCTTCGATCTGAGCGAAGGCCGTGCTGCCGGGCATGCCCTGGAAGGCGCCCGCCTGCGAATGGCTCGGGGCATGGCTGGCTTGACCAGAGGTGTTGGCGAACTCGCCAGCTTCGGAAGTGGAAGCGCTGAACGGCGCATGGCCGCTGCCGCCGGTGGGGCGCGGGCGAGACAGCACCATGCCGCGAGGCTCGATCCCTTGCTGGCGCATCTCCTGCACCACGATGCCGTAGGCGGCGTTCAATTCGGCACCCAGCAGGCGACCGATGTGCGTGGTCAGTGTCTGGATGGTGTCCTGCGGGCATTCGGCATCCGCCAGGCTGCCCAACAATGCCTTGGCAACCGACTGAGGGTTCAGCGGGTTGCGCTCCGCAACGTGCTCCTCGCCCATGAGGGCGCTGAACTGCGCGTAGACCACCTTGAGGTGTTCGTCACAATCGGGCAAAAGGGTCTGCCCCAGTCGGTCGGCCATCACGCCGCGCTCGACCTCGTCGTCCCCCACGAGCGACAGGGCATCCCAGTCCAGCTCACCCAGCCCGGATGTGGTCGCCGTGGTTTTGGTGGCGGTTGATTTCTCGATCTGGGTCTGCAGGTGCTTTTGAAAGCCCTGGAGGATGCGGCCGGATTTCGTGCGCAGTTCACGCTCGGCGTTCATCAGCTCCATGCGCACCGTGCCGCTGGTGGCCGACAGGGCCAGTGGCGCCAGTTGCACGGCGGCTTTGTCCACGGCAGCCGCGATCGCCGCCTGGATGCGGCCAGCGGCGGCCTGCAGCACGGATGCGAGTCGGGGGTCGTGCACGGGGGCGGTCCTTGTCTGGCGATGTCTGCGTTCCAGGGGCCCCAGCGGAACCCCTTCCTACGCTGGATATCGGCACAAACCCGGCGAGCTTTCGGCCTGTTTGCAAACTGTCACGATTGCATCCAGGGGCGCTGACGCATGCCTGAACCGTGAGCGCGCTCGGGCGTCCGTTACAATGCGCAATTGACCCTTTTTACGTCATCGTCCCACCAGTCCCTGAGGATACCCATGAGCAATCAGCCAGTGGATCAAAGCCGTCGGACCTGGGTGACCATGGCCTGCGCCGTCGGCGGCGCAGGCGGCGTGGCCACCGCCATCCCCTTTGTCTCGACTTTCCAACCCTCTGAACGTGCTCGCGCCGCTGGTGCCGCCGTCGAGGCTGACATCAGCGCCCTCAAGCCCGGCGAGATGATGACCGTCGAGTGGCGCGGCAAGCCCGTGTGGATCCTCAAGCGCACCGAGGAACAGCTGGCCGCACTGGCCAAGCACGATGGCCAATTGGCCGACCCGAACTCCGAGCGCAAGCCCGCCGAGCTCACACCCGAGTACTGCCGCAACACCGCTCGCTCGATCAAGCCTGACGTGCTGGTCGCCGTGGGCATTTGCACCCACCTGGGTTGCTCGCCTTCGTCCAAGTTCCAGGCGGGGGCTCAGCCCTCCTTGCCGGACGATTGGCCGGGCGGCTTCCTGTGCCCCTGCCACGGCTCGACCTTCGACCTGGCCGGCCGCGTCTTCAAGAACAAGCCCGCTCCGGACAACCTGGAGATCCCGCCCCACATGTACCTGTCCGACACCAAGCTGCTGATTGGTGAAGACAAGAAGGCCTGAACGGAGACACCACGATGGCTGAAATGAAGCAAGCCCCCGCCGACGCTTCTGCTGGCGAAAAGCTCCTGACCTGGGTGGACAACCGGTTTCCGGCCACCAAACTCTGGAACGAGCACGTCGGCGAGTACTACGCCCCCAAGAACTTCAACTTCTGGTACTTCTTCGGCTCGCTGGCCCTGCTGGTGCTGGTGATCCAGATCGTGACCGGCATCTTCCTGGTCATGAACTACAAGCCGGACGCCGAACTCGCGTTCGCCTCGGTCGAGTACATCATGCGTGATGTGCCCTGGGGATGGCTGATCCGCTACATGCACTCCACCGGTGCCTCGGCGTTCTTCGTCGTGGTCTACCTGCACATGTACCGCGGCATGATCTATGGCTCCTACCGCACCCCGCGCGAGCTGGTGTGGGTCTTCGGTTGCCTGATCTTCCTGTGCCTGATGGCCGAAGCTTTCATGGGCTACCTGCTGCCCTGGGGCCAGATGTCGTACTGGGGCGCTCAGGTGATCATCAACCTGTTCGCGGCCATTCCTTTCGTTGGTCCTGACCTGGCCATCCTGATCCGCGGCGACTACGTCGTGGGCGATGCCACCCTGAACCGATTCTTCGCGCTGCACGTGATCGCCGTGCCCCTGGTCCTGCTGGGCCTGGTGGTGGCGCACATCATCGCGCTGCACGAAGTGGGCTCGAACAACCCCGACGGTGTCGAGATCAAGCAGGGCCCCAAGGACGCCAAGGGCAACCCGCTCGATGGCGTGCCGTTCCACCCCTACTACTCGGTGCACGACCTGTTGGGCGTGGGTGGTTTCCTGTTCGTCTTCTCGGCCGTGATCTTCTTCGCGCCCGAGTTGGGCGGCTACTTCCTGGAACGCCCGAACTTCATCCCGGCTGACCCGTTCAAGACCCCGGCGCACATCGCACCGGTCTGGTACTTCACGCCGTTCTACTCGATGCTGCGAGCCACCACCGATGACCTGGTCAACGTGTTCGTCGGGCTCATCGCCCTGGGTGCCCTGCTGAACCTGGTCAAGGGCAAGGGCGATGGCAAGACCAAGGTTGCCGGCCTGGTGATCGCCGCCGTGGTGATCGCCCTGCTCAAGGTGTTCGAAGCCAAGTTCTGGGGCGTGGCCGTGATGGGCGGCGCCGTCGTGATCCTGGCCTTCCTGCCCTGGCTCGACCACAGCCCGGTCAAGTCGATCCGCTACCGTCCTGACTGGCACAAGATCGTCTATGGCGTTTTCGTCGTGAACTTCTGCATCCTGGGCTACCTGGGCGTGCAGGCTCCGTCGCCCATGGGTGAGAAAGTCAGCCAGGTTGGCACCTTGCTGTACTTTGGCTTCTTCGTGCTGATGCCTTGGTGGAGCCAGCTGGGCACCTTCAAGCCCGTGCCCGATCGCGTCACCTTCAAGCCCCACTGAACAAGGCAGGACTCACAACCATGAAAAAACTGCTTGCTTCCCTGCTGGCCGCCTTTGCCGTGGTGACTGGTGCCCAGGCCGCTGGTGGCGCCGCCATCGCGCTGGACAAGTTCCCCACCGAACGCGTCACCGACCTGGCCGCACTGCAAAACGGCGCCAAGATCTTCGCCAACTACTGCCTGAACTGCCACGCCGCCGCCTTCATGCGATTCAATCGCCTCAAGGACATCGGCCTGACCGACCAGCAGATCAAGGACAACCTCCTGTTCCCGACCGACAAGGTGGGTGACGTCATGAAGGTGTCCCTGAATCCGAAGGATGCCAAGGACTGGTTCGGTGGCGTGCCGCCTGACCTGACCCTGGTGGCCCGCTCGCGCGCCAGCCACGACGGCTCGGGTGCAGACTACCTCTACACCTACCTGCGCACCTTCTACCGCGACGACACCAAGGCAACGGGCTGGAACAACCTGGTCTTCCCCAACGTCGGCATGCCGCACGTGCTGTGGGAGCTGCAGGGCCAGCGCGCGGCCAAGTTCGTCGAAGCGGCCGACCCGCACGACGCCTCCAAGAAGGTTCACACCTTCGAAGGCTTCGAGCAGCTGACGCCGGGCAAAATGTCGCCCCAGGAGTTCGACAGCGCCATGGCCGACCTGGTCGCCTACCTGCAGTGGATGGGTGAGCCGGTTCAGAACCAGCGCAAGCAAATTGGCGTTGGCGTGCTGATTTTCCTGGCCATCTTCACTTTCATCGCATGGCGCTTGAACGCCGCGTTCTGGAAAGACGTGAAGTGATGCGTCGGTCCCTGAAGGCGTGAGCCGGCAGGGGCCTCAGGCGCAGTGGCCTGCCTTCGGGCGGCCACTGCGCTTCGTTGTTTTTCAGCGGGCGAGCTTCTTTCGCCCCCTTTTGCCCACCTTGAGGAGCTCACCGCCATGATGGTGCTGTATTCCGGAACGACCTGCCCTTACTCGCACCGTTGCCGCTTTGTCCTGTTCGAAAAGGGCATGGATTTCGAAATCCGTGACGTCGACGTTTTCGCCAAACCCGAAGACATCGCCCTGATGAACCCGTACAACGAGGTGCCCATCCTCGTCGAGCGCGACCTCATCCTGTACGAGTCGCACATCATCAACGAGTACATCGACGAGCGCTTCCCGCACCCGCAGCTGATGCCCGGTGACCCCGTGGCTCGAGCCCGCGTGCGCCTGTTCCTGCTGAACTTCGAGAAGGAGCTGTTCGCCCACGTGAACCTGCTCGAAGGCCGTGGCGGTTTGAAGGGCAACGACAAGCAACTCGAGCGCGCCCGTTCGCAGATCCGCGATCGCCTGACCCAGCTCGCCCCGATCTTCCTGAAGAACAAGTACATGCTGGGCGACGACTTCTCGATGCTCGACGTGGCGATCGCACCGCTGCTGTGGCGCCTCGATTACTACGGCATCGACCTGTCGAAGAATGCGCTGCCGCTGTTGAAGTATGCTGAGCGCATCTTCTCGCGCCCTGCCTACATCGAGGCCCTCACGCCCTCGGAAAAGGTGATGCGCAAGTGACCTTCCTGCCGGCCTGATTGCGCATGTCCACCGAACAAGACTCCCAGGGCACTTCGACCCGCCCATACCTGATCCGTGCCCTGCACGACTGGTGCACCGACAACGGCTTCACGCCTTACCTGGCTGTGTACGTCGATCGCTCGGTGCAGGTGCCCCTGGAGTACGTCAAGAACAACGAGATCGTGCTCAACGTCAGCTTCGAGGCCACGAGCCAGCTGCAGTTGGGCAACGAGTTCATCGAGTTCAAGGCCCGCTTCGGCGGGGTGGCGCGCGACATCAGCGTGCCGGTGGACCACGTCATCGCCATTTACGCCCGCGAAAACGGGCAGGGCATGGCCTTCCCGGTTCCCACACCAGCAGGTGGCGACGCCACCGATGCACCCGCTTCGGCGGTGCAGGACATCGATGACGCGGGTGTTCCCGAGCCGGTCATGGCTGAAGTGCCTCGGCGCACGGGAGGGGGCCTGCGCCTGGCCCCCTCGACCCAGGATGCCGACAGTGGCAAGGGCTCGCGCCAACGCGCCGAAAGCACAGAGGGTGCAGACAACGAGCCCACACCCGATGGCCCAGGTGGTGGCGGCCGCCCGACACTGCGCCGCATCAAGTGAGTCAGGGGCGCTAGAATCCGCTTCGCATCTCTTTCGCCGGCTTAGCTCAGTTGGTAGAGCAACCGCCTTGTAAGCGGTAGGTCGTCAGTTCGAACCCGACAGCCGGCACCAGACACCCCCAAGCAAAAGGGCCTGCGTTCACGCAGGCCCTTTTCTTTTGTCTGGCTTCCTTGAGCTGCGCGGGTCAGTTCGCCAGCAGCTTGTTGAGCTCGGCCAGGTCGTCCTGCGTCAGCACGCCGCTGGCCTGGCGCAGTTTCATCGAGCCCACGATGACGTCGTAGCGCGACTTGAACAGGTCCTTCTGCGTGTTGGCCAGCTGGGTTTGGGCATCCAGCACGTCCTTGTTGATGCGCACACCCACGCGGTAGCCCAGTTGTGTGGCCTCCAGGGCCAGCTTGGCCGACGATTCAGCGGCCTCGTAGGCCTTGACCTGCGCCAGCCCTGACTGCACGCCCAAATAGGCCTGGCGGGTGCCGAGTGTGACCTGGCGCTTGGCGTTGTCGAGGTCGTGCTCGGCCTTCTCCTGGAGCTTGAGCACCTCGGCGATGCGGTTCTGCACCGAGTTGCCGGCATACAGGGACATGTTCATCTCCAGGCCGATCGCGGCGGAGGTGCCTGCGCCGCCCGATGTCTTGGCCAGCTGGTTGGATGAGTCGATGTCGGTGCGCTGCAGGCTGGCCACCGCGTCCAGCGTGGGCAGGTGACCTGCGCGGGCGCGCTTGATCTCGAGCTTGGCGGCTTCCAGTCCTGCCGAGGCTTTGAGCACGTTGGGCGAGGCCTGGGACTGGTTCACCCACTCTTCCATCTCGCCAGGGGCCAGGCTGTCGAGCGTGGCGGGGGTGCGAAGTGGGTTGGGGATCACGTTGGCGCGTCCCACCAACTGGTCGAGCGTGATGCGCTTGATGCGCAATTCGTTGGCGGCGGCGAGTTCCTGGGCCGTGGCCAGGTCATGGCGAGCCTGGGCTTCACGCGTGTCGGTGATGGTGGAGTTGCCAACTTCGAAGCTGCGTTTGGCTGCCGCCAGTTGCTCGGCCAGCGCGGCCTTGTTGGCTTGTGCGGTGCTGAGCACGTCCTGGGCGCCCAGCACATCAAAGTACGCCTGGGTGACGCGCACCGCGAGGTCTTGAGAGGCGACCTGCAGGTCGGCGTCGGCCACCAGGCGCGACTGGTCGGCCTGGTCCAGGCGCGCGAAGCTGTCGGCGTTGTAGAGGGTTTGACGCGCCTGGATGCCGGCGCGTTTGTTGGTGGTGTTGCTGTCGTAGGACGCGGCAGCGCCTGGCACGGTGGTCTGAGCGCTCGCGCTGGAGTTGAAGTCGGTGCGGGTGATGCTGGCCTGCAGGTTCAGCGAGGGGCGCACCAGTGCCTTGGCCTGATCGGCCTTGCTGTAAGCCGACTCGGCCTGGGCGCGAGCCGCCAGGTAGGCCGCGTCGTAGAGCTTGGCTGCTTCGTAGAGTTCGAGCAGGTTGTCGGCCTGTGCCATGCCCGAGGCAAATGCGCCGGCTGCCATCACAGCGATCGCCCGGGAGACGGCAGAGCGGCGGCGGCGAACCGACGGTGCGCGTTGGGGCAGGGGCGTGACGGCGAGCTGGGACATCTTCGATCCTTGAAGTGGGTAGCGCGAGGGGGGTGACCGCGATGGGTCAGAACTTGAAGCGGCTGGGCTCCGCAAAACCTGGCAGCCGGGCTGCCACGGTGTCGAACAGCTCCTGGCGGCTGAACTGACTGGCGGCCACGCGGGTGAACAGCGTGGCCTGCATGACCGGTTCCTGGCCGAGGATGGCCAGCAGGCGCCCGCCGACCTTGACCTGGTCGAGCAGGGCTTGAGGTGCCTCGGCGAGCGAGCCACAAAGCAAAATCGCGTCGAACGGGCCTTGCGAGGCGAGGCCTGATGTGCCGTCGGTCTGCACGATTTCGGCGTTGTTCACGCCGGCCTTGCGCAGGTTGGCTCGGGCCTGAGAGGCCAGTGCGGCATCGGCTTCCAGGCCGATCACGCGTTGGGCCTTGCGGGCCAGCAAGGCGGTGACGTAGCCGGTGGCCGCGCCCACCTGCAGCACGGTGTCGCGCTTGCTCAGGTTGAGGTCTTGCACCAGGCGGGCTTCGACGCGCGGAGCCAGCAGGCTGCGGCCACCGCCCAGGGGCAGCTCCAGGTCCATGAAGGCCTGAGCCTGGTGTGCGGCGGGGACGAAGTCTTCGCGTCGCACGGCCGACAGCAGCTCCAGCACCGAGGTGTCCAGGACATCCCAGGGGCGGATCTGTTGCTCGATCATGTTGAAGCGGGCTTGTTCGACGTTCATGCTGGGCATCCTACGGGAGACGGTAAGGGGAAGGTATCCGGGGAAAACTGAGATTTTAAGAAGACCCACCCGACTCGGGGTGGATTGCCGTCGCGCGGGGCGGCATTTGTGTCGGCTTCACGACTGCGGTGGGTGCTCCAGGCCTTTGAGGATCAGCTCGATCTGGGTGTGCATGAAGCGCTGTGGGTCCAGCGGCGCGGGGTTGGACGAGCACACCGAGGTGCATTGGCGATAAAGGATGAGGAATTGCGCCGGGGCGATCAGCCCGTGGACCACGGAGGTGACGTCCATGTCTCTGAACTCGCCACGCTGGATGCCGCGCCGGATCACGCGCGACAACAAGGTGTGGCTGGGAGCCACCACCTCGTCGAGGTAGAACTGCGCGACATCCGGGAATGCGCGGGCCTCGCTCATGATGAGCAGCAGCAGGCCGGCGGCCTTCGACGAGCCCACCTTGGTCCACCAGGTCTCGGCCAGCAGGCGCAGCAACTCCGAAGTGGAGCCCTCGAAGTGATCGGCGAGCTCGTCACCGGCGCTGATGGCGTCGATCAGGTGCGCGCGCACCACGGCCTTGAAGAGCTCGTCCTTGCTGGGGTAGTACAGGTAGAGCGTGCCCTTGGAGACGCCCGCCCGGTGGGCCACTTCTTCGGCGCGCGTGGCGGCCAGTCCTTTTTCAACGAAAAGGTCGAGGGCTGCGTCCAGCAATTCTTGCGGGCGCGCGGCTTTGCGGCGCTGTCGGCCGCGTGGCAAGGCCTGGCTGAGCGCGGCCATGGCTTCGCTCAGCGGGCAGCCTGTAGCGGGCGGGTCGGTGGGCAGGGCGCCGCCAACGGGGGGCTGGACTCGTTTCAAGCGGTTGGCAAATAACTGACTCTTGGGTCATTAATGTAGCTGTCGCCACCGAAACAGGTCAACGCCGACGGGCGGCCTGATCGGTTATGGTTTCGGCATGAACCGCCCTCAACCCCAGCCCCGCGAGGCCTATGCCCACTTCAGCACCATCACCACGCGGTGGATGGACAACGACGTCTATGGGCACGTCAACAACGTCACCTATTACAGCTACTTCGACACGGCGGTGAACCGTTACCTGATCGAAGCGGGCGTGCTCGACATCCACGAGGGCGAGGTGATCGGCCTGGTCATCGAGACGCATTGCAATTACTTCGCGCCATTGGCCTTTCCGCGCAACGTCGAGGCCGGCATCCGCGTGGCCCACGTCGGCAAGAGCAGCGTGCGTTACGAAATTGGCCTGTTTGAGCAGGGTGAGGCGATGAGCGCGGCTTGTGGGCACTTCGTGCACGTCTACGTGGACCGCCAGGAGCGCAGGCCCACGAACTTGCCCGAGGCGTTTCTTCAGGCTTTGAAGCGGCTTCAGTCGCCCGATTGATTCAGTTCACGCGCAGGGTGGGCATGCGCCATGCGGGTATTCCCTGGCGCTGGTCGCGAAATCGCACGTGCTCGGCCGTCTATGATTTCTGGGTGCATCTGATATCTGTTGTTATCAGATTGAGGGTGCCACACCAGTTTGTCTTTCTTTGAGCCGTTTCCTCGGAGGTTTCCATGAGCCTGATGGGCCAGATGATGCACATGCCCCTGCTGATCTCGTCGTTGCTGACCCACGCAGCGCGCCACAACGGCGACACCGAGATCGTTTCCAAGCGCGTCGAGGGCGACATGCATCGCACCACCTGGGCCGAGGTCGAGCTGCGTTCGCGCAAGCTGGCCCAGGCCCTGGAACGCCTGGGCGTCAAGGCCGGCGAGCGCGTCGGCACGCTGGCCTGGAACGGCTACCGCCACCTCGAGATCTATTACGCGGTGTCGGGCTCGCAGCGCGTGTGCCACACCATCAACCCGCGCCTGTTCCCGCAGCAGGTGGCCTGGATCGCCAACGACGCGCAAGACCAGGTCATCTTCGTTGACCTCAACATCTTCCCGCTGGTCGAGAAGCTGGCGTCCATGCTGCCCACGCTCAAGCACGTGGTGCTGATGTGCGGGCGCGAACACATGCCCAAGGAGTCGGCGCTCCAGAACCTGCATTGCTACGAAGAGCTGCTGGCCGCCGAAGATGGCAACTACCAGTGGCCCTCGTTCGACGAGAACGCCGCTGCCAGCATCTGCTACACCTCGGGCACGACCGGCAACCCCAAGGGCGCCGTCTACTCGCACCGCTCGACCGTGCTGCACGCGTTCGCCGCCGCCTTGCCTGATGCCATGTGCCTGAAGGCCACCGACACGGTGCTGCCGGTGGTGCCCATGTTCCACGTCAACGCATGGGGCCTACCTTATGCCGCCGCGATGGTGGGCTGCAAGCTGGTGATGCCCGGCCACCACCTTGATGGCGCCTCGCTGTACAACCTCTTCGAAGAAGAGAAGGTCACGATGTCGGCCGGTGTGCCGACCATCTGGCTGGGTCTGCTCAACCACGTCAAGGCCAACGGCCTGAAGTTCAGCACCTTCAAGAGCACGGTCATCGGTGGTGCGGCCTGCCCGCCCGCGATGATCCGCGCCTTCGAGAACGAGTACGGTGTTGAAGTCATCCACGCCTGGGGCATGACCGAGATGTCGCCTTTGGGCACGCTGGGTCGCCTCAAGACCAAGCACGCCGAGTGGTCCACCGAAAACAAGCAAAAGCTGCTGGAGAAGCAGGGCAAGTCGGTGTTCGGTGTGGACATGCGCATCGTCGATGGCGATGGCAAGGTGCTGCCCTGGGACGGCAAGGCCGCTGGTGACCTGGAGGTGCGCGGTCACTGGGTCATCAACAGCTACTTCAACATGGACAAGTCGCCGCTGCACGACGGCTGGTTCCCCACGGGTGACGTGGCCACCATCGATGCCGATGGCTACATGCAGATCACCGACCGCTCCAAGGACGTGATCAAGTCGGGTGGCGAGTGGATCAGCTCCATCGACCTGGAGAACGTGCTGATGGCCCACCCTGCGGTGCACGAGGCGGCGGCCATCGCCTGCTTCCACCCCAAGTGGGACGAGCGCCCGCTGATGGTGGTGGTCAAGAAGCCGGGCGCCGAGGTGTCGGTGCAAGAGCTCATCGCTTTCTACGAAGGCAAGATCCCGAAGTGGCAAACGCCGGATGACGTGGTGTTCGTCGATGAGATCCCTCACACGGCGACCGGCAAGATCTCGAAGTTGCAACTGCGCGAGCGCTTCAAGGAGCACCAGCTGCCCACTGCTTGAGCTTGTTGATGACAGCTTGAGCGAGGTCACTGGGTGGCCTCGTGGATGCCATCGCATGCGTTGTCGTGTGCGCTGAAAGGACCATTCCGAAAGGGGTGGTCCTTTTTTTGTTCATCGCCCGCAATGCCCCATTTGATCGGCATCTCCGGCCGATGACCGTTTCTGCAATGAAGGCGTCCGAACGTTCGTTTGAAGTGTGTGTTGTTGCGGGTCATCCCTGAAGCGACCCCCAAGGCAAGGGGGGTAAATTGTGTTCGGCTGTGAGCCTCGACTAAAGGAGAAAGCAATGAGATTCCCCGTTCGTGCACTGAGCGTGCTGGTCATGACTTCCCTGACCGCCGGTGCCGCCCTGGCCCAGAAAGGCGAGACCGTCAAGGTCGCCTGGATCGACCCCCTCTCGGGCCTGATGGCCAGCGTGGGCCAGAACCAGCTCAAGAGCTACCAGTTCGTCGCAGAGAAGCTCAACGCCAGCAATCCCGCCGGCGTGAAGTTCGAAATCATCAGCATCGACAACAAGCTGAGCCCCGCTGAATCCCTCAACGCTTTGAAGTCGGCCGTTGACCAGGGCGTGCGCTACGTCGTGCAGGGCCTGGGCTCCGGTGCCGCAGGCGCGCTGGTGGACGCCATCAACAAGCACAACGAGCGCAACCCTGGCAAGGAAGTCGTTTTCCTGAACTACGCTGCGGTCGATCCGGACCTGACGAACAGCAAGTGCAGCTTCTGGCACTTCCGCCTGGATGCGGACACGTCCATGAAGATGGAGGCCATGACCACCTTCATGAAGGACCAGAAGGACATCCAGAAGGTCTACCTGATCAACCAGAACTACGCGCACGGACAGCAGGTGTCCAAGTACGCCAAGGAAAACCTCAAGCGCAAGCGCCCCGATGTGCAAGTGGTGGGCGACGACCTGCACCCGCTGGCACAGGTGCGTGACTTCGCGCCCTACGTGGCCAAGATCAAGGCCTCGGGTGCCGACACGGTCATCACCGGCAACTGGGGCTCCGACCTGGCCTTGCTGGTCAAGGCCGCCAACGACGCGGGCCTGACCGCCAAGTTCTACACCTACTACGCCAACTTCGGCGGCACGCCGACGGCACTGGGCAAGGCCGCCGATGGCCGCGTGTTCCAGGTCGGCTACGGTCACTACAACCTGGGTGGTACCGCTGGGCAGCTGGTCAGCGAGTTCAAGAAGCGTTTCAACGACGATTACTACTCGCAGGCCACCTACACCTCGCTGACGATGCTGGCGCAGGGCATGGCCAATGCCAAGTCGACCGACCCGGTCAAGGTGGCCAAGGCCATGGAGGGCATGAAGTTCAAGTCCTTCAACGGTGAGGTCGAGATGCGCAAAACCGACCACCAACTGCAGCAGCCGCTGTTCATCGCGCAGTGGGCGCCGCTGGACGCCAAGAACACGTACGACGTCGAGAAGACCGGCATGACCTTCGTGCCCGTCAAGGCCTTCGATGCCTACGTCTCGAGCACGCCGACCTCTTGTCAGATGAAGCGTCCTTCGTGATGCGTCATCTCTGAGGCTGGCTCGCCTTGAGAAGTACCCGACCGATCGTTTCCTGCTTGGGGGCGATCGGTCGTTTTGTGTTCGAAGTGGCTCGCCTGGCCTGACCGGCTGGGTGGGTCTCCCGGCTCTCGCGCGGTCGCCGCCGCCAGGGCCCTGCATGCCCGGAGATCCCGTCGGCATGCGTCACGTCTGCCTGACATGGAAACCTTCTTCGTCTTCTTTCTGAACGGCATCAGCTACGGGCTGCTGCTGTTCATGCTGAGCTCGGGCCTGACCCTGATCTTCAGCATGATGGGTGTGCTCAACTTCGCGCACACCAGTTTCTACATGCTGGGGGCCTACATCGCTTATGCGCTGACAGGCATCATCGGCTTCTTCCCCTCGCTCGTGCTCTCGCCGCTGTTGGTGGGCCTGCTGGGGGCGGCCTTCGAGCGCTACAGCTTGCGCAAGGTGCACGTGTATGGACACGTGCCCGAGCTGCTGGTGACGTTCGGCCTGTCTTACGTCGTGCTCGAGGTGGTGCGCCTGGTCTGGGGGCCTGCCAACGTTGACTACCGTGTGCCCGAGTCGCTCAGCGGCCCGCTGTTCACGCTGGCCAGCGTGAAGGACCAGGGCCTGAGCTGGATGGCCGGTGCCGGCGATGCCGCGCTGTGTGCCACGGCAGGCAACAGCTGCACGCAGTTCCCGATCTACCGTGGGTTCATGGCCTTGGTGGCGCTGTTCATGCTCGGCTCTTTGTGGCTGCTGCTGACGCGCACCCGCATCGGCCTGATCATCCAGGCAGCGCTCACCCACCCGGACATGACACAGGCGCTGGGCCACAACGTGCCGCGCGTGATGATGGGCGTCTTCGGCGGCGGCTGTGCGCTGGCCGGCCTGGCCGGCGTGATCGGCGGCAACGCCTTCGTGACCGAGCCCAACATGGCCGCCTCGGTGGGCGCCATCATCTTCGTGGTGGTGGTGGTCGGGGGCATGGGCTCGCTGGCCGGCGCCTTCCTGGCCTCGCTGATCATCGGCCTGATCCAGACCTTCGCCGTGGTGATCGACGTCTCTGGCCTGACCCTGCTCGAGAAGCTGGGCAGCCCGATCGACTTTGAACACTGGGCGTACCCGTTGCTCAAGATCTCGGTGTCGCAGATGGCGCCGATCCTGCCTTACCTCCTCCTGGTGCTGATCCTGATCTTCAGACCCAAGGGCCTGCTGGGCACGCGCGAGGAGTAAACACATGTCATCACAAGCCTATACCTTCCGACCCTGGAACGTCGGCCGCATCATCCTGTGGTCGCTGTTCGCCCTCGTCCTGCTGGTGGCCCCCAAGCTGTTCACCAGCAGCCTGGCCATGACCATGCTCACGCAAATGGGCATCGGCATCGTCGTCTGCCTGTCCTACAACATGCTGCTCGGGCAGGGGGGCATGCTCTCCTTCGGGCACGCCGTTTACTCGGGCCTGGGCTCCTTCGCCGCCATCCACACGCTCAACAAGGTGGGTGCTGGCGAGTGGGCCATCCCGGTCAGCCTGATCCCCATCGTGGGCGGGCTGGCGGGGCTGCTCGTGGCGGCGCTGCTGGGCGCGGTCAGCACCAAGAAGTCCGGCAACACCTTCGCCATGATCACGCTGGGCGTGGGCGAGCTGGTGTGGTCGATGTCGCTGATGCTGCCGGAGTTCTTCGGCGGTGAAGGCGGGGTTTCGAGCAACCGCGTGGTGGGCGAGCCTGTCATGGGCATCACCTTCGGGCCGCAGACCCAGGTCTACTACCTCATCGCGTTCTATTGCTTCGTGTGCACGGCGCTGATGTTCGCGTTCACGCAGACCCCGCTGGGGCGCATGCTCAACGCGGTGCGCGACAACCCGGAGCGCGTCGAGTTCATTGGTTACGACACGCAGCGCGTGCGCTACATCGCCTTCATGATCGCGGGCTTCTTTGCGGGCATCGCCGGTGGCTTGTACACGATCAACTTCGAGATCGTCACGGCCGAGGTGGTGGGGGCGCATCGCTCGGGCGCCTACCTGCTGTTCACCTTCCTGGGTGGGGCGCTGTTCTTCTTCGGGCCCATCATTGGCGCGGTGCTGATGGTGCTGGCCACGGTGCTGCTGTCGGAGCTGACCAAGGCCTGGCTGCTCTACCTGGGTGTGTTCTTCCTGCTGATGGTGATGTACGCACCGGGCGGCATTTCCAGCTTGATCATGATGAACCTGCGCGTGGCGGCCTATGGCTTCCTGCGCAAGCTGTGGACGAGCTACCTGGCTTTGGCCGGCACGGGCCTGACCGTGATCCTGGGCCTGGCCGTGATGGTCGAGATGGTCTACCACATCAAGCTCAACGAGGCCCTGGGCCCTGAGATGAGCTTCATGGGTGTGATGCTGGACACGCGCGGGGTCGATGCCTGGGTGGGAGCGGTGTTCCTGCTCATCACAGGCGTGGGTTGTTTCGAGGTGGCGCGGCGCGAGTTCATGCGCCAGTGGGGCCACATCCAGGAGGAGATCGAGGCCGAGAACCTGCGGCGCGATGGCCAGTGATGGCCTGTGTGCCCACTTCCATCGATCGACCCCCACGTGTCCCTCTATCGGAGCATTGAGAACATGAGTTCCGCATCCTCATCGAACGGCCTGGCCCTGGAGTTGCGCGACCTGCGCAAGTCCTTCGGCAAGACCGAGATCATCCGTGGCACCAGCCTGGCCGTCAAAGCCGGCGAGCGCGTTGCCCTCATCGGCCCCAACGGCGCAGGCAAGTCCACGCTGTTCAACCTCATCAGCGGCCGCATGGCTCCGACCAGCGGGCAGATCCTGCTCAATGGCGAAGCCATCCACGGCATGAAGCCTTACGAGATCAACCGGCGCGGCCTGGCCCGCAGCTTCCAGGTCTCCAACCTGTTCCCGCGCCTGTCGGTGTTCGAAAACATCCGCTGCGCGGTGCTGTGGTCCATGGGTCAGCGCTACAGCTTCTGGCGCTTCCTGTCGGACCTCACGGCCGTGAACCAACGCGCCGAAGAGGTGCTGGACATGATCCGCCTGCGCCGCAAGCGCGACACCCACGTCGCCAACCTGACCTACGCCGAGCAGCGCGCGCTCGAGGTGGGCGTGACCATCGCCGGTGGCGGCAACGTCATCCTGCTCGACGAGCCGACCGCGGGCATGAGCAAGTCCGAGACGGCCAACTTCGTCAAGATGATCCGCGAGGTCACCGAGGGCAAGACGCTGCTGACGGTGGAGCACGACATGGGCGTGGTGTTCGGTCTGGCCGACCGCATCGCGGTGCTGGTGTACGGCGAGGTGATCGCCTTCGACACACCCGAGAACGTGCGCGCCAACGACCGCGTCAAGGAGGCCTACCTGGGCTCGGTGCTGGCCGAGAGCCAGCGCGCCGAGGCGCAAGCCGCTGAAGCCGCGTCCACCGCAGGAGCCTGAGACATGCTGAAGATCGAAAACCTGCATGCCTTCTACGGCAAGAGCCACATCCTCCATGGCGTTGACATGGAGGTCAAACCTGGTGAGATCGTCAGCCTGCTGGGCCGCAACGGCTCAGGTCGCTCCACCACCATCAAGGCCATCATGGGCCTGGTCGATGGCCATGGCTCCATCAAGTGGCAGGACAAGGAGATGTTGGGCACCAAGCCCTATGACATCGCCCGCCATGGCATCGGCTACGTGCCCGAAAGCCGCGACGTGTTCCCCAAGCTGACGGTCGAGCAGAACCTGCTGCTGGGTCAGCAGTCGGGGCGCAAGAAGGGCCGCTGGAGCCTGGACGACATGTACCAGATGTTCCCGCGCCTGAAAGAGCGCCAGCACACCGAGGCCGGCGTGATGTCGGGGGGCGAGCAGCAGATGCTGACGCTGTGCCGCACCTTGATGGGTGACCCCGACCTGATCATGATCGACGAGCCGACCGAGGGCCTGGCGCCCAAGATCGTCGAGCTGGTGGGTGAGTACCTCAAGGAGCTGCAAAAGCGCGGCCTGGGCGTGCTGCTGGTCGAGCAAAAGCTCACCATCGCGCTGGACATCTCGCAGCGCTGCTACGTGATGGGGCATGGCGAGGTGGTGTTCCACGGCACCCCCGATGAGCTGCGCGCCGACAAGTACGTGCGGCGCGAGTGGCTCGAGGTGTGATCGGCGGCCGAGGGCA
Organism: Comamonadaceae bacterium 2PF; assembly: GCA_005502875.1. Lineage (GTDB taxonomy): Bacteria > Pseudomonadota > Gammaproteobacteria > Burkholderiales > Burkholderiaceae_C > Aquabacterium. The sequence continues at coordinate 52,936 of SCMV01000011.1, read as the reverse complement.
GGCTGGCTTCAGCGCGAAGCCGGGGCGTTGCTGCGATCGAGGAACTTGTCGAAGTGGATGCGGGTGGCGGGCACGCCCCCGCTCCGCAAGGCGCTGACGCAGGCGTCGATCATCGCTGGTGGGCCGCAGAGGTAGGCGCTGTGCTCCGCAAAGCGCGTGCCCAGCAGCGCCGGCAGGTGTTCGTTGACCAGTCCCCGTTTGCCCTGCCAGTTGCTGCCCTCGGGCTCTGCCGAGAGGATGGCCTCGAAGTGAAAGCGACCGCTCCAGCTGCGGCGCAGCTGGTCAATGTGTTCCTGAGCGTACACGTCAGCCTGGGTGCGCGCGCCCATCACGATGACCAGGGGGCGCGTCGCTTGTTGGTCGCGAATGGCTTGCTCGAGCACGGCCTGGATCGGCGCGAAACCACTGCCGCCTGCGATGCAGACGATCGGGCCCACGTCCGCGCGCAAGGCAAAGCTGCCATGTGGGCCGATTAGGTTCAAGGTTTCCCCTGTTCGATCCTGGGCAAACAGCCAGTCGGTGAAGGCGCCTCCTGGCACCTTGCGGATGTAGAAATCCAGGGCGGTGGGTGACGCGCTCGCGGGCGCGCGGGCGAACGAGTAGCTGCGCACCTCTTTGCCCGTCCCCCCTGCGGCCTCGGGCAGCGCGATGTCGACGTACTGACCCGCCGTGTGTGGCAGCGGCCCTGCGGCCTCGATGCTGACGTGGAGGATGTCGTGGGTCAGGGGTCTGCAGGCCGTGATGCGGCCGCGGGTTTCGATCACCGGGTGGGCTGCGGCCTGCTCGCGCAGCGTGACCTCGATCACCACGTCCGAGCGAGGCTGGCTTTGGCAGGCAAGGATGTAGTTCTGCTTGAGCTCCTCGGCGGAGAGCAGGTAGGTCTTGTCGGTGAGCTCCTTGACCTTGCCCGAGACCAGCCTGCATTTGCATTCACCACAGCCACCGACCCGGCAGTTGTGCGGAAAGGCAATGCCGTTTTGCAGGGCACTCAGCAGCAGGCTGTCTTTGGCCGCAGCGGTGAAGGGTGCGCCCGTCGGGTTGACCTGCAGCTGGAACTCGCTGGGGCTGCGTCGGAAGAATCGTTCGAACACGGTGTGGCCTTGTCGGGTTGAAGCGGCAGCGACCCCAGCCGCACTCGGCAGGGTCGCTCCGGGGTGTTGTGGACGTGGGAAGCCGCTCAGCTCAGCTTGGCCTGTGCGATCTTCAGGCCCGACATGCCGCTTTGCTGGCTGGCTTGTTGGGCCAGCTTGCGCTCGGCGGGCGAGGCGTGCTTTTCATCCCATTCGTTCAAGGCCGGGGTCATCATCTTCTTGAACAGCGGGGGCACCAGGGCGATCAGCAGCATCGACAGGTAGCCGTTGGGCAGCATGGGCGCGTTCGGGTAGGCGTAGAGCGTCCAGTAGGGGGCTTCGCCTTCGGCGTGGTGGTGCGAGTGGCGCGCCAGGCTGAACAACACGTTGGTGCTGGCCCAGTGGTTCGAGTTCCAGGAGTGGCGAGGCTGCACCGGCTCACCCGGCACGCGCACCAGGCCGTAGTGCTCGAAGTAGTTGGTGATCTCCAGGTACTGCTTGCCGACGAAGGCAATGAGCGCCCAGAACCCCACGCCTGGCCAGCCCGCGATGGCGTAGGCCGCCACAAAGAGAGTGATGTTTTCGAGGTTGCCGCGCAGGAAGGGGCTGGCGAACGGGTTCCACACCGACTTGCCGATCTTCTTGAGGCGGGCGCGTTCCACCTGGTAGGCGTGCACATAGCTCATGATGGTCGAGCGCACGGTGAACTTGTAGAAGCTCTCGCCGCGACGCGCGGTGGCCGGGTCGGCCTGGGTGCCCACTTGCACGTGGTGGCCGTAGACGTGTTCGATGGCGAACGAGGTGTCGCAGGTGAAGGCCAGCATCCAGCGGCCCATGAACAGGTCAAAGGGGTTGGTGCGGTGAGTGAGTTCGTGACCGGTGACGGTGCCGCCGACGGCGTTCATCAGGCCCACGGTGATGACGCAGCCGGCCCATTGCAACCAGTGCGTGGTGGCTGCGCGGCCAGCGAACAGGTCCAGGCCGACATGCTCCTTCATCCAGGCGCCATAGCCCAGGAAGTCGCCCGAGCCGAACATCCACAGCACCGTGAAGTTCAGCAGCGCCAGAAGCGGCAGCATCAGGTAAAGCGGCAGGTTCAGCAAGGCGGCGAACTGCATGCGCGGCGGCTCTGACAGGTCGCGCGGCAACAGTGCATCGGCGCCGATGAAGAACACGATGGCGGCGGCAAATGGGGCCCACATCCACCAACCGCCTTGCAGCAGGGTGAGGAAGAAAAAGGCGCCCAGCGCTGGCATCAGCCAGCCCTTGATGTACTTGGACATGTTGGTTGTCTCCTTGCGGTGCGTTGAAGGCGATCGAGGCGCGGATGCGTCTCAGACCTTGGCGGCAGTTTGCAAAGGGGGCGCCTGAGGCGCCCTGATCTGATCGGACCTCGGTGCATGCCCGGCGATTCGCAACGGTGAACCAGTGCTTTGAGAAAGCCGCCAGCAGCACAAGAAATCTGGCGCGACATCTTTGTCGTCAGGCATGCCCGAGCTCGATTCGATGAGGTCAATCGGACAAACCGAGGTGCCGCAACGGAAGTTGTTGTGCGAGGCTTGTGGTTCGGCATGCAAGGAGCCCGAGCAAGGCTTTGAGAGCTGTGTCAGAATCTTGTTCAATTCTTACAAGATCCATTGTCAGAATTGCGGATTGCTGAGCGGACGCCGCCAGCCTTCTCCTCTCAGCTGGGGCAGGGGCGGTGTGCGCGTGTTTTCACTTCCATCACCGACACTGCCATGAGCGCTACCTACCAAGTCACCGACGGCGTGGCCGTCATCTCCCTGGACAACCCCCCGGTCAATGGCCTCGGTCAGGGCACCCGCGCCGGCATCGTGGACGGCCTGGCCACGGCCAATGCCGATGCCGCCGTGCAGGCCGTGGTGATCATCGGCTCCGGCAAGGTGTTCTGCGGTGGCGCCGACATCCGCGAATTCGGCAGCCCCAAGGCGTTTGCCGAACCCAACCTGCACGTCACCATCGAAGCGGTCGAGCGTTCGGCCAAGCCGGTTGTCGCCGCCATCCACGGCGTGGCCATGGGCGGTGGCCTGGAGCTGGCCCTGGGCTGCCATTACCGCGTGGTCGCCAAGGGCACGCAGATCGCGCTGCCCGAGGTCAACATCGGCATCGTGCCGGGTGCCGGCGGCACGCAGCGCCTGCCGCGCGTGCTGGGCGTTGAAGCGGCCCTGCAGATGATCACCACCGGCGCTTCGGTGATGTCGGAGAAGCTCTTTGCCGCACCGGGCCAGAAGCTGTTCGACAAGCTGGTCGACGGTGACCTGCTGCCGGCCGCCATCGCTTTTGCGAAAGACATCGCTGCTGCCCGCCCGCTGCCCTCCGTGCGCGACCTGAAGGTGGCTGCACCGGCCGATGCCGACGCCTTCAACAAGGCCCGTGCCGAGCTGGCCAAGTCCCGCAAGAACCTCATCGCCCCGCAGCGTTGCGTGGACTGCGTTGAAGCGGCCACCAAGCTGGACCTGGACGCGGGCATCCAATTCGAGCGCGAGGTCTTCGAAGGCCTGGTGACGGGCGACCAGGCCCGCGCGCTGCGCCATTCGTTCTTTGGTGAGCGCGCTGCCAGCAAGATCCCCGATGTGCCCGCCGACACCCCGCTGCGCGACATCAAGCAGGTGGCCGTGATCGGCGCCGGCACCATGGGCGGCGGCATCACCATGTGCTTCCTCAACGCTGGCATCCCCGTCAAGCTGCTGGAGATGAAGCAGGAAGCCATCGACCGTGGCGTCGGCATCATCCGCAAGAACTACGAAGCGCAAGTGGCCAAGGGCAAGCTGGCGCAGGACAAGTACGAGCAGCGCATGGGTCTGCTGACCACCACGCTGAGCTACGACGACATCGCCCAGGCCGACATGGTCATCGAGGCCGTGTTCGAGGACATGGGCGTGAAGTCGCAGGTCTTCACCAAGCTGGATGCCGTGATGAAGCCAGGCGCCATCCTGGCGTCCAACACCTCGACGCTGGACGTGGACAAGATCGCCGAAGTGACGAAGCGCCCGGGCGATGTGGTCGGCCTGCACTTCTTCAGCCCGGCCAACGTGATGCGCCTGCTGGAAGTGGTGCGCAGCAAGCACACCGCCAAGGACGTGATGGCCACCGTGATGGCCGTGGCCAAGAAGATCAAGAAGGTCGCCGTGGTCTCGGGCGTGTGCGACGGCTTCATTGGCAACCGCATGTTCGAGCAGTACGTGCGCCAGGGCTTCTTCCTGGTGGAAGAGGGCGCCACGGTGCAGCAGGTGGACAAGGCCGCCGAGGCCTTTGGTTTTGCCATGGGCCCGTTCCGCGTGGGTGACCTGGCGGGCAACGACATCGGCTTTGCCATCCGCAAGCGCCGCCGCGTCGAGCGCCCCGACGTCATCTACAGCCCGGTGGGCGACGCCATTTGCGAGCTCGGCCGCTTCGGTCAGAAGGTCGGCAAGGGCTGGTACGACTACGAAGCCGGCAAGCGCGAGCCCATCGCCTCGGCCGAGGTGCAGGGTTGCATCGACAAGGTGCGTGCAGACAAGGGCGTCACGCCGCGTCAGATCAGCGACGACGAGATCGTGCAGCGCCTGGTGCTGGCCATGGTCAACGAAGGCGCGCTGATCCTCGAAGAAGGCATCGCGTCGAAGGCATCGGACATCGACATGGTTTACCTCACGGGCTATGGCTTCCCGGTCTACCGCGGCGGCCCGATGCTCTACGCCGACATGCTGGGTCTGCCCAAGGTGATCGAGCTGATGAAGGGCTTCGCTGCCAATGGCGGCTCTGACCCCGCGTTCTGGACGCCGGCGCCGCTGCTGGCCAAGCTGGCCACCGAAGGCAAGGGCTTCACGGGCTGAACGAGGCGAGAACCACCATGACCCACCGCGCCACCGTTGACTTCCTGCTGCACGACTGGCTCCAGGCCGAATCCCTCTGCCAGCGTGAACGCCACGCCGAGCACAGCCGCGAGACCTTCGACGCCGTGCTCGACCTCAGCGAGAAGATCGCCAACGAGCAGTTCGCCCCGATCAACCGCCTGACCGACGAGCACGAGCCGACCTTCGATGGCGTCACCGTGACGCTGCCCAAGGAAACGGCCGTGGCCATGGCCGCGTTCAACGAGGCCGGTCTGATGGCGGCCAGCAAGGACGTCGACCTGGGTGGCATGCAGCTGCCCACGGTGGTCGAGATCGCCTCGATGAGCTTCTTCTACAAGGCCAGCGTGTCGCTGGCCGCGTACCCGATGCTCACGCGCGGCAACGCCAACACCATCCTCGCACACGGCACCCCGAAGCAGATCGAGGTGTTCGCCAAGGGCGGCTTCGAAGGCCGCACCTTCGGCACCATGTGCCTGAGCGAGCCGCAGGCCGGCTCCAGCCTGTCTGACATCAGCACGCGCGCCGTGCCCGATGTGAAGGGCGATGGCACGGGCGTGGACTGGACGCAAGATGTCCTGGGCAAGCGCTACCGCCTCAAGGGCAACAAGATGTGGATCTCGGGCGGCGAGCACGAGATGGGCGAGAACATCGTCCACCTGGTGCTGGCCAAGATCCCGGGGCCCGATGGCAAGCCGGTGCCGGGCGTCAAGGGCATCTCGCTGTTCATCGTGCCGCGCAAGCTCGTCAAGGCCGATGGCTCGATCACCTCGCAGCGCAACGACGTGGCCCTGGCCGGCCTGAACCACAAGTGCGGCTACCGCGGCACCGTCAACACCTTGCTGAACTTCGGTGAAGGCAAGTTCCCCGTCAACGGCGAAGCCGGTGCGGTGGGCTACCTGATCGGCAAGGAAGGCGAGGGCCTCAAATGCATGTTCACGCTCATGAACGAGGCCCGCATCAGCGTGGGCGTGGGCGCGACCATGCTGGGCTACGCCGGCTATGAATACTCGCTGCAGTACGCCAAAGACCGTCCGCAAGGCCGGCACATGGGCGCAGGCGGCAAGGACCACAGCGCGCCGCAGGTGCCCATCATCGGCCACACCGACGTCAAGCGCATGCTGATGATGCAAAAGGCCATCGCCGAAGGCGGCCTGGCCCTGGGCCTGCTGTGCGCACAGCTGGTGGACGACCAGCACACTGGCAACGGCGAAGAGGCCGAAAAAGCCGGCCTGCTGCTCGAGCTGCTCACCCCGATCGCCAAGAGCTGGCCCAGCGAATGGGCGCAGGAAGCCAACTCGCTGGCCATCCAGATCCTGGGTGGTTATGGCTACACGCGCGACTACCCCGTCGAGCAGTATTGGCGCGACAACCGCCTCAACATGATCCACGAAGGCACGCACGGCATCCAGGGCCTGGACCTGCTGGGCCGCAAGGTGGTGATGAACGGTGGCAAGGCCCTGAGCGTGCTGGCCGAGCGCATCAGCGAAACCATCCAGAAGGCCGGTCACGTCAATGGCCTGGCCGAACACGCCAACGCGTTGGCCCAGGCCCTGCAAAAGGTGGGCGCCACCACGAAGGCAGCCTGGTCCACTGGCGTGCCCGAAGAGGCCCTGGCCAACGCCACGCCTTACCTGCAGGCCTTTGGTCACACCGTGCTGGCGTGGATCTGGCTGGAACTGGGCCTGGCCGCCAAGGCTGCGCAGGCGCAAGGCCAGTGGGACGCGTCGCCCCTGGGCCCCGGCTTCCTCAAAGGCAAGTTGGCCGCCACCGACTACTTCTTCGCCTACGAGCTGCCCAAGATCGATGCCTGGCTGGGCGTGGTCTCGCGCCGCGACCTGACCTGCGCGCAGGCCGAGGCCGACTGGTTCTGATCCCTTCCCCTCAAAGATTCAACAAGAAAGCACCGCACACCATGCTGCGACACATCGTCATGTGGACCCTCAAAGACCCGGCCGACGCGCCCCAGGTCAAGGCCCTGCTCGACAGCTGCAAGGGGCTCGTTGCCGGCATGCACGAGTTCGACGTGGGCATCAAGGCCGAGGGACTGGAAGCCAACTGCGACGTGGTCCTCGTTTCGACCTTCGAGGACGCCGCCGCGCTGGCCGCTTACGTGCCACACCCGCACCACCAGGGCGTGGTCGCGCAGATCCGCCAGATGGCGGCCACGCGCCACGTGCTCGATTACCTCGTCTGAGCCGCTTCGACGCCCATCACTCACCGCGCGCCTCAGGCCTTGCCTGGGCAAGGCTGAAAGCTCACCGCCATGACCACCCCCCGCATCGTTCAGCAACTCTTCGACCTCACGGGCAAGACGGCCCTGATCACCGGCGGCTCGCGCGGCCTGGGCCTGCAGATGGCCCACGCGCTGGGCGAGGCCGGTGCCAAGGTGGTGATCAGCTCGCGCAAGGCCGCCGACCTGGAGCAGGCTGTGATGGCCCTGCAGGACGCGGGCATCGACGCACGCTGGATCGCCGCCGACGCGGGCAACCCGCAGGACATCCAGCGCCTGGCCGATGAAACGCTCGAGCGCGTGGGCGACGTGGACATCCTCGTCAACAACGCCGGTGCCACCTGGGGTGCGCCCGCGGCTGAGTACCCGCTCGAAGCCTGGGACAAGGTGATGAACCTCAACGTGCGCGGCTACTTCCTGCTCTCGCAAGCCATCGCCCGGGCGAGCATGATCCCGCGCAAGCAGGGCCGCATCATCAACGTGGCCTCCATCGCCGGCCTGGGTGGCAACCACCCCTTCATGCAGACGATCGCCTATAACACCAGCAAGGGCGCGGTGGTGAACTTCACCAAGGCGCTGGCCTGTGAGTGGGGCCACCTGGGCATCCGCGTCAACGCGCTTGCGCCGGGGTTCTTCCCCAGCAAGATGACGGCGGGCACGCTGGCCGCCGTGGGCGAAGATCGCCTGGCCGCCAGCGCCCCGCTGCAACGCCTGGGCGACGACGAAGACCTCAAAGGCGCAACCCTGCTGTTCGCGTCCGACGCGGGCAAGCACATCACCGGGCAGATCCTGGCGGTCGATGGTGGCGTGAGTGCCGTGGTGGGCGGCTGAGGCACGAAGCCCAGCACCTGCCTCGAACGACACCGACCACGCAACACGGGCTCCTGAACATGGCCATCGCGTTCCCGGTTCACATCCCTTTCCTGGCCGGCATCGGCGCCGAGCTGCAGCGCTTCGAGGGCGGCGAGGCCGAGATCACGCTCGACGTGCAGGAGCCGCACACCAACTCCTTCGGCGTCGCGCATGGCGGCCTGCAGATGACCTTGCTCGACGTGGCCATGGCCCATGCGGCGCGCAGCCGCCACCTTGAGCAGCCGGGCGGTGGCCCAGGTCTCGTCACGGTCGAAATGAAAACCAGCTTCATGCGCCCGGCGCAGGGCCGCATCCGCGTGATCGGCCAGGTGCTGCACGCCACCGCTTCCATGGCCTTCACCGAAGGCCGCGTGCTCGATGAGCAGGGCCGTGTCTGTGCCCACGCGACGGGCACCTTCAAGTTCCTTCGCGCGCTGCCCACGGCCGACCGAGAGGTCAAGCCGCTGGCACGCCACGCCGGCTCGGACTGATCTCCAGCAGCCGGCTCCCTTGGCAAACCAGGAGTCCACAAGATGAGCCTGATCAATCACCAGATCCTGCTGGCTTCGCGCCCTGCGGGCGAGCCCACCACCGACAACTTCAAGCTGGTCGAAGCACCGGTGCCCACGGTCGATCAACTGACCGATGGCCAGGTGCTCGTGCGCCACCACTACCTCTCGCTCGACCCCTACATGCGCGGCCGCATGAACGACAGCAAGAGCTACGCAGAGCCCCAGCCCTTGAACAGCGTGATGATCGGCGGCACGGTGGGCGAGGTGATCGCCAGCAAGCACGCGCGCTATGCCGTGGGCGACTCGGTCGTCGGCATGGGCGGCTGGCAAGAGTACAGCGTGGTCGACGCCAACCAGCGCGGCATCCTCACCAAGGTCGACACCCGGCAGATCCCGCTGTCGGCCTACTTGGGCTCAGTGGGCATGCCCGGCGTGACCGCCTGGTACGGCCTCATGAAGATCATCGCGCCCAAGGCGGGCGAGACCATCGTGGTTAGCGCCGCCAGTGGCGCGGTGGGCAGCGTGGTGGGGCAGTTGGCCAAGGTGCACGGCTGTCGCGTGGTCGGCATCGCGGGTGGACCCGACAAGTGCCGATACGTGACCGAAGAACTGGGCTTTGACGCCTGCCTCGATCACAAGGCCTTGACCGATTTGCGCAGCTTCTCGTCCGCGCTGAAGGCCGCGGCGCCCAACGGTGTCGATGGTTGCTTCGAGAATGTCGGTGGCATCGGCCTGGACGCGGTGATGCTGCGCGCCAATGCCTTCTCCCGCGTGGCCTTGTGCGGGCTGATCGCAGGCTACAACGGCGAGCCCCTGGTCATGCAGAACCCCGCCCTGATCCTGGTCAACCGCATGAAGCTGCAAGGCTTCATCGTGAGCGAGCACCCCGAGGTGTGGCCCCAGGCCATGCAAGAGCTGGGTGGGCTGGTGGCGTCCGGGCGCATGAAGTTCCGCGAGTCGGTGGCGCAAGGCATCGCCAGCGCGCCCGAGGCTTTCCTGGGCCTGCTCAAGGGCCGCAACTTCGGCAAGCAACTGGTCAAGCTGATCTGACCCATCTCATCGACTTCATCGACGAAGAACCCGACATGTCCGCTCAACACCTCACCATCCGCCCTGGCCAGACGGCCGTCATCACCGGTGCCGCCAGCGGCTTCGGCCTGGAGCTGGCCCGCCTGGGCGCCAAGCAGGGCCTGAACCTCGTCATCACCGACGTGCAGCAGGACGCGCTCGACGCCGCCCTGGCCGAGCTCACCGGCATGGGCGCCAAGGTGGCTGCCTTGCGTGGCGACGTCTCGCGTGCCGAAGACGTGCAGGCCCTGGCCGACCTGTGCCTGGAGCGCTTTGGCGCGCCGCACATCGTCATCAACAACGCCGGCGTGGCCCATGGGGGCCTGATCTGGGAGCACACCCAGCGCGACTGGGAATGGGTGCTGGGCGTGAACCTGTTCGGTGTGGTGCACGGCGTGCGCGTGTTCACGCCGCTGATGCTGGCCGCTGCCGCCAAGGACGCTGCCTACCAGGGGCACATCGTCAACGTGGCTTCGATGGCCGGGCTGTTGAACTCGCCCAACATGGGTGCCTACAACGTCAGCAAGCACGCGGTGGTGAGCCTGTCTGAAACGCTTTATCAGGACTTGTCGCTGGTGACCGAGCAGGTGCATGCCTCGGTGCTGTGTCCTTACTTCGTGCCCACGGGCATCCACCAGTCGCACCGCAACCGCCCCAAGGAGCTGCGCAGCGAGGGCAAGCCGACGGCCAGCCAGATGATCGCGCAGGCGATGAGCACCAAGGCGGTGACGTCGGGCAAGGTGACGGCGGCGGACACGGCTCAGCTGGTGTTCGACGCCATCAACCAGGGCAAGTTCTACGTGTACACGCACCCGCAAGCCTTGGGCATGGTGCAGACACGTTTGGAAGACGTGGTGCAGGGGCGCAACCCGACGGATCCGTTCGCGGGCAAGCCCGAGATTGGCGAGCAGTTGCGCGCTGCGTTGAGGACGGCTGCTCAGGGTTGATTTGTTTTTTGTGCGGCGGCTGGTGCGTGGTCCGGTGGGCGGAGTGGGTGTGATCCGGCCCTGCGCGGGGCACCACCGAGCGGGTTGGGGCTTCACCCCTTGAACACCAGTCAGGTGGTTGCCGAGCCATGACACCGCACATGTCGGGCCGGCTCACACCCACCCCACCCACCGGACCCGAACCACCGCGCACGGCGGGGGTTGCGGAAGAAGAAAGGCGACGCTTGCGTCGCCTTTCTTCTTCCTTCTTCGCATGCCACGGTTTGTCGCGGGATGGGGGCGAGGGGTGCCTGCGCAGGCCCGACATGTGCGGTGTCATGGCTCGGCAACAGCCAGGCTCGTGTTCAAGGGGTGACGAAGGCGGCGCTCGGTGGTGCCCCGCGCAGGGCCGGAGCAGGCACCCCTCGCCCTCAGCCCGACGCTCAAACCGTGCAACCCCTCACCCAACCAACCCAACCTCACCAAGGAGTGGAGCGCACTCAGGAGGTCAGCGAACCCAAGCGAATCACTTGGCGTCCAACTCGCGGTGCCGAGACAGCACCACCCCACGCTGCGCAAAGCGCTGGGTCAACTGCTCAACGCAGTAAACCGAGCGATGCTGTCCGCCCGTGCAGCCGATGGCCACGGTCACGTAGCTGCGCTGATCGCCCTCGAGCGTCGGCAGCCAGCGCAACAAAAAAGCCTCGATCTGCGCGATCAACTCCGCCGACTCAGGCTGCTGCCCCAGGTACTCGATGACGGACGGATCTCGCCCCGTCAGCGGCTTGAGCTCTTTGATGTAGAACGGGTTGGGCAGCATGCGCACGTCGAAGACGAAGTCAGCGTCCATCGGCACGCCCTGCTTGAAGGCGAAGGACTCGAAGACCAGCGTCAGCTTGGACGGCGCTGCTTGCACGATGTTGCGGATCCAGGTGCGCAACTGCGCCGGCCGAAGCAGCGTCGTGTCGATGACGGTGGAGAGCTCGCGCAGCGGGCTCAGCAACTCTCGCTCGGTGCGGATCGCATCGATCAGGACCTGGTCGGCGGTGGACGTCACACTGGCGTCGTGGTCGCTGGCGCGGCGGCGAGGTGACCCGATGACGGCGGCTGGCACGGCGCGCACCTGAGACAGCGGGTGCGGGCGACGGGTTTCCGAGAAACGCCGGACCAGGGCGTCGGTGCTGGCGTCCAGGAAGACGGATCGGACCTTGTGCCCGTCCGCGCGCAACTCTTCGAGCATCGGGGTGAGGTGGGGCAGGGTGTCCGCGCTGCGCACGTCCACCGAGACGGCCACGCGGCGGCGTCGGTCCGGGGCGCGCTCGACCTCCAGCTCGATCATGCCGCGCAGCAGTTCGGGTGGCAGGTTGTCGACGCAGAAATAGCCAGCGTCTTCCAGGGCGTTGAGCGCCACCGACTTGCCCGAGCCAGAGATGCCGGTCAGCAACACGATGTCAAGCGTCTTCATGCGGGTTCCTTGCGCGCTTTGCCGCGTGTGGCCTGGGCTTGAGCGCTGCCTTGGGTGGCGGCATGCGCGGTCTGCAGCATCACTCGGGCGTGGGCCAGGCTGGTGTCGCTGACCGCGCCGCCAAGCATGCGGGCCACCTCGGCTTCTCGCGCTTGACCGCTGACCTCGCCGATGCGGCTGGTGGTTTGTGTGCCTTGCAGGGACTTGGCGACCAGCAGGTGGTGGTGGGCGCAGGCGGCGACCTGGGCCAGGTGGGTGACGGCCAGCACCTGTCGGCCTTCCTGGGCTTGGCCCAGGCGCTGCATCAGGCGGCCCACGGTGTCGGCCACCGCACCGCCCACGCCGGAATCGATCTCGTCGAAGATCAGCGTGGCCGCGCCCTGGCCGTCTCGTTGCTGCGTCGTGGTGACGGCGATGGCCAGGGCCAGGCGCGAGAGCTCGCCGCCCGAGGCCACCTTGGCCAGCGGACGTGGTGTGCTGCCCGCGTGACCGGCCACGAGGAAATCGATGGTTTCCAGGCCGCCAGCCTGGGGCTCTTCAAGGGGCGCGAGCGCCACCTCGAAGCGGCCGCCAGCCATGCCCAGCTCCTGCATGGCGGCGCTCACCGCGTCGCTCAGGCGGGGCGCGGCAAGCTTGCGCAGTTTCGAGGCCTGCTGTGCCTGCTTGAGCCATGCCGCATGCGCCTGCTCGGCGCTGCGCTCCAGCGCGGCCAGGTCGGTGGCGGCGTCCAGCTCGGTGAGCTCGGCCTTCCAACCCTGCAGCAGCTCGTGCAGCTCGGCGGGCGGGCGGCGGTGACGGCGCGCCAGGCTCATCCAGGCCGACACGCGGGCATCGAGCTCGTTCAGGCGGTCCGGGTCGAGCTCGGTGTGGCCGAGCACGCCGTGCAGGCTGTGGGCTGCGTCCTGCAATTGAGCTTGTGCCTCGCGCAGCACCTCCAGGGCGTTGCCCAGACGTGGCTCGTAGCCCGCCACCGCTTCGAGCGCATCGATGGCCCGTGCGGCCAGGCTCTCTGCGTTGACGTCGGCTTCGGAGACGGCGTCCAGCGCCAGTTGCGCCGCGTCCAGGATGGACTGGCCATGGCTCAGCCGGGTGTGCTCGGCATTGAGCTCGTCCCACTCGCCGGCCTGCGGCCCAAGCTTGTCCAGCTCGGCGATTTGCCATTGCAGGCGCTCGCGCTCGCGTTCCAGGTCGGTCTGCCTGGCGCGGGCGTCCTGCAGGCGCTTGTGGGCCTCGCGGCGCACCGCCCAGGCGGTTTGCAGGGCAGCGGTGTCCACCCCCGCTTGCTCGTCAACCAACTCGCGCACGCTGTCGGGGCGGGTCAGGCTCTGCCAGGCGTGCTGACCGTGGATGTCGACCAGGTGCTCGCCCAGCTCGCGCAGTTGCGTGAGCGTGGCTGGCGCACCGTTGACCCAGGCTCGGCTCTTGCCCTGGGCGTCGACCACGCGGCGCAGCAGCAGGCTGCCTTCGTCCGCGCCTGGCCCCATGTCGAAGCCGGCTTCGTCCAGCCAGGGCCGCAGGCGCGCAGCCAGCGCGGGCGTGAGGTCGAACTCGGCACTCAGGTCGGCGCGGGGCGCGCCTTCGCGCACCACGCCGGCATCGCCGCGGCTGCCCAGCGTCAGCTGCAGGGCGTCGATCAGGATGGACTTGCCCGCACCGGTCTCGCCGGTCAGGGCCGTGAAGCCGCTGTCCAGTTCGATGTCGAGTTCGGTGACGATGACGAAGTCACGCAGGCTCAGTCGGCGCAGCATGGCTTTCAGCTCACTCCTTCGTTCCAGCGCAGCTTGCGGCGCAGGGTCGCGTAGTAACTCCAGCCTTCGGGGTGCAGGAAGCGCACCTTGTGGGCCGAGCGGCGCACGGTGATGCGGTCGCGGTGCAGCAGGCTGGCCAGTGACTGCATGTCGAAGTTCATGCTGGCGTCGCGGCCGGCCACGATCTCGATGCTCACGGTGCCCGTGTCGGGGATGACGATGGGCCGGTTCGACAGCGTGTGCGAGGCGATCGGCACGATCACCCAGCCGCCCAGCGCCGGGTGCAGGATGGGGCCACCAGCCGACATGGCGTAGGCCGACGAGCCGGTGGGCGAGGCCACGATCAGGCCGTCGGCGCGGTAGTTGGCGATGAACTGGCCGTCGACCTCGGCGCGCAGCTCGACCATGCTGGCTGTGGCGCCACGGCTGACCACCACCTCGTTGATGGCGTGCCCTTCATAGATGGTTTCCAGCTCGCCGTTGCGGTGCGGGCGCAGCACGGCGCCTTCGAGCATGTGGCGGGTTTCGGCCTCGTACTGGCCGCTGAGGATCAGGGGCAGGGAGGTGGCAACGTCCTTGAGCTGGATGTCGGTGATGAAGCCCAGGCGCCCCTGGTTGATGCCCACCAGCGGGATGTTGTAGCGGGCCAGTTCGCGCGCGGTGGCCAGCATGGTGCCGTCGCCGCCCAGCACGATGGCCACGTCGCACTGCTGGCCGATTTCGGCCATGCTGAGCGCCGGGTAGTCGGTCATGCCGGTGTTGAGCGCGGTCTCGGCTTCCAGCGACACGTCCAGGCCGGTGCGTGCCAGCAGGTGGGCCACGTCCTCCAGCACGGCGCGGATGCCGCGGGCCTGGAATTTACCGACCAGGGCGGCGTGGCGGAATCGGCAGGGGAGCTGATTGGGCATGCGCGGAATTACACCACAGCGAGGTGTCAGATCGCCCCGTGAAATCGGACGCCTGCGCTGGGGGGAGGGGCGGGGCCGCGCGCAGTCCTTAGAATGGTCGAACCATGCTGGATGACCGTGCCAAGATCCTGTTGAAAGCGCTGGTCGAGCGCTACATCGCCGACGGGCAGCCCGTGGGCTCGCGCACCTTGTCTCGTGCTTCAGGGCTGGAGCTCTCGGCCGCCACCATCCGAAACGTGATGGCCGACCTCGAAGAGCTGGGTCTGATCGTCAGCCCGCACACCTCGGCCGGGCGCGTGCCCACCGCGCGCGGTTACCGCCTGTTCGTGGACACCATGCTCACGGCGCGTCCGCTGAACATGGGCGACTTCTCGGCCGAGACCCGCGACCAGCTCCAGCCCGACCAGCCTCAGCGCGTCATCTCCAACGCGGCGCAGATGCTCTCGAGCCTGTCGCAGTTCGTGGGCGTGGTCACGGCGCCGCGTAAGGCCACGGTGTTTCGCCACATCGAGTTCCTGCGCCTGGGTGAAAAGCGCCTGCTGGTGATCCTGGTCTCGCCCGACGGTGACGTGCAGAACCGCGTCATCTTCACCGCGCAGGACTACAACCCCGCCCAACTGATCGAGGCCAGCAACTTCCTGACCGAGCACTACAGCGGCCTGACCATCGAAGAGATGCGCGAGCGGCTCAAGCGCGAGGTTGATCAGTTGCGCACCGAGATCGGCAGCCTGATGCAGGCGGCGGTGCAGGCTGGCAGCGAGGTCGAGGCCGAATCGCAGGAGAGCGTGGTCGTCTCTGGCGAGCGCAACCTGCTGACGGTGCAGGATTTTTCGAGCGACATGGGCTCGCTGCGCCGCATGTTCGACCTTTTCGAGCAAAAGACGCAGCTCATGCGCCTGCTCGACGGCTCCAGCCGCGCCGAGGGCGTCAACATCTACATCGGCGGCGAAAGCCAGGTCGTGCCTTTTGAAGAGCTGTCGGTGGTCTCGGCCCCGTACCAGATCGACGGACGGGTGGTCGGCACGCTGGGCGTGATCGGGCCGACGCGCATGGCCTACGACCGCATGATCGAGATCGTGGACATCACCTCGCGGCTGGTGTCGAACGCCTTGAGTCAAAAGTGAATCGGGCGTGAACCCGAGCTGAGCGGTGAGGGTGGGGCTTGCAAGGCCCGCCTACAATCGCGGACTGTTTTCAGGGGGCCTCTAGCTCATGCTTGGTTAGAGCAGCGGACTCATAATCCGTTGGTGCCGGGTTCGACTCCCGGGGGGCCTACCACCCTGACCTGGGTCGCCGCTCGGGAGAGCGACGGTTCGCGCGGTCATTTGCCCGTTTTTCGTGGCACCGCAGCTCAGCGTTTTGACGCACATTGTCACAAATCGGTGTTGTCCCCAACTCGGACAACCCGCGAAGGCCGTCGCTTGTTCGGGATGCCCCGGATGCCATGCCAAGGCGCGACCTTTGCAATGCGCTGACACCTTGCCCACCCACCATGCCCACGCGCCGCCTGATCACGCTGGATGACCGCGCCCGCAGCCGCCTCGGACTGTGGATGGCGCTGTTGGGCGTTGCCTGCATGCTGGGCAGCGTTGTCTTGCTGGGCCTGGGTTTCATGCGCCAACTGGGCTGAACGCCTTCCCGCGACGCTGTGCATCGGTGTCGGTGCACAGGGCGCACAGCGGCGGTGCGGCGGCTCCCGGCTTTGGGGTGTGCTCAGGCAGCCCGCTGCACCACCTCACCCATCAGCACAGGCGTTTCCCAGGCAAAAGCCCTTGGCACGCTTGATGCATTGGCATCTTCGGTATTACCACTTGTTCAATCCGTAATAACCGTGGATGGGCCGATCATGTTGTCTGAAGCCGTTTTGAAGCGTCTGGTGGGTGGGGTCAAGGCCGTGGTGGCCGTGGCCGCCGTGGTGGGGTCGCAGGTCAGCTGGGCGGCTGAGCCGCTGAAGGTGGGCTACAGCGACTGGCCGGGCTGGGTGGCCTGGCAGGTGGCCATCGACAAGGGCTGGTTCAAGCAGGCGGGCGTGGACGTCAAGTTCGAGTGGTTCGATTACTCGGCCTCGATGGAGGCCTTCGCGGCCGGCAAGATCGACGCCGTGACCATGACCAACGGCGATGCCCTGGTCACCGGCGCGGGTGGTGCCCGCAGCGTCATGATCATGCTGACCGACTACTCCAACGGCAACGACATGATCATCGGCAAGCCCGGCATCAAGTCGCTCAAGGACCTCAAGGGCAAGAAGGTGGCGGTGGAGTTCGGCCTGGTCGAGCACCTGCTGCTGCTCAATGGCCTGAAGAAGGCGGGCATGAAGGAGTCGGACGTCACCCTGGTCAACGCCAAGACCAACGAGATGCCGCAGGTGCTGGCCTCGGGCGACGTGGCCGCCGTGGGCGCCTGGCAGCCCATCGCCGGTCAGGCCATCAAAGGACTGCCGGGCTCGCGCCCCATCTACACCTCGGCCGACGAGCCGGGCCTGATTTACGACGTGCTGGCCGTCAGCCCCACCAGCCTGGCCGCGCGCAAGGCCGAGTGGCAGAAGGTGGTGCTCGTGTGGGACAAGGTGGTGAGCTTCATCAACGACCCCAAGACCCAGCCCGAGGCGCTCAAGATCATGGCCGCGCGCGTGGGCGTGCCGGCCGAGGCCTACGGCAGCTTCCTCAAGGGCACCAAGCTGCTGTCGCTCAAGGAAGGCAAGGCCATCATGGCCAAGGGCGAGGGCTTCAAGTCGCTGCATGGCTCGACCAAGATCGCCGATGACTTCAACGTGGCCAACGACGTCTACAAGAAGGCCCAGCCGATCGACGGCTACATCGATGCGTCGCTGACGAACGCGGCGGCCAAATGAGCCTGTGTGCCTCGATCGCCGAGTCGTGCGGCGGTTGAGCGTTTGAGCGTGTCGAGCGACGGGCCGGCGTGTCACTTGGTCATCGAGCCAGCGTCGGCCCCTCGCACCCCCTTTGAAACCTGCACAACGGGATCACCATGAGTGCCTCCGCCTGGTTCGCCGTGCGCGCGCCCCTGACGCCTCGACGCAAGCTGCTGCTGGGCATCGGCTCGTTCCTGCTGCCGCTGCTGCTGTGGGCCGCCGTGAGCTACGTGCCCTGGTTGTGGCACCCGCAGGTGCTGGTGAGCTCGGTGGGCGACGTCGACTACCTGGAGGTGGGCATGCGCATGGACCGCGCGCTGTTCGCCGAAGAGGTGTCGGCCATGCAGGAGGCGGGCAAGGCGCCGCCGCAGGGCACGCCAGCCAACCCGGTCTACCTGCCGGCGCCGCACGAGGTGGCGCGGGCCTTCTACACGGCCTTCACCACGGCGCCCGAGCAGAAGGACGGCCTGTGGCTGCACGAGAGCCTGTGGCAGAGCATGCAGGTGATCTTCTGGGGCTTCGTGATCTCGTCGTTGATCGGCGTGCCGCTGGGCATCCTGTGCGGGGTCTACACGCCGATCTCGCGGCTCAACGAGCCCTTCATCGAATTCTTTCGCTACCTGCCTGCGCCGGCTTTCGGGGCGCTGGCGGTGGCCATCCTGGGCATCCACGACGGCCCGAAGATCGCCATCATCGTCATCGGCACCTTCTTTCAGCAGGTGCTGGTGATCGCCAACACCACGCGCAAGCTGGAGTTCGGCCTGCTCGAAGCGGCGCTGACGCTGGGCACCAAACGCTGGAAGCTGCTCAGCCGCGTGGTGCTGCCCGGCATCCTGCCCGATCTGTACCGCGACCAGCGCGTGCTGCTGGGCTGGGCCTGGACGTACCTGATCGTGGCCGAGCTGATCGGCACCAGCTCGGGCATCACCTTCTTCATCACGCAGCAGGCGCGCTACCAGCACTTCGAGAACGTCTACGCGGCGATCGCCATGATCGGCATCATCGGGCTGGGCATCGACCTGGTGCTGGCGTGGCTGGGGCGACGGCTCTTTCCCTGGGATCGCTCTCAGGGCAAGTCTTGATCGCGGGATCTCGGGGTGCATGACATGAGCGACAACGCAGTTTCCAACGTGAGCTACCGCGATCAGTCCGAGGCCGTGAAGGCTCGATTCGATCGGCTCAAGGCGCGCGACGTGGTGCTGGAGGTCAAGGACTTGGGCAAGGTCTACGACTCGCACCAGGGGCCGGTGACGGCGCTCAAAGGCGTCGACTTCCGGGTCCACCGGCGCGAGCTCGTGTGCGTGCTGGGGCCGTCGGGCTGCGGCAAGTCCACGCTGATCCGCATCCTGGCGGGGCTGGAGTCCTACAGCAGTGGCCAGGTGCTGCTCGATGGCGAGCCGGTGCAGGGCCCTGGCAAGGACCGGGGCATGGTCTTTCAGGGCTACACGCTGTTCCCGTGGCTGACGGTCAAGAAGAACGTGATGTTCGGGCTGGAGGTCAATGGCGCGGGGCGCAACGAGGCCGAGTCGCAGGCGCGGCAGTGGCTGGAGCTGGTGGGCCTGACCAAGTTCGCCGATGCCTACCCGCACCAGCTTTCGGGCGGCATGAAGCAGCGCGTGGCGATCGCGCGGGCGCTGGCCAACCAGCCGCGCATCCTGTTGATGGACGAGCCTTTTGGCGCGCTGGACGCGCAGACGCGCGCCAAGATGCAGGCGCACCTGCTGGAGATCTGGCGCAACATCGACATCACCATCCTGTTCATCACGCACGACCTGGACGAGGCCGTGTACCTGGCCGACCGCATCCTGGTGCTCAAGGCGCACCCGGGCGAGGTGCAGGAGCTCATCGAGGTGCCGGTGCCGCGCCCGCGCAGCCCGCTGCAGTTCAACAGCCCCGAGTTCCGCGCCACCAAGGCGCACATCGAGGCCTTGATCCACCCACCGACCGAGCACACCGAGGGCGACCCCGAGCCGGACGTGGTGCCCCAGGTGATCCGCCTGACCAACGTCGGCGACGACGTCGAGTGAGGAGCCCGCCATGTTCTGGTCTCACCTGACCTGGGCCGAGTTGCCCGATGCCTTGAAGGCCGTTGGCCAGGCCGCCATCCTGCCCGTGGGCGCGACCGAGCAGCACGGCCCGCACATGGGCTGCGGCATGGACACCGAGATCGCCGACAAGCTCTGCCGCGCGGTGTCGCAGGCCACCGGCGTGCCGATGTTGCCGCCGCTGCCGTATGGCTGCTCGCTGGGCCACAGCCGCCGCTGGCCGGGCACCATCGCCGTGCAGCCCATTACCTTGATCGAGCTCGTCAAGCAGATCGGTGACGGGGCTTATCACAGCGGCGTGCGCAGGCTGTTCATCGTCAACACGCACGTGACGAACGCGGCGCCCCTGCGCTGCGCGCTGGAGATGCTGCGCGCCGAGCACGACGACCTGATGGTGGCCGTCATCAACTCGCCGGACATCAGCGAGCGGGTCAGGGCATTCCACTTTGCCGATGCGGTGGACTGGCATGCCAACGATGCCGAGACCTCGTTGATGCTGGCGGTGTCGCCCGAGATGGTGCGGCCCGACAAGCTGGCCGAAGGCGATGACCCCGATCGCACCGATGGACACGTGTTCGCGCACCCAGTCAACCGCACCAGCGCCAATGGGGTGACGGGCTTCCCTAGCCGCGCCACGGCCGACAAAGGCCTCGAGGCCTTTGGCTGGATGGTGCAGGACCTGTCTGCTCTGATCCGCAAGGGGCTCACGCAAGGGCCTCCGTTGCCGCATTCGTATTTCGATCCCTGCTGGGGCGCTGCCGGTCCGCCCGGTTCCGCCTCGCCTTGCTGATCGCCGATTGCTGACTGCGCAAGGCAGCCACATCGCCAACCGACCCTCTCCGTCCTCGGGCCACGAGCCCGAAGGCCCTTCGTCGTCCGTTCTCAAACCCGGAGTCCGTCCATGTCGTCCCCTGAGTTGTTCCCCGTCAAGTCGCCCGAAGAGATCGCCGCCATCCAGCAGTCGCTCAAAGCCAAGGGTGTGAGGTACTGCATCGGCGCCTACGTCGACATCCATGGCGTGCAAAAGGCCAAGGTCGTGCCCATCGACCACCTGCCGCAGATGGCGGCGGGTTCCGAGCGCTACACCGGCTACGCGCTCGACGGCCTGGGCCAGGCCCCCAACGACGACGAGCTGACCTCGGTGCCCGACCTCGATCACATCGTGCAGCTGCCTTGGGAGCCCAAGGTGGCCTGGATGCCGGCCGACAACCACTTCCAGGGCAAGCCTTACCCCCTGAGCACCCGCGTGGCGCTCAAGAACGTGCTGGCGCAGGCCGCCGAGATGGGCTTTGGCATGAACCTGGGCATCGAGTGCGAGATCTACCTGCTGAAAAAGCAGGCCGATGGCAGCTTGGCCGTGCCGCATGCCAACGACAAGCTGGTCAAGCCCTGTTATGACGTGCAGGGCTTCATGGACAACTTCAGCTGGCTCGACAAGGTGGGCGGCTGCATCAACGAGCTGGGCTGGGACCTGTACTCGTTCGACCACGAGGACGCCAACGGCCAGTTCGAGTTCGATTTCAACTACAGCGACGCGCTCACGAGCTGCGACCGCCTGACCTTCTTTCGCATGATGGCCAAGCACTACGCCGAAGAAGAAGGCCTGCTCGCCACGATGATGCCCAAGCCCTTTGCCAACAAGACGGGCACGGGCGCGCACTTCAACATGTCGCTGTACGACCTCAAGACGGGCAAGAACCTGTTCGCCTGCGACCCGAAAGAAGACCCGCGCGGCATCGGCCTGACGCCCCTGGGCTACCAGTTCGTGGCCGGCATCCTCAAGCATGGACGGGCCCTGTGCGCGGCCTTCGCGCCCACGGTCAACAGCTACAAGCGCCTGGTGCGGCGCGGCGCCATGAGTTACTTCTCGTGGGCGCCGGTGTTCAACTCTTACGGCTCGAACAACCGGACCAACTCGGTGCGCATCCCGGCCGGTGGCGGGCGCTGCGAGTCGCGCAACGCCGATGGCGCGGTGAACCCCTACCTGGCGGCGGCGCTGGCCCTGGCCGCCGGGCTCGAAGGCATCCGCGAAGGCCTGAACCCAGGCCTGCCCAACGAGGACAACCTGTACGAGCTCAGCGACGCTCAGCGCCGCGAGCGCGGCATCGACTTCCTGCCGCAGACGCTGCAGGAGGCGGTGCAGGCCTTCGCCGCCGACCCGCTGGTCGAGCGCACGCTGGGCAAGGAGCTGCGCGACGAGTTCATCACCTACAAGACGCAGGAGTGGGAGGCCTACCACCTGTCGGTCAGCCAGTGGGAAGTCGAGCGCTACAGCCACATGTTCTGATGCCTGTGTGGCCCTGGTCCACGGACACCGGGGCCACCTGCCGCAGGCCACAATGTCGGACCACTCACAGGATCAACCAGGGCCCTTCGCCATGCCGAGCAACCCGCCTCCCGCTGTGGTTTCGCCAACCGATCAGCGCAACAGCCCCGTGGCGCGCATCAGCGTGTCCATGCCGGAAGACCTGTTGGCCGAACTTGACGGCATGGTGTCGGCTCGCGGCTTCGAGAGCAGGTCTCAGGCCATCTCGGAGATGATCAACCTGCAGTTGCTCGAGCACAAACGCCAGCTGGGCGATGAGGTGATGGTGGGCACCATCACCTTGCTCTACGACCGCTCGGTGCGCGGCCTGCAAAAGGAGCTGGCCGACCTGCAGTGCGACCACATCGACGAGGTCATCAGCTCGCTGCACGTGCACCTGATGGGCCAGCAGATGATGGAGGTGATCCTGGTGCAGGGGCCAGCCGCCCGGCTGCAGGCCATCGCCAACCGCATGACCGCGTTGCGCGGCGTGGTCACCGGGCGGCTGCAGCTGATGGCCGCGACCATGCCGCCATTGCACCCGCCCCATCCCATGTCAGCGGGCCAGGGCTGACGGCCGATTGGGCTGCTGCCCCGGGCAGGCTCCGTGCACTCAGGGGTTGGGGGGCGCTGGCCAGAAAAACCGCGTGCTGCTTGGGCGACCCGGCAGGGCAAGTGTGGTCTGCACGGGCTCGCTGTGGGCCAGCAGTTGGCCGCGCCGGTACACCCGCAGGCGGTGGGCGCGCAGCCGCAAGGCTTCGACGGGATCGCGCGCCTGCAGCAACACGAAGCTGGCTTCGCAGCCCGCCTGCAGGCCGAAGTGATCGAGCCCCAGGATGCGCGCTGGCGTGCTGGTCACGGCATCGAAGCACTGACGCATCGCGGCCTGACCGGTCATCTGCGCCACGTGCAGGCCCATGTGTGCCACTTCGAGCATGTCGCCCGAGCCCAGGCTGTACCAGGGGTCCATCACGCAGTCGTGACCGAAGGCCACGGGCACACCCGCGGCCAGCAGCTCGGGCACGCGGGTCATGCCGCGCCGCTTGGGGTAGGCGTCGTGGCGGCCCTGCAAGGTGATGTTGATCAGCGGGTTGGCCACCACGTTGATGCCGGCCTCGGCCATCAGCGGGATGAGTTTGCTGACGTGGTAGTTGTCCATGCTGTGCATGGAGGTCAGGTGCGAACCGGTGACGCGGCCGTGCAGGCCCAGGCGCTGGGTTTCGGCGGTGAGCGTGTCGATGTGGCGCGACATCGGGTCGTCGGACTCGTCACAGTGCATGTCGACCCGTTTGCCTTGTTCGGCCGCGAGCTCGCAGAGCATGCGCACGCTGGCGGCGCCATCGGCCTGGGTGCGCTCGAAATGCGGGATGCCGCCCACCACGTCCACGCCACGGCGCAAGGCTTCTTGCAGCAACTCCCAGGCGCCACGCGAGCGCAGCACGCCGTCCTGCGGGAAGGCGACGAGCTGGAGGTCGACCCAGGGGGCGACGCGCCGCTTGACTTCGAGCAGCGCGTCCACGGCCAGCAGGCGGGGGTCGCAGGTGTCGACGTGGGTGCGGATGGCCAGCAGGCCACGGGCCACGGCCCAGTCGCAGTAGGCGAGGGCGCGCGCCATCACCGCTTCCTGCGTGAGATCGGGCTTGAGTTCTCCCCACAGCGCGATGCCTTCGAGCAAGGTGCCGCTCTGGTTGACGCGAGGCAGACCGTGGCTGAGCGTGGCGTCCATGTGGAAGTGGGCGTCCACGAAGGGCGGGCTGAGCAGCAGCCCGCCTGCATCGACCACTTCGCGCGCCGGGGCTTGCTGCGCGGTCAACCCCTCGGTGACCTCCACGATGAGGCCGTTCTGAACGGCCACGCCCATGCGTTGGCGCCCATCGGGCAGGTTCGCGTTCTGGATCAGGAGGTCGAGCATGGCCTGTTGGGTGCTTGCGCTCAAGGGCGAC
Organism: Comamonadaceae bacterium 2PF; assembly: GCA_005502875.1. GTDB lineage: Bacteria > Pseudomonadota > Gammaproteobacteria > Burkholderiales > Burkholderiaceae_C > Aquabacterium. The sequence goes on along the minus strand of SCMV01000011.1, from coordinate 29,135 downwards.
GGTGTCAGGTGCTTCGGTTGGCCAGGTAGGCGCGCCAGCCGCCAAAGTGCGTGATGTCGGTGGCGCCTTCGGTGCCGATGCCTTCGCAGATGAAGCCAGGCACCACGCGGCCGTCTGCCAACTCTACCTTGCCGATGCCCAGCGGCGCGGGGATGCCGGCCACGAAGCTGCCGAAGTGCTCGGCAGGCACCTCCCACACCTCCAGCGGGATGGCCTGCCCCCCTTCGGGCACGCGGACCATGCCGGGGCGGGCGACGGGGCCTCCGGGCAGGGCGAAGAGCTTGTAGCGCGGCGCCGAGTCGATGGCGCAGAGCAGGCGCGCACCGCGCGAGGTGAGCTGCGGGTTGAGCGGCAGGCCGCTGAGGTGGGCGCCGCACACGGCCACGGGGATGGTGCCGCTGCGCGCCGGGTTGTCGGTCAACAAGCCGACGGGCTCGCCCATCTTGTCCACATTGGCCAGGGACGTGGTGGTGGCCCCCAGTGTGTAGCCGCCGACCTCCAACGAGAGGCTGCGCTGGAATCGGTCGGCCAGGCGCAGCAGCGAGATGTCCTTGTGCGCGGGGGCTGCGAAGGTCACGCCCCAGGGCAGGCCGGCGGCATCGCCATCGGCCAGGAAGCCTGCGGGCACGGCCACGGCGGCGTAGTCCAGCAGGTTCATGTGGTTGGTGTAGTGGCCCAGGTGGCTGTTCAGGCGGATCGGGTCGGCCTGCATCTCGGCGATGCGGTAGATCGTGCCGGCCGTGGGGGTGAGCAGGCAGTCCACGGTTTGCCAGACCTGGTCGCACGCGCGCTTGAGGGCCTTGAGGCGGTACTGGGCGGCAAACAGGTCAGCGGCCGATTTGTCACGACCGGCTTCGATGATGCTGCGGACCGGAGGGAAGACCGCTTCAGGCTGTTCGTCGATGAAGTCGCGGATGGCCTGGTAGCGCTCTGCGACCCAAGGGCCTTCGTAGAGCAGGCGCGCGGTTTCGAGGAAAGGCGAGAAGTCGACTTCGACGGGGGTGCCACCGAGAGAGATGGCGCGCTGCACCGCCGCATCAAAGAGCTTGCGGGCGGCGTCGTTGCCAAAGAAGGCGAGGTCTTGCTCGCGCGGCACGCCAAAGCGGAACGGGCCGCCCGAGAAATCCACGCCGTGTGGCGCGGCGGTTCGACTGAAGGCGTCGTTGTTGTCGAAGCCGGCGGCCACCTGCAGCACGTCGTGTGCGTCACCCGCGTGCAGCGCGAAGATGTTGACCGTGTCGAGCGAGCGGCAGGCGGGCACCACGCCGGTGGTCGAGAGCAGGCCACACGTGGGCTTCAGGCCGATCAGGTTGTTGAAGGCGGCGGGCACGCGACCCGATCCAGCCGTGTCGGTGCCCAGCGAGAAGCTGACCCAGCCTTTGGCGACGGACACGGCCGAGCCGGAGCTGGATCCGCCGCTGATGAAGTCCGCATCGAAGGCGTTGGCGCAGGCGCCGTAAGGCGAGCGCGTGCCATTGAGGCCCGTGGCGAACTGGTCGAGGTTGGCTTTGCCCATCGGGATGGCGCCCGCATCCAGCAGGCGCTGCACCACGAAGGCGCTGGCGTTCGGGGTGTGGGCGAACTCAGGACACGCGGCGGTGGTGGGCACCCCCGCCAGGTCGATGTTGTCCTTGATGACAAAAGGCACGCCGTAGAGCGGCAGGCTGCTGGCGTCCAGGCCTTCCAGTCGTGCCAGGTGGGGCTCGAGCTCGGCCTCGCTGAGGCGGTGGATGAAGGCGTGGTGGGCGTCGCTCGCACAGCGGCGTGCGGCTTCGGCGATCACATCGCGCAGCCTCAGGCCCTGGCGGTAGGCGCAGCGCAAGCTGGCGAGGTCGAAGCTCAGTTGGCTGAGGTCGTTGGCGGGGGGCTGGGACGCGATCTCGGTCGGGCTCATCGGCTGGGGTCCTTCCTGGTGCTGGACGTGTGCGGGGCGGTGCTCATTTCAGTTCGGGCGTTGTTCGATCAGGATCAGCGCGTCCTGACCGGCTGCGACGGGCGCGCCTTCGCGGCACAGCACGCGGTGCACGGTGCCGTCGCAGGGGGCGGTGATGGCGAACTCCATCTTCATGGACTCGACGACCACCAGCACCTCGCCGGCTTTCACGGTCTGGCCTTCCTTCACGGCCACCTGCCAGACGTTGCCGGGCACGCTGGTGGCCACGAAGCGGCCGCCCTCGGGCAGGTCGAGCTCGGTGTCGGGGCTGGCGCTGGCCACGTCGCTTTCGCTGGCGAAGTCGGCCTGGCCGTTCGCGATCCAGCGCTGGCGCTCGGCCTCGAACGACGCTTGCTGGCGTGATTTGAACGCGGCGATGCTGTCGGCCTGATCGGCGAGGAACTGGCGGTAGCTGCGCAGGTTGAAGCTGCTGTCTTCGATCTTCAGCGCGTAGCCGCCGTGCGGGAAGGTGGCGCGGATGCGCAGCAGTTCGTCTTCGCTGACGGGGTGGAAGCGGATCTCGTCAAAAAAGCGCAGCAGCCAGGGTTGCGCGAATGCCGGATGGACTGCCTGCCCCTGTTGTTCGCCATGTCGCCAGCGGTTCCACATCTGCAGCGTGCGCCCGACGAACTGGTAGCCGCCCGGGCCTTCCATGCCGTAGACGCACAGGTAGGCGCCGCCGATGCCCACGGCGTTCTCGGGTGTCCAGGTGCGCGCCGGGTTGTACTTGGTTGTGACCAGGCGGTGGCGCGGGTCGACCGGCGTGGCCACGGGCGCGCCCAGGTAGACGTCGCCCAGGCCGAGCACGAGGTAGCTGGCGTCGAAGACGACGTTGAAGACCTCTTCGATGCTGTCCAGGCCGTTGATGCGGCGGATGAACTCGATGTTGCTGGGGCACCAGGGTGCGTCGGGCCGCACCGACTGCATGTACTTCTCGATGGCCAGGCGCGTTTGCGCGTCGTCCCACGACAGCGGCAGGTGCACCACGCGGTTGGGGATGGTGATGTCGTCCAGCGGCGGCAGGTGGTCTTCGACGTCGAGCAACACGCGCAGCAGCTCGTCGCGCTGCAGCACGGCCGGGTCGAAGTGCACCTGCAGCGAGCGGATGCCCGGGGTCATGTCGATGACGCCGGCCAGGCCCTGACCGCCGTTGAGCTTTTTCAGCTCGGCCATGAGCGCGTGCACCCGAAAGCGCAGCTCGAGGTCGAGCACCAGCGGGCCAAACTCCATCAGCACGTAGCGGTCGCCGGCCTGACGCACCACCACGTGGGGCTTTTCGCCATCGGCCGGCACGTCGGCCAGGATGGGGCTGACGCAGGCGTGAGCGTGGTCGTGGGGCGCCGCGGGCAAGGGCGTGTTGAGCGTGTGGATGCTGGCTTCGACCACGGCCTCGCGTTCCGCGGCCTGCACAGCCGAGATGCGGTGAAAGCGCACCGTGTCACCGGGGCGCAGCTGGCCCAGCTTCCACAGCTCGGCGTTGACCACCACCGCCGGGCAGACGAAGCCGCCCAGGCTCGGGCCGTCGGGGCCGAGGATGACGGGCATGTCGCCCGTGAAGTCGATGGCGCCGATGGCGTAGGCGTTGTCGTGGATGTTGGAGGGGTGCAGGCCGGCCTCACCACCGTCGGTACGGGCCCATTTCGGCTTGGGCCCGATCAGGCGCACGCCGGTGCGGCTGGAGTTGTGGTGCACCTTCCAGTCGGCGGCGAAGAAGGTGGCGATGTCCTCGTCCTGGAAGAAGTCGGGCGCGCCATGCGGGCCGTAGAGCACGCCGATGTCCCAGTGCTGACCGATGTGGGGGCGGGCTTCGGCCGACACCTGATGGCCTGCGGTGCCGGCGCCGGGTGTGGCCAGGTGCAACACGTCGCCCACGCGCAGGTTGCGCCCGCCGTGGCCACCGAATTGGCCGAGCGTGAAGGTGGCGCGGCTGCCCAGGTAGGTGGGCACGTCCAGGCCGCCGCCCACGGCCAGGTAGCTGCGCAGGCCGCTTTCGGCGCGGCCCAGGGTGAGCACGCTGCCGGCGCGCACGGCGTGGCTTTGCCAAAGGCTCAGTGGCTGTCCGTCGAGCTCGGCCGGCATGGGCGCGCCCGTGAGCGCGATGACGGTGTCGACGTGGAACTTCAGCGTCGGGCCGGCCAGGGTGCATTCCAGCGTGGCGGCGTCGGGCGCGTTGCCCACCAGGCGGTTGGCCAGGCGGTGGGCGAGGGCGTCCATCGGGCCCGAAGGCGGCACACCCACGTCCCACAGGCCCTGGCGGCCAGGCCAGTCCTGCACGGCGGTCTGCACGCCAGCGGCCAGCACCTCGATGGTGTCGGGCTGGAAGGCGAAGGTGCTCAGAAAGCGCGTGACCTGGCGACCTTCGCGGAACACCGGGTGCTTCACCACTTGGCGCAGGTAGGGCAGGTTGGTCTCGATGCCGGCCAGGCGGGTGTCGGCCAGGGCTTGGTCGAGCTTGGCCAGGGCTTGCTCACGGGTGCCTGCGGTGACGATGAGCTTGGCCAGCATCGGGTCGTACCAGGCGGGCACCTCGGTGCCGCGTTCGACCCAGCCGTCCACGCGGGCGTTCAACTCGGCGCAGGTCGGGAAGCTCACCTCGGTCAGCAAGCCCGCGCTGGGTTGGAAGTTGCGAGCCGGGTCTTCGGCGTACAGGCGCACCTGGATGGAGGCGCCTTGTGGCTGGGGTTGCAGCGAGGTGAGCTCAGGCAGCTCGCCGGCAGCAAGCTTCACCATCCAGGCCACCAGGTCCACGCCGCAGACCTGCTCGGTCACGCCGTGCTCGACCTGCAGCCGGGTGTTGACCTCCAGGAAGTAGAACTGCGCCGTGTCGGCGTCGTACACGTACTCCACCGTGCCGGCGGAGCGGTAGTTCACGGCCTGGGCCAGGCGCACAGCGGTGTCGAGCAAGGCCTGTCGTTGCGCCTCGCTCAAGCCAGGCGCCGGCGTTTCTTCGATGACCTTCTGGTTGCGGCGCTGCACCGAGCAGTCGCGCTCGCCCAGGGCGATGACCTGGCCGCGCCCGTCGCCAAACACCTGTACCTCGATGTGGCGAGCGTTCTCGACGAACTTCTCCAGGTACAGGCCGGCGTCCTTGAAGTTGGCCGAGGCCAGGCGCTGCACGGCGGCGAAGGCGTCGGCCAGCTCGGCATCCGACCGCACCAGGCGCATGCCGATGCCGCCGCCGCCCGCCGTGCTTTTGAGCATGACGGGGTAGCCGATGCGCGCGGCCTCAAGCTGCGCATTGGCGATGTCATCGAGCAGGCCCGAGCCGGGCAGCAGGGGCACGTCGCTGCGCTGAGCCAGCTCGCGCGCGGTGTGCTTCAGGCCAAAGGCCCGCATCTGATCGGCGTTCGGCCCGATGAAGGCGATGCCCGCCGCTTCGCAGGCTTCGGCGAAGCCCGGGTTCTCCGACAGGAAGCCGTAGCCGGGGTGGATGGCCTGGGCTCCGCTTTCGCGCGCGATGCGCAGGATCTCGTCGGCGCGCAGGTAGCTCTCGGCCGCCGGAGCCGGGCCCACGCAGAAGGCCTCATCGGCCTCGCGCACGTGGCGCGCGCTGGCATCGGCCTCGGAGTAGACGGCCACGCTGCGCACACCCAGCGCCTTGAGCGTGCGGATGATGCGGCAGGCGATGGCGCCTCGGTTGGCGATCAGGACCTTGTCGAACATGGGAGCGCTTCCGAGCGGGCCGTCCCGCGGGCGTGTGTCGCGCAGCGGGCCGTCCCGCTGGCCGTCTTGAACAGGATGTGATCGACTCGGTGGGAGCTCAGCAAGGCTTGGGCCAGCTGCTCAGTTCACGGCCTCAACCGGGTCCCACACCAGCAGCTGGATGGGCGTGGGGTTGTAGGCGTTGCAGGGGTTGTTGAGCTGTGGGCAGTTCGAGATCAGCACCCACACGTCCATCTCGGCGCGCATCTCCACGTACTTGCCGGGGCCCGAGACGCCATCGGCAAACGTCAACTGGCCATCGGCCGTCACCGGCACGTTCATGAAGAAGTTGACGTTGGGCACCAGGTCGGCCTTGTCCAGACCGATGTCGGCGTGTTGGATGGCCAGCAGGTAGTTGTCGCGGCAGCTGTGCATGAACTTCTTTTGCAGCGCGTAGCGAACGGTGTTGCTCTCGGCCGCGCAGGCCCCGCCCAGCGTGTCGTGTCGGCCGCAGGTGTCGGCCGTGATGGTGAGCATCGGGCGGCCTTCGTTGCTCATCAGCACCGAGCCGGTCGTCAGGTAGATGCCGCCCTGGTGCAGCAGCGTGTCGGTGGCGCTGTAGTGCTCGGCCAGGTCATCGGCGCTGTAGAAGATCACGTCGGCGGCCTGGTTGCCCTCCAGGTCGACGATGCGCAGGGTCTGGCCCTGCTTGACCTGAAAGAGGATGGGCTCGCCCGCCGGGTGGCGCTGGTTGAGGATGGCATCGGCCTCAAGCAGGGGGCTGTGCTGGATGCGGATGGCGGTCGCTTGGGGTGCGTTCATGGCGTGGCCTCCTGGGGTGCTCAGAGCGCGAAGACGTCGCTGTTGTGGTGGGCGCGGGCGTTCTCGCCCCGGAAGGTGCGGCAGAAGTCGTCGGCCGGGGCCGGGCCGCTGCGCCAGGCCACCACGCCCACCTGCGGCGGCGCGTACGCCTCGCTCGGGTTGAGCGGGTGGGGCGCGGTCGAGACAGCCACCACCACGTCCATGTCCATTCGCAACTCGACGAAGTCGCCTGACTGGCTGTGGCCGGCGGCGAAGTGGAATCGCCCCTCTTCGTCCACGGTCACCTTGCTGAACAGGTTGACCGGCGCGATCAGGTCGCGGCGACCCAGCCCATGCTTGCCGATTTCGATGAGCAGCCCGTCCTTGCCCGAGCGGTGCATGCCATTGCGGTGGGCTTCAAAGCGGTGCTCGCCAAAGCGCCGCTGCATGGTGGGGGTGTCGAGCAGGGCACCCAGCGGGTCGTGCCAGCCCAGGCTGTCGGCGGTGAAGCTGGCCATCGAGCGGCCCATGTCGCTCATGAGCACGTGGCCATGGCGGTAGTGGGCCGTGTGCTGCGCCTTGAGCGAGTCGGGCATGTTGTAGCGCTCGAGCGTTTGGTGCGCAGCGTAGAGCACCACGCTCACGTTGGCGTCGGCGCCCAGCGCCACGAAGCGCAAGGCCGTGCCTCGCTTGAGGCGCCACGACCAGTGGCCACCGCCTGGCACGCGTTCGGACCACAGGATGTGGTCGGTGCTCACTCCGGCCAGCGAGCCGGCTGGCAGACGCTGCCAGTGAGCGATGGCATCAACCGGCGTCGAGGCAGGCGGGTTGTCGAGGGTGTGTTCGGGGTGCTGGGCTGACATGGTCTGACTCCTGGAGGGGCGGGACAAGCGCGAGAGACTCTGGTGTCGGCTCTTCGCCTTCATCAGGACCTCCCGGGCTTTTGTCCCTCCGTGGAGCCGCCACCGCTGTTGCCGTTGCGACCGAGCGCTCTCGGACCAGACAGCCGGCGTGACACCGACTCGGAACCCTAGCGCCCATTCAGCCCTGAAGCGGTGACCGCGGTCCGAGCTGCTCTCGTCAGTGGACATGCAAATTGGGTGCCAGGTGCCAGGCAAGTTGGCTGGCAACCCCCGCACCACCACCGTGCGCGCGCGGGTCAGCTCGCCGAGCCAGCAGCCCAGGGGCGTGCGCTGGGCGCCTCAATGGGCCCGTTGCTGCGCCAGATCGGGGCGCCTGAGCACACGAGGTGGCGGCCAGGCGCTGGTGTCAACGCAGTAAAAGGCCCGCAACTCTTCGAACAGCGCAGGGTGGTGCGCGCGCAGCTCGCGCCCTTGCTCGAAGAAGGCCTCCGTCGCCACCGCAAAGAACTCGGCCGGGTTGCTGGCGCCATACGGGTCGAGGAAGGTGTCTTCCACCCCGCGATCCAGGGCAGCCAGCAGCGCCTCGAACTCGGCTTGCATCACCTTCGACCAACGGGCTTGCCGCGCAGCGCTGGGCAGCGCCGGGATGCCATCGGTCAACCCCGCCTCCGAGTCCAGTTGGTGCGCGAACTCGTGGACGACCACGTTCCAGCCGTCACCGGGGTCGGCGGCGCCAACCAGCACGTCCTCCCATGACAGGATGACCTGTCCTTCCTGCCACGATTCACCCGCTCGCCAGTCGCGACCGGACTGCACCACGCCGATCTCGTCGGTGTGCGCGATGTCGACCGCGAACGCACTTGGGTAGACCAGCACCTGCCTGAGAGCCGGGTAGTAGTCGCTCGGACGGTTGAGCAGCAGCAAGCAGGCTTGCGCCGCGATGGTCACACGCACCTCGTCGTCGATGACCTGGCCCTGGCAGCCGACGAAGGCCTTCTCGGCCAGGAAGACCTGGATGTGGCGCCTGAGCTGAACCTGCAGGTCCGCAGGCAGGGATGCCGCCAGGGGCACGTTGCGCCGGATGATCGCCCGCCAGGCAGGTGGGAAAGCCTGGGTTTGCTGGCGCACACGCCGTTGCGTGACCAGGCGTGGCTGCCAGATGAGCCAGGCAATCAGCAACAAAGCCAGGATGGTGACGATCAGGATGGGCAAGTGGTCTGCTGGGGCGGGTCTGGTTGGCCCCCAAGCATACACAGCGGCAGCAGGAGGGGCAGGGTGTGGCGCCTCGCACAAAATCAGGGCATGCTTGCTTTTGCCGGTGCTGTTTTGCGGTTTCAAACCGGGCAGGATTCCTAGAATCGGTGCACCTTCTGCCACTGACCATGTCCGCCTTGCCAAAAAGCACGAACGATGACGAGGAACGCCGACTGGCGTCCTTGGCTCGCCACGGTGTGCTCGACACCCCGCCCGAACAGGCCTTTGACGACCTGACGCACCTGGTTGCCCAGGTGTTGGGCATGCCCATTGCCCTGGTCAGCCTCATCGACCGCGACCGGCAGTGGTTCAAGTCACGCGTGGGCATCGACGTTTGCAGCACCCCGCGCGACTTCGCCTTCTGCGATCACGCCATCCGGCAGCCTGACGTCATGGTGGTCGAGGACGCCAGCGCGGACCCGCGCTTCGCCAGCAACCCGCTGGTCACAGGCGATCCGTTCATCCGCTTTTACGCCGGTGCACCCCTGATCGCCGACGACGGCTCGGCCCTGGGCACCTTGTGTGTCATCGACCGCCAGCCCCGGCGGCTGGATGCCCGTCAGCGCGAGACCCTGGCCCTGCTGTCCAGGCAGGTCATGGCCCAGCTCAATTTGCGCAGGCAGGCGATGCGCATGGAGACGCTGCTGCATGACCTGCAAGATCGCACCCAGCTGCTGAGCCAGCTCTCGCATCGCGTGCCAGGCGTCATCTACCAGTTCAGGCTCTACCCGGACGGCCGAAGCTGCTTCCCCTATGCCAGCGAGCGCATGTGGGACATGTACGAGGTCCATCCGGAAGAGGCCCTGCATGACGCGTCCTGTGTCATCTCGCGCATTCACCCGCAAGACGTGCAAGCCGTGCTCGATTCCATCGAGACCTCGGCCACCAACATGCTGCCCTGGCGACACGAGTACCGCGTCGTGCTGCCTCAGCAGGGCACCAAGTGGCGCTTCGGTGACGCCGTGCCAGAGCGCCTGCCCGATGGCAGCGTCCTGTGGCACGGCTTCATCACCGACATCACCGAGCGCAGGCTCCACCAGGAGCGCACGCACCGCCTGGCCTACTACGACCCACTCACGGGCCTGCCCAACCGCCGCCTGCTGATCGATCGCCTCGAGCGCGAACTGGCGCACCTGCGGCGCTGCGGCCGACTCGGGGCCCTGCTGTTCATCGACCTGGACAACTTCAAGCAGATCAACGACGCGCGCGGTCATGCCGTTGGCGACGACCTGCTCAGGCAGGTGGCGCAGCGGCTGACCGGTGTGCTGCGTCAGGACGACACCGTGGCCCGTTTGGGCGGCGACGAGTTCGTCGTGCAGGTGGGCAACCTCGACCCGGATGTGGAGGTCGCCGCCAGGCAGGCCCGCCTGGTGGCCGAGAAAGTGCGCACCGTGCTGGAAGGGCGCTACGAGGTCGCAGGGTTCCCCTACAGCAGCACCGGCAGCATCGGTTTGACCTTGTTCCCGCGTGGCGACGCCACCACCGTCGACGACCTCCTGCGTGAGGCCGACACCGCCATGTACCGCGCCAAGTCGGGCGGGCGCAACCGCATCGAGTTCTTCGAGGCGACGATGCAGTCCGAGGTCGAAGAGCGCCTGGCCATGGAGCAGGACCTGCAACTCGCCCTGGCAGGCGAGCAGTTCGATGTGCACGTGCAACCCCAGGTCGACGCCCAGGGTCGCATCATCGGAGGTGAGCTGCTGATGCGCTGGCACCATCCCCAGCGCGGCAACGTGCCACCCAACGTCTTCATCCCGCTGGCCGAAGAGTCCACGCTGATCCTGCAGCTGGGGCAGATGGTTTTGCAGCGCGCCTGCGAGGCCCTGGCCCGGCTGCAGCAAGCGGGGCGCCAATGGACGCTGTCGGTCAACGTCAGCCCGCGTCAGTTCCGCAGCCCCGATTTCGTGGACTGCGTCTCACACGCGCTCAAAGAAGCCGGCGCCGACGCCCGAGGCCTGATCCTGGAGGTCACCGAAGGGCTGCTGATCGACGACTGGCAGGGCACGGTCTCGCGCATGAGCGAGCTGGTGGCCTTGGGCCTGCGCTTTTCGATCGACGACTTCGGCACGGGCTACTCCAGCCTGGCCTACCTCAAGAAGCTGCCGCTGTACGAGCTCAAGATCGACCGCACATTCGTGCGCGACACACCGTCCGACCCCAACGACACCGCCATCGTCGAGGCCATCCTGTCGGTGTCGCAGCACCTGGGGCTGAGGGTGGTGGCTGAAGGCGTCGAGACCGAAGAGCAGGCCGCCTTCCTGACCAGCCACGGCTGTCAGTGTTTGCAGGGTTACCTCTTTGCCAGGCCCATGCCCCTGTCTGGTTGGCTGGACGACGTCATGGCCTGAGACCTGGTCGCGTCAGCATGCCAATGAAGGCGCGAACCGCGCGCCTGCTGGCAGTTCGACCCGCCAGGCTTTGGCGCGCACCAGCAAGGCATCGCCCAAGGCTGTCTTCAAGGTCAGCGAGGTGGGTGAGTCAACGCGCGAGGGGGCTTCGAGGACCATGCCTGCGGCCATGGGCGAGCCCGACTCCCCACGCCACTCGGCCTCATCGATGCGACCGAACAGGCTGGCAGGCTGGCCCACCCAGCTTGCTTGAACCAGGTGCCACCTCACGCCCAGCAGGTGACCGCCACTGAGTGCGGGGTCAAGCTGGCGCCGATCTCCGCCGACCTTGGCCGCAGCCAGCACCAACACGAGGTCCTCGCCATGCTGTTCGACGCGAGCGATTTCGGACCCCACCAGCTCGATCAACCATGACGCCCTCCCGCTCATGGCGTGTGACCTGGGTTGCTTTCACCTGCGCTCGGGCCATCGATGGGCGCCTGAAAAATCAGCACCTTCAAGGCGCGCTCGGGCGAGGCATCATCGAACGCTGGCGGGTTGGGCAGGCGTTCGACAAAGCGCAGGGTCGGTGCGGCCTCCTGCACGAGGTCCAGCAGAAAGCCCGTTTCCAGTTTGGTTGAGTTCAGGCAAAGCATCGCGTGGCCGCCCGGCGCCAGCAAATCAGGCAAACGACGCACGAGGCGCACATAGTCCTTCTCTGCCACGAAACTGCCCTTTTGGTAGGCTGGCGGATCCACGATCACGAGGTCATGAGGCCCGCTTCGCCGCAACTTGCCCCAGGAACTGAAGATGTCGTGAGGCAGGAAACTTGCACCTTGGCCCAGGCCATTGAGCGCGTGGTTCTGCTTGCCGATGCTCAGTGCACCGCCCGCCATGTCCACGTTGACCACCTGCGAGGCACCAGCCTGCATGGCCACCACCGAGAACGCGCAGGTGTAGGCGAACAGGTTGAGCACCCGAGAACCAGGCTGAGCCCGCATGCGATCGCGAACCCATTGCCGGCCGACGGCCATGTCCAGGAACAGCCCGTGGTTCAGGCCCCTTGGCAGGTGCACACGAAAGCGAACAGGGCCCTCGCTCACGGTGTGCGGATCGGGCACCTCGCCTGACAACACCCGCGTCTGCGAGCTCGCCTCCTGGCGAAGCTGAAACACGCAGTTCAGTGGCTCGGCAGGCGCCAGAGCCGACCAGCGTTCACGCAGCGCCTCGAGCACGGTCTCGAGGTCGTGGTCGGAGACGGTCTGGTGGCTGGTCAGCAACCAAACCGGCGGGTAGGCGTCCAGCGACCATTGCTCGCTGCCTGGGTGCAGGCCCCCCCGACCATGGAAGACGCGCTGGGCATCGGTTGGGCGTTCGAGTCGGGAAATGGCGTCCAGCAGGGCTTGCATGGCCGCGATTCTGACACTTCGCGGCGAGCTGGCCTGCCAGGCCCGAGGCTACTTGTTCTTCAACTTGCCCTTGGGCATGACCGACGTCGTTGGCGCGACGGGCCGGGTTGAGACGGAAGCCGAATCTTTGGGCGCGCTGGCGTCCTTTTTCGGTTTCTTGATCATTTTGTTGCTTCGCTGTTCGCCTTTGGCCATGGTGCATTCCTTTTCAGAGACCTGTTTTCATTCGGCTGCAGGAGCCTGGACAGGGAAGTCGGTGGCCGATGGCTCGGTCTGTGCCGGAAGGGCTTTGCGCTGGGCCTTTTCGGCCTTCTTTTGCTTTTTTTGCTGTTCCCGCTGACGCTTCTCGAACTGGTAGTTGGGTTTGGCCATGGGATGCTCTCCGGTTGGTGTCCCTCACCTTACCACCGGAGCAGGCCCGCGCAGGCGCTGCTCAGCTGTTGATGGGGGAGCAAAGTTCGACGAGCACCCCATCCGGGCAGCGCACATACGAGACCGTCTGACCCCAAGGTTTGACCTGTGGTGCGGCCAGCTCGGTGGCCCCGGCGAGGAGCGCGTGCGCGTGGGCCGCCGACACCTGCTCCGTGACCAGCGCAATTTCGAAGCCCAACGGCTGCAAGGATTTGTCCGCGTGCACATGACCACCGGGGAAATTCATGTCACCCAGCTCGTGCGCGGCGAAAGACAGGGTGGTGGCACCGGTGTCGAGCTCACCGTAGGTCCCGCTCTCGTGGAGAAACTTTCGCCTCAGGCCAAATGCGTTCTCGAAGAACGTCAGCGAAGCCGAAACATCCGGCACATAGACGATGGTGTAGCCAAGCTTCATGACAAACCCCTGACTGGGTTGAATGTGCACGCGTTGTGCGTGGGCTCACCGCTTGTTGGCGGCGGGCACGACCCCGACTTGCGCTTCGGTGCCTGTGGCGTCTTCGATGGCCATGTGCATGTTGGCCACGGCCTCTCGCTCGCCCTTGATGGCGTAGGTGTCGTGCGAGCAATGCGGGCAATGTGCAGCGAATGCCGCCTCGATGCCGCGGATGCCCGAAATGTCCATCGGGTGCATGTCGGTGAGCTCCGCTTTGCAGTTGTTGCAGACGATGTGTTTCGGCCGAAGAGACAGTTGTCGCTCGATGGCGGCTTGTTTGCGTTGCTCTGGTGTGCCGCGCAGCTTGGCTTGTCCCATGAAATCTTCCAGGTGTCTTTGGGTTTTCGACGTGAGCCGGTCAGTGCGAATCGAGCACGAAGACCATGCCCAAAAAGCCAAACGAGACGGTTTTTTCTTGGATGCTGGTGTAAGACGCCACGCCAAGCGAGTGGTAGTTGCTGGCGAATGCTGTCAACGCCCCGACACCCAGGATCCCCGCCAAGGGGCTGCGCTCTGCGACCGACGCCTTGATCTGATTTCTGTGCTTCTCCGCAGAGGGATTGAGCGCAAATGCCGCAGCAGCGATGGCGCCAGCCATCGCTGCTGCCTTGATTGCCGGTGTCATGGATTCATTTCCTGTTGTCGGTCCAGCCCGAACGATAGCTGATCAGGCGGCGCCTGCCCAAGCGGGGCTGCACGAGGAGCCCGAGTGTCTTCCCTTGATGTGACGCATGGCCGATGACCGTGACCTCGGAGCGATGTGATCCGTCTCGGATCTCATGCTCGCATGGTTGCCATTTTGGAGATGAACCAAACTGCTCCGGAGGTGATCGCTGTTGACGCTACGGCAACAACAGCTGCATGAAGCCAGGTCAGGCCCAGTGCAATTTTGAAGCCGAGAACAAACGACCCGTACTGCAACACGACCAGAGGGAGGCTGGCAGCCGTGAGCACAGCTGCGCTCGCAAACAACTCTCTTGGTGCACCGATCATGAAGCTCATCATCGTGAACACGGCGACAGCGGTGAAGAAGCAGGCGTAGACGATGGCCTTGAACGAGTCGGTGATCGAGACGTTCACGCGCGAGATGCTGGCGGTTGTGGCTTGAACGACAAGCGTCGCAAGAAAGAGTGCGCCGGTGAAAATCACAGCAGCCTTGAACGGCGCCACAACGAACAAAGCGAGAAAAAAGAGAGTGAAGAGAAGTTGACCCATGCCCTGATCCTGATTGTTTTGCGCTCTTGTGGTTGAGCGATAGGGGGGATCGTAGATGGAAGTGCTGGCGCTCGCTCCCACCAAAACGGGGGAGCCTTGCTACCAAGCTCACCGGCGTCGGAGCACCAAAGGTGCGCAGGGCGCCAACACTGGCCAAGAAGTTGGCGAAGCCATGGCCAGTGTTGGCGTCCGTTTGACGGCACGGTTAGGCGCTGGTGGCAGGTGCAGAGGTTTGACTTACTCACCCGGCGCGTCCTTCTTCCTATACGCGAAGGCTTTGGACACGAGCAGACCAATAGCCAAGCCAACAACGATGTACATCTTTGCATCGAGCCAAGATGCCTCGCCCAGAAGTTTGGCTGTGATGGCTCCGCATCCGGCCCCGGCTGCGGCCAGTAAAACGGCAGTGACCTTGGCGTTGTGCATGAGTGGCCTGACTACCAAGGTAAGCGTCCGCTTGACCGCCCAGTTAGGCACTGGCTGATGACGCGTGCTATGGGCTGCATCACAGGAATGTAAGTCTGCTCAATGCCTGGCCGACTAGGAACAAGCCCCCCAAGAGAAGAGCCGCAGGCGCACCAGCGACCATGGGAGCTAAGTCAGCGTGTTCGCCGGATGCCATAGCGAACGCAGTGAAGAGGCACACGAGATGCATCAAGATGAGCCCACCAATGACCCACTGGAGCCAAGACGTCGAGGAGAAGCCATCAGCCGGTATCCCCAAGATCAGGAATGCCGCGCACATGCCAGCACTTGCAATGCATGCAAGAAGTGATTGCAGTAGAGACCCCATGAGTGCCTAACGCCCAAGTTCACCGGCGACCATGCGAAGCATGGGCGTCCGCGTGCAACGACCAGTTAGGCTGGTGAAAGGCGCATTGGTGTGTGATTTACTCATGAATCAACGCTGTCTGGATCCTTAGCAGCCCAAAGCAGTAGGCCCAGCGTGGCGATGCAGCAGACGACTATGCGACTGAAGAACCAAGCGTAGTGGCCTTGTCGAAGCTCTTCTCGCCCCCACGCCGCAGCAGAGATGCCAACCCCCAACAAGGCCAGTGATCGGAAACGGGCTCTGTCTGAGGGAAGTTTCCGCCATAGCCAAGGCAGGAGCACAAACCACTGTGTGTAGGCAGTGGCAACTGAGACAAGCCACGCCAATAAATAAGGAAAGAACGCTTGGTCCGGCGCATCAGCACTAGACAAGATAAACGGCCATGTCCACGCAGCTAATGCGCCCACAGGTAGAGTGATGTAGAGCGTAAGCCCGAAGAATGCAATGGGCATGTCATGAACCGATCGCTGGATGTAGCCGAATGCCAAGATGCCAACGCAAAGCAACAGCCAAAGAGTTGCTAGTGAACGTCCGATAAGTGAGCGCGGAAACATGATGCGGGAAGGCTGCGGGGTTGTTTTGGGGGTGCCTAACACCCAAGTTCAGGGGCGCCCATAAGGCGATGCCGAGGCGCGCAGCCGTGGAGGCGTCCCCTGCAACGCCCAGTTAGGCGGCGGTTGCAGTTGCTTAGAGGTTGATCATTTTTGCGGCATAAGGGCTGGCGATGAAAATGAAGCCGAAGACATTTATAGCAACTGTCACCCAGAACACGGAGCGGAATTCTTGCTTTGATGATTTGTGTCTCAGCATCTGTTGTGCCAGCATTGCCCCTGGCCAACCGCCGGCTAGCGCCAGAAGATGTAATGTTTGCTCGGAGGTTCGCCATTCACCTTTTTGCGCAGCGGATTTGTCAGCAGCATAGGCAATGAAGGTCAAGGTGCTAGCGCCCAAATACAGCCACAGAAACCATCGGGGCGGCTGCCCCATCAGATAGCCAAGCGTGAGCACAATGCCAAAAGCGGGAATGGTCAGGAGCGTGGTTATACCCAACCGCGCAAGCAAGCTTCGGCTGACGTGGTTCTGTCTCGGTTTGGCGAACGCTACATTGATTGCGCGCGCCTTGCCTTGGGTGTTGAGTTGAACTTGAAAGCTGATGCGCTGACCGGCCCTAGGGCGCTCACGCAGGCCTTCGAATGACTTGATGTGCACGAATATGTCTTGCCCACCTTGATCAGGCGCGATGAAGCCGAAGCCTCGCTCATCGTCCCAGGACTTTATCGTTCCGTCTAACCGCATAGTTGCTAGTGGCCTAACGCCCAAGTTCAGGGGCGCACACTTGGCGTAGCCGAAGCGCGCAGTAGTGGAAGCGTCCCCTGCAACGCACAGTTAGGCGCTGGTGGATAGGTGCGCGATGGGTGTAATTCATTGCGTTTGGCTCCTGCGTTTTTGCACCGCTCTTCCGATCGCAGAGGCTACACCGACCAGGAGCATGAGTGGGAGCGCCAGAGCGATGGCGATACCGAAACCGTAGGCCGCAGCCTCGTTGCCTGCTTGACCTGAAGCCCATAGACCCGCACATAGAAGTACCAGCACTCCGAGCCCATACCAGCCAGTGTTTGAGCGCTTGGCTTTCGAGCTTGATCGAAGGCCACGCAGATAAGTGACGCCAGCGACGATGGCCGCGAGTACGAGAAGGATTGCCGCAGACATGTGCGCCTAACGCCCAAGTTCAGGGGCGCGCGCTTGGCGTGGCCGAAGCGTGCGCTGGTGGAGGCGTCCCCTGCAACGCCCAGTTAGGCCGGTGCCAGTAGCAGAGCCGATGCGAGGCCAGAGAGCCCGCACACAAGGCTCCAGCCTGGTGTGCGCGATGAGCTGCTGCGGCAGCCTCCGAGATGAACTGTGCCATCACGCCTCCTTTTGCGTATGGCGTCAGCCATGCGCTGACGAATGCCTCAATCTAACGTAGCTTCAACCTTCGCGACAGAACTGGCGGCACACCAACTTGGTGGCAAGAACGAATGTGCGACTGCCGCCGAGGAGGCGGCTCGTGTGGCCTTGGCAGGCGGCGTATTCCGCATGGGCCTTACGTTTGAGTTGAGCCACGCCGGTGGGCGTCGGCTCAAGCGAAGGGCTAGGCATCAACAGCGGCATGTACGGCATTGGGCGACTTCATGTGCCTGCGACGCAGTTTGTCAAAGTCTTCCTCGCAGCGTGTAGTCCAGCGATCAAGATCCTCTCTTGGAGTCTTCGCCCTGATCCACTGGTACAAGCGATCAATGTCTGACTCGGCTGCCCAACGTGTGCCAATTAGCTGCTGGCGGTATACAACGATGTACCACCAAAGAAATATCTCGCCAAAGAGCGATGGAACGGCACGGTGCGTGACCTGCCGAAGTTCAATGCTCCACCAGAGTCGCTGATAGAAGTACATGACCTCCCAGAGAGGAACCGATGCGAGGTCTAGGTCGGGTTGGTCTGCGATTTCCGTGAATCGCATTCCCCAGTGATCTCGTAGTAGCGCGAAAGCAGAGCTGCGGGCCGTACTCAAACGCTCGGAGTTGAACTCTCGGTGCATGTCCATCGTGCGTGAAGCTCGAGAGACGCGCACGGCGGCAATCCAGCCAATGACTCCACCCAATAGTGCCCCGGTGAGACCCGAGATCGCGGAAAGCAGTTCGCCATCAGTTGCCATGCAATGAACCCATGTTGTGATGCCTAACGCCCAAGTTCAGGGGCGCCCATAAGGCGTTGCCGAAGCGCGCAGCCGTGGAGGCGTCCCCTGCAACGCCCAGTTAGGCCGGTGGTGGCGTACGGCTGACTTGGCATGAGACCCCAGTGTGTTGATTGCTGTGCTGATGCCAGCTTGAATGCAAGCATGCCACGACACCTTGCGCGAACCAATAAACGAAAGCTTGGCTGCTTGTAGCCACCGAGGAGGTGGCTCGCTTGGCCTGCGCACGCGGCGCATTTACGCGAGGGCCTAACGCCCAAGTTCAGGGGCGCGCGCTTGGCTTAGCCGAAGCGCGCGGTGGTGGAGGCGTCCCCTGCAACGCCCAGTTAGGCTGGTGGCAGTTGCGCAGTTAGCCATGAACAAAAACCTTGTGATGTTTGCCTCTGTCATCAATTGATTCGACGATCACCTCTGGCCCGACATTGGTGAGTCGGTAGCGCAGTAGGACAGAGGAAAGTGCCTTGGGATCGATGCGATGGTTGCTCATGTGCTTGGGCAACCATGCTTGCCAGTACGAAATGGACTTGGCGAGCTCTGGTGGGCATGCAAGTTCGGGAAGAACCGACCCGTCGTTGAAGTTGATCGTAACTTCCTTGTTGGCCGTGCTCATGGCGAGCGAACGAAGAAGATCAGCGATGTACTGGTCATCCACGTAGTTCATCAGGCTGACGAACGAGTGACCAAAGTTATGAAGCATCGCGTCAATTTCTTTGTACTTCATGGCGTTGCCAAAAAGAGGGCCTAACGCCCAAGTTCAGGGGCGCGCGCTTGGCGTAGCCGAAGCGTGCAGTGGTGGAGGCGTCCCCTGCAACGCCCAGTTAGGCGCTGGTGGATGATGGCACCTAGTTGATATGAGTCCAGCCATAAGCCTCGTCTCGAGTTTGTGCTGCGAGCCACCCACAAAAGGCGCCAGCCAGAATGGGGATGAGATAAATCGTTGGTGACTTGGGGGCCACAGAGCCAGACATGGCCATGGCGAGGGCGGCAAATGCGATAGCGCCCGAGATGGCGCCAAGTAGCGCACCGTATTCGCCAACGCTCAATGCCCTGAGCAATGATCGCGCGTTCCACGCAGACACATAGATGATGCCTGCCAGAGCGGCTGGGGCAAGACCGACGCCATAGCCGAAAACTAGAAATAGGCCGATTCCTGACATCGCAGGAGCACCACCGGATCCCATCAGGATCGCGACTAGCGCGCCCATGCCCGGGCCAATCAGCGTGAATTGCATTAGTGGCAAGAGGTATGGCCTTAATCGCATAGATCGTTTAGCAGGTGGCCTAACGCCCAAGTTCAGGGGCGCCCGCTTGGCGTGGCCGAAGCGAGCAGCGGTGGAGGCGTCCCCTGCAACGCCCAGTTAGGCCGGTGCCAGTAGCAGAGCCTTTGCGCGGCCAGCGAGCCCGCACACGGGGCGCCAGCCTGGTGTGCGCGATGAACTGCGGTGGCAGCCTCCGAGATGAACCGTGCCATCACGCCTCCCTTTGCGTATGGCGTCAGCCATGCGCTGACGAGTGCCTCAATCTAACGCACCTTCAACCTGAGCGGCAGCGGTGCCAGCACACCAACTTGGTGGCAAGAAAGAATGTGCGACTGCCGCCGAGGAGGCGGCTAGTGTGGCCTTGGCAAGCAGCGTGTTCCGCGAGGGCCTAACGCCCAAGTTCAGGGGCGCCCGCTTGGCGTTGCCGAAGCGTGCAGCCGTGGAGGCGTCCCCTGCAACGACCAGTTAGGCTGGTGAGCGAAGCAGAGGGCGCGGAGCCCGCGATGAGCGTGCTGCAGGCCGATGTGCCATTGACATTCATTGGCGCTCCCTTTGTGATTTGCACAGAGTTTGCCAGACGCGCAGGCCTGGTTGAAGTGCGCCGCTGGTGAGCTGGCCGCCTTGAGGACGGGCAGCCCGCCAATGCGGTGGCACGCGGCTGTTGCGCATGCCCGGATGGTTTGCTGACTGCCTTCAAGGACAGGCAGCCCACTTGCTGATGGTGTGCATGCAGCCTTGCGATGAACACCAGCCTTGCACATGCGCTGCCTTCAAATGATGGCCACACGCATGGCTTCAGAAATGAGGGCCTAACGCCCAAGTTCAGGGGCGCGCGCTTGGCGTTGCCGAAGCGTGCAGTGGTGGAGGCGTCCCCTGCAACGCCCAGTTAGGCGCTGATGGATGGGAAGCAGTGGAGGGCGGAGGTTCATGCAGGGCGGGGCTAAGCAGCATTGCGTGAGCGGAAGGCATAGTAAACACCGGCTGCGGCTGGAACAAAGATGATTGGCCACAGGTAGGTTGATGCGAGCGTCACGCCCGCTCCGATGCCAAGTAGGAACTTCGATGCGCCGGGCCTTCGATGAGTGTCGCTGTAGTAGCTGACGGCCAGAAACAGAAGGATTGCTGGCGCAAGCGCCCAGGTGATGAACCACCAGGAGTACGGGTTATTGGCGGAGAAGGTTTGTTGCAACTGCCCAAGTGCTGCCTGAGAAACCGAAAGTCTTTCCGGCATAGCAACGAACAGCATGATTGCCCATGCCCCGATAGGGATGGCTGCTGCGATGAAGTAGCTGAGCGCTGCCAAGGAGGATGGTCGTGGGACTCTCATGAGAGGGCAAAGTACGGCGCCTAACGCCCAAGTTCAGGGGCGCGCGCTTGGCATGGCCGAAGCGAGCAGTGGTGGAGGCGTCCCCTGCAACGCCCAGTTAGGCGCTGGTGGATGGAGAACGAATGCATGGCTGGCATTCAAACTGGCAAGCTTTCTACCGCCTGCTTGGCTGCCTTGAGGGACGTCTGGTGAATCTCTCGGTGGCAGCGAATGGCCTCAACCTTGTAGCCACTCTTCAGCAAGCGCATCACGTCCGCATCCGAGGCTTGACCCGGTTGTGGATAGACGCCCTGTTTGCGAAGTTGGTGGATGCGCAATGAGGCATAGGCCTGGGCGAGGACTACGCCTAGAAGTAGCCCGGCAGCGAGGATAAGTAGGCCATCCATGTATTTCTCCCAATTTTTTTGACGCTTGCTCGTGGAGCCTAACGACCAAGTTCAGGGGCGCCTGCTTGGTGTAGCCGAAGCGTGCGGTGGTGGAGGCGTCCCCTGCAACGCCCAGTTAGGCCGGTGCAAGTAGCAGGGCCTTTGCGCAGCCAGTGAGCCCGCACACGAGGCGCCAGCCTGGTGTGCGCGATGTGCTGAACTGGCAGCCTTTGATGTGAACCGTGCCATCACGCCTCCCTTTGCGTATGGCGTCAGCCATGCGCTGACGAACGCCTCAATTTAACGCACGTTCAACCTGCGCAGAAGAGTAGCGCGCCACTCAACCCGAGGTACTCGGTGGTGCGCACGACTGCCGAAGGACAGGCGGCCCATTTGGCGTCGGCATGTGCTTGCACAACTCGCTGTGCTTTCAATGCACGAGCCTGCGCATGCTGTGTATTCGCGAGGGCCTAACTACCAAGGTAAGCGGCGCCGGAGCACCGAAGGTGCGTAGGGCACCAATACAGGCCGTGAGAATGCCGAAGGCATGGCCTGTATTGGCGTCCGCTTGACCGCCCAGTTAGGCGACGTTGCGAATGAGCAAGATTGACTTGGAATGACTCACCTCTTGGATTTCTTGCCTGGGTTGGGCTTTGAGGGCTTGTATTGCTCAATGAGAGCGCTGATCTTCCTGCCCTCATCGTCGTTTCGCTTCGCCGCCCTAGTTCTTGCCGTGTTGGCCATCCAGCCCGTTATGTCTGGGTCTGCGCCTTTGCGAAGCAGCAGCTCTACCAGTTCAGGGTAGTCGGATTGCGCCGCATAACAGAGAGGCGTTTCTCCGATGTGCTCCTCATCGTGTGAGTTCACGCTGGCGCCTGCTGCAAGAAGCCACTCCACCGCTTTGTAATGTAGGCCTTCGACTGCATAGTGGAGTGGAGTTCGGCCGAGGTCATCAAAAAGCTCTAGCGAGTAGCCGCTGTTGACCAGGCGCTGCATCTCGCCGATGTCGCCGTCCGCTGCTGCGCGATGCAGCCTTTCAACTTCGAAGAAGTCTTCGGGGTCGTAAGCGGTCATGGGTTGCCTAACGCCCAAGGTAAGCGGCGCCGGAGCCCGACAGGGCGTAGGGCACCAACACTGGCCATGAAAATGGCGAAGCCATGGCCAGTGTTGGCGTCCGCTTGACCGCCCAGTTAGGCTGGGGCGCGAAGTGGAGCGGGGTTGAGTACATGGGACCTGACTCAATCGAACATTCGTTTTCCGATGATCACCCGGTCAGCATGAGTCCATGCGTAGGGGTGCGTTGGTGCTGAAAACGCTCTTTCCCATTCCTCTTTCGTTGGGTCATGAACCGCGCCTAGAACAGCACACTTCGAGCACATAAGTTCGAGGGACACCGGATGAGATGCCGTTCCACGCACAACCCATTGATGAGCGCACTTTTTAATGTCAGGCTTTGGAAGGGCCCTGGCTAGAAAAGCTAGCAGTGGATACAGGATCTTCATTCGTGGTGTGGCAAAAGAGGCCTAACGCCCAAGTTCAGGGGCGCGCGCTTGGCGTGGCCGAAGCGTGCACTGGTGGAGGCGTCCCCTGCAACGCCCAGTTAGGCCAAGGTGCAAGTAGCAGGGCCTCTGCGCGACCAGCGAGCCCGCACACGAGGCGCCAGCCTGGTGTCTGCGATGAGCTGCATTGGCAGCTTCCGAGATGAACCGTGCCATCACGCCTCCCTTTGCGTATGGCGTCAGCCATGCGCTGACGAATACCTCAATCTAACGTACCTTCAACCTGAGCGGCAGGGTGCCAGCACACCAACTTGAGGGCATGAGCCGGTGAGCTGTCGCCGCCGAGGAGGCGGCTCGTGTGGCCTGCGCATGCGGCGCATTTACGCGAGTGCCTAACGCCCAAGTTCAGGGGCGCGCGCTTGGCGTGGCCGAAGCGCGCACTGTTGGAGGCGTCCCCTGCAACGCACAGTTAGGCGCTGGTTGATGATGCGCTGGCACATGGCAAAGCTAGGTTGATTGGTAGATGGACCAAGCGATAAGGCATGCGCCAGCAATGATGCCGACAATCACGAAGTTGGCAACAAGCTCAGCGGTTTGTTGGCTCATGCGCGTGGTGCGTTGAAGCGCCCAGGCTATGCCAGCGGCAGGAACTTCAAACAACGCTTGTGCCAGGAACTCAGCAATGGCCATAAGCGTGCACCTCTAGGAGCCTAACTACCAAGGTAAGCGGCGCCGGAGCACCGCAGGTGCGTAGGGCACCAACACAGGCCATGAGAATGCCGAAGGCATGGCCTGTGTTGGCGTCCGCTTGACCGCATAGTTAGGCGCAGCGGTGGTGAATGGAAGCTTAGCCATGTTCGGACCCATCGGTGAGCACTTTGCCGAGGAAGGGCAGTTCTCGCTGTAGTGCACCCGGCTTTGTAAGTCGCCATGTCGATGCGGCGGCAAACGCAACCCCGCTGGTAGCGGCAAGCAGGAACTCTGGCTCGGTGATATGGAAGACTGCGCTGAGGGGGCCGAGTGGACGCAGGGCCATTGCCATGACTGCGAAGCCAATAAAGCCAATGACAGCTCCAAGCATGAGCGCGAGCAAGTAGCGAGCGATTGCTTTAAGCATTGTTTGGCCTTCGTTTGTGCGTGCGCCTAACGCCCAAGTTCAGGGGCGCGCGCTTGGCATGGCCGAAGCGCGCAGTGGTGGAGGCGTCCCCTGCAACGACCAGTTAGGCCGATGGTGGCGTACGGCTGACTTTGCATGATGTCCCTGTGTGTTGGTTGCTGGGCTGGCGCCAGCTTGCATGCAAGCATGCTACGAGACTTCGCGCGAACCAGGAAGCGCGGACCTGGACGCCTGTAGCCACCGAGCAGGTGGCTCGCTTGACCTGGGCAAGCGGCGTATTTACGCGAGGGCCTAACGCCCAAGTTCAGGGGCGCCCATAAGGCGTTGCCGAAGCGATGCGACGTATGAGCGTCCCCTGCAACGCCCAGTTAGGCGCTGGCAGATAGGTGGCAGAACGGCCACCAGTCTGCAGCCCGATTGCGTGGCGTTGATGTAGAGTCGGGTGGCTCATTTTGTTGTATTGATGATGGCGTTGGCTTCGGCTAAAAAATCATTTAGCTTGTCGTTTAGCAATTTATCGGATGCGCTGTCGTTGTACGCTGAAATGGCTGAAGATGCTCTGGCCAAAGAGGTAAAAAGTTTTTCGCCGAGTGGGGATTCGTAGAAATCCCGTATTTGTTTCGCCTCTGTTTCTGAGATGCCCGAGCTAAATGCATCCACCCAGGCGCGAAGTTGCTCTTCCGGTGAGACGGCTTGCCGCATCGAGGTGTAGAGTTTTTCTGTTGCAAGTGTCAGTGCTTGCTTCTGGGATTCATTCAGCGTGTTGGTGTGTGTTGCAATTGATTGATTTACTCTGGCAATGATCTTGTTTGTTTTGGCAATTCTTGCTTCATTTCGCTCATGAAACCAAGTTTTCATGCCAGATTTTTCAACAATCACCAAAATATCAGCTGCTTTCCCTGCTCCTTCCGCGTAAGCCGGGTTGAGGGTGATTAAGTAAATGAGTGCTAAAAGGATTTTTCGCATTATTGTCTTCCTGCTTTGATGGTGCGGTAGTCGTGCAGCGGAGCGGGCGGCTTGATGAGATGGTTTTTCTGAATGCGCCTAACGCCCAAGTTCAGGGGCGCCCATAAGGCGTGGCCGAAGCGATGCGACGTATGAGCGTCCCCTGCAACGCCCAGTTAGGCTGGTGGCAAATGCGAGAACGGATGAGTTCACGCGGGCTCGTTGCAGCCATGCTGCTTTACGACTCGTTCAGTAGATGCAGGGAACTTGACCAGCTTGGATGCGGGGCGTCGAGGGCGGGCAACAAGTTCGCCACCACAGTTCGGACACTTACCCGCGAGCGTTGTCTCCGCGCAGGACGCACAGAACGTGCATTCGAATGAGCAAATGCGTGCTTCTGTGGACTCGGGCGGAAGATCCGTGTCGCAGCATTCGCAGCTTGGGCGCAATTGAAGCATGTCGTGTTCCTCTCTGTTTGTTAATGCTGGCCTAACGCCCAAGGTAAGCGGCGCCGGAAGGAGCGCAGCGACTGAAGGGCACCAACAAGGGCCAGGACAATGGCGAAGCCATGGCCCTTGTTGGCGTCCGCTTGACCGACGAGTTAGGCATCAGGCTCCTCGTCTCCTGGATAGATTGATAGATCGAGCCCCAACCCTAACCTGGCTGCGGCTTCCACGAGTGAAGCCGGAAACGAGCGGGTGGCGAAGCCCTCTGCAGGGATGTACACAGCAAAATCTAGGGAACCCTTAGCACCCGAGGCCATCACCAAGAGGAGGTCTTTAGCGTGAAGATTTAGGAACTCCAGCGCATCTTGGATTTGCCCTGGAAGGTCTTCGAAGTCTCGATCGCTTACCTTGAAGTGGGCTGTGCCGCGATCAAGCCTGTATGGCTGAATGCGAACCGCCGCTAATGGGCTTTCAATGTCTGATGCGGAGATTCGCAAAATGCAACTCATGATGCCTAACTACCAAGGTAAGCGGCGCCGGAGCACCGAAGGTGCGTAGGGCACCAACACAGGCCATGAGAATGCCGAAGGCATGGCCTGTGTTGGCGTCCGCTTGACCGACCAGTTAGGCCAGTGTTTATAGCTTGGCGGAGGCAAGGCTTACTTCGCATAGGGCGTGATGGTGATGAGCTGAGCTGTTTGGGCGGTGAATGAAGCCTCAAAGAGATAGCAGTGCTCTAGCTCAACTTTGATGATGGTTTGCTCTTGCTTGTCTCGGGCCTGCGCTAGCTCCAGGTTCAGTGATGAGATGACGTTCTGGCCATTGAAGCCTTCGACGTGAACTTCGCTGACACCCTCAAACCGGAAATGAAGCACTGCATCGCCATGCAACTTGTAGCGGCCTTCTGGCGTGATCTCGGAGGTCATTACCCATCCGCGCAAGTGCAAGTCAAGTGTCGGGGATGGTTTGCCCTGCGTCCTATCGAGAGATAGCTTGAACACCTCTGCATCATGAAAGCTCGGCCAAAGCCCGAAGTGGGCGATGACGCGCTCATGACCGACGATGAACTCATGTGCTTCCATAAACAGTGGCCTAACGCCCAAGTTCAGGGGCGCCCGCTTGGCGTTGCCGAAGCGTGCAGTGGTGGAGGCGTCCCCTGCAACGACCAGTTAGGCCGGTGCCAGTAGCAGAGCCGATGCGCGACCAGCGAGCCCGCACACGAGGCGTCAGCCTGGTGTGCGCGATGAGCTGCAGCGGCAGCTTCCGAGATGAACCGTGCCATCACGCCTCCCTTTGCGTATGGCGTCAGCCATGCGCTAACGAATGCCTCAATTTAACGCACGTTCAACCTGCGCAAAAGAGTGGCGCGCCACTCAATCCGAGGTACTCGGTGGTGCGCACGACTGCCGAAGGACAGGCGGCCCATTTGGCGGTGGCATGTGCCGGCATGACGCGTTGAACCTTCATCGCGCAAGCCTTTGCACTGTGTGTATTCGCGAGGGCCTAACTAACAAGGTAAGCGGCGCCGGAGCACCGCAGGTGCGTAGGGCACCAACACAGGCCATGAGAATGCCGAAGGCATGGCCTGTGTTGGCGTCCGCTTGACCGCCCAGTTAGGCTGGTGGCGGCTGTTGGGCATGACCAGTTCATAGGTCGATCCGCTCGCATTCAAACTCAATTGGGCCATCGCACGGAACGTCGCCGAACTCAATGCGAAAACCTAACACTTCGATGATGCCTTCCTGCTGATCCACTACGCGGCCGCAGCCACGATAGGCAAACGGTCCGATTTTTTCTAGCCGTTCAGCAGAGCGTGCTTGCTGCTCTGCGTCCGGCCAGTCAGAGAGGTATGCAGCTTGAGCTTCTTTGAGTATGCAGCTAAGAAGATTTGGGACTACGTCACCGACTGCAACTTCGCAGGGATAACTGAAAACAACAATCTCGCCGCGCTCGCTGCGCAGACGCACTTCGGCCGATTCGCTATCGGGTGAGAACGGTGTGACCTGACTGACGAGCAGTGTGTCCATGAGTGGCCTAACGCCCAAGTTCAGGGGCGAGCGCTTGGCGTAGCCGAAGCGAGCAGTGGTGGAGGCGTCCCCTGCAACGACCAGTTAGGCTGGGGCGCGGAGTGGAAGGTTTTCATTGTGCGACTGCCTTCGTTTCGGGGTGTTGCGCTTCACGTGTCAATCCACGAATTTAAGCCTCAGCGTACGTACTGACGAATGCTCATTCAACGCGCGCTCTCCGGATGTGGGCTCGAACGCCCTCAGCTGAATTGAAAGGAGCTGGGCCCACAAAGGTCAGAACTTCATCGATAGCCTCGTCCAAGATGGCATGGTGGTCGGGGCCGGCAGAAACGAGCGAATAGACCCCATTACGGACCACGAACAGGCCGCGCTTGTTCGGAACAGAGAACCTGGGCTCAAGCGGGTCGCCACGGTCATTCCAGAACAGCCAGACCGCGGCTTCCACGTCCAAACTTTCGCAGTAGGCAACAGCCTCCGCCTCGGTCAAGAAGGCCATGAGAGTGCGCTCTTCTGTTTCAATGGCGAAGATCATGAGGCCTAACGCCCAAGTTCAGGGGCGCGCGCTTGGCATGACCGAAGCGTGCAGTGGTGGAGGCGTCCCCTGCAACGCCCAGTTAGGCGCTGATGGATGACAAGCAGTGGAGGGTGGAGGTTCATGCAGAGCGGGGCTAAGCAGCATTGCGTGAGCGGAAGGCATAGTAAACACCGGCTGCGGCTGGAATAAAGATGATTGGCCACAGGTATGTTGATGCGAGCGCAACGCCCGCTCCGATACCCAGGAGGAACTTCGATGCGCCGGGTCTTCGATGAGTGTTGCTGTAGTAGCTGACGGCCAAGAACAGAAGGATTGCCGGCGCAAGCGCCCAGGTGATGAACCACCAGGAGTACGGGTTATTGGCGGAGAAGGTGTGTTGCAACTGCCCAAGTGCTGCCTGAGAGATTGAGAGACTTTCCGGCATAGCAACGAACAGCATGATTGCCCATGCCCCGATAGGGATGGCTGCTGCGATGGAGTAGCTGAGTGCAGCCAACGTGGATGGTCGCGGGACTCTCATGAAAGTACGAGGTGTGGCGCCTAACGCCCAAGTTCAGGGGCGCGAGCTTGGCGTGGCCGAAGCGCGCACTGGTGGAGGCGTCCCCTGCAACGCCCAGTTAGGCCGGTGCCAGTAGCAGAGCCGATGCGCGGCCAGCGAGCCCGCACACGAGGCGCCAGCCTGGTGTGCGCGATGAGCTGCAGCGGCAGCTTCCGAGATGAACCGTGCCATCACGCCTCCCTTTGCGTATGGCGTCAGCCATGCGCTGACGAATGCCTCAATCTAACGCAGCTTCAACCTGCGCGGCAGAGGTGACGGCACACCAACTTGGTGGCAAGAACGAATGTGTGACTGCCGCCGAGGAGGCGGCTCGTGTGGCCTTGGCAGGCGGCGTGTTCCGCGAGGGCCTAACTACCAAGGTAAGCGGCGCCGGAGCACCGCAGGTGCGTAGGGCACCAATACAGGCCATGAAAATGCCGAAGGCATGGCCTGTATTGGCGTCCGCTTGACCGCACAGTTAGGCGCTGGTTGGTGAACGGGCGGAGCATGGCGCAGCTAGGTTGATTGATAGATGGACCAAGCGATAAGGCATGCGCCAGCAATGATGCCGACGATCACGAAGTTGGCAACAAGCTCAGCGGTTTGTTCGCTCATGCGCGTGGTGCGTTGAAGCACCTTGGCGACGCCCGCTGCAGGCAGTTCAATCAGCGCTTGGGCGATGAGATCAGCGATGGCCATATGCACGCCTCTAAGAGCCTAACGCCCAAGTTCAGGGGCGCCCATAAGGCGAGGCCGAAGCGCGCACTGGTGGAGGCGTCCCCTGCAACGCCCAGTTAGGCCTTGTTTCGTAGAAGCGAAAACGGTCATGCGCGTGCCTCGACTGTGGCTGTTGACGACTCGTTCTCCACGGGGCCTTTGTAGTGGTACCAGTGTTCATGCGGTGAGAATCGACCGCACCCAAGACATTGGGTGTCGCGCCAGTGGTGGGCGCAGCCAGGACACACCCCCCTAGTCCAGAAGGTATTCCAAACTGTGCCGCAGCTGGGCACGCACTCCCAGCGATCTTCGGCGCTGGGACGCCATGTGCACCTGGGGCAGTAGATCTCGGCTTCGTTCATCGGGCTTCTACGGGCCTAACGCCCAAGTTCAGGGGCGCCCATAAGGCGTGGCCGAAGCGCGCAGCCGTGGAGGCGTCCCCTGCAACGCCCAGTTAGGCCGGTGGTGGCGTACGGCTGACTTGGCAT
>SCMV01000010.1 GCA_005502875.1 Comamonadaceae bacterium 2PF | reverse complement strand
CCTGTCCCGACCCCAGCTCCGGCAGCGCCCCCGCTCAGGCTGCCAAGCCCGCTCCGACACCCGCCCCGGCTCCTGCACCAGCCCCCGCTCCATCCAAGCAAGAATCTGAGGACGCTGCTGCCGAGCGCGATGTCGCCGCCGCCGTGCGCGCCTGGGCTGAAGCCTGGAGCCGCAAGGACATGGGCGACTACTTTGCTGCCTACGCAAAAGACTTCGACGGCGGCAAGTCTCGCAAGGCCTGGGAACAGGAGCGTCGCGAGCGCATCACCGGCAAGCGCAGCATCTCCGTCAAGGTTTCTGGACTGAAGGTCTCCGTCAATGGCAACAAGGCAACAGCCCAGTTCCGCCAGGAGTACAAGGCCGACAGCCTCAGCGTCAGCAGCGGCAAACGGCTGGACCTGGTTCGCAATGGTGGCAACTGGGTGATCGTGAAGGAAAGCACCGGTTCCTGACATGCCTCGTGATCCTGGCGCACCGCTCCTCTCCAGGGGCGGCCTTTCCCTTTCCTGGCTGACCGCCCTGCTTGTGTCGATCAGCCTGCTGGGCCTGCATGCGCCCACGGCTCAAGCCCAGTCAGACAAAGGGCGCGCCACGGCCTCCAGCAGGTTGAAGAAAAACCAGGCGCCGGAGCGTGCATCGCAGCGCAAGCTCGAATCACGCAAGGCCGATGCAAGACAAGCCAAGGATCGCAAGGCCGCCAAGCCTCGCCAGGCTGACGCCGGCACACCGAACCGGCGCACCGAACGCAACCGTCAGGGCGCGCTCGTCGGAGGCGTCGCCGCTGGCGCCATGGCACTGCCATTGGCCAACGCAGCAAACCGCGCACAGTTCAGCAGAGCCTCCTTGCCACCCGAGTCGAGTGCGACGAATTCATCGGCAGGGCTGGCTGCCGAAGCACGCCTGCTCGACATCTACCGCCTGATCGGCAGCGGCCAAGGCAGGCAAGCTCTGGAGCACGCCGAAGCCCTCGTTCGGGACGTGCCCAATTTCCAGCTGGCCCAACTGGTCTACGGTGACCTCCTGCTCGCCCAGACACGCGCACTGCCCACCATGGGCTTGGCCCCGGGCGACATCGCGGCCAAGGCCCCACAGCGCCTCGACCAACTTCGCCAAGAAGCAGAAAAGCGCTTGGCTGCTCTGCGCGAGCGCCCCCCCCCGGGCACCCTGCCCACCCAGTTCATCACGATGCCCCCGACCACGCGTCACGCCATCGCAGTGGACGCCAGTCGCTCGCGGCTGTACCTGTTCGAAAACGGCCCCAAGGGCCTGCAACTGGTGGCCGATCACTATGCCTCCATCGGCAAGCTCGGCTCAGACAAGCGCATCGAAGGTGACCAGCGCACACCGCTGGGCGTGTACTTCATCACCAGCCGGCTCGAAGGCCGTCAGCTGACCGACTTCTATGGCGTGGGGGCACTCACCCTGAACTACCCCAACGAATACGACCGGCGCCTGGGCCGCACCGGCAGCGGCATCTGGCTGCATGGCGTCCCCACTGAAAACTACGCGCGCAGCCCCCAAAGCACGGACGGCTGCGTGGTGTTGGCCAACCCAGAACTGCAATCCATCATCGATCGGGTCCAGCCGCGCAACACACCCGTCGTCATCGCGCGCAGCCTGCAATGGGTGAACCCTGCCGCCAAAGAGCCCGAACGCCGCAGCCTCGGCAACTTGCTCGAGGGCTGGCGCACCGCGCGGGCCAGCGGAGACATCAACCGGCTCATGGCCTTCTACTCGACGCAGTTCTCGAATGGCGGCAAGGACCTGAGCCAGTGGCGCCAGATCATCGAGCGCGATGTGCAACAGACCCGGGGTCGGGAATTGCAACTCAAGGATGTCTCCATCCTGGGCTGGCGCGACCAGAGCGATGTGCTCGTGGTGACCTTCGGGGAAGTGGCCGAAGGTCAACGAACCGGCGCCATCAAGCGTCAATACTGGGGCAAGGAAGGCGGCCTCTGGAAAATCTTCTACGAAGGAGTGATTGGATGACGATTCGCACACTGCTGGTGGCATCGGCCACCGTCCTGACTGCCCTGGCAGCCCAGGCCCAGAACGTTCGCTTGAGCACCAACCAAGGCGACATCGTTCTGCAACTTGAGGCCGCCAAAGCCCCCAAGACCGTTGCCAACTTCGTCGAGTACGTCAAAGCTGGTCATTACAACGGCACCGTCTTTCACCGCGTGATCGACGGCTTCATGATCCAGGGTGGCGGCATGACGCCTGACATGAAGGAAAAGCCCACGCGCGCGCCCATTCCGCTTGAGAGCCGCAACGGCCTGAGCAACACCCGCGGCAGCGTCGCCATGGCCCGCACCAGCGTGCCTGACTCGGCCACCGCCCAGTTCTTCATCAACGTGAAGGACAATGCCTTCCTGGATGCCGCCCGCTCACCGGACGGCAACGGCTACGCCGTGTTCGGCAAGGTCATCGAGGGCATGGACGTGGTTGACAAGATCCGCAAGGTGCCCACCACCACCAAACCTCCTCATGGCGACGTGCCCGTGCAAGCCGTCGTCATCACCAAAGCCACCATCGAGAAGTGATCACCATGACCAAGACCGTTGAACTGCAGACCACCGCGGGCGTCATCCGCCTGGAACTCGATGAGGCCAAGGCGCCCATCACCGTCGCCAACTTCCTGAACTACGTCAACGCGGGTCACTACAACGGCACCGTGTTCCACCGCGTCATCAAGGGCTTCATGGTCCAGGGTGGCGGCTTCGAGCCTGGCCTCAAGCAAAAGCCCACCCAGGGCGAGATCCAGAACGAGGCCAACAACGGCCTGAAGAACGACAAGTACACCATCGCCATGGCCCGCACCAGCGCGCCGCACTCGGCGTCGGCCCAGTTCTTCATCAACGCCACCAACAACGACTTCCTGAACTTCAAGTCCGAGTCGCCGCAAGGCTGGGGCTATGCCGTCTTCGGCAAGGTCGTGGCAGGCACCGAAGTGATCGATGCCATCGAGAAGGTCAAGACCGGCCGCAAGGGCTTCCATGACGACGTGCCACTCGAAGACGTCGTCATCACCCAAGCCACCGAGGTCTGACGTCATGGGGAAGCCAGCCTTCCCCGGCGCTCACCCCCTGCAAGCACCGCCCTCGTGGCGGTGCATTGATTTCATCTCCGACATCCACCTGCACGACGGCCTGCCGGACACCACGGCGGCGCTCGAGCGCTTCTTGTCGGGGACCCCGGCAGACGCCCTGTTCATCTTGGGCGACCTGTTCGAAGCCTGGGTGGGCGACGACATGCGCAACGAGCCTCACGAGGGCCGTTGCCTGGCCATGTTGCGCGACTTCGCCAGCCGCCGCTGGCTGGGCATCATGGTCGGCAACCGCGACTTCCTGCTGGGCGATGCCTTCATGCAGGCCTGCGGTGCACACGCCCTGCCCGACCCGACCACCTTGGACGCTTTCGGTCAGCGCGCCCTGCTGATCCACGGTGACGAGCTCTGCCTGGCCGACACCAAGTACCTCACCTTCCGCGCTCAGGTGCGCCAGGCCTCCTGGCAACAGGCTTTCCTGGCCCACCCGCTGGCAACTCGAATCGAGCAGGCTCGGCAGATGCGCGCGGCCAGCCAGGCCCACCAGCAGGTGAGTGAACAGGCTGTCTACGCCGACGTGGACGAAGCCACTGCAAGCGACTGGCTGGACGCATCCGGCTGCAACTTGCTCATCCACGGCCACACCCACCGCCCGGGCAGCCAGCCCTTTGGTGGCCACGTGCGACACGTGCTGTCTGACTGGGACCTCGATCATGCCCACCCACGGGCCGAGGTCCTGCGCTGGCAAGCCAGCGGACTGCAACGCCTGTCGCTGGCCTGACCCGCGTCACCAAAAGAAAAGGGCCCGCTGGTGCAGGCCCTTTCCATTTTGGCTTTTGCCTCACTCGGCCGTGGCCGCCTCGGGCT
The DNA here is from genome assembly GCA_005502875.1 of Comamonadaceae bacterium 2PF. Taxonomy (GTDB): domain Bacteria; phylum Pseudomonadota; class Gammaproteobacteria; order Burkholderiales; family Burkholderiaceae_C; genus Aquabacterium. Next base: position 88,960 of record SCMV01000010.1, on the reverse strand, counting down.
TGGTGCGATCGCTCTTCTTGTTCGGCTGGATGTCCAGCTTGACCTCGGGCTCGCCCTTGTCGTTGTCGACGATGTCCACCGTCAGGCGACCGCCATCGACCAGACCACCGAACAGCAGCTCGTCGGCCAGCGCCTTGCGGATCGTGTCCTGAATCAGGCGTTGCATCGGGCGGGCCCCCATGAGCGGATCGAACCCGCGCTTGGCCAGGTGGCGGCGCAAGGCATCGGTGAACGTGACCTCGACCTTCTTCTCGGCCAACTGGCTCTCGAGCTGCAGCAGGAACTTGTCCACCACGCGCAGGATGACTTCCTCGTCCAGCGGCTTGAAACCGACGATGGCATCAAGACGGTTGCGGAACTCGGGCGTGAACATGCGCTTGATGTCGGCCATCTCGTCGCCCAGCTCGCGCGGGTTGGTGAAGCCGATGGTCGACTTCTGCAGCGTCTCGGCGCCCGCGTTGGTCGTCATGATGATCAGCACGTTGCGGAAGTCGGCCTTGCGACCGTTGTTGTCCGTCAGCGTGCCGTGGTCCATGACCTGCAGCAGGATGTTGAAAACGTCCGGGTGGGCCTTCTCGATCTCGTCAAGCAGCAGCACGCAATGCGGCTTCTTGCTCACGGCTTCGGTCAGCAGACCACCCTGGTCGAAACCAACGTAGCCCGGGGGCGCGCCGATCAGGCGGCTGACCGCGTGGCGCTCCATGTACTCCGACATGTCGAAGCGGATCAGCTCGATGCCCAGGATGTAGGCCAGCTGCTTGGCGACTTCCGTCTTGCCGACGCCCGTGGGGCCGCTGAACAGGAAAGAGCCGATCGGCTTGTCCGGCTTGCCCAGGCCCGAGCGAGCCATCTTGATGGCCGCAGCCAACGCATCGATCGCGTTGTCCTGACCGAACACCACGCTCTTGAGGTCGCGGTCCAGCGTCTTGAGCTTGCTGCGGTCGTCGTTGGACACGCTGGTCGAAGGCACCCGCGCGATCTTGGCCACGATCTCTTCGACCTCGGCGCGCGTGATGGTCTTCTTCTGCTTGCTCTTGGGCAGGATGCGCTGCGCGGCACCGGCCTCGTCGATCACGTCGATGGCCTTGTCCGGCAGGTGGCGGTCGTTGATGAACTTGGCCGACAGCTCGGCAGCGGCCTGCAAGGCACCCAGCGCGTACTTCACGCTGTGGTGCTCCTCGAAGCGCGACTTCAAACCCTTGAGGATTTCAATGGTCTGCTCGACCGAAGGCTCGGCCACCTCGACCTTCTGGAAGCGCCGCGACAGGGCCGCGTCTTTCTCGAAGATGCCGCGGTACTCGGTGAACGTGGTCGCGCCGATGCACTTGAGCTGCCCGGAGCTCAGCGCAGGCTTGAGCAGGTTGGAAGCATCCAACGTGCCACCCGAGGCCGCACCGGCCCCGATCAGCGTGTGGATTTCATCGATGAACAGCACCGCACCGGGCTGCTCCTTGAGCTGCTTGATGACGGCCTTCAGGCGCTGCTCGAAGTCACCACGGTACTTGGTGCCTGCCAGCAAAGCCCCCATGTCGAGGGCATAGACCTCGGCATCGGCCAACACATCGGGCACGTCGTTCTGCGTGATGCGCCAAGCCAGGCCCTCTGCAATCGCGGTCTTGCCCACACCAGCCTCACCCACCAGCAGCGGGTTGTTCTTGCGGCGACGGCACAACACCTGGATGACACGCTCAACCTCGGTGTCACGACCGATCAGCGGGTCGATCTTGCCGTCGCGGGCCATCTGGTTGAGGTTCTGGGTGTACTGCTCCAGGGGCGAAGCCTTGCCTTCGGCCTCTTCCTTCTCGGCCTCGGCAGGGCTCTGCTCGGAAGCCTGCTTGGCGGCCTCAGGCGGGTCGGCCTTGCGGATGCCGTGAGCAATGAAGTTCACCACATCCAGGCGCGTGACGCCCTGCTGGTGCAGGTAGTACACGGCATGCGAATCCTTCTCGCCGAAGATGGCCACCAGGACGTTGGCGCCCGTGACCTCCTTCTTGCCGCTGCCGGAGGACTGCACGTGCATGATCGCGCGCTGGATCACGCGCTGAAAGCCCAGCGTCGGTTGCGTGTCGACTTCGTCGGTGCCACCGACGGTGGGTGTGTTGTCGCGAACGAACTGGTCGAGGTTCTTGCGGAGCTCATCCAGGTTCGCGGCGCAGGCCTTCAACACCTCGGAAGCAGAGGGGTTGTCGATCAACGCCAACAGCAGGTGTTCCACGGTGATGAACTCGTGGCGTTGCTGTCGGGCCTCGACGAAGGCCATGTGCAGACTCACTTCCAACTCTTGCGCAATCATGCGGTCTCCAGGATGCACTGCAGGGGATGCCCGGCCTGGCGGGCGGCGGCAAGAACAAGTTCGACCTTTGTGGCCGCGACGTCCTTCGTGAAGACGCCGCACACACCACGGCCTTCGTGGTGGATTTTCAGCATGATTTGCGTGGCCGCGTCGATGTCATGGTGAAAGTGCTCCTGAAGCACGAACACCACGAACTCCATGGGCGTGAAATCGTCGTTGAGCATGACGACCTGGTACAGCCGCGGCGGCTCGAGGGCGAGCGCCTGCTTTTCGGCGACAACCGACCCCTGCCCGTCCTCGGCAGGTCCTTTCGGCCCGGTGGCCAGGTGGGGATTCAACCTCAATGTCATGAATCCATTCTAGAGGAGGCGTCTTGCTCATGCCATGTCATCTTGGGGTCTCCTACCTGGGTTCAAGGTCAGGAAATTCACGGCTGAGACTGCACTTTTCTCGCGAGCACCACACCGATCGGGTTGCGCTTGCAAATGTTTCAATCGACACAATCAGCCAGCCGCCAACCCCAAGCCTCCTATGACGGATCGCGACAGCCTGTCACAAGCAGAGCTCTGCCGGCATGAACCCCGACGGCAAGTCGGTCATATATGGGCGATTCAATTTGATACCGGGCATTTCTGCGCTTGACAGCGCTGAGCGCACAACGTGAAAACCGTCACAAACTAACTTGGAGGGACAGCATGGCCACCGGCACTGTCAAATGGTTCAACGACGCCAAAGGTTTCGGATTCATCGAACCCGATCAGGGCGGCGGTGACGTTTTTGCTCATTTTTCCGCCATCCAGATGGACGGGTTTCGCACCCTGAAGCAAGGCTCGAAGGTCAGTTATGAGCTGGTCGCGGGGCCCAAAGGCATGCTCGCTCAGAACATCCAGCCTTTGCCGCAAAGCGGCGAGCTGGTTGCTGACGCCATCGGCGACCTGCATTTCCTCGAACAGCCTTCTGCCGGGCACAGCCTGCCTCATTGAACGCTGAGCTGCCCTGGGCACCTGCGGGCGTCGCAGGATCGCCTCACGCCCACAGGCCCGGGCTCAGCCTCCGTGGAACTGCGCGCTGTCAATGAATGAAAACGGCCCGCCTGTTGGCGGGCCGTTTTCATGGGCGCAGCCGATCATCGGCCGCCGCTTCCTGATCACATCTGATCGATCATCACCTGACCAAACCCGGAGCAAGACACCTGGGTCGCACCATCCATCAGGCGGGCGAAGTCATAGGTGACCTTCTTGCTCTGGATGGCCTTGTTCATCGCGGTGATGACGAGGTCTGCAGCTTCGGTCCAGCCCATGTGGCGCAGCATCATTTCGGCCGACAGGATCTCGGAACCGGGGTTCACGTAGTCCTTGCCTGCGTACTTTGGCGCCGTGCCGTGGGTGGCCTCGAACATGGCGACGCTGTCGGACAGGTTGGCGCCCGGAGCGATGCCGATGCCACCGACCTGTGCGGCCAGCGCGTCGGAGATGTAGTCGCCGTTGAGGTTCAGCGTGGCGATCACGCTGTACTCGGCCGGGCGCAGCAGGATCTGCTGCAGGAAGGCATCGGCGATGGCGTCCTTGACGATGATGTCCTTGCCCGTCTTCGGGTTCTTGAACTTGCACCACGGGCCACCGTCGATCAGCTCGGCGCCGAACTCCTTCTGGGCCAGGGCATACGACCAGTCACGGAAGCCACCTTCGGTGTACTTCATGATGTTGCCCTTGTGCACGATGGTCACGCTGGGCTTGTCGTTGTCGATGGCGTACTGCAGGGCCTTGCGCACCAAGCGCTCGGTGCCTTCCTTGGACACGGGCTTGATGCCGATGCCGGAGGTTTCGGGGAAGCGGATCTTCTTGACGCCGAACTCGGTCTGCAGGAAGGCGATCAGCTTTTTGGCCTTGTCACTCTGGGCTTCGAATTCGATGCCGGCGTAGATGTCTTCCGAGTTCTCGCGGAAGATCACCATGTCGATCTTCTCGGGCTCCTTCACAGGAGAAGGAACGCCCTTGAAATAGGTCACTGGACGCAGGCAGACGTAAAGGTCGAGTTCCTGGCGCAGGGCCACGTTCAGCGAGCGGATGCCACCACCAACGGGGGTGGTCAGGGGGCCTTTGATGGACACGACGTAGTCCTTGAGGACCGTCAGCGTCTCTTCGGGCAGCCAGACGTCGGGGCCGTAAACGCGGGTGGACTTCTCACCGGCGTAGATCTCCATCCAGTGGATCTTGCGCTGACCGCCGTACGACTTGGCCACGGCCGCATCGACCACCTTGATCATCACGGGTGTGATGTCGAAACCAGTGCCATCCCCTTCGATGTAGGGAATGATGGGGTTGTTCGGGACGTTGAGCGAGAAGTCCGGGTTGACCGTGATCTTCTGCCCACCTTCGGGCACCTTGATGTGCTGATACATGACTGTGGTCTCCGCGTTTGGCGTTTCCGTGAAAAACATTGCCATGGATGTCGGCAACGTGAATTGATTCTACGCGACCACCTGAATCAGGGGCACAGCGGCAGCGCTGGTTTCCCATGGATGATCCGGATTTCAGCGCGATTCGGCGCAAAGCCGCGACACATCAAGCGCACCATGCTTGCCATTGGGCCCAAAGTTGATGCCACAAGCCCCAGGCGGCCATCGCCGCCAGGCCAAGGCCGGCGACCCGCACGGCCAATTGCTGGTCCAACCAAAGGGGGGCAGCAACCGCCGAGGAGGCCACAGCCGAGGCCGCGGCGCGGTGCTGCACCGAGGGCGACGCCTGCGCCCGAAACGCCTGGACTTTGGGATCGCTGGCGCCTGATGCGCGCATCCAGATCACAGGCACGGGTGCGCCGGCCTCAACCGGCGCGGCAGTTGCACCCTGCACCGTGCGCGCCCTGAGCCATCGCAGCAAGGCCGGCGCAGCCCACACCCCAACGGCGCTGGGCAAAGCAAATGCCAGCATGACCAGCGCCCCTTCTGCCGGACCAGACGCCAACGCTGCCACCATCAAGGCCGCGTAGAGCAAACCACAAGGCAGCAGCGCCCAGGCCAGCCCGGCCAACAGGGGCCAGGCACGCTGAACCATTGCCGGCCAGCCCGATGATCGAGCCTGCCAGCTCGATCTCAAACGGACGTACAAGCCCTTGCCTGCCTGATCCACCCTCTCGGGAACAAATCCGCGCACCAGCATGAAGCAGCCCAACAGCACCATCGCCAACTGGGCCATCATCCAAAGCGGTTTGATCATCGCGACCTGTTGCCCCCAGCGGGACACCAGGCCCACGGCAGCTGCTGCCAAGGCGCCCAGGCAGGCATAGCCGATTGCCCGACCCAGCAGCGTCCAGATCGACAAGCCCCTGGGAAATGCCACCGCGCAGGCAGAACCGCACATCGCCGTGCAATGCGGGATGCCCGCCAGCCCCATGAGGAAGGCGGTTGCCAGCAAGCTGCTCAACACAGGCAGCCCCGCACGCGCTCAGATGATGCGCGAAAAACGCTCGACGGCCTTGTCGGCCTGCAGGTGGCGGTCGAACACCATGGCCACCGCCCGCACGAAATACCACCCCAGCGGCGTGACTCGGATGCCATCAGACTCCATTTGCACCAACCCCGACTCGACGAGCGGCACCAGCAAGCGCAATTCAGACTCAAAGTATTGCCTGAAATCGAGCAGGTATGCCAGCTCGATGGACTCGAAGTCCACCCTGCCCTGGCACATCAGGGCCATGATCACCGCGCGGCGCACAAGGTCATCTCGCGTGAGGACAAGCCCGCGCACCACCGGCAGCTCGTGACGCTTGAGCGCATCGTGGTATTCGTCGAGCGTCTTGGCATTTTGCACATAGTGCGCACCCACACGACCAATGGCCGACACCCCCAGGCCAATCAAGTCGCAGTCAGGGTGTGTGCTGTAGCCTTGAAAGTTGCGATGCAGCCTGCCCTGACGCTTGGCAACCGCCAGGCTGTCATGGTGCAAGGCGAAGTGATCCATGCCGATGTAGTCGTAGCCAGCCCTGCCAAAAGCATCGATCGCAGCGGCCAACATGCCGACTTTTTCTTCCGCCTTGGGCAGGTCGGCCGCCTCGATCCGCCGCTGAGGCTTGAAACGCTGCGGCAGGTGTGCGTACGCATACAGCGCAATGCGGTCGGGACGTAGCTCAGCCACTTGCGCCAGGGTGCGGGCAAAGCTCTCAGGCGTCTGCTTCGGCAGTCCGTAGATGAGGTCCATGTTGAGCGACTCGAAGCCCTCGGCCCTGGCGGCATGCACCAATGCGCTGACTTGGTCGTGCGGCTGAACCCGATGGACCGCTTTCTGCACATCCGGATCGAAATCCTGCACCCCAAAGCTCAACCGATTGAACCCCATCTGGTGCAGGCGTTTCAGCCGCCCGTGATCGATGGTGCGAGGATCGATTTCGATCGCGTACTCACCCCCTGGCACAAAACGGAAGGTGCTGCGCAGGGTGTCGAGCAGCCCTTGCAACTCGTCATCGCTCAGGAAGGTGGGAGTGCCCCCCCCGAAATGCAGTTGCGACACCATTTGACCGGGGCCGAGTTGCTCGGAAACCAACCGGATTTCTTCTCGCAGGTCACCCAGGTAAGCCTGAGCGCGCTCGTGGTGACGGGTGATGACCTTGTTGCAGGCGCAGTAGTAGCAAACCGACTCACAAAACGGAATGTGAACGTACAGCGAGAGGGCGCTCGCCCCTCCGGTCAGCGCCCCGACACCTTGCCCACGTTGACTCAAAGCCTGCACATACTGCTGGGCACCGTGCGCCTCGACGAACCTGTCGGCCGTGGGATACGATGTGTAGCGTGGTCCCTGAACATCAAGACGCGTCAAGGTCTCCCTTGAGACCAGAGGGGCTTCGGAAGGGATGGACGGGGATTTCAGGGCCTGTTCACTCATTCACCCGAATGTGCCAAACTGCCAGCCAACAGGGTTGACGTGGATCAAGGGCGGCGCCGGGAATCCGGCAACAATCCAGGCATTGTTTGAGGTTGCTCATGTTGAACCAGACCGCCCGATCGATCGAACCGACACAGACTGGAACCACCTCGTGTTCCGCCACACACTGTGGCCACCCAAACGGCTCGACTGGCACGCAAGTTTCGCCCGCCCCCATGAAACTCGATTCATTCAAAGTCGCGTGCTCCAGCTGCAACCTGCGCGAACTGTGCCTGCCCGTTGGGCTGACACAGCCTCAGCTCACGCAGCTCGACACCCTCGTCGCAACGCGCAAATCGATCAAACGCGGCGACGCGCTCTTCCACACGGGGGACCCGTTCAAATCGGTGTATGCGGTGCGCACGGGCTTCTTCAAAACCCGCATCTCTTCGGAAGATGGCCGAGACCAGGTCACTGGCTTTCAAATGGCTGGAGAGTTGTTGGGGCTCGATGGCATCAGCACAGACCGACATGCATGTGACGCCATTGCGCTCGAAGACTCGCAGGTCTGCGTGATCCCCTATGGCCAATTGGAGGAGCTGTCTCGAGAGTTCTCCGACCTGCAGCATCAGTTTCACAAGATCATGAGCCGAGAAATCGTTCGCGACCATGGCGTGATGCTCTTGCTGGGCAGCATGCGCGCGGAGGAGCGCCTTGCCGCTTTCTTGTTGAACCTGACTCAGCGCCTGCATGCGCGCGGGTTCTCGGCATCTGCCCTGGTGCTTCGCATGACGCGAGAGGAAATCGGCAGTTACCTCGGCCTCAAACTGGAAACCGTCAGCCGCACGTTCTCGAAGTTCCAGGATGAAGGCCTGCTGGAGGTCAAGCAGCGTGACATCCGGATCACCGACGAGGCTGGCCTGCGCGCACTGGTCAACAGCGTGCGCTGCTGACCACCATCGCATGCCGTCCGCTTGAGGCGGTCTTGCGGGAGTCAAACACAAAGGCCGCCCTTGAGGCGGCCTTTTGTTTGGCTCATGTCAATGCTGATGGTGCACGACCATCGCGCGCCGGGCTTGCCGGCGAGCGGCGCGCCGAGAAGTGACCACCCCGGTGGGCGGGCGCATCATGACGTGGCTGATGCCCGAAGCCATGGCGACCAGCGCCCAAAAGACGAAGAAGGCCAGGCTGTAGACCGTGCGCTCATCAGGCGCCCAGCCTCCGATCGAGAGCCCAGAAGGATCGACCAGCGCAAAAACCACCATTTCCAGGACGCCCGCGATCAGGAAAGCGGGCCAGAGAATCTGGGCCAGGTGCAAGGACCGACGAGACATGGACATCTCCTTGAGGCAAATCGCACACAGGATCCATGTTCTACCCTCGGCGCGCGGTCACAACGAGGACTTTCCCGAAAACCAAGGGTCACCCCAGGCCGCAGCCTTGAGGTGCATCAACGATCTGCAGGCTGCAGCGAAGGAGACGCCGCGTGATTGCGCGCCCGCATGGCGGGCTCCTCGACCGTCGACTTGACGTGCCCCTTGGAGGTGTCAAGCACCGGATCGACGTGCTTGATGGCGATGCCCGCCGTGACCAGGGAGGCGACGACCACGATCGCAGGGCCAGCAATCACCAACCAGACGATGGGCAGCTTCCACCAAGGTGGGTTGCTGTTGGCTTTGGATTTGTCAGGGGCGGACATGCAAGCTCCGGAATCAGGAAACAAGGGGATGGGTGAGGAGGACGGAGCCCCACTCAACGGGGCACCATGAAGGTGGATTTTTCTCGCACATCGACCTGGGCCTCGCTGCCTTGACGCAACTGTTCGACCAGGATGGTCACCCCATGAGCGCCTGAACCCATTCGGCCCGCCGCGTCAGGAGACACGCGGACAGCGATCGGCACCCAACGGGCCTCGGCTGGACCGAGAACCAAGTCCTGCCCGCCTTCCACCACCGCCTGCTGCAGTTGCTCCACGCCCACTCGGTAGCGCTGCGTGTTCTCGCTGGCATTCATGATCTGGACGCGGTAGACGTTCTCGACGAAGCCCTCGTCGACCACCCGAGCCAGGGCGCCACGGTCGCGCACGATGTCCACCCTGAACGGGGGCCGGCTGTAGAGGCTGTGCACGAAAGCGACGACCACGGCAGCAAGGATGGCTGTGTAGATCAGCACCCGGGGGCGCGTGACTCGGGACCACATCTCCTTGCGCCCCCAGCCATTTTCAAGGCTGTTGAGGGTGGCGTAGCGCACCAGGCCGCGTGGCGAACCCACTTTGTCCATGACCGAATCGCACACGTCGATGCAAGCGGCGCAGCCAATGCACTCGTACTGCAAGCCGTTGCGGATGTCGATGCCAACGGGGCAGACCTGAACGCACAAGGTGCAATCCACGCAATCGCCCTGGTTCAGCGCCTTGGCGTCGGAGCCGCGCTTGCGCGAGCCACGCGGCTCACCACGCTTGGCGTCGTAACTGATGATGAGCGTGTCGCGATCGAACATGGCGCTCTGGAAGCGCGCGTACGGGCACATGTACTTGCAGACTTGCTCGCGCATGTAGCCAGCGTTGCCGTAGGTGGCGAACCCGTAAAAGAGCACCCAGAACAGCTCCCAGGGGCCCATGCTGAGGCTGACCACTTCAGCAGCGAGCACGCGAACCGGCGTGAAGTAGCCCACAAAGGTGTAGCCCGTCCACAGCGCAAAGGCGATCCAGGCGAGTTGTTTGGCCGCCTTGCGCCCGACCTTTTCAACCGACCAGGGCGATTTGTCCAGCTTCATGCGACGAACGCGATCACCTTCGATCTTGCGCTCCATCCACATGAAGATCTCGGTGTAGACCGACTGCGGGCACGCATACCCGCACCAAAGCCGCCCCGCCACCGCTGTGAACAGGAAGAGGCCGTAAGCCGAGATCACCAGCAGCGCGGTGAGGTAGATGAAGTCCTGCGGGTACAGGACCAGGTTGAACATGTAAAAGCGCCGCGTGGTCAGGTCAAACAGGACGGCCTGCCTGTCGTTCCACATCAACCAGGGCGTGCAGTAAAAGACAATCTGGGTGAGCCACACAAAGGCCCAGCGCCATTTCGTGAACCAGCCCTTGACCTCTCGGGCGTAAATCTTCTCGCCCTTTTTGTAGAGGGAGACCGTCTCTTCACGCGCGCCAACTGCCTGGATGGGGATGACGCGTTTGCCGGGATCCTGGTGGGGGCTGGATTCGCTCATGGGAATACCCAAATCTCAAAGTGAAACGGTGGTGGACCGCATACCCTGCAGGGTATCACGCTCCACCACCGCAGTGGCTCACTGTTGGCCCGTTCTTGATCGATGTCAACCCCGGGCCGAGCTCGCATTCAAGTCACCTTGATGCGAGCATCAGACTCACTTGGCATTGGCCGATTGGGTCGGGTGAGACAGGCCCCACACGTAGGACGCCACGAGGCGGATCTGGTCTTCGGACAAGCGCGGCTTTTGCGCTGGCATGACGTTGACCTTGCCCTTGTTGATCATCTCTACGATGAACTGCTCGCCCCAGCCGTGCAGCCAGATCTTGTCGCTCAGGTTCGGGGCGCCGATGGCCTGGTTGCCCTTGCCGTCCGCGCCGTGGCAGGCCGCACAGACCGCCTTGAACTTGGCCTTGCCCAGCTCTGCCTGGATGGAATTGTGGCCCGCGCCCGAAAGGCTCAGCACGTAGTTCGCCACCTGACGAGCCTCTTCTGGCGTGCCCACTGCGGCACCCAGCGGAGGCATCTGACCGTTGCGACCAGCGGTGATCGTCTCGATGATCTTGTCGGGCGAGCCGCCGTGGATCCAGTCACCGTCGGTGAGGTTCGGGAAGCTCCTGGCGCCCTTGGCGTCGGAGCCGTGGCAAGCCGCGCAGTTGTTCAGGAACAGGCGTTGGCCGATGGCGTGGGCTTGCGGATCGCGAGCCAGGTCTTCGATCGAGGCCGACTTGAACTTGGCAAAAATCTTGTCTTGCTCGGCTTTGGCCTTGGCGTTTTCCGCTTCGAGCTGGCCCTTGGAGGTCCAGTTCAGCTTGCCATCGGAGGTGGCCAAACCCGGGTACAGGTAGAAGTAAGCCACGGCGAACACCAGCGTGAAGATGAACAAGAACAACCACCAACGGGGCAGCGGGTTGTTCAATTCACGCAGGTCGCCGTCCCAAATGTGGCCAGTGGTCTTGTCCACATTGCCTTGTGCGTCGTAGACGACCTTGTGCTTGGCTGCCCCGATGAGCACGAATGCGCAATACACCAGGCCGAACACCACGATGGCCGTGACATACCACGCCCATCCACTCGAAATGAAGTCGCTCATGTCTGAGCCTCCAGTCAATCTTCAGAAAGAGGCAGACGACCTGCCTCCTCGAACTGGGCCTTGTTGCGTCGCGAATAAGCCCACACAACGATGCCCACGAAAACGCACAGACAGCCGACCGTGAAGATGCTTCTCAGGGTGATGACGTCCACGTGCGTCGCTCCTTATTTCACCGCGGTGCCCAGCACCTGCAGGTACGCGATCACCGCTTCCATCTCGGTCTTGCCCTTGACGTCTTCGGCCGCAGCCTTGATTTCGTCGTCGGTGTAGGGCACGCCCACCTGGCGCAGCGCTTCCATGCGGGGACCCACGCCTTCAGGCTTGACCAGGTTGGTCTGCAGCCACGGGTAGGCAGGCATGTTGGACTCCGGCACGACGTTGCGCGGGTTCTCCAAGTGAGCGCGATGCCACTCGTCGGAGTACTTGCCGCCCACGCGGTGCAGGTCGGGACCGGTGCGCTTGGAGCCCCACTGGAAGGGGTGGTCGTAGACGTATTCACCGGCCATCGAGTAATGGCCGTAGCGCAGGGTCTCGGCGCGGAAGGGGCGGATCATCTGCGAGTGGCAGCCGTAGCAGCCTTCGCGCAGGTAGATGTCGCGTCCCGCCAGTTGCAGCGCGGTGTAGGGCTTGAGACCGTCCACCGGGGTGGTCGTGCTCTTCTGGAAGTACAGGGGCACGATTTCGACCAGCGCACCGAAAGACACGACGATCAGCGTCAGCACGATCATCAGGAAGTTGCTGGTCTCGATCTTCTCGTGGGAGAAGAGCGCAGGCTTGTGGTTGTTGTCAGCCATGTTGTTCTCCTTCTGTGGCTCGGGCGTGGGCCGGCTGGGGGATCGGCGCGTTGACGGCGCGACCAGCCAGGGCGGTCATCACGGTGTTCCACAGCATCAGGATCATGCCGCCCAGGTAGAGCAGGCCGCCCGCGACGCGGATCACGTAGAAGGGGTAGGTTGCCTTCACGCTCTCGACGAAGGTGTAGACCAGGGTGCCGTCGGGGTTCACCGCACGCCACATCAGGCCTTGCATCACACCGGCGATCCACATCGCGGCGATGTAGAGCACGATGCCGATGGTGGCAGCCCAGAAGTGCAGCGAGATGGCGGGCACCGAGTACATCGTGGTGCGACCGAACATGCGCGGGATCAGGTAGTAGAGCGAACCCATCGAGATCAGGCCCACCCAGCCGAGGGCGCCGGAGTGCACGTGGCCGACCGTCCAGTCGGTGTAGTGCGACAGCGAGTTCACGGTCTTGATGGACATCATCGGACCTTCGAAGGTGGACATGCCGTAGAAGGACAGGGCCACGATCAGGAACTTCAGGATGGCATCGTCACGCAGCTTGTACCAGGCGCCCGACAGGGTCATGATGCCGTTGATCATGCCGCCCCAGGACGGTGCCAGCAGGATCAGCGAGAACACCATGCCCACCGATTGCGTCCAGTCGGGAAGCGCGGTGTAGTGCAGGTGGTGAGGGCCGGCCCACATGTAGGTGAAGATCAGGGCCCAGAAGTGCACGATCGACAGGCGATACGAGTACACGGGCATGCCGGCCTGCTTGGGGATGTAGTAGTACATCATGCCCAGGAAGGCGGCCGTCAGGAAGAAGCCCACGGCATTGTGGCCGTACCACCACTGGATCATGGCGTCCTGAACGCCCGAGTAAGCCGAGTAGGACTTGGGCGACAGCAGGCCTTCGGAGAACACCGGGATGGCGGCGCTGTTGACGATGTGCAGCAGGGCCACGGCGATGATGAAGGCGCCGAAGAACCAGTTGGCCACGTAGATGTGGCGGATCTTGCGGGTGCCGATGGTGCCGAAGAAGACGATGGCGTACGCCACCCAGACCAGGGTGATCAGGATGTCGATGGGCCATTCGAGTTCGGCGTACTCTTTGCCGCTGGTGTAGCCCAGCGGCAGCGTGACCACCGCAGCCAGGATGACCAGGTTCCAGCCGATCAGGGTGAACATGGCCAGCGGGCCAGCAAACAACCGAGTCTGGCAGGTGCGTTGCACAACGTGGTAAGACGTCGCGAACAGCGTGCAGCCGCCGAAGGCAAAAATCACTGCATTGGTGTGCAGGGGACGCAGGCGACCGTAAGTCAGCCAGGGGATGCCGAAATTGAGTTCCGGCCACGCCAATTGCGAAGCGATCAGGACGCCCACAGCCATGCCGACCACGCCGTAAACCACGGCGCAAATGGCAAAAGCTCGGACAACCCCATCGTTGTATGTGGCAGAGTGGGTGGTTGCCATCTCTTCTTCTCCTTTGTTACAGCGCGAATTGTGAGGGCAAACCACTAACTAATCTTGATGCCGCTCAACGTTAGCCTCGGAATTGTCGTCCCCACCCTGCAGGATTCGGTGGCCTTCGGCCTCGATGTCCTCAAACTGACCCCCATGGATGGCCCAGCCCAGCAAAGCCAGGATGGCCAGCACGAGCAAGACCGACACGGGGATCAGGACGTAGAGGATTTCCATTGGGTGGCACCCAGGCGCAGGGAATTGAGGACGACGCCGAGGGAGCTCAGCGCCATGCCCAGCCCGGCTGCCCAGGGTGGCAGCAGGCCCATGAGTGCAAGGGGGATGCAGGCGAAATTGTAGACCGCCGCCCATGCCAGGTTCTGTTTGACGATCCGCATGGCGAAACGGCTGTGGGCGACCGCCTCGGGCAAACCGGTCAGCCGACCGTTCAGCACAATGAGATCGGCCTGCGACTGAGCCAGCGCCGAGCCTTGGTCCAGCGCCACCGACACATCCGCCTTCGCCAGCACAGGCGCGTCGTTGATGCCATCGCCCACGACGGCGACCTGTTCGCCTTGCTGTTGGGCCAGCGACATCACCCGCAATTTTTCTTCTGGCGTGGCTTGCGAAGCGGCCACCGGAAGCTCGCCCTCGGGCCCCAAGATGAGGGATGCCGCCTGCACCCGATCGTTGTGATCGCCCGACAAAAGCGCCGCCCGACAGCCGAGCGCCCTCAGTTGGTGCAAGGCGGGCGCCGCTTCGGGCCTGAACACCTCGTCCAGCAAGACCCCCATCACCGTGTCGGTCAGCAGCGCGCCGTCGCTTGAGCGCGCCGCCAGCCATGCGCGGGGCGCGTCAGGGCTTGCCCATTGGCGCAGGGCCTCCTGGGCATCTTCACCCAGAACCCAATCCTGACGACCCAGTCGCCACAGTCGCCCCGCCTCGTCTCTGGCTTCGACGCCCTGCCCCGCGCGCTCGTGCAACTCGAGCCAGCCACAGGGCACCCACGGCGCCGCGTCCTTGGAGCGACCGGTTTGCGCCGCAGCCACCATGGAGCGCGACACGGGATGGTGCGACGACGATGCCAAAGACGCCGCCCGATGCCAGAGCTCCTCCAGGTCGGCCAGGTCGGTCGCCGCATGCCCCGGCAAGGGCGCGCCGGCTCTCCCCCCAACCGCCACGCGATCCAGGCTCATCACACCCGAGGCGCGCTGCAGCCCCATCACCGACAACTCGCTTTCTGTGAGCGTGCCAGTCTTGTCGAAATAAAAGAGTCGGGCGGTGGAGAGTGTTTCCAGCGCATCGATCCGGCGCACGAGCAAACCGCGCTTGGCCATGGCACCGGCCGCCGAAAGCAACGCCGACGGTGCGGCAAGCGACAAGGCACAAGGACAGGTCACCACCAGCACCGACACCGCCACCCACACCGCGCGCGAGGGGTCGATCCACTGCCAGGCCAACGCACCCAGAGCAGCCAGCCCCAGCACACCCCACAGGAAAGGGGCCGCCATGCGGTCTGCAGTGCGCATCCAGCCCGGCTTTTCGGTCATGGCCTGGTGCACCAGAGACACGATCTGCTGGTATCGGGTGTCCGGCCCCAGGCGCTCGACAGAAATCCAGACAGGCGCGCCCAGGTTCAGCGACCCCGCCACCACCATCTGACCGGGCTGACGCACCACCGCTCGAGACTCGCCTGTCAGCAGGGATTCATCGACCTCGGTCTGCCCCAACAGAACCTGCCCATCGGCCGGGAAAGCCTGCCCAACGGCCACTTTGACACGGTCACCGTGTCGCAGGGCAGACAGCGGCACGGATTCGACAGCCACGCCGCGCAGGTCGGCACCCTCCCCAGCCACCGCCCGCTCGACCGCTTCCGGCAAGCGCACGCACAAGGCCTCCAGCGAATGGGTCACCCGCTCGCGAGCGCTGCTTTCGAGCCAGCGCCCCATCAGCAGGAAGGCCACGAACATCGTCAGGGAGTCGAAGTAGGCCTCGTGACCGAACACGTCGGTGTGCCCCATCGTCACGCCCGTGCTGACCACGAACGTGGCGAGCATGCCGATGGCAACCGGGGTGTCCATGGACACCCTGCCCTGGCGGGCTGCGCGCCACGCCCCCGAGAAAAAGGGCCCGCAAGAGAAAATCATCACCGGCAGGCTGAGCACCCAGTTGGCCCAGTTCATGAGCTGCCAGATGTCAGGCGGGATTTCATTCGGCCCGGCCACGTACTGGGGCCAGGCGATCATCATCACCTGCATCATGCAGAACGCCGCCACAGACAGGCGCCACAAGAGCACGCGACGCTGTCGCAGCCGCTCGTGGCCGGCGCGGGCGGCGGCATCGGGCCAAGCGCGGTAGCCCACGCGCTGCACGGCAGCGACGATGTCCGACAGCTTCACCCGAGCCGGGTCGATGAGGATGCGCGCACGCTGCGAGGCGGCCTGGACCTGCACCTCGCTCACACCGGGCACGGCCTTGACAGCGTCTTCGATGGTGATGGTGCAAGCGGCGCAGTACATGCCGGAAATGCCCACGCCAATGCGACGCAGGGGGCCTGTTGGCATCTCGACCACGCACTGAGCCAACAGGTCCGGGTCGTCCAGTCCGGCGGACTGCGAGGGCGTCAGTTCGGGCAGAGGCGGCAGGGGCGCCTGGGGTGTCGCGGACGCAGAGGCATTCATGAGACGGCTGCTACAGTCGGGCCCGTGAACCAGCTCATCGAGACACGGAGATGATGAAAGCGGGCATTGTCAGTCAAAGCGTTGCCGCCGGGTGGCGCGCCAGGTCAATGACCTTGCGCTCAGCCTTGATGCAAATCATGGTCGCGGCAAGCTGCCTGACCGCCTCCGGCACCTGGGCGCAGGATGAGCCTCAAAAATTGCGCACGGTTCAGTTGCGCGCCGGCATGCAGAACATCACCGCCGAGGTGGCCATGACCGATCGCGAACGCGCCATTGGGCTGATGCACCGCACGAAAATGGGCACCCACGAGGGCATGCTGTTCGTGTTCGAGCGCCCGGGCGTGCAGTGCTTCTGGATGAAGAACACCCTCATCCCTCTGGCCATTGCCTTCGTCGACGACGATGGCACCATCGTCAACACCGACGAGATGAAGCCGCAGACGCTGGACTCGCACTGCTCGGATCGCCCGGTGCGTTACGTGCTGGAGATGAACGCCGGCTGGTTCAAGAAGCGCGGCATGGGCGCCGGCTCTAAGCTGACCGGCCAGCCTTTCCACACCGCGCGCTGAAGCCGCCGCAGCGCCCTCAGCGAGTGCGCGCCGCGATCCGCTCCTTGAGCTGAGGCAGCACCATCAGGGCCGCCTCGCGACCGGCCAGGATCGACAGGCGCCGAGACGAGAAATCGGCGCTGCCGATGCCTTCCAGTTTGGGGCGCATCACCACATCGGCCTCGGCCAGCTCGTGCTGGCTGATGGCGTGGCCCATGATGTTGAAGGTCTGCAGCAGGATGTCGACGGCCCGCTTGGTCGACTGCCCCTGAGGGATGGCAGAGATGTCCACGGCGATGACGACGTCTGCGCCCATCTGGCGGGCAAAGCGCACCGGGATGGGCGAGACCGCGCCACCATCGATGTATTCGCGGCCGTTGATGCGCACCGGCTCGAACACCGCCGGCACGGCGCTGGACGCCCGAACCGCCGTGCCGGGGTCGCCTTTTCGGAACAGGATGGGGGCGCCGCTTTGCAAGTCAGCGGCGACGATGCCCAGGGGCAGGCGCATGCCTTCGATTTGCTTGCCGGCGGTCTGCGTGCGGATGAAACGTGCCAAGGCCTCGCCCTTGAGCAAGGAACGCCCAGGGAAGACCCAATCGGTGATGCTTGACTCGTCCAGGGTCATGGCCATGCTCTGCAACTCGGTGGGCGTTTTCCCTGCCGCATAAAGCGCAGCCACCAGGCTGCCAGCGGATGTGCCCACCACCAGGTCGGGCTTGATGCCTTGCTCTTCGAGCACTTGCAGCACCCCGATGTGAGCGAAGCCTCGTGCCGCGCCGCCGCCCAGCGCCAAGCCGATGCGGGGAGGACGAGGTGCGGCACGCGGGACGGCGGGTGCCGCAGGCACCACCGGCTGCTGGGCCGCCGTGGTTGCGCCAGCCGTGCGAGGGGACTCACCGCCCGGCAGGACCGAGCAACCTGTCAGCCACGCCGCAGCCCCCAGGAGCAGCCCACGACGCAGGGTTGCCTCGCCGCTTAATTCCGAAACGGAATTAACAACTTCCATAAATGTTCTTTTCATGAATAAAGACGATCTGTAGCATTCGCGCTCTCCCATTGTCACGTCGACCGCACCGCTTTCCCGGCTTACATGAAGATCCGCAACCTCGACCTCACCGACAACGCGATCAACGCCGAGCACACCGCGCTCGGCCTGCCGCCCGTCGAAGACGACGTCAGCCACCCCTCCGACCACCCGGTGTTGCGCATCGCCGTGTGGGCCGTGGGCTTCCTGCTGATCGGCGTGGTGGTCTACCTGGGCTCCAAGCTGTTCAACGGACAGCACGAGCAAAGCGGACTGCAACTCATCTTGAGCACCGTCACGGGCGAGGCTTTCTGGAAAGCCGTGCTCGTGGGCCTGATCGCCCAGACCGTCGACGGTGCCCTGGGCATGGCCTATGGCATCACGTCCACGTCCTTCCTGCTGGCGACCGGCGCGTCCCCGGCCGTGGCCTCGGCCAGCGTGCACATCGCAGAGGTTTTCACGACAGGGGTTTCCGGCATTTCCCACGTCAAATTGGGCAACGTCAACAAATCCCTTTTCCTGCGCTTGCTGATTCCTGGAATCCTGGGCGCGAGCCTCGGTGCATGGGTGGTTTCCAGCGTGGATTCAACCATCATCAAGCCCATTGTTTCCGGATACCTTTTCCTGATGGGCCTTTATGTCATCAGCAAGGTATTCAAGAAAATCACGCCGCGCCGCGAAACCCCCAAGCACGTGGCCAAGCTCGGTCTGTTCGGC
This sequence comes from Comamonadaceae bacterium 2PF, assembly GCA_005502875.1. Lineage (GTDB taxonomy): Bacteria > Pseudomonadota > Gammaproteobacteria > Burkholderiales > Burkholderiaceae_C > Aquabacterium. The sequence goes on along the minus strand of SCMV01000010.1, from coordinate 70,283 downwards.
GGTTTCGTCGACGCGGTGGGCGGCGGCGGCTGGGGCCCTGTTGTGACCACCACCCTGGTGGGCACAGGGCAAGACCCTCGCACCACCATCGGCTCGGTCAACCTGGCTGAATTTTTCCTGACTTTCACCAGCGCAGCCGTGTTCGCCGGCCTGGTCGAAGAAGGCCCCTGGCCCACGGTGGCTGGCCTGGTCGTGGGCGGCCTGTTCGCCGCGCCGTTCGCCGCCTACCTGACCCGGCACCTCAAGACCAAGACCCTGCTGCTGCTGGTGGGGGGCGTGATCTCCGGCATCAGCCTTTACAATCTCTACCGAGCCCTCGGCTGACCTGATCAATCGCGTCCGTGTGCCGCCTCCACCACCGGCGCCACGGACTCATTTGTTTATTCTTTCGCTGCGCACCATGTACCAATATACCGAATTCGACAAACAGTTTGTCCGCCAGCGCGCCGCTCAATTCCGCGACCAGCTTGAACGCAACCTCGCGGGCAAACTGGGCGACGAAGAGTTTCGCCCGCTGCGCCTGCAAAACGGATGGTACGTGCAGCGTCACGCCCCCATGCTGCGCGTGGCGGTGCCTTATGGCGAGCTCTCGAGCAAACAGGTGCGCCAGCTTGCGCGCATCGCCCGCGAGTTCGACCGCGGCTACGCCCACTTCACCACCCGCCAGAACGTTCAGTACAACTGGATCCCGCTGCCCAAGGCCGCCGACGTGATGGACCTGCTGGCCGAGGTCAACATGCACGGCATCCAGACCTCGGGCAACTGCATCCGCAACATCACCGCCGACGCCAAGGTGGGTGTGGCTGCTGACGAAATCATCGACGCCCGTCCCTACTGCGAGGTGTTGCGCCAGTGGTCGACCCTGCACCCCGAGTTCGCCTTCCTGCCGCGCAAGTTCAAGATCGCGGTCAGCGGCGCCAAGGAAGACCGCGCCGCCGTGGCCTGGCACGACATCGGCCTGCACCTGATCAAGAACGACGCCGGTGAAGTCGGCTTCACGGTGCTGGTGGGCGGCGGCATGGGCCGCACCCCGATCACCGGCACCGTCATCAACGCCTTCGTGCCCTGGCAGCAGATCCTCGTCTACATCGAGGCCATCGTTCGCGTCTACAACCGCTACGGTCGGCGCGACAACATGTACAAGGCCCGCATCAAGATCCTGGTCAAAGCCGAAGGCCAGAAGTTCTTCGACCAGGTCAACGCCGAGTTCCAGGACATCCTGGCGCGCGATGCCGACGGGTCCGCTCACCTGATCCCGCAGGCCGAGCTCGACCGCGTCAGCGCAGGCTTTGCTTTCCCCGCCTCCGTTCAGGCTCACACGCCCACCGGCAACGGCCTGCCTGCTGACGCGTCGGAATCGGACAAAAAGCAGTTCGCCAAATGGCTCGAGCGCAACGTCGAAGGCCACAAGGTGCCCGGCTACAAATGCGTGCAGCTGTCGGTCAAGCGCGTGGGACAGGCCCCCGGCGACGTGACCGACGCACAGATGGACGCCATCGCCGACATGGCCGACCAGTTCAGCTGTGGCGAGCTGCGCGTGACCCACGACCAGAACGCCCTGCTGCCCTTCGTGCGCGAAGAAGACCTGTACGCCCTGTGGCTGGCGGCCAAGGCCAACACCCTGGCTTCGCCCAACATCGGCCTGCTGTCGGACATGATCGCCTGCCCGGGCGGTGACTTCTGCGCCCTGGCCAACGCGCGCTCCATCCCCATCGCCAACGCGCTGATCGAGCGCTACCAAGACCTCGACGAGCTCTACGACATCGGCGAGATCGACCTGCACATCTCGGGCTGCATCAACTCCTGCGGCCACCACCACAGCGGCCACATCGGCATCCTGGGCGTCGACAAGGACGGCACCGAGTGGTACCAGATCACGCTGGGCGGCTCGGACGGCTCCAACCACGCACCGGCAGCCGTGGCGGGCAAGGTGATCGGCCCCTCGTTCGCCGCGGACGAAGTGCAGGACGCCATCGAGGCCGTGATCGAGACCTACCAGGCCCAGCGCCAGGCCGGCGAGAAGTTCATCGACACAGTCAAGCGCGCTGGCATCGACCCGTTCAAGGCTGCGGCCAACGCCACCCGCCGCTCGACCGCCAAGGCCGCCTGAGCGCTGCGCCCGAAGGAGACCCCACCATGCAATTCATCGACACCCAACACGACCAATGGCGCACCGTGGGCGGCGAAGACGGCCCCATGGCCCACCCGCCGATCAAGGCCAACAGCCTGCTGACCCTGGCCCAATGGCACGCCGTGCGCGACCAATGGCCCGCCAAGGACGCGGCCGATCACAAGCCCGTGGGCGTGATCCTGGCCAACGACACCGACATCGAGGTGATCGAAGCCGATGTGGCCAAGCTGTCCCTCGTGGTGCTGCAGTTCCCGAAGTGGACCGACGGCCGCGCCTACACCCAGGCCCACATCCTGCGCTCACGCTACCGCTTTGGCGGCGAGATCCGCGCCACCGGTGACGTGCTCGTCGACATGATGCCCCTGCTCAAGCGCTGCGGCTTCAGCGCCGTGACCCTGCGAGGCGACCAGGATCGCGCCATCGCCGAGCGCCAGCTGGGCTTCTTCGCGGCACGCGGCCATTACCAGGGTGACGTGAACGCGACCAAGCCCGTGTTCGGCCGCGCCGCCTGACCCCCGCCATCCGGAGACCCCCATGAGTGAAAGCTCCTCCCTGGATTTCGGTGCCGTGTCCTCCATTGGCGGCCCCGCCACGGCCTCGGCCATCGGCCTGTACGCCAAGGCCAACCCCGACTTCGAGGCCAAGCTGGCTGACACCATCGCCCTGCTCAAGGCCGCTGCCGCCGAGCACCCAGGCAAGGTGGTGCAAGCCACCAGCCTGGGCGTCGAAGACATGATCGTCACCGACCTGATCGCTCGGCATGGCATCGGCATCGCCGTGGGCACGCTGGAGACCGGCAAGCTGCACCCTGAAACCGTGGCGCTGATCGCGACCATCGAGCAACACTACGCCGACGCCTTCGGTGGCCAGGGCATCCGGGTCGAGGTCTACAAGCCCGCGGCCGAGGCCGTCATCGAGTTCGTGCGCCAGAACGGCGAGAAGGCCATGTACGAAAGCATCGACCTGCGCAAGGCCTGCTGCGGCCTGCGCAAGCTCGAACCGCTGGCGCGCATGCTGGGTGGCCGCACGGCCTGGATCACCGGCCTGCGCCGCGAGCAGTCCAACAACCGCGGCGGCATGCTGCCGCGCGAGTCGGACGACAAGGGCCGCGCCAAGTTCAACCCGATGATCGAGTGGACCTGGGGCGACGTGTGGCACTACGTCAAGTCCTTCAACGTGCCCTACAACCCACTGCACGACCAGTTCATGCCCAGCATCGGCTGCGAGCCCTGCACGCGCGCCATCGCCGTGGGCGAGGACTTCCGCGCCGGCCGCTGGTGGTGGGAAGACGAGAAGGCAAAAGAGTGCGGCCTGCACGTTCACAAGTGAACAGCGGCCAGACGATTCAAAGCGAGTAAAACATGAGTGATGTGAACCAACTGCTGGCGGAAGTCGACCACCGCCACCTCGATGCGCTGGAAGAAGAAGCGATCTTCATCCTGCGCGAAGTGGCCGCCACCTTCGAGCGCCCGGGCCTGCTGTTCTCCAGCGGCAAGGACTCGTGCGTGGTGCTGCAACTGGCCGAGAAGGCCTTCAAGATGAAGAACCCGGCCACGGGCAAGCTCGAAGGCAAGCTGCCCTTCCCGCTGGTGCACGTGGACACCGGCCACAACTTCCCCGAAGTGATCGAGTTCCGCGAACAGCGCGTGGCCGAGATCGGCGAGCGCCTGATCGTCGCGCACATGGAAGAGTCCATCAAAAAGGGCACCGTGCGCCTGGCCCACCCGCTGGAGTCGCGCAACGGCCACCAGACCGTGACCCTGCTCGAAGCCATCGAAGACAACCGCTTCGACTGCCTGATCGGCGGCGCCCGCCGTGACGAAGAAAAGGCCCGCGCCAAAGAGCGCATCTTCAGCCACCGCGACAGCTTCGGCCAGTGGCAGCCCAAGGAGCAGCGCCCCGAGCTGTGGAACCTGTTCAACACCCGCATCAAGCCGGGCGAACACTTCCGCGCCTTCCCCATCTCGAACTGGACCGAGCTGGACGTGTGGCTCTACATCGCCCGCGAAGGCATCCCGCTGCCCAACATCTACTACAAGCACGCCCGCCAGGTGATCCGCCGCAAGGGCCTGCTGGTGCCGCTGACCGAGGTCACGCCGGCACTGGAAGGCGAGACGGTTGAAACCGTGGACGTGCGCTTCCGCACCGTGGGCGACATGACCTGCACCTGCCCGGTGGAGTCCGATGCCGCCAACCCGGCCGACATCGTCGCCGAGACCCTGCACGTGACCGTGAGCGAGCGTGGCGCCACCCGCATGGACGACCGCACGTCCGAGGCCTCGATGGAGCGCCGCAAGAAGGAAGGTTATTTCTGATGAGCACCCAAGTGAATCACTGCGAAGCTGGCGAAGAACTGGCGCACAAGGCCCTGCGTTTCCTGACCGCCGGCAGCGTCGACGATGGCAAGAGCACCCTGATCGGCCGCCTGCTGTTTGACAGCCGCGCGATCCTGGCCGACCAGCTCGACGCGCTGGAAAAGCGCGCCGCCGGCGCCCCCATCGACCTGTCGCTGCTGACCGACGGCCTCGAAGCCGAACGCGAGCAAGGCATCACCATCGACGTGGCCTACCGCTACTTCGCCACCAAGTCGCGCAAGTTCATCATCGCCGACGCCCCCGGCCACGAGCAGTACACCCGCAACATGGTGACCGCTGCCGCTGGCTCTGACGCCGCCGTGGTGCTGGTCGACATCACCAAGATCGACTGGAAGGCCAAGCCGGTGCCGCTGCTGACGCAGACCAAGCGCCACAGCCTGCTGGCCCACCTGCTGCGCGTGCCCTCCATCGTGTTCGCCGTCAACAAGCTGGACGCCATCGACCAGGACACCGAAGCCGCCTTCAACGCGGTCAAGGGCTCGCTGGAGGCCTTCGCCGAACAAGCCGGCATCGTCAACAAGGGCGTGATCCCCGTGTCGGCCCTGCGCGGCGACAACGTCACCACGCCTTCGGCCAACTGGCCCTGGTACAAGGGCCCGACCCTGCTGCAGGTGCTGGAACAACTGCCCGTGGCCGACGAAGCGCACGACGGCTCGCTGCTGCACCCCGTGCAGTACGTCACCCGCGACAGCGTGGGCGAAGGCGAAGCCTCCGCATCGGGCACCGGTCACCAGTACCGCGCCCTGTGGGGCCGCATCGCCCACGGCAGCGTGAAGGCTGGCGACGAAGTGCAGGTGTTCCCGAGCGGCCAGACCGCCATCGTGGCCGAAGTGCGCCACTCGGCGCTGGTGGTGGACCAATGCGAAGCAGGCCAGTCGGCCGGCATCGTGCTGGACCGCCAGGTCGACGTCTCGCGCGGCGACTGGGTGCACACGCCCGGCTCGATCAAGCCGACCGACAGCTTCACCGCCACGCTGGCCTGGCTGGACACCGAACCTGCGGCGATTGGCCGCAAGTACTGGGTGCGCCACGGCAACCGTTGGGTGCAGGCCCGCATCACCGCCATCGAAAGCCGCCTGGACATCCACTCGCTGGAAGCCACCGATGCGCAAGAGCTGGCCGTCAACGAAATCGGCCTGGTGACGGTGCAGACCCAGCAGGCGCTGCCGGTCGAGGCCTACACCGCCAACCGAGTCGGCGGCGCCCTGATCGTGGTCGACCCCACGACCAACCGCACCAGCGGCGCGCTGCTGGTCAAGGCAGCCTGACGCTCGCAAGCAACCGCCGCCATGGACAGCAAACCCTGCTCGCTCACCGCCGCCAAGGTCGTCTTCATCGGGGCCGGCCCCGGTGAGGCCGACCTCATCACGGTGCGCGGCAGCCGCCTGCTGGCCCAAGCCCAGGTGGTGCTGTTCGACGCCCTGGCTGACCCGACGCTGCGCGACCTCGCCCCCAATGCCGATTGGATCGACGTGGGCAAGCGCGGCTTCTCAGGCCAGCCGGGCAGCGACTACAACGGCCAGACCCGCATCAACCGCTTGCTGGTCGAGCAGTCGCTGGCCGTGGGCGCCATCCACGGCGAACGTGGCCTGGTGGCGCGCCTGAAGGGCGGTGACCCCAGCCTCTTCGGCCGCCTGGAAGAAGAGCTCCACGCCCTGCGCGAGGCCGGCATCGAAAGCGAAGTGGTGCCCGGTGTGACCTCGGCCCTGGCCGCGGCCGCCGCCACCCAACGCCCGCTGACCCGCCGCGGCTCCGGTCGCAGCGTCAGCTTCACCACGGCCATGACCCGCACCGGTGACCTGCAATGCGGCATGGGCCCGGGCCAGCGCGCCGACACCGAGGTGTTCTACATGGCTGGCCGCCAGCTGGCGCCGCTGAGCAAGGGCCTGCTCGATGCCGGCTGGCCTGGGGACACCGAAGTCAGCGTGGTCTCGCGCGCGGGCTGGCCCGACATGCGCCACACCGTGCACACCGTGGCCACGCTCGACGACGCCTCCAGCGTTCACGCAGGCCGCCCCACCCTTGTCATCGTTGGCGCCGGCGCCAGCGTCATCCCTGACGCACCCTTGACTCACATCACCCTGTGCGGCGAAGGCACAGGGGCCACCGAGGGCTGATGCCCCGGTAAAATCTCCACCCGCAACCTCAACCCCCTCACCCGAGACCTGTCATGACTCACGTCGTCACCGAAGCCTGCATCCGCTGCAAATACACCGACTGCGTGGACGTTTGCCCGGTGGACTGCTTCCGCGAAGGCCCCAACTTCCTGGTGATCGATCCCGACGAGTGCATCGACTGCGCCGTCTGCATCCCCGAGTGCCCCGTCAACGCCATCGTCCCCGAAGAGGACGTGCCCGGCAACCAGCAGCAGTACATCCAGATCAACGCCGACCTGGCCAAGAAGTGGCCCAGCATCACCAAGCGCAAAGAGCCGCTGCCTGAAGCCGACGAGTGGAAGGACAAGACCGGCAAGCTGGATCAACTGATCCGCTGAGACCCGATCTCCAAGCCTTGATGCCATCGGTGACCTCGATGCCCCAAACCGATGCCCTGGTCATCGGTGCGGGCCCGGTGGGCCTGTTCCAGGCCTTCCAGCTTGGCCTGCTGGGGCTGAAAGTCGAAGTCGTCGACGTGTTGCCGCAGGCGGGGGGCCAGTGCATGGCCCTCTACCCCGACAAGCCCATCTACGACGTGCCCGGCGTGCCGCGCTGCACAGGGCGCGAACTCACGAGCCTGCTGCTTGAGCAGGCTTCGCCTTTTTTGCCGATCGATGGGGCCACAGGCCAGCGCCCGAACCTGCACCTCGGACAACAGGTCGAGTCGCTGACGCAGGCCGATGGGGGCTGGCAGGTCACCACCTCGACCGGCTGGGCCTGCCAGGCGCGCGCGGTGGTCATCGCGGCCGGCGCTGGCGCTTTCGTGCCAAGGGGCCTGGGCGTGGCGGCGCTCGACGGTGCCAGCAACCTCAGCCACCAATTGCCCGGGGAGTTCGTCGCTGAGCTGCCGGGCGATGGCCGCGAACGCCACCTCGGTGCGACGCCCCCCGACTGGGCAGGTCAACACCTGGTCGTCGCGGGCGGCGGTGATGAGGCGCTGGCCGCCGTGCTCAGCGCCTCGCGGGCCGCGCCCGCGCACCGCCCCGCTCGCATCACCCTGCTTCACCGCCGCGACGCCTTCCAGGCCGAGCCCGAAGCCGAGGCCGCGGTGCGCGCGCTCATCCAATCAGGCGACGTGCAACTGGTGCTGGGCGTGCCCCAAGGCGCGCGACTGACTCGCGCAAGCACCGGCCCAGGCAGCAGCATCGAAGCCCTGCAACTGCTGGGCGCCGATGGCCTGCCGTTCGACTTGCCCCTTGACCACCTGCTGGTGCGCCTGGGCCTGAGTCCCAAGCTGGGTCCCTTGACGCAATGGGGGCTGGACCTGGAGCGCAAGCAGGTTCGCGTGGACACCGCCACCTTCGAGACCTCGCTGGCGGGTGTGCACGCCGTTGGCGACATCAACACCTACCCCGGCAAGAAGCGCCTGCTGCTGTGCGGCTTCCACGAGGCCACGCTGGCGGCGCACGCCATCGCCACGGCGCTCCACCCCGATACGCCGCCCCACCTGCTCTACACCACGACGAGCCCGGTGCTGCACCAGCGCCTGGGCGTCAAGGGCTGAGGCGCGCCTACAATCTCGACCTGCTAGGGGTGCGGCCCGCGTTGCGTGGCGCCGCTGAGAGAGTCCCTTCGAACCTGATCGAGGTCGTCCTCGCGTAGGGAAGCCAGTTCGTTGTGCCAGCCCCGCATCATGCGGCGCACACGCCCACACCCGGGCCACGACCAGGTGCCGCCAGTTCCAAGGCAGCGCCTGCAACCAGGCAGACCTCATGCGAGCGACCGTGTCCCCAACCGGTGCTCCCACGCCATGGAGTTGTCTGCATGAGCCCTCGCCTGTCGCCTTCCCTGTCACGTCCTTTCCACACCGCGCCTCGCCCACTTGCGATGGCGGCGCTGCAGGCTTGCTGCCTGACGTCGCTGAGCGCCTCGGGCCTCGAAGCCATGGCCCAGCAAGCCAAGCAGGGCGTTGTGTTGGCCGTTGCCCAGACCGCACCAGACAACCAAGCGGCTGAAAGCACGCTGCCGGCCAACACCGTCAGCGCGCCAGCCAACCGCCAGTCTCGCGCCAGCATCAGCGGCCTGGGGGACACCCCGGGCTGGCAAGCGCCCGTGCAGGCACAAACTTTTGGCCAGACAGTTTTGCGCGATGCGGGCATCACCCGCCTGGCCGACCTCACCAAGCTCGACCCCAGCGTCACCGACGCCTACAACGCCATCGGCTACTGGGACAGCATGAACGTGCGCGGCTTCAAGCTGGACAACACGCTGAACTACCGCCGCGAAGGCCTGCCGATCAGTGGCGAGACGCGCATCGCGCTGGACAACAAGGCCGGCATCGAATTGTTCAAGGGCACCAGCGGCATGCAGGCGGGCACCAGCGCGCCATCAGGCTTGGTGAACTACATCGTCAAGCGACCCGATGCCAGCCTCAGGGAAGTCACCTTCGGGCTGAACGACCGCGGAGGTTGGCTGTTGGCCACCGACCTGTCCGAGCGCTTTGGCCAGCAGCGTGAATTCGGCCTGCGCGTGAACGCCGCCCACGAAGACATGCGCCCCACCACACAAGCGGCCGATGGCAGACGCCGACTCGCAGCGGTGGCCGGCGACTGGCAACTCACGCGCGACGCCCGCCTGGAAGCCGAGTTCGAGCACAGCTTCCTGAGCCAGCCCAGCGTGCCTGGCTACAGCCTGCTGGGCAGCGCGCTGCCTTCTGCCAAGGCACTCGACCCGACCACCAACTTCAACAACCAGTCCTGGAGCCGGCCGGTCGAGATGCAGGGCAACACGGGCAGCCTGCGCTGGACGCAGAACTGGGGCAACAGCTGGCGCAGCCAGGTGAGCTATGGCGAGCAACGACTGCAGTCCACGGACCGGGGTGCATTCACCTTCGGCTGTGAAGCCGAGGGGAACTACGCAGCGCATTGCTCCGACGGCACCTTCGATCTGTATGACTTCCGGTCTCAAGGCGAACACCGCCGCACGCGCGCCTGGTTGGCATCGCTGCAAGGCCGCATCGAGACCGGCATCGTTCGACATGACTTGAACTTTGGCGTGCTGCGATCGCGGCATGACACCGATCTGCAGCAATCCGCCTACAACAAGACAGAAGGCACCGGCAACATCACCGGCCAGTTCACCACACCCGAGAAGCCCCTGCCCCTGGATTACGCCAACACCCTGCGCAGCGAGCGCAGCACCGAGTTCAGCATCGTCGATGCGCTCAGCCACGATGGCCCGTGGCGCGCCTGGGTGGGCTTGCGCCACACCCAACTGCAACGCGACACCGAACTCACCGACACCAGCGCCAACCGCAGCGCTTCGCTCGACGAGAGCCTGACAACGGGCTGGGCCGCCATCGGCTACCAACTGGCCGAGCAGACACAGGCCTACGTCAGCTGGGGCCAGGGCATCGAAGCCACGGCCGCGCAGAACCCGGCGCCATCGACCTTCATCGCCTACACCAACGCAGGCCAGGTGCTGCCAGTTCGCCGCAGCCGTCAACTTGAAATCGGCGTGAAGTCCGTGCAGGGCGCCCACCAATGGGGTGTCAACGCCTTCCAGATCCACCGCCCTTTGGCCGACCGCATCACCCAGGACGATGGCCTGGGCGGCATCCTCTACACCTACCTCAACGATGGCGAGGCCGTTCACCGAGGCATCGAGGCCTCGTGGCAATGGCGCGGCACGTCGTGGCAAACCTCGCTGGGCGGGGCCTTGCTCGACACCGAGCGCCGGGGCAGCCAACGCACCGACGTGAAGGTCAACGGCAAGCCTGCCACCAACGTGCCCGATCGCACGCTCAGGGCCTCGATCGCGTGGCGCCTGCCTGGTTTTGAATCGGCGTGGCTGCAGACCGACGTCATCCACGAAGGCCCTCGCGCCATCACCGCCGACAACAGCCTGCGCCTGTCCTCCTGGACGCGCACGGACCTGGGCTTGCGCACCGCCACGGTGGTGGCCGGCAGCAACGTCGTCTGGCGCCTGAACGTGCACAACCTGTTCAACCTGCGCAACTGGCGCGAAGCCCCGACCTACAGCGACCACGTCTACCTGATGCCACAGGCGGCCCGCAGCGTGAGCGCAACGGCCAGCGTGTCGTTCTGATGAATGCGCCTGTGGCGCATGGCTGTCGCAAAGCTTCAACACCTGCACCAAAAACGCCGGAACTTGCGGCAGCACATCAAAAGATGCTATAGTTGCGTTCTCGGTTGATGACGCAGTCAATGACTTCAGAATCAACAGCGAGAACACATAACCGACACATTCCCCGATAGCTCAGTCGGTAGAGCGCCGGACTGTTAATCCGTAGGTCCCTGGTTCGAGCCCAGGTCGGGGAGCCAAACAAGACCAAGCGCATCAGGCGCTTGGCCAAGAAAGCCACCCACGCGGTGGCTTTTTGCTTTGCGCCCGAAGTGTCGCCATTGGGTTTCGCCACGCTGCCTTCGACTTGCCTCGGTGTCACTGGCGATCGCGGCCAAATCGTTGCACCTTCGACCCGGGAAGACCCTGTCGATGAACGGCGCGCGGTCCAGGCGGAGATGGGGACAATAGCCGGCTGTCCGATCGGCCACACCGCTGCGTCACCTCCTCGCTCTTCCCCCCGGCTCCATGCGCATCTCACCGCTCAACCTCATCGTCATGGCCCACACGCTGGACGTGGAAGGCATCGACCGTGAGCGCATCGTCAAGCGCTGCCAGCTCGACCCCGCGAGCCTGCTCAACGAGGATGGCGAGTGGGTGCCGGCCGAGCACTTCGCCGACATGATCCGCGTGATCCTGGCCGAAACGGCGGACCCCGCCTTCGGGCTGATCGCCGGCAAGAGCCTGGCGCTCATGCGCTACAGCATCATGACGCCACTGGCCCTGTTCTCACCTGATTTGCGGCACGTCTTCGAGGACGTCAAGCACTTCACGCCCCTGCTGTTCGAGGAGCCCGAGTACACGCTGGTCGAGCGGGACGAAGAGGCGCAGGTGCTGATGCACCCCTGGCTGCTGGAGCAGGGTTGCGAGCGCTACCGGCACGACTTCCTGGTGACGTCGATCTTGCAGATGCTGCGTTTCGGCGGCATGCGCGATGACGAGCTGATCGCCATCGAAGTGCCTCACGAATGCGAGCCGGAACTCACCCCGCGCTACACGGCCCTGTGGGGCAACAAGATCAGGTTCGGGCAACGCGCCTGCCGCGTCATCTTCAACCGCGCCGTGCTGGATCGCCCGATGATGAGCCACAGCCAGGTCGGCTACGCAGGCGCGCGCGAGCGTGCAGCGCAGGCCTTGTCGGCGCGCATGAACCGCATCGACACCGCAGAAAAAGTCCGCCAGTGGCTGCTGTCTGCGTTGCCGCAGCAGCCGAGCATGGCCGCAACGGCGCGCCAGCTCGGCATGAGCGAGCGAACCTTGCGACGCAACCTGGCCGACCTGCAGACCAGCTACCAAGCCCTGGTGCAGGAGTGCCAGTTCCTCAAAGCCCGCAGCCTGCTCGCCGACGAACAACTGCCCATCAAGCACGTGGCGCACTGCCTTGGCTTCAATTCGGTGGCGAGCTTTCATCGCTCGTTTCGCCGCTGGACGGACACGACGCCCACGCTGTGGCGCGAGGCGCAGTTCAAGAGCCGGTGAGCTTATCCACAGTTTCTGTGGATAAGCCTGTGGTCCCGGCTGGGACATCTCAGCGAGAACCCGATGAACAAAGGGTTCTGGCTGGATTGATCACTTCGCTCGCGGTGTGCGGCGCAAGTCGCTCAACGAGGTCGATATCTCACCGATGAGTGTCCGCAAATGCCGGTGCAGACCTTGCTGGCTGTGCCTTCGGTGCCAGAGCATGTCCACCGACATGCGCAAGGGCTCGCGCGTGTGCAAAGGCGTGACCACCAGGTCATCCGGCAACTCCATCACCCCACTGAGCACCACCTGGATCGACACCAGTGGCGCGCTGCGCAAGATGCGCACCGTCGAGGCCACGCCCGCCACCGCTGCCACCACGTTGCGCTGCAAGCCTTCTGCCGCGAAGGCCGCATCCACCACCGTCACGGCTTCACCGCGGTAGCTGCTGACCACGTGGTCCAGCTTGGCGAGCTTTTGCAGGGTCAGCGGGCCCTTGATGGACAGCTGCTGACGCGAATGCACGCACTGCATCGTGGCCGTCAGCAGGGTCTTGCGCTCGTGCCAGTTGCGCTCAGGCAAAGGCACGCCCACCACCACGATGTCGACCTCATCGGCATCCAACGCATCGAGCAGGCGCTCGACCTCGATGAGCTGCACCTTCACGCGCACCCCGGGTGACTGGGCACGCAAGCGGGCCAGCAAGGGCGGCAGGATCAAAGACTCCAGCCCATCGGGGATGCTCATGCGCACCAGGCCCTGGGCCTGCGCTGGATCGAATGGCGGCTCATCCAGCACAAGGGCCGCGCCGGCCAACAGCCAGGCTCGCACGCGGGGGGCCAGCTGGGTTGCCAGGTCGGTCAGCACCATCTGCCGGCCTGTGCGCACCAGCAGCTCGTCACCGAAGAGCTCGCGCAAACGAGCCAGGGCGTGGCTCATGGCGGGCTGACCGATGAACAGGCGCTCGGCAGCTCGGCCCACTTGGCGCTCGCTCAGCAAGGCATCGAGGGCCACCAGCAGGTTCAGGTCGATGCGACGGAAGTCGGCGTGGCGGACATCGATTTCATTCATGAGACAGATGTTTTCAATCGATTTGCTTGATCTTAAGGGAAAACCCAGACTTGATCCCAAGGCGACTCGAACACGCCCCCTTCCGCAACCCGAGACTGAAAGGCCCGATCATGAAGACCACCACCCGCATCACCGCCGCCGTGCTGACCGCATTGAGCGCCGCCCTGATGTCCCAGGCAGCCCTGGCACAGCAGGCCACCGATGCCCCCAGGCAGCTGAGCCGCGAAGAAGTGCAGGCCGACGCCATCCTGGCCAAACGCGCGGGCCTGGACCAGTTCCACGACCCTGAAATCCAGATGCTGATGCCCGAGGCCTATGCGGCCGCACAGGCCAAGTACCGTGAACTGCGGGCCGGCAGCGCCTTCGCGCAGGAAGTCAGCCGCATCAAGCTGGCCGCCGCCCGTTGAGCCGGGTTTTGTGCCCGGCCACGTTGGCGCCGGGCACTTGCGCCGCCAGAGGCACCTTTGCAACCCCTGACCCGCTCGACCCACCGCCTCAAGCAACGCGGTGGGTCTGCAAGTGCAAGCTGGTTTCGGTGTGGCTGATGCCCTTGATCAGGCGGATGCGCTCGAGCACCTGCGACAACTCGCCCAGGTGCGCCACCTGCAACTCGGCCAGCAGGTCCCATCGCCCATTGGTGTCGTGCAGGCTGGCCACGCCGGGCTCGCCCAGCAAGGAGGCGATCACCTCTCGTGCCCGGTTGCCCTCCACCGCGATGCTCATCCAGGCCCTGATGAGCTCGGGCTGCGCATCGGGGCGCAGGCGCACCGTGTAGCCCACGATCACGCCCTCGTCTTCCAGCTTGCGCAGCCGGTTGGTGACGGTGCCACGCGAGACGCCCAACTTTTGCGCCAGCGTGGCCACCGTCAGGCGGGCGTCCTGCCGCAGCAGGGCGATGAGTTGCTGATCGACCGAGTCCATGGTTGAACAATTTGCCAGAAATGGCTGCCGAAATGGCAAGTTTCTGACGGATCTTGTGCAGTTCTGTCGATTTTCATTGTGGCCACCCCGTGGGAGACTGAACCCAGCCATGACGGAGGCGGCCATGAAACAACCTGCCGGCATCCCCACCACCCACACCCGCTACCTGAGCGTGGACGACGTGGCGCGCATCCTGCGCACCATGGGCCTGAGGCGCTGCCTGGGGGGCCTGGTCGCTGCGCTGGACACCGACTTTCGCCGCTGGCCCGAGTTCGACACCTGCGCCCGCGTGGCCAGCCATTCGCGCGACGGCGTGATCGAGCTCATGCCCACCTCGGACGGGCGGCACTACAGCTTCAAGTACGTCAACGGCCACCCCGGCAACCACCGCCACCACCTGCCCACGGTGATGGCATTCGGGGTGCTGGCCGAGGTCAGCACGGGCGCCCCCCTGCTGCTGTCCGAGCTCACGCTGACCACGGCCCTGCGCACTGCGGCCACCTCGGTGCTCGCCGCGCGCGCCCTCGCCCGCGCAGGCAGCCGAGTGATGGCCGTGATCGGCAACGGTGCACAAAGCGACTTCCAGTGCCTGGCCTTTCACCACCTGCTGGGCATCCGCGAAGTGAGGCTCTTCGACATCGACCCGGCGGCCACCGCCAAGCTGGCGCACAACCTCGCCGAACACACCCACGGCACGCTGAAAGTCACACCCTGCGCCAGCACCGCCGAAGCCGTGCAAGGCGCCGACATCGTCACCACGCTGACGGCCGACAAGGCCTGCGCCACCATCGTCACCGCCGACATGCTGCGCCCCGGCATGCACCTCAACGCCGTGGGCGGCGACTGCCCAGGCAAGACCGAGCTGGCCGCCGAGGTGCTGCGGGCCGCACGCGTCTTCGTCGAGTACGAACCGCAAACGCGCGTCGAGGGCGACATCCAGCAGATGCCGGCCGACTTCCCCGTGACCGAGCTGTGGCGCGTGCTCAGCGGCCAGGCCGCAGGCCGCGTGCACGACGGCGACATCACCGTCTTCGATTCCGTCGGCTTCGCCCTGGAAGATTTCACCGCGCTGCGGTTCATGCGAGACTGCGCCGACGCACTGGGCATCCTGCAGACGCTGTCGCTGGTGCCCGCGCCCGCCAACCCCAAGGACCTGCTCGGCCTGCTGTCGACCGCATCGACACCTGCCGGGCAACCCCAGCCACGGCAAGCCGCATGAGCCCTCACACGCCAACGCGCCATCGACACGTCAGCCTGATCGGTGCCCCCACCGACGTCGGCGCCAGCTGCATCGGCGCCCGCATGGGCCCAGGTGCCTTGCGCGTGGCTGGCCTGGCTGAAGCGTTGCAGCGCTGCGGCCTGCAGGTGCAGGACCTGGGCGACCTGCATGGCCCAGACAACCCTTGCCAACCCGCCATCGATGGCTGGCGACACCTGCCGGAAGTCACCGCCTGGAACGAGCAGGTGCACGAGGTGGTGCATGGCGAGCTGGCCAGCGGGCGGCTGCCCATCCTGCTGGGTGGCGATCACTGCCTGGCCATCGGCTCGATCAGCGCCGTGGCCCGCCACTGCCGCGCGATGGGCAAACGCCTGCGCGTGCTCTGGCTCGACGCGCACGCGGACTTCAACACGGCAGCACTCACGCCCACCGGCAACCTGCATGGCATGCCCGTGGCCTGCCTGTGCGGCCATGGCCCGACAGCGCTGACCGGCCTGGGTGGGCACGTGCCGGCGCTCGAGGCCAGCGAGCTGCGCCAGATCGGCATCCGCAGCGTGGATGAAGGCGAAAAGCGCCTGGTGCACGCGCTGGGCATCGAGGTCTTCGACATGCGCCACATCGACGAGCACGGCATGCGCCAGACCATGGAACAGGCCCTGCTCGGACTGGACGAGAACACCCACCTGCACGTGAGCCTGGACGTCGATTGCCTCGACCCCGACATCGCGCCCGGCGTGGGCACGCCCGTGCGCGGCGGCCCCACCTACCGCGAGGCCCAGTTGTGCATGGAGATGATCGCCGACACCGGCCTGCTGGGCTCGCTGGACGTGGTCGAGCTCAACCCCGCGCTGGACGTGCGCAACCAGACGGCCGAGCTCGCCGTGGACCTGATCGAAAGCCTGTTCGGTAAAACCACGCTGATGCGCGCACCGACGCGTTGAGGTCAACGCAGCAGCCCTCACCAACGCAACCGAAGCCGCGCCCCAGTCCCACGCCACCCAAGGAGCCCGCCATGCGCCTGCCCCACCCGTGTCGCCCCGAAGCCGATGTCGTGCGGCACCGTTTGCAAACGCTGGAGGGGGCGCTGAACTGGGACGAAGCCATGCGCCAGGCGCGCCCGTGGGTGCAGGCCGTGCGCGACCACCCTCCGCCCTTCTGGGCGCTTGAATCGCTGCTCAAGGAGTTCCCGATTTCCAGCCAGGAAGGCCTGGCACTGATGCGCCTGGCCGAGGCCCTGCTGCGCGTGCCCGATGCCGACACGGCCATCGCGCTGACCGCCGACCAACTGGGCCGCGCCGACTTCAGCGCACACGGTGATTCAGCGATCGCTCGCCTCTCCAGCACGGCGGTGGCCTGGTCCAAGCACTTCCTGCCGGCGGCACATCACCCCAGCTCAGGGGCGGGCAAAAGCGGCCAAGGTGGTGATGGCGTCGCCGCTCGACTGGGCGCCAAGGCAGTGGTGGCCGCAGCCGTGCGCGCCGTGCAGTTGCTGGGCCAACAGTTTGTGCTCGGCCAGACCATCGAGCAGGCACTTCGCGAAGCCGCTCAGGTGCACCGCCAGCACCCCGGCGTGCGCTTCAGCTTCGACATGCTGGGCGAAGGCGCGCGCACCGAAGCCGATGCCCTGCGCTACCTGCGAGCCTACGAAGGTGCGCTCGACAGCATTGCCCAGGCACAGCGCGAAGCCCACACGCCCATGCTGGCCGATGGCCTGTCGATCAAGCTCAGCGCCCTGCACCCGCGCTACGAAGACGCCCAGCGCGAGCGCGTGATGGCCGAACTCGTGCCCCGCGTGTGGGCGCTTTGTCAGCGCGCAGCAGCCGCCAACATCAACCTCACGCTGGATGCCGAAGAGGTGGACCGGCTGGAGCTGTCGCTCGACGTGGCCGATGCGCTGATGGCGCGCATCGCCGCCGAAGCCCCAAGCTGGCAGGGCTTCGGCCTGGCCTTGCAGGCCTATCAGACCCGCTCGCTGGAGCTGGTTGAACACGTGATCGCGCTGGCGCGCCGGCACCGCATCCGCCTGATGTGTCGGCTCGTCAAAGGTGCTTACTGGGACGCCGAGGTCAAGCGCGCGCAGGAAGAGGGCCTGCCCCACTACCCCGTCTTCACGCACAAGCACCACACCGACATCGCCTACCTGGCTTGCGCACGCGCCATGCTCGATGCGCCCGATGCCCTCTACCCGCAGTTCGCCACGCACAACGCCGGCACGGTGGCCGCTTTGCTGCAGATGGCGCGTCAGCGCGATGCTCGATTCGAGCTGCAGCGCCTGCACGGCATGGGCGAGGGCCTGTACCGCGAGGTGCTGCGCGAGCCGCTGCTGAGTTGTCGCGTCTACGCGCCGGTGGGCCCGCACCGCGACCTGCTGGCCTACCTGGTGCGCCGCCTGCTGGAAAACGGCGCCAACAGCTCCTTCGTGCACCAGCTGGCCGACCCGACCTTCGGGTTCGACGAGCTGCTGCGCTCGCCCCTGCACCTCTCGCCACAACCGGGTCAGCCTTTGCCGGCCGACATCTTTGGCCCGGCCCGACTCAACAGCACGGGGCCGGCGCTGCACGTGCGGTCAGAGCGGGAAGCCTTGCTGTCCACGCTGCACTCGACGCCGGTGCCTCATGTGGTCGAGGCGTCACCGCAAGGCGTGCCCGCCGCATTCGAGCGCGCCCAAGCCGCCTTCCCGGCGTGGCGCGACCGCCCCGTTGGCGAGCGCACCCGCATCCTGCGAAGCGCCGCACAAGCCCTGCAAGCGCGACTGCCCAGCTTCTGCGCCCTGCTCGTGCAAGAGGGCCGCAAGACCTGGCCAGACGCCATCGCCGAGGTGCGCGAGGCCATCGACTTCCTGCGCTTCTACGCGGTCGAGGCCGAGCGCGTGATGGCGCCACAAACCATGCCCGCGCCCTACCCAGGCGTCACGGGCGAATCCAATGTGCTCACGCTGCGAGGGCGCGGCACCTGGGTCTGCATCAGCCCCTGGAACTTCCCGCTGGCCATCTTCATCGGGCAGGTGTCGGCGGCGCTGGCGGCGGGCAACTGCGTGCTGGCCAAGCCCGCCGAGCAGACCCCTGCGGTGGCCATGGCCGCGATCGAGCTGATGCACGAGGCTGGCGTGCCCGCCGAAGTGCTGCAAGGCCTGCACGGCCCAGGCGAAACGGTGGGCGCGGCCCTGGTGGCCCAGGCGGGCATCGCGGGTGTGGCTTTCACGGGCTCGACGCAAGTGGCCAAGCTCATCCAGCGAGCCCTGGCCGCGTCAGACGGCCCCATCGTGCCGCTGATCGCCGAGACGGGCGGGCTCAACGCCATGCTGGTCGACCCCAGCGCCTTGCCGGAGCAGGTGTGCGACGCGGTGCTGCAAAGCGCCTTCCGCTCGGCCGGCCAGCGCTGCTCTGCGTTGCGCCTGCTGTGCGTGCACGAGGACGTCGCCGAGCCCGTGCTGCAGATGATCTCGGGGGCCGTGCGCGAGCTGAGGGTGGGCGACCCGGCGCGCATCGACACGGACGTGGGGCCGTTGATCGACGCCCAGGCCCACGCCAACGTGCTAGCCCAGGTCGAGCGACTGCACCATGAAGCCCGCCCGCTGTGGGATGTCACGCTCGATGGATCGGAGGGAGGCATCCATGGCGACCTCTCGCCTGGCAGGGCCGCGCTGACGCCACTGCTCCCGCCCCAGGCCTTCGAGGTCGATTCGCCGGCGCGCGTGGGGCAGGAGATCTTCGGCCCGGTGCTGCAGGTCTGGCGCTGGCGGGGAGACCCGCAGGCCGTGATCGAGCACATCAACCAACTGGGCTATGGCCTGACGCTGGGCATCCAGACCCGCATCGACAGCCGCGCTCAGGCGCTGGCGGGCGCGGCCCGCGTGGGCAACGTCTACGTCAACCGCAACATGGTGGGCGCGGTGGTGGGCCTGCAGCCATTCGGTGGGCAAGGCCTGAGCGGCACGGGCCCCAAGGCGGGCGGGCCGCACTACCTGCCGCGCTTTTGTGTCGAGCAGACGGTGACCATCAACACCACCGCAGCAGGCGGCAACGTCGGGTTGTTGGCGGGGTGAGCTTCAGCCGCCTTGCTGCATCAACGAGTCGAGCGTGAGGTCGAAGGCCGCGCCGAAGGTGTCGAGGAAGTAACGCAACTCGGGCGTCATGTGCTGGTTCAGCTTGCCCTCGATTTGTTGCGCGGCCTGCGTGTACTCCGGGTTGCCGTAGCGCAACTCCGCCCGGCACTTGAACCAGGCGGCCAGGCGGTCGGCCGTCTTGACCAGTGCGGCCTCATGGGTGGGCCACTGCTCGTGGTCCATCATCTCGCCGATGGCCGGCTGCAGCGCGGGCGGCAGCAGCGCCACCATCTCCCGGCAGACCTCGCCTTCCAGGTTGGCGGTGGCGTGGCGCATGGCCGGCGAGTACTTGACCGGGGTCGGCAGGTCGCCGGTGATGGCCTCGGTCGCGTCGTGAAAGAGCGCCCGGGCCGCCACCGCGTTCGGGTCGACAGGCTGCTGGAACACATCTCGGCTGATGACGGCCAGCGCGTGGGCCAGCACCGCCACCTCCCAGCTGTGCTGGGCCACGTCCTCTTCGACGGCGTTGCGCATCAGGCCCCAGCGCTTGATGTGGCGCAGGCGGGCGATGTGGGCATAAAACGGGCTGTGCCCGGAGGGTTGATCAGGGCGAGAGGCGGGGGCGTCGGACATGGTGGCGCGAGGAAAAAACGATCGAAAAGACAATCGGCACAAGCCTGCCAGGCAGGTGCCCGGCATCAGAAGGCAGCCAGGCCGACATCATCCCTCACCTGCGAGCAAGGCGGCACAATCACCCCCACCCTGACACGAGCCTGCCCCACGGAGGGCCTCCTGCGATGAGCGACGACTTCGGAAAAATCCTGCTGCTGGCCATCGTCCTGATCGCCGCCCTCTTTGCCTGGCGTGCCTGGGAAGTCAAGCGCAACAGCCCGCAGTGGCCGAGTGTCGAGGGCGTCATGCTGACCGCCCAACCCCGCGCCGTGCACGACAACCCGGCCGAGCCCGAGAGCGCCAAGCACGACTGGGTCGCCGAGGTGCGTTACGCCTACATGGTCAACGGCGTGTCCTACACGGGTGATCGGCTGCAAGCGTTCGGTCGGCGATACATGACCAAAGAGGAAGTTCAGCAAGAACTGGCGCCCTTTCGCGTGGGCGCCCATGTCAAGGTCTTCTACGATCCGGCCCGCCCCCAGAGCAGCGTCCTCATCCCCGGCTGAGCTGCTTGACGCCCGTCAAGCCAGCGCCTCACCGCGTGTGACCCAAGGCACCCACGGGGGAACGATGCTTGCTTACCCCGCCCGGTATCCCTAGACTGCGCGGTCTGCCTCCCCAGGGCAGTCAGCCCCTCCCCGACCGTCCGCCACCCCCGCGCCAACATGGACACCCTGGACAACGACCGCCACCGCACCGACATCCTCAACCGCCTCAAACGGGCCGAAGGCCAGTTGCGCGGCATCCAGCGCATGGTCGAAGAAGGCGAGGACTGCCAAGCCATCGCCATGCAGATGGCCGCCGTGCGCAAGGCCCTGGACAGCACCTACCTGCGCATGGTGCGCTGCCAGATGGAACAACACCTGCAAGTGCAGCTCGCAGACACCCCCGACGCCGACGCGCGCATCACCGCCTTCCTGGAAAACATGGAAGGCCTGATGGGCAAGCTGCGCTGACCCCACCCAGGACCCCGGATGACCGCTGACCTGCCCCCGCGCGCCCTGCCCCGCGACGACGCCCAGCGCGAGCTGCTGCACAACGAGCTCCACGCGCGCCCACCTGCGCGCATCCGCCTGCCCGCGCTGGTGGTTTACGTGGCCGTGCTCAACGAAGGCATCAGCCGCGAGGACGAATGGAACCACCTGCGCCGCCTGCCAGAACAAGCCGACTTGCCGATGGCCGCGCTCAGCGGCCATTTCGTGCGCCTGCGCTTTGCCTCACACACCTTGAAATGGGAGCGCCACACCGAGTTCACGCGCTACTCCATCGTGCAAACGTTGCCCGAGAACGCCCTGCGCGACGCCTCCGAAGCGGAGCTGATGCAACAGCTGGTGGTCGACCCGGCCTGGCTGGCCAGCATCCCGGGGCGCACGGTGGCGGCCATCATGATGGCGATGGTGCACGGCGAAGCCGAAGACCCGGTGGCCATGCGAGCGCTGGGTCGTCACTGGTTCGAAGGCCAGGACACCCTGGCGTCGCTGCTGGGCATCAAGCGCGCCTGCGCCATGACCGACTTCCGTTTGCGCGAATCGGGTTTTGAACGCCTGCTGGTGGTGGCCTCGCCCCAGACCTCCGAGCTGCGCGTGGGCCGCATCTCGCAGCGACTGCTGGAGCTCGAGACCTACCGCCTCATGGCCCTGCGCGGCCTGCCCGTGGCCAAGGACCTGTTGCCCATGCTGGGCGAGGCCGAGACCACGCTGGCGGCCATCACGGCGCGCATGGAAAACAAGGACACCTCGGACCAGGAGCTGCTCGACCAGCTCATCGCGCTGGCGGCACGCGTGGAGCGGGCCACGGCCACCCACCTCTACCGATTCACCGCGACCCAGGCTTATCACCAACTGGTGCAGCAGCGGATCGAGCAGCTGCGCGAAACGCCCATCCCGGGCACGCAATCGGTGGGCGAGTTCGTGCTCAAACGGGTTTCGCCCGCCATGGCCACGGTGCACGCTGCGGCCCAGCGCCTGAGCTCGCTGTCGCAACGCATCGAGCGCGCCAGCGCCCTGTTGCGCACGCGCGTGGACATCGCCACCGAGTCACAGAACCAGATGCTGCTGGAAAAGCTCACGCGCGGACAAGAGCTGCAACTGCGCCTGCAAAGCACCGTGGAAGGCCTGTCGATCGCGGCCATCAGCTACTACGTGGTCAGCCTGATCCTGTATGCAGGCAAGGCGGGCAAGCAGGCCGGCCTGCCGATCCAGCCCGAGCTGGTGGCCGGCGCCACCGTGCCCTTCGTGCTGGCGGCCATCTGGTGGGGCACCCGGCAGTTGCACAAGCGCCTGCGCGACGACGGGCATTGACGCCCGCTTGAGGCCCCTGGCTGGGCGCCACCGGCCAGGTCAGCGCCAGCGCCACTGCCAGATGAAGTCGATGGCGTTGTCTTCGCCGGCCTGGGCCCGCACCTTGAAACGTTGCGCCAGGCTGTAGATGAGCTGCCAGTTGCCGCCCGTGGCGCTGAGGTTGCGCTCGTAACCCATGTACCAGTGCCGCGAGATCTGTTTGCCGACGCTGACCACGGTGTCGCGCACGGCCCCGTCGCTCTGGCTCACCGACAGCGTGTCCAGGCCCAGCAGCCCGATCACGCGGTCGGTCACCCCCGGCCCGTCATCGCCAGACAGCAAGGCCACCGCCGCCGTCTGCAACAGGCCGATGTCCGCGCCCCCCAGGCCGGTTGGCGCACGACCGAGCACCAGCCAGGACAGCTGCTCGGTCTCGGACAGCGTGGGCTCGGAATACAAGCGGATGCGAGGGTCCTGGGCCGTGCCGGTGATGCGCACACCCACCTTGACATCGCTGTCTTGAGCGGTCGGTGTCTGAGGCCGCATGGCCAGGATGTCCAGGCGCGGGTTCTCGATCAGCCCGTTGAAGGTGATGGCGCTGCGAACGATGTCGAGCTTTTGGCCGTATGCCGCGAACTTGGCCTGCTCCAGCCTGATGGCCCCATGGACGGCCGGTTTGTTGCGTGGCGTCGTGATCCGCAACTGCCCCTTGAGCAGCCCCGTCAGGCCATGCCCCTTCAGGCTCAGCCGATCACCCATGCCGATGGCGAGGTCGGTGTCCAGCGTCAGTTGCCGGCTTTGGGCACCGCTCGATGCGGCCGCGCCCTTGGGCTTGTCCACGTCACCAGGCCGGTTGACGACGTTGACATCGTCGCCAATGGTCGGCGCGCTGCCCCGGCCGATGTCGATGAAGCCTTCGTCGACCCCGAACTGCCCCTTGACCACCATGTTCCAGTCGGCCAGGGTGGTTTCTGCTCGGCCGCTGACCACCAAGCGGCGGTCGATGCGTTGCAAAGCGGCAAAGCGATCCATCGTCAACATCAGGCGCCCGGACAAAGGGCTGTCGAGTCGCAACTCGCCCTCGAGCCCAACGCGCCCACCCTGAGGGCCGCCCGTTGCGTCCAGTCGCTTCAACCGGATGCGCTCGCCATCGAGCGCCATGTCCAGTTGACCGTCGTGCAAGCTGATGCCCAACAAGGCCTGCGACGCACTCAATCCCGAGCCTTCGACGCGCCCGGTGAACTGCGGGGCGCCCACGGTGCCCCCCAGGCTGGCTTGCACCAGGGCCCGACCACCCAGGCGCCAGCCGGCGGGCACCCAGGTGGCGAGTGCGCGCAGGTTGGTCACGTCCAGCTTGACCTCGCCAGCCAGAGAAGACGACGCATCGGGCAAGGCGTCGGCGCGCAAGGGCTGCACCACCTGCCTGCCTGTCAGCAGCCCCAGCACCCGACCGTCGATGCGTTGTTCGGCCACCCAGACGCCCTGGCGGGCGCGCAGGCTCACACGGGCTTCGCGCAACCCCAGGCGCTGCGGCCGGCCTCCTTCGATGCCGGGCTCGGAAAAACTCAGGTCACCGGATCGCCGCGAGACCAGCGCATCCACTTCCCACGGTTGCGCCCCGCGTTGCAGCAGCTTGAACTCGCCACCGGAGACGAGGTCGCCCGTCCAGCCCTCATCGGGCAGCCAAAGCGCCAACCAGGGCGCCAGCGGGAACGGTGGCAACACCAGCGAGACCTCGCGCAAGGCCTCGCCCCCGGGCTGCTCGCCCGGTGTGCGCCAGACCAGGCGATCGAGCTGCCCATTGAGCCCCATGACCTGCAGGCGCGTGGCCGCCACCAGCCATTCGGACTGCCGATCGTTGGTGCGCCAACCGAGGTCGGTGGGCTCCAGGCGCAACAGGGGTGGCCGGCCGCGCGGCTGCTCCCACGCGAGCTGGGCCTCGCTCAGGCGCGCCTGCCAAGCTCGTTCGGCGGCGGTGCTGCGCCAGCTGCCCGACAGCCCCAGGGCCAGGCGCACCGCGCGCAGGGTGTCCACCTCGCCATCGCGCACCGGCGCTCCCTCGCCATCGAGCCGAATGCGGTGCGAGGCCGCGCTGCCATCCACCTGCAGCGCCAGGCGGGCCAGTCGCCAGCTGCTCAGGCGGGCGTCCTGCAGGGACCACTTCGCGGACATCCTTCCGTCAGCCCGACTGAGGTCGAGCTCACCTTGTCCATCGACGGATGCCAACTGCCAGATCGCCTGGTCTGCGCGGGTGGCAGCCATGTCTTGCGCGCTGACGCGGTAAGTCAGCCCCTGCAAAGGCCATGCACCCTGGGCCGTCAGGCTCAGGCGGCCACGCATGCGCTCAGCGCCCATCGCTGCGGCCCAAGGGGACAAGGACGCGATGTCAGGCGCCTGCAGGTCCAGCTCCCAACGCCCAGCCGGGCCCGATCGCGCACCATTGAGCAAGCCACGGGGGGCCTGCCCCTTGAGCGACAGGCGGTTGCCGCCCAGCGTGGCCTGCGCGCCCAGCGTCATGCTGTTGGCAGACCGAGGCGCGGACCAGTTGCCTTGCCCAGACAGGGGCACCCCGGCCAGGCTGCTGGGCGACAAGCTCCAAGCCATCGCACCTGCGAGCTTGCCATCCACCTCGAATTGCCCCTGACCCGTCAGGTGGGTCTCGCCTTGCAGCGCCGCCGGCCATGGCAGCCAGGCACGTGGGTCGAACCGATCCAGGCGCATGCGCCCCAGCGCCGCCCATCCGCCTTGTTCGGCACCCAGGCCCCACCTCAGCTTGACGTCATCGAGCTGTGCCCGAGCCTCGCCGGAAGACAGCTGCAAGGCCTTGACTTCCCACTGCTGAGGCGAGAGCCGGCTGCCCAGGTTGATGCCGACCGGGGTCTTGAGCGAACGGCCGGCCACTTCGTGCACCGTGCCGTTCAGGCGCAGGTCCAGCGCCCCCGACAGCTCTGCGGCAGCCGCATCAGGCTTCCAGCGCAATTCGCCAGCCAAGGCGAGGTCGGGCAGGCTGCCAAGCAGGGCCCGGGGCGCCAGGTCCTGCACCCCCACCACCAGCGGCGCACGCCCCATGATGGGCCCGTTGAACAACAGCCTGGCAGGTTGCTGAGCCGTGCGGCCGGGCAAGCTCACCACCAGGTCGGTGCGCACCTCGCGCCAACTGCCTGAGCCGGCCTGAGCAACCCAGGCCCGATCAACCGAGAGCTGACCCTTCATCGCCAACCACGGCAAACGTCCCTGGTCCCAAGCGCCGGCCAGGCCATTGGCCACGTCCACCCGGGCGATCAGGTCTCGTGCGCTTTGGTCATCGAACTCGACCCGCCCACGGATCGCCGAGCGAGGCAGCCCCGGCCACAACGCCGCCAGGTCCAGCTCGTCGATGTCCAGGCGCCCCCTGGAGACGGGCCAGGACGCGAAGGGCTGCACACCCACGTCCGCACGCAAGGCCTGCACCGCCCCCCGCTCGGGTTGCCAGCTCACGTCCAGCCTCAACCCAAAATCCTTGAGCGGCCCCTGCGCTCGCAGCTTCACCACCCCGGCGCCCGCCAGCAGGCCGTCGCCCGTCGAGGAAGCCTCACGCCGGCCCTCGGCCTGCAGATCGGCCTCCAGGGGCATGGCTGCGGTGCCGCCCAAACCCAACTCACCGGACAGGCGCCAATCGGTCCAGCTCAGGCTGCGCAGGCGCACCGCGTGACGCATGGCACCCAGGCGCAACTCGGCATCCAGACCCCGCAGGGGCTGCCCACCGCTCAAGCCATGCAGCTCACCGATTTCAAGCCGGCCGATGGTCAGGCTCAAAGGCAAGCTCAGGTCGGTCGGTGGGGGGCTGGGCTTGGCCTGTGGATCGGGCACCCATTTCAGGTCGATGCGGCGCCCGCTCAAGCGGTCCGCCTGAACCCCCAACCACCATGGCGCGCTGCGGTCCACCACCAGACGCAGGCCTTGCCAGCTCGGCTCCTGCCAGACCAAGCGGCCCTCGCGTGGCAGCCCCACCTCGATGCGCGCGGCCTCGAAATCGCCGAGCAAAGCCCCGCGCGGCTCCACGACCGTCACGCCGGGCAGGCGCGACAGCACTTGCCCGGACAGCCACCCGTCGTGCAGCAACGCCCACACAGCGGCCAGCAACAGCAGTCCCAGGAGCAGCAGCGACAGCGGCGCCCAGGTCAGGCGCCAGGCAAAAGACAAGCACAAACGTAACCCGCGCCAAAGGCCCGAGCCCATCCCCTGCTTCATGCCATGCGAACGCCCCCCTGCGGCGGCGGCATCGCCTGGCGCTGCGCCTGGGTCGTCACCGGGAGCTTGACCGGGCTCGTTGTGCAAGTCACTCACAAGCTGACCCCGACGCTGAAGTGCAAGCGCCACTCATCGGTGGACACCCCACGCGCGATGTCGATGCGAAACGGCCCCACCGGGCTGCGCCAGCGGATGCCCACGCCATGCCCCCGCTTGAGCGCCCATTGATCGATGCGCTCGGCCGAGTCACCCACGTCCATGAACACGGCACCCAACAGGTTCGGCACACCTGGCCACAAAGGGTGCGACAGCTCGATGCTGCCGGTGCCCAGCACCCGGCCACCGGTGGTCACGCCGTCGCGCTCAACGCCAATGGAGCGAAACGCATAGCCCCGGATGGAGTCATCGCCGCCCGCGCGGAACAACAAGGCATCTGGCACGCTGACGTTGTCGCGCGCCAGCACCTGGCCACCCTCGGCCCGAAACTGCAGCTGCCAGGACGCCGGCAGAGGCAGGTAGGCCGTGAAGCGCCCATGCACCCGGCCGAAGTAGCCGTTCTCGTCGAGGGCCGAGATCGAGCGCCCACCCGTGAGCGCCAGCATCGTCGTCGTGCCCCGGGTCGGGAGGACCTGGCTGTCCACGTCGCGGAAGATCCATTGCGAGGTGAAGCTCAGCGCGGTCGCGTCCGACACCAGCAGGTCAGCGGCCGAACGCACCGACGTGCGCAGGGCTTCGACGTAATCGGTTCGCTCCAGCCGGTCGCCTTCACGCAAGCGGCCCACCTTCAGGCGCTGCGTCCGCGTGACGGCGTTGTCGTTGTCCTCGATGCTGGAGACCTGTGCGGAGGCCAGGCCTCGCTTGCGACCCGGCCAGGGGTGCGACAGCAGGTCGATCAGGCCGTCCGACACGCGCAGCCCCAGTTGCACCTTGGTGCGAGCCTGCCAGTCCAGACCGAAGGGGTTGCGGTGCAGGTGCTCGAATGACACGCGGGGGCCGTTGTCGCTGCTCGCGCCAATGCCCACCGACGCCTCCTGGATGGGCGACTCGCGCACCTGCACGATCAACGGCGTGGCCTCGGGGTGGTTCACATCCAATGCCGGCGAGACGTACACGCTCTCGAACAAGTTGACCTTCTGCAGGCGCTCCTGCCAATCCAGGACCTGGCGTTCGCGGTACGGCTGCCCGGGCCGAAACGGCGCCAGGTTGAGGACCGCTGAAGGAGGCTGGCGCTGCAGCCCCTCGATGCGGACCTCGCCGAACGAGAACGCAGGACCGGAGTCGGCCACCAGGAACAAGCTCGCCGTGTGCGCCTGCGCATCCACGGTGGCCGATGTGCCGCTCCAGCTCGCCATCGGGTAGGTGTCCGCACGCAGGCGAGCCAGCGCCGCGTTCTTGGCCGTGGTCCAGTCGGCCTGACGGAAAGGCTCCTCCTGCGGCAGAGCCCAGTTGTCCGCGATGTCCTCGGTGAGCGCCTTCGCCTCGGCGTCGTCGGCCGACAAGCGGGTGTCAAGCTGGCCTTCGTAGACGAACTGCACCCGGCTGATCACCGTGCGCGGCCCGGGCTCGACCACCACGTGCACGAGCACCGGCGCCGCCTGCGCGTCCGGAGCCGGGCCCTGCGGCGACGAAGCAGGCTGTGCGGTCGGTGCGGCCGGTGCGGGCTGGGCCGCCTCGTTGCCGCCTGCCGAGCCGTCTTCCACCTTGATGCGCACCTGCGCCGAGAAGTAGCCCTCGGCCTCCAGCAGCGCGCGGGCTTGGGCCGGCACCTCGGCCAACAGCCGACGCAACTCGCCACGGGTGATGCGCAAGGCCGAGGTCGCCGGCTCGTCGCCGCCCTGAGACGCAGGTTCACCGTCTTGCGCCCGCTGTGCCTCCAGCTGGTAACGCGCCAGGTCCAGGTTCTCCATCAGCAGGTCATCGAGCGGCGCCGGGGCCTGCACCGTCAACCGCCAATCGACTGGCCTGGGTGCACGCCTGAGCGTGGCGGCCGGGGCGCCGGCATCGGGCGTGCTGGCCGCGACAGGCGAAGCGGGCGGCAAGGCCGCCCCCGCATCCTGCGCCCAGACGGCACCGCCCGACAGGCAAGCCACCGAGCCCAACAGCCCGGCGAGGAACACACCAGCCAGACGCACCATCACTTGCTCAGCAACCTCATCGCGCTTTCGAGCCCTTGCAGGCTCATCGGGAACATGCGCCCGCCCACGAGCTGGCGCATGATCGACACGCTCTGGCGGTACTCCCACACGCCAGGCTGCTCCGGGTTGATCCAAACGTGCTGCGGGAAGGCGTGCGTCAGGCGACCGATCCACTCCGCACCGGCCTCTTCGTTGTTGTACTCGACGCTGCCGTGCGCCTGCAGGATCTCGTAGGGGCTCATGGTCGCGTCGCCCACGAAGATCAGCTTGTAGTCCTTGTTGTACTTGCGGATGATGTCCCAGGTCGGGATCTTCTCGGTGAAGCGCCGGTGGTTGTTCTTCCACATGAAGTCGTAGACGCAGTTGTGGAAGTAATAGAACTCCAGGTGCTTGAACTCGCTCTTGGCGGCCGAGAACATCTCTTCGACCCGGTGGATGTGGTCGTCCATCGAGCCACCCACGTCCATCAGCAGCAGCACCTTGACCGCGTTGTGCCGCTCGGGCACCAGCTTGATGTCGAGCATGCCGGCGTTGGCCGCCGTGCTGTGGATGGTGTCGTCGAGGTCGAGCACCTCGGCCGCGCCCTGGCGCGCGAACTTGCGCAGGCGGCGCAGCGCCACCTTGATGCTGCGCGTGTCGAGCTCGATGCTGTCGTCGTAGTCCTTGAACTCGCGCTGGTCCCAGACCTTGACGGCCTTGCGGTGGCGGGACTTGTCCTGCCCGATGCGGATGCCCTCGGGGTTGTAGCCGTGCGCACCAAACGGCGAGGTGCCGCCCGTGCCGATCCACTTGTTGCCGCCCTCGTGCCGCTCCTTCTGCTCCTTGAGCAGCTCCTGGATGCGGTCCATGAGCTTGTCCCAGCCCATGGCTTCGATCTTGGCGCGGTCTTCCGGCGTCAGTTCGCGCTCGAAGTGCTTGCGCAGCCACTCCAAGGGAATGTCCTTACCGAAGTCCACGGCATCGACCACCCCCCTGAAATAAGTGGAGAAAGCCCGGTCGAATTTGTCGAAATGCGCCTCGTTCTTGACCAATGTGGTTCGGGCCAGGTGGTAGAACTCATCCACCGAGGGTTCGATCACATCCTGCTTGATGGCTTCCAGCAGCGTGAGGTACTCCGGGATCGTGACCGGCAAGCGTGCCGCACGCAACGCGAAGAAGAAGTCAATGAGCATAGGCAGTCCTGGGAATCTCGCGCTATTTTGGCCCCTGATCGGCGTCCTCGCCACATCGGGGCCAGATGGGTGCGACGCTTTCGGGGACTCCTGAGTTGTCTGGCCCCGACATGGAACTGCGACACCTGCTGCTGGCCTACGTCCTGCTGACGTTCGCCTTCACCACCTCGATGTGGTTCATCGCGGGCACGTGGATGGGCCTGTCGCGCAAGGCCGCGTCCGACTGGATGCGAGCCAACCTCACGGGTGGCCTGGCCCTGGTGCTGCTGCTGTTCGACACCGGGCTGCCCAGGCAGGTCTGCCTGATGCTGTCCTCCTGCCTGATGCTGATCTCGGCGGTGTCGACCCGGCGAGGCCTGCAATCGTTCTTTCGCCAACCCCAGGCCATCGCCCGGCAGGTGCTGGTGGTGCTCGTGCCATCCACGCTGAACCTGCTGGTCTGGCTGCCCAGTGGCCTGCTCACCACCGGCATCGTCTCGTCCAGCCTGGTGGCCGCTGCCATCATGGTCAAAGCGGCCTGCGACACCCACGAGGTGCTGGCCCGCGAGTTCCGACCCGGCACGGCCCTGGCCGCCGACATCGTCCTGGGCGTGACGGCCTGCTTTTGCGTGGGCATCGCCATCGGGGCCCTGGGCATGCGCTTTGGGCCCACCTGGATGCCCTCGCCGGCAACGACCCAGACCTGGCTGGCCATCGCGGCCTCGGGCCTGACGATCGCCGTGAGCTTCGTGCTGGGCTACATCGTGGTGATGCGCCTGGTTTACCGCCTCCAGCACCTGTCGCAACACGACAGCCTGACCGGCCTGCTCAACCGCCGGGCCATCGAGAACAGCCTGGACAAGGAAGCCCAGCGCCTGCAGCGCTTCGGCGAGGTCTACTCCGTGATGCTGGTGGACATCGACCACTTCAAGCGCATCAACGACAACCTGGGCCACGCTGCGGGCGACGAGGTGCTGCGCGCGGTGGCCGTCATCCTCAAGGACCACGCCCGTGAAGTGGATCGAGTGGCCCGCTACGGTGGCGAGGAGTTCTGCGTGCTGCTGCCCCACACCGACCACGAAGGCGCCTTGCAAGCCGCCGAGCGCCTGCGCAGCGCCGTGCACCGCACCGACATCCCCTGGCAGGACGAGCAGATCTGCGTGACCATCAGCACCGGCCTGGCCACCGCACAGGACCCGGACGAGCCCCTGCACGCCCTGCTCAAGCGCGCCGATGACGCGCTTTACCGGGCCAAGACCGAGGGGCGCAACCGCGTGGTCGCGGCCCCCACCAGCCAAGCGGCCTGAAAACAAAAAAGCCGGCCACCAGGGCCGGCACAGGCTTCAAAGTGTCAATCGCTCACCGGTTGTGACGCGCCATGTTGACGAGCCGCTCGAACAGGCTGAGGTCCTGCTCGTTCTTGAGCAGCGCACCCACCAACGGCGGCACGCTCACCTTCTCGTCGGCACTTTGCAGGGCCTCGAGCGGGATGTCTTCGGCCACCAGCAGCTTGAGCCAGTCGATCAGTTCGGAGGTGCTGGGCTTCTTCTTGAGGCCCGGCAGGTTGCGCACCTCGTAGAAATGACGCATGGCCGCCGACAGCAGCTCCTGGCGGATGTTGGGGAAGTGCACCTCCACGATCTGCTTCATCGTGGTCGCATCCGGGAATCGGATGTAGTGGAAGAAGCAGCGGCGCAGGAAGGCGTCCGGCAGGTCCTTCTCGTTGTTGGAGGTGATGATCACCAGCGGGCGGTGCTTGGCCTTGACCAGCTGGCGCGTCTCGTAGACGTAGAACTCCATGCGGTCGATTTCGCGCAGCAGGTCGTTCGGGAACTCGATGTCGGCCTTGTCGATCTCGTCGATCAGCAGGGCCACCGGCTGGTCGGCGTCGAAGGCCTGCCACAACACGCCCTTGACGATGTAGTTGTGGATGTCCTTGACCTTCTCGTCACCCAGCTGGCTGTCGCGCAACCGGGACACCGCGTCGTACTCGTACAGGCCTTGCTGGGCCTTGGTGGTCGATTTGATGTGCCATTGCAACAACGGCAAGCCCAGCGCCTCGGACACCTGCTCGGCCAACATCGTCTTGCCCGTGCCGGGTTCGCCCTTGACCAGCAGGGGGCGCTGAAGCTTGAGCGCTGCATTGACCGCCAGTTTCAGGTCTTCGGTGGCGACGTATTGATCGGTACCTTGGAATTTCATGCGCTGACTCAACCGGGTTGTTACTGTGTTCGAGTATAGGGCGGGCCCCAATAATGGTTTGGTCACCCGTGTGTTTCCCCGCCCGTCATTCTCTCCTGACAGCCCCATGAAAACACTTTCCCACCCGATCCGTTCGCTGGTCACCGCCGGCCTGATCGCAGCCGCTGGGGGCCACGCCCTCGCCCAGGACGTCGTCGGCAACCCCGACAACGCCCGCCAGAAAGTCGCCATGTGCATCGGCTGCCACGGCATCCCGGGCTACCAGGCCAGCTTCCCCGAGGTGCACAAGGTGCCGATGATTTCGGGGCAAAACGCCAAATACATCGCGGCAGCGCTGACCGCCTATCGCCAGGGCGAGCGCAAGCACCCCTCGATGCGCGGCATCGCCGCCAGCCTGAGCGACCAGGACATCGCCGACCTGGCCGTCTTCTACGAAGCCAACGGCAAGGGCGTGCCTGCGCCTGCGGCCAAAGCAGCGCCTGCTGCGTCGGCACAGGTCCAGGCCTTGCTGACCAAGGGCGCCTGCCTGAGCTGCCACGGCGAAGGCATGAACAAGCCCATCGACGGCAGCTACCCCAAGGTGGCCGGCCAGCACGCCGACTACCTGTACGTGTCGCTGAAGGCTTACCAGGTCGAGGGCAATGCCGCCGTCGGCCGCGGCAACGCGATCATGGCCACTCAGGCGCGCATGTTCACCCCGGCAGAGCTCAAGCAGTTGGCGGGCTACATCGCCACCCTGCCCGGCGACTTGCGGACCGTGCCGCAGTCACGCTGGCGCTGAGCCAGCGCGGCCCCCGCGTCAGGTCACGTCCACCAGCAAGCGCCCCTGGGCAATCAGGTCGAGGATGACCTGTTGCTGGGAGGCGCTAGCCGAGCTCAGCCCCAGCAAGTTGGCCTTTTCCAGGATGATTTGCTGGTCGATGTGTGCTGTGCCCGTGGCAAAGCCGCCCTGGCTGCTGATGTCGATACGTGTGCCCGTTGACGCGCCACTGCCGAAGGTCTCCACCCGCAGGTAGTCGGCGATGTTGCCGCTGACATTGACCAGGTTCTCGCCTTGCAACAGGTCGCGCAGGTCGAGCACGTCACCGCCGCTGGACAGCTGCCGCGTGCTGAAGTCGGTGATGGTGTCGATTGCGCCTGAGCCATCGCCGATGTCCGCCAGGCGCCAGGCGAACACGTCGCTGCCCGCGCCACCCGTGAGCCGGTCGTTGCCGGCCCCGCCCACCAACCAATCGGACCCGGCGCCGCCCACAAGGCTGTCGTTGCCCTCGTGGCCGTAAAGCACATCGTTGCCCGAGCCACCCGTCAACGAGTCGCCACCAGCACCGCCCAGCAAGGTGCCGGCTCCGGTCGTCACGGTCAGCACATCACCGCGTTCCGTGCCAAGCTGCGTGCGGGCTTGGTCCACCCGCAAGGTCAGGCTGGAGGAGGCGACGTCACCATCGCGGTCGGTGACACTGAAGGCAATGGTCTCCACAGGTGTTGCCGCCGCCGGCACATAGGTGAAGTCGGAGGTGATCAGGTCGATGTGGAACACACCGCCTGCCTGTGTGGTCACGCTCAAATCGGTTTGCCCAGCCTGGTAGAGGTAGGTCTGGCCATCGATGGTCACGCTGTCCAGGTGAGGAACACCGTCGGCACCACCCGCCACCCCACGGCCAGCATCGCGCACGAGGTTGCCGCCGATGGCATCTGGCGCCAGGCCCGTCAGCAAACCGGGCAGCTGTGCGAAGGTGTTGACCAAGCTGGCGTCTAGGTCGGAGCGGGCGATGCCGTCGTAGGCCAGGCCATCCAAGGAGCCCTGCACACCTGGCACCAGGCCCACGGCCTCGCTGCGAACGTGGTTCTGCTTGAGAAAGCTCACCCAGTCAGGCACGAGCTGACCGAGCGCCTGAGCAACCTGGGCCGAGGGGGTGCTGTCGGACAACACGTAGGCGATGTTCTGGGCGCCATCGATTCGACCAGGCGATGCAAAAGCCGATTGGGCGGCCTGCAGGGCCAGGTCATGGCGAGCGTCGTCGGTGGCCGCAGGTTGCAAGGCGGCCAGTGCCTGGCGCGCTTGTGCCACCGTCATCCAGGCATCGCCGGCAGCCTGGGCTTGGGCACCGTAGGTGACCAGGCGCACGGCCACGCTGCCGACGTCGTCGTGGCTGTCGAGGAGTTGCTCGGCCGCGCGCACCGAGGCCTGCAATCGGCTGAGTCCGTCCACGCCACTGGCCGTTGCCATGCTGGAGGAGGTGTCGATCACCAACAGCAAATTGGTGTCCTGGATGGAAGCCTGGGTGGCGTGGGCCGCTGACAGGCGGGGCTGATCGTCCACCACATGGATGGTCAGGCTGGAGGCCTGGCCACTCGCGCCTGCCGCTGGCTGCAGCCCGAACACCAGGTCGACCTCGTTGCGGGTGACCGGGTGGAAGATGGCGGACTGCAGCTCGAACGAGTAGGCACCATCCGAGCCCAGCCGGGCGATGGCCACCACGGGCGCATTGGACGCCGAGCCGGCGTAGGCGGTCAAGGTGTTGGGGGCGGTCTCTTTCCAGACCAGCGGCTGCTGGTTGATCGTGGCCAGGACCTGCTCGGTCGGGGCGATCAGGCGGGCTTCGGTGGGCAGGCCTGCGTCGTCGAGCAAGGACAGGCTGCCCGAGACGCGCGCCGGCGCCGGGTCGGTGCGCCCAGCCAGGCCAGACTCGAAGACGCGGGCTTCGAAGTCGTTGTCGAGCAAGGTGTTCTGAGCCGCTGCCGAGGTGTTGGCGGTCACGCCAGAGACCACCGAGGCTTGCAAAGACAGGGTTTCAGCCCCCTCGGCGGGCGAGTCGTTGACGGTGGGCACGCGCACCTGGATGGCGGTTTGGCCCGGCGCGAAGGTCAGCAGGCCATCGGTCAGCGGCAGCCACTGCTGGGTGACACCATCCCAGTATTCCAGGGGCCCGGCTGTGTCGGCCCCGGGGGTGGCGCCCGACTCGACCGCGCTGGTGCCAGGTGCGTCCACACCGGCTTGAGGCTCGAGCTTCAACACCACCGATTGGGTCGCACTGGCATGGCTGAGTTGCACCGTGAAGACGCTGGGCTGACCTTCGGTCACGGTCGGGCCGCCCAGCACGCTGACCACGGGGCGGTCGTCGTCGGGCAGAGGCTGGCTCGGCGAGCCGTCAAAGGTGCCGGAGCCGTCATCGGCGATCGTGCCCAGCCCCACGCCCCTGTCGATGTCGGCGTTGACCGCATCGCTCAGGACCACCTGGAACACCTCGTCGCCCTCGTAGACGTCGTCGTCGGCGATGGGGATGCGCACCTGCACCGAGCTTTGATTCGCAGGGATCGTGACGGTGCCGGCGGTGAGCGTGGGGGTGTAGTCCGGCCCCGCATTGGCAAGGGTCCCGAGCGATGAAGGCGCGTTCTGCGTCACGTAGCTGACCGTCACGGGCTCGGTGCTGGGCTCGCTCAACGTGATGGTGAAGGTGGCGTAGCCAGCGCCCTCGTTGACACGGACGTCGTCGATCGACAAGGTGGGCAGCGGCGCAGGGGGCGGCGGAGCCGGATTGACCGGGTCAGCGGGCTGCGTGCCGACGCCAGCGTCGTCTGGTGCGGTCACCGCGAAGATGGGCGGAGGCAGCACGCGCTCGGTGCCGTACGTGAACGACAGCGGCGTGACGGCCTCGCTGATGCGCTCAACGCGCAGGCCATCGGACAGGCTTGCACCTGGGGCACCCTGCAAACCGGCAGCAGGCGCCTCAAGCGGGTCGGGCTGGGCCAGGTCGGCGATGACGCGTTCGGTTTCGGCGGAGGCCCGCGCAAGGGGCGTGACATCGCCGTCCGGCGAAATCTGCACCAGGCCATCGTCTTCGGTGATCACCTGCTGACCACCCAGCACCTTGTCACCCACCTTCAGGGGCTTGAGCTGCCCGTTGGGCAGGCGAAGGAAGGCGGCACCCCAGATGGCGGTGACGGTGCCTGAGGACATGGCGAGGATGGGCATGGGCGAGTCCGTTGAAAAAGACCGGTACAAGTCCACAGTTTATGTGGCGCCACCATGCCGCAGGGTGGTGAGCAACCCCTCGTGTGAAGGGCTGCCACAGGTCAACGCGTCGCGCGCTGACGGATGTGGTCGATGTAGCGTTCGCCGTCAAACGGCTTGCCGAACCGCTGTGACTCCCAGACCATCTCGCCCAGGGACTCCATCACCTCGTGGTGCGCCTCGTGCAGCGACTGGCGCCGGTTGGCCAACAGCTCGACCGCTGCCCGGATGCCCCGAGGCTGGTCGATGCTCACCTGCTCGGTGATCGACAGGTGCATGGACAGGTGCAAGAAGGGGTTGGTTCTCCCTTCCTCCACCTCGAAGACCGCCGCCACCGCCGCCTCCACGTCCGACAGGTCGGCGTGGTACTCAGGGTGCTGCGCGATCCAGTCGGCCGCCTGGGTTTCCAGGGGCGTCAGGGGCTGGCCGGCCTGGTGCTTGGCCCAGGTCCCGCAAAAAAAGCGCCGAACCTGCTCCTGAGAGGGCGCGAACATCGCTCAGACGCCCAGCAGCTCGACTTCGAACATCAGGGTGGCGTTGGGAGGGATGACGCCACCAGCGCCACGGGCGCCATAGCCCAGTGCGGGCGGGATCACCAGGATGCGGGTGCCGCCGACCTTCATGCCTTGCACGCCTTCGTCCCAGCCACGGATGACGTGACCGGCGGCCAGGGGGAACTCGAACGGGTCGCGGCGGTCCTTGCTGGAGTCGAACTTGGCGCCCTTGACGCCGTTCTCGTACAGCCAGCCGGTGTAGTGCACGGTGACGTGGGCGCCAGCCTTGGCGACTTCGCCGGAGCCTTCGACGGTGTCTTCGTACTGGAGGCCGGAGGTGGTGGTGACGACGGGCATGGCGGGTCCTTTCAAGGCCGGGGGCAGAAAAATGGGAGCCGCGAGTCTACCGCGCGCCCCTGGGAGGCCCTGATGCGCGCCCATTTCACCCGGCGTCAACCGGGTCAATGAGCGGCAAAGCTGCTCAGATGGACATCAGCTGCCGCACGCCGTCGGCTTCCATGTCGGCACCTCGGCCACGGCGGATGATCTCGCCGCGCTCCATGACCAGGTACTGGTCGGCCAGCTCTGCGGCGAAGTCGTAGAACTGCTCGACCAGCACCACGGCCATCTTCTGGCCGTTGAGGCCCTCGTCGGCCAGCTTGCGGATGGCCCGGCCGATGTCCTTGATGATGCTGGGCTGGATGCCCTCGGTGGGCTCGTCCAGGATCAGGATCTTGGGGCCGGCGGCCAGTGCTCGGGCGATGGCGAGCTGCTGCTGCTGACCACCAGAGAGGTCGCCGCCACGGCGGTGCAGCATCTGCTTGAGCACCGGGAACAGCTCGAAGAGCTGCTCGGGCAGGGGCGTGTTGCCGGGCTTGCTGGCCAGGCCCATCTGCAGGTTCTCGGCCACGGTGAGGCGGCCGAAGATCTCGCGGCCCTGGGGCACGTAGCCCACGCCCAGGCGCACGCGCTCGTAGGGCTTGGTGCCATCGATGGAGCGCCCGTCGAGCTGGATGTCGCCGCTCTTGATGGGCACCAGGCCCATCAGGCTCTTGAGCAGCGTGGTCTTGCCCACGCCGTTGCGGCCGAGCACGACCGTCACTTCGCCGACCTTGGCCTCGAAGCTCAGGCCGCGCAGGATGTGCGAGCCGCCGTAGTACTGATTGACGCTTTCAACCTTCAGCATGTTGTTCTTTCTTGAAACCCTGCGTCAGCGACCGAGGTAGACCTCGACGACCTTGTCGTTGGCCTGCACATCGGCCAGCGTGCCCTCGGCCAGCACCGAGCCTTCGTGCAGCACGGTGACCTTCTTCTTGCCAGCGGTGGGGCCTTGGGTGGTGAGCTCGTGGATGAACTTCATGTCGTGCTCGACCACCACCAGCGAGTGCGCACCCTCCAGCGACAGGAACAGCTCGGCGGTGCGCTCGGTCTCTTCGTCGGTCATGCCGGCCACGGGCTCGTCGAGCAGCAGCAGCTTGGGGTCCTGCATCAGCAGCATGCCGATCTCCAGCCACTGCTTCTGGCCGTGCGAGAGCAAGCCGGCCGTGCGCTGAGCCTGGTCCTTCAAGTGGATGAGCTGCAGCATGGCGCCGATGCGGTCGAGCTGCTCGCCGCTGAGCTTGAAGAACACCGAGGCGCGCGCGCGGCGGTCGGCCTTGAGCGCCAGCTCGAGGTTCTCGAACACGCTCAGGTGCTCGAAAACGGTGGGCTTTTGGAACTTGCGGCCGATGCCGATCTGGGCGATCTCGTTCTCGCGCTTTTTCAGCAGGTCGATGGTCGCGCCAAAGAAGGCCGAGCCGCTGTCAGGTCGGGTCTTGCCGGTGATGACGTCCATCATCGTGGTCTTGCCCGCGCCGTTGGGGCCGATGATGCAGCGCATCTCGCCGACCGCGATGTCCAGGCTCAGCTTGTTGAGCGCCTTGAAACCATCGAAGCTGACCTCGATGTCGTCGAGGTAGAGGATGGAGCCGTGGGTCAGGTCGACCTGGTTCGGGTCATTCACCACGCGGCCGTAATTGGCCTCGCGGCCACCCGATTCGCCCGCGTTGGTGGGCGTGTTCAGGGCGCGCAGCAGGGTCTTGCTGCCTTCTTCCATCAGGTCGGGGGTCATGCCTTCACCTCAGCCTTCTTGTTGAGCAGTTTCTTGATGCCACCGACGATGCCGTCGGGCAGGAACAGGGTCACCAGCACGAACAGCAGGCCCAGGAAGTACAGCCAGAACTCGGGGAAGGCGACGGTGAACCAGCTCTTGGCGCCATTGACGAAGAAGGCGCCAATGATCGGGCCGATCAGCGTGGCGCGACCGCCCACCGCCGTCCAGATGGCGATTTCGATGGAGGCCGCAGCCGACATCTCGCTGGGGTTGATGATGCCGACCTGCGGCACGTACAGGGCACCGGCGATGGCACACATCACGGCCGAGAGCGTCCAGATGGCGAGCTTGTAGGCCAGCGGGTTGTAGCCGCAGAACATGACGCGGTTCTCGGCGTCGCGGATGGCCTGCAGCACGCGGCCGAACTTGGTGCCCACCAACCAGCGGGCCATCAGGAAGAAGCCGATCAGCGTAAGGCCCGTCAGCACGAACAGCACCATGCGGGTGGACTGCTGAGCGATGGGGATATCGAGGATGCGCTTGAAGTCGGTGAAGCCGTTGTTGCCGCCAAAACCCGTTTCATTGCGGAAGAACAGCAGCATGGCCGCGAACGTCATCGCCTGGGTGATGATCGAGAAGTACACGCCCTTGATGCGCGAGCGGAAGGCGAAGAAGCCGAAGACGAAGGCCAGCAAGCCGGGCACCAGCACCACCAACAGCATCTGGGCGATGAAGCTTTCGCTGAGCGTCCAGTGCCAGGGCACCTGCTTCCAGTCCAGGAAGACCATGAAGTCGGGGATGTCGGCGCCATACGAGCCGTCGCGGCCGATCTGGCGCATCAGGTACATGCCCATGCCATAGCCACCGAGGGCGAAGAACAGGCCGTGTCCCAGCGACAGGATGCCGGTGTAGCCCCAGATCAGGTCCATGGCCAGCGCGCAGATGGCGTAGCACATGATCTTGCCGATCAAGGCGACGGCGTAATCGGAGAGGTGGAAGGCCGAGTCGGCCGGCACCACCATGTTGAGCACCGGCGCGAGCACCATCACGGTGATCACGGCGGCCATCAGGGCCGTCCAGCCCTGGGGGCCGAGGGCGCTGCGGGGCACCGTGATGCCGGTGCCAGGCAGATTCGAAGTCATCACTGCACTCATGTTGTTGTTTCCTCAGGCTTCGGCGCTGCGGCCCTTCATCGCGAAGAGACCTTGCGGACGCTTCTGGATGAAGATCACCACGATGACCAGGACCATGATCTTGGCCAGCACGGCCCCCGACCAGCCTTCGAGCAGCTTGTTGACCATGCCCAGCCCCAGCGCGGCGTACACCGTGCCGGCGATCTGGCCGACACCGCCCGTGACCACCACCAGGAACGAGTCCACGATGTAGTTCTGACCGAGGTCGGGGCCCACGTTGCCGATCTGCGAGAGCGCACAGCCCGCCAGGCCGGCGATGCCTGCGCCCAGCGAGAAGGCCATGGTGTCGACGCGGGCGGTGTTGACACCCATGCAGGAGGCCATCGGGCGGTTCTGGGTCACGCTGCGCACGAACAGGCCCATGCGCGTCTTGTTGATGAGCAAGGTCATGCCGATGA
Organism: Comamonadaceae bacterium 2PF; assembly: GCA_005502875.1. Lineage (GTDB taxonomy): Bacteria > Pseudomonadota > Gammaproteobacteria > Burkholderiales > Burkholderiaceae_C > Aquabacterium. The sequence goes on along the minus strand of SCMV01000010.1, from coordinate 29,963 downwards.
GCACGGCGGCTGCGAAGGCGATGATGACCAGGCGGTTGTAAGGCAGCGTGAGGTTGCTCAGCACATCGAAGCCGCCGGACATCCAGCTCGGGTTCTCGACCTGCACGTTCTGGGCGCCAAAGACGGTGCGCACGGCCTGCATCAAGATCAGGCTCAGGCCCCAGGAAGCCAGCAGCGTCTCCAGTGGGCGGCCGTACAGGAAGCGGAACACGCTGCGCTCGAGCACCGCGCCCACCAGGGCCGCAGCCAGGAAGGACGCCGGCACCGCGAGCAGGATGTACCAGTCGAAGGCCTCGGGGAAGTAGGCGCGAAAAACGTTCTGCACCGCGAAGGTGGCGTAGGCGCCGATCATCATCAGCTCGCCATGCGCCATGTTGATGACGCCCATCAGGCCGTAGGTGATGGCCAGGCCGAGCGCAGCCAGCAACAGGATCGATCCCAGGCTGATGCCGGTGAACAGCACGCCTGCGTGCTCGCCCCAGGCCAGCTTGCGGTTGACGGCGTCGAGGGCCGTCTGCAGCGCGCCCTTGACGGTGGCGTCGGTTTCGGCGGCATCGTTCATGCGCTCCATCAGCAAGGAGCGGGACTCGGGCGAGGCATCGGCACCCAGGGCCTTGACGGCTTCGAGGCGTCGCCCAGGGTCTTGCGAGTTCAAGAGGGCCTTGGAGCGCACGGTCTTGAGCTGCTTGAGCAGCTGCGCATCGGACTCGGCAGCCAGGGCCTTGTCGATGGTGGCCAGTTGCGACTCGTCGGCCGCGCTGGACAGCGCCTCGATGGCAGCAGCCCGCTCGTCGCGATCGGCCGATGTCAGCTTGCCGATGGCCAGCGCGGCCTCGATCTCGCTGCCCATGCGGTTGTTGTTGACGACGTCTTCGGCGCCTTCGGGCAGCTTGGCCGGCTCGCCCGTGGCGGCGTCTTTCACGTCGTCGCCGTACACGATGTAAGCGCGCTTGCCGGCCACCTTGACGGTGTCGTCGGCCAGGGCGTGCAGGAAGGCCGGCAGGGCCGGATCGCCCTTGGCCACGACAGCACGCAACGCGGCCACGCGGTCGTCGTTGTCACCGGCCGAGATGGCGTAGGCCTCTTCGGCCGTCAGGGCCCAGGCCGACGGGGCGACCAGGCCGCTCAGGCCGAAGAGGCTTGCGCCGAGCCCGAGGCTCAGGGCCAGTTGCGAGGCACGCCGACGCCAGGCGCCAACGGGAGGATGGATGGAGGTTCGATCGATGTCGCTGATCACAGGCATCACCAGAAAAAAGACGCCCCCTGGGGAGACCCCAGCGGGGCGAACCGCTCTTTGCACTTGGACTTTTCAAGGCCGGGCGGAAAGCGACTCCCGCCCGGGGTGACCAGCTCAAAGCTGGTCACAAGGAGAGAACCCGATCACTTGACTTCGGGCTCACCCTTCTTCTTGTCGTTGCCTTCGATGAAGGGGCTCCAAGGAGCGGCCTTGACGGGGCCAGGGGTCTTCCAGACCACCTTGAACTGGCCGTCGGACTTGATCTCGCCGATGAAGACCGGCTTGTGCAGGTGGTGGTTCTTCTCGTCCATCTTGGACATGAAACCACCCGGGGCCTTGAAGGTCTGGCCGGCCATCGCGGCGATCACCTTGTCGGTGTCGGTGGACTTGGCCTTGGTCACGGCCTGGGCCCACATGTTGATGCCGATGTAGGTCGCTTCCATCGGGTCGTTGGTCAGGGGCTTGTCCTTGTGACCGGCGATGTTCTTGGCCTTGGCGTAAGCCGTCCACTTCTTGATGAACTCGTCGTTGGTCGGGTTCTTGACGGACATGAAGTAGTTCCAGGCAGCCAGGTGGCCAACCAGGGGCTTGGTGTCCACGCCACGCAGCTCTTCTTCACCCACCGAGAAGGCCACCACCGGCACGTCCTTGGCCTTCAGGCCCTGGTTGCCCAGTTCCTTGTAGAAGGGCACGTTCGAGTCGCCGTTGATGGTCGAGATGACGGCGGTCTTCTTGCCTTCGGACGAGAACTTCTTGATCTTGGCGATGATGGTTTGGTAGTCGGAGTGACCGAAGGGGGTGTACTCCTCCATGATGTCGGCTTCCGAGATGCCCTTGGACTTCAGGAAGGCGCGCAGGATCTTGTTGGTGGTGCGGGGGTAGACGTAGTCGGTGCCCAGCAGCACGAAGCGCTTGGCCGAACCGCCGTCCTTGCTCATCAGGTACTCAACAGCGGGGATGGCTTGCTGGTTGGGGGCGGCGCCCGTGTAGAACACGTTCTTCTCGAGCTCTTCACCTTCGTATTGCACGGGGTAGAACAGCAGGCCGTTGTTTTCCTTGAAGACCGGCAGCACCGACTTGCGCGACACCGAGGTCCAGCAGCCGAACACGACCGAGACCTTGTCTTGCGTCAGCAGCTGCTTGGCCTTTTCGGCGAACAGGGGCCAGTTGGAAGCGGGGTCGACCACCACGGGTTCGAGCTTCTTGCCCAGCAGGCCGCCCTTGGCATTGATCTCGTCGATGGCCATCAGGACGGTGTCCTTGAGAACCGTTTCGGAGATGGCCATGGTGCCGGACAGCGAGTGCAGCACGCCGACCTTGATGGTGTCGGCGGCTTGGGCCATGGTGCTGAAGGCCAGGCCAGCGACGCCGAGGGCGACGGCGGACAAGGACTGGACGGCGCTGCGACGGGACATGTTCATGTGAGCTTGCTCCTGTGGGGCTGGGTTGGTTGAATCGATGGATTCAGTGTGCCCAGCCAGGGCCAACTCTTGAATACGCCACATGGCGTATCGGGTGGCACCGGCGGCACACCCTTTGTTCCCATGTCAGCGTTTGATCCCCAGGTCGGTGGTGTGGTCGCTGCGGGCCACGTCTTTCACGTCGGGCGCGGTGCCCAGCACCCGGTCGCCAAGGCCGCGCGAGACGCCCCACCAAAGCCGCTCGTTGCGGAAGTGGTGCCAGCGGTGCTCCAGCACCCGGCGTTCGTAGTACGCCATGCGCGGGCGCCAGCTGATGTGCGCCAGGTAATGGACCCATTCGTAATGCAGGCCCAGCAGCAAAAACACCAGGGCTGCGCTCAAGGCCTGCGCACGCCAGGGGCCAGCCAGCCAGAGCAGCGCGGCCAGCGACACCAGCACCCAGGCGTGCACATGGCGCGGCACGAACGTCCAGTGCAGGCTCCAGGGCTCGGCATGGTGGCGGCGATGGGTCTTGGGCAGGTAGAAGTCCAGCGTGAAGCGACCCAGCCTGATGGGCTTGAAGTGCAGCACGTGCACGTGGATCAACCATTCGATGAACGGGAACGCCAGCCACAGGCCAAACGCGATGGCCGCATCGAGCCAGCTCCAGCCCCCCAACTGCCAGCGCCAGGCACCGCCCCCCACCAGGATCGCCAGCAGGATCTGCGGGCTCGGGTGCAAAAGGAACACGCGCCAGGCGTCTTTGGCCGTGCGCGGCGAGTCGGCCGGCGGGCGCATCGGGTTGGCCTGAACCGTGTCCTGCGCGGTGGGCATGTCTCGGTCGGTGGCGCGGCGGGTGTGCATGCGGAGGCTCATGTGGTTTGACCAAAAAGCTGTTGGATGGCCGACTCGCCCAGGCCCACGTGCGCCTTCGCCGCAGCAAAGGCCGCCGCCGCGTCCCGGCTGCCGACGGCATCGGCGATGCCTTGCAGCCGCGCGATGTCGCGGAACTCACCGGCCATGGGCAGCGTCAGGGCATCCCAGGCCTGAAGGTAGGACTTGCGCAAGGCGTTGAACGACAACCTGAACGCCACGTTGTCGCTGCCCACCACGAGGGCCTGCCAGAACGCCAACGCCAGGCGCTGCAAGGCGGGCAGATCGGCCTGGCGCGCGCGCATGTCCTCGCACAGGCCACACAGGTTGGCGTGTAGCGCAACAGACCCCCGTCGGGCTGCGGTCGCCGCGATCTCGGGCGCCAGCACCGAGCGCATGGCCATGAGGTCGCACACGACCTTGGGGTTGAAGCCCTCGCCGCCAATCAGCAGGGAGGGCAGCAATTCCGGCCCCGCCTCCTGGAGGAAATCCAGCACCTCGTGGTTGCCCCCCTGGCGCACGGCGATCAGGCCCGCCTGCTGCAAGCGTTTGACCGCCTCGCGAACAGCCCCCCGGTTGATGCCGGATGCCTCGCTGAGCATGCGCTCGGATGGCAGCCGCTCCCCGGGCTGAAAGTCGCCCGACAGGATGCGGCCCTTGAGCTGCTGGTAGAGCGCCTCGGAGACGGGCTGGCGCTGAATGGGATCGAGGGTGGCTTGCATGCTGGTCAGCTTATCTGACCAGTTGAGCCCGTTCGTGACGGATCACGTCAGCACGCCAGCCCGACAGCCAGGGATTCCCCTGAGGCGGCGCGTAGACTCGGCGCCACCCATGACCGATGCCGTCCACGTTCACACCAACCGCCAGACCCGCTCGCTGAGCCTGTCGACCACCCTCATCCAGAGCTGCATGAGCCTGGCCGACCCGGACGAGCTCGTGCTGGACTACACCCGCACGATGATGGGGGCCTTGCTGCTGAACCCTCGCCCGCGCCACGTGCTGATGATCGGCCTGGGCGGCGGCTCGATGCTCAAGTACCTGCACCGCCACGTGCCCGAGGCCGACCTCACGGCCATCGAGATCAGCCAGGAGGTGATCGACCTGCGCGACGAGTTCTGCCTGCCGCCCGACAGCGAGCGCCTGCGCATCGTCTGCGCCGACGGGGCCGAGTTCGTGCGCAAGCCACCCAGAAGTTACGACCTCATCCTGGTCGACGGGTTCACCGGCGAGGGCATCGCCGAGGCGCTGTGTTCGCGCAGCTTTTACCTGCACTGCCGCAAGGCGCTGAGCGCCGAGGGCCTGCTGGTGGCCAATGTGCAGGCCGACACCGCCCAGACCCGCGAGATCGGCAAGCGCCTGTTCAAGGTGTTCGAGGGCTCGATGATCTCGGTGCTGTCCGACGAAGGCGGCAACGACCTCGTCACGGCAGGCCCGCGCCACCTGTTCGAGCAATGCGTGGCCGATTTCGAGTCACACTGGCAGGCCCTCGGCGCGGCCCACCAGGCCACGCTGGCCGTGGCCTCGCAACGCATCCAGCGCGCGCTGATCAGGGGCTTTCCGGTGGGTTGAGCGGGCCTTGCCAGCTCGGTCAAACCCGGCACCACCAACAGGGAGACCACCACGTGACCTACCGCCATTGCCCCGTCTGCGCCAGCCCGCTGAGCCTTCGCGCCCATCCCGGCTCGCCCGACGTCCAGCGCCCCACCTGTCCCGATGAGGCCTGCGGCTTCGTACACTGGGACAACCCGGTCCCCGTGGTGGCCGCCGTCGTCGAGCACGAAGGCGCGCTCATCCTGGCTCGCAACAAGGCCTGGACGGCGCCGTTCTACGCGCTCATCACCGGCTTCCTGGAGAAAACCGACCCCAGCCCCGACGAAGCCGTCGCACGCGAGGTCAAGGAAGAACTCGACCTGGACGCCACAGGGGTGCACTTCATCGGGCACTACCGCTTCGAGCGCCAGAACCAGCTCATCCTGGCCTACCACGTGCTCGCCACGGGCGTGATCACATTGGGCGAGGAGCTCAGCGAATACAAGCGCATCGCCCCCGAAAAAGCCAGGTATTGGCCCGTTGCAACGGGGCTTGCACTGCGCGACTGGCTGCGCTCGCGCGGGCTAGATCCGCAGGAAATGGCGTTGCCGGCGAAGCCAAGCTGAGCCGTGGCCCGCCCTCTGGCTTGAACCTGACCCGAAGGCCTCACCGGGCCTTGAGCTGCGCCACCCGGCTCATCGCCAGACCGGCTGCGGCCGTGCGCGTCTCCACACCCAGCTTGGCGAAGATGTGCTCGAGCTGCTTTTTGACCGTGGCCGGGCTGCTGCCCAGGATGTCACCGATGTCGCGGTTGGTCTTGCCCTTGACGACCCAGTAGAGCACCTCGCCCTCGCGGGTGGTGAGCTTGAACTCCTGGCTGAGCGCGTCCATCGCGGCCTGGTCTGAGCTTTCCTGCATCACCAGCAGCCACTCATCGTCGCCGGTGGGCTGGTGCAAGGTGAAGCTCAGTCGGCGTCCTCCCTGGTTGACGGCCCACACGGGCACCGTCGTCGGCACCAGGCCCCGCGCCAGCTCGGCCGACAGCTTGGGCGCGGTCAGCTTCAACCAATCTGCCAGCTCCAGCGGCGCCACCGCTTCGGGCGCATCGAAGTGCGACTGCAAGAGCTTGCGCGCCAGCGGCGTCTGCCACAGGATGCGGCCATCGCTGATGCGCACCGTGATCGAGGCGTGGCCAAAAGCGTCGAGCGCGTTGCGCGCCTGGCGGGCCTGACGGGCCCCCTGGATGTGGCTGGCGATGCGCGCCAGCACCTCGCGCGGGCGGATGGGCTTGACGACGTAATCCACCCCACCGGCCTCAAAGGCCGCCACCACGTGCTCGGTCTCGCTCAAGCCCGTCATGAAGATCACCGGGATGTGGGCGGTTTCCTGCTGGGCCTTGAGGCGCCGAGCCACCTCGAACCCGTCCATGCCCGGCATGATGGCATCGAGCAGGATCACGTCGGGGACGGCCTGCAAGGCGCGCTGCAGGGCCGCTTCGCCGTGAGTGGCCACCAGCACCGTGTAGCCCGCGTCGTCCAGCGCATCGTGCAGCAGCGACAGGTTGTCGGGCACATCGTCAACGATGAGCACGACGTCGGTGCGGCTGCGGTCGAGGCGGTCAAACATCTGGGAAGGCTGGCGAGTGCGGGGGATTGAATCGGTGATGCAGGGCTGGATCAGGCCTGGGCGCCGGACTGAGCCGCTTGCAGCGCCCCCTCAACCTGGCGGGCCAGCGCGTCGAGCTGAAACTGACGGGCCAGCTCGCGCAGTCGGGTCACGAAGGCATCGCATTCGGGCTGGGCGGCGGCGATCTGGTCGAGCACCTTGTGCACACCGCGAATGTAACCCGCGTGCAACTGCTCTTCGAGCTGGCGCAGGGCCTCCAGCTTGGGCAAGGCGCCGGATTGCTGCGCCGGGGCTGCCAAGGGCGCGCCCGCCTGCTGCGGCGCACCGCGCTCCACCTCGATCCACTGCAGGCCCAGCCGACGCCCCAGCCAGTCGAGCAGCTCCGCCACCCTCACCGGCTTGACGATGAAGTCCTCCGAGCGGATCCCGACGTCGTTGTCCAGCGCTTTGTCGAAGGCATTGGCCGACACGATGGCCGCAGGGGCGTCGCTCAACCCTTCGGCCTGGATGGCGCGCAAGGTGGCCCAGCCATCCAGGCCGGGCATGGCCAGGTCCATGAAGATGGCGTGGGGATGATCGCTGGGCGGCGCGGCCCGCAGTTGCGCCAGGCAGGCCAGGCCGCTGGGCAACGGAGTCACGTCAAAGCCCAGTGGCTCCAGGATGCGCACCAGCAAGCCTCGGTCGGCCTCTTCGTTGTCGACCACCCAGATGCGGCGGCGCTCGCCGACATAGCCGGTTCGCAGGCCACGCGGGCGCAACAAGCGGTCGACCTCGGCCGCGCGCACCTGCGGCAGGAACAGCCTGATCTGGAAGGTCGTGCCCCGCCCCACCTCGCTGCTCACGCGCATCTCGCCGCCCATGAGGTCGGTCAGCATCTTGCTGATGGTCAGGCCCAGGCCGGTGCCGCCCGCGCCAGCCGCTGAGGCGCCTCGAGCGAAGGGCTCGAAGATGCGCTCCAGCTCTTCAGAGGTGATGCCCGGGCCCGTGTCGGTGATCTCGATGTGGGCGATCTCGCGGGCGTAGCGCACCTTGAATCGCACCTCGCCTTGCGCCGTGAACTTCACCGCGTTGCCCAGGATGTTGAGCAGGATCTGGCGCACGCGCCTTTCGTCGGCGCGCACGGCCTCGGGCAGGTTGGCGTCGAGCTCGGCCACGAAGGTCAGGCGCTTGGCGTGGGCCTCGTTTTCGATCAGGCCGGTGATCTGCTGCAGCAGCTCGGCGAAGCGCACGGGCTTGACGTCCAGCGTGAGCTTGCCGCTTTCGATGCGGGCGATGTCCAGCGTGCCCTCGATGAGCGAGAGCAGGTGGTCACCACCACGCTTGATGACACCGACCGCGTGCTTGGCGTGGCCCGGCAGCTTCGCGTCCTCGTCGAGCAGCTGCGCGTAACCCAGGATGCCGTTGAGCGGCGTGCGCAACTCGTGGCTGATGGTCGAGATGTAGCGGCTCTTGGCCTGGTTGGCCTGCTCGGCCGTCTGACGTGCGCGCTGCAGCTTGTCGTCGGTGATGCGGTGCAGCTCGATCTCGCGCAGCAGCAAGTGCGTCTGCCGATTCGATTCTTCCTGCGCCACCAGCCGGCTCTTGTGCGTGAGCACCACCCACCAGCCCACCACGCCGACGATCAGCAGCAGCGCCACGAACACCTTGAGCAAGGCCGCACCCATCATGTCGGCGGCCACGGGCAGGCTGCCCAGGTGCAGCGAGCTGATCTCCTGCAGTTGCTGGCGGTAGACCAGGCCGAACAGGCCCGCCAGCAGTGGCGCCAGCACCGCCATGATGAGCAGGAACTGCCCCAGCTCGGTGTCAAGCCTGCGCCACACGGCCAATGGCATCACCCGCTGCCCCAGGGCTCGCCACTGCACCGCCCAGCGCGCCTCGGGCTTGCACAGGTCCTGGCAGCGCGCATCGAGCGCGCAACACAGCGAGCAGATGAAACCCTGGTAGGCCGGACAGCTGGCCACGTCCTCGGCTTCGTACTCGCGCTCGCACACGGTGCAGCGGTGCAAGGCCTTGAGCCGGATCACGCGCGACAGCGGCCGGCCAGCATCGCTCTCACCCATCGGCGCAGGCTGGCACGCGGGGCCTTGCAAGCCATCCGCCGCCCCGCAGGGCTCGGGCTGCGCATGGGGTAGATCCGACGTGCGGGCCAGGTAGTAGCGCCCCTTCGTCGCCCACGCGATCACCGGCGAGGTGACGAAGGCCACCAGCATCGCGATCACGGCAGAGAACGCCTGGGCCAGCTCACCCATCCAGCCCACATACGCCAGGATCGACACCAGCGAGGCCAGCACCATCGCGCCCACGCCCACCGGGTTGATGTCGTACAGGTGCGCCCGCTTGAACTCGATGCCCTTGGGCGACCAGCCCATCGGCTTGTTGATGACCAGGTCGGCCACCACCGCCATGATCCAGGCGATCGCCACGTTGGCGTACAGCCCCAGCACCTTGCCCAGCGCCTGAAACAGGTTGAGCTCCATCAGCATCAGCGCGATCAGGGCGTTGAAGCCCACCCACACCACGCGCCCGGGGTGGCTGTGCGTGACCCGTGCAAAGAAGTTCGACCACGCCAACGAGCCAGCGTAGGCATTGGTCACGTTGATCTTGAGCTGCGAGATGACCACGAACAGCGCCACCGCCGCGATGGCCCAACCCTGGTTCGCGAACACCTTCTCCCAAGCGATCAGGTACATCTGGTTCGGGTCCAGCGCCTGCTCCACCGGCACCGAGTAGCCGATGGCCAGGAAGGCCAGCAGCGCCCCACCCAGCATCTTGAGCACCCCGGGGATCACCCAGCCCGGCCCACCGATGAACACCGCCAGGCGCCAGCGCGCCTTGTCGCCGCGGTCCCTGGATCGGGGCTCCGGCATGAAACGAAGGTAGTCGGCTTGCTCGCCCATCTGCGTGATCAGCGCGATGCCCACCGTCAGCGCCGTGCCGAAGCCGATCAGGTCGAACCCCGGGTGCTGACCGTCCTGCCCGGCGTAGCCAGCCAGGTCTTGCAAGATGCCCGGGTGCTCCCTGAAAACGTAGACAAACGGCACCACCAGCATCAGCAGCCAGATCGGCTGGGTGATGAGCTGCAAGCGGCTGATGGTCGTGACCCCGTGGGTGACCAGCGGCACCACCACCCCGGCCGAGATCAGGTAACCCCAGGCCGGCGGGATGTCGAAGGCCAGCTCCAGCGCGTAGGCCATGACCGCCGCCTCCAGCGCGAAGAACACGAAGGTGAAGCAGGCGTAGATGAGCGAGGTGATGGTCGAGCCGATGTAGCCAAAGCCCGCACCACGGGTCAGCAGGTCCATGTCGACGCCATAGCGGGCGGCATAAACGCTGATGGGCCAGCCGGCCAGCAGGATGATCAGGCCCGTGGCCAGGATGGCCCAGAAGGCGTTGACGAAGCCGTGGTCGACCAGCAGCGTGGCCCCCACCGCCTCCAGCACCAGGAACGAGGCCACACCGAAGGCCATGTTGGCCACCCCGGCCTTGCGCCACCGGCGGGCCGAGCGCGGCGTGAAGCGCAGCGCGTAATCCTCCAGGGTCTCGGTAGCCACCCAGCTGTTGTAGTCGCGCCGCACCTTGATGACGCGTTGGCGGGCCTCCGGCGTGGTGCCGGCTTCTGGGATGTCCTGGGCTTGACGGGCGTGGTCTGTCTCTTGCATGGTGCGGGTCTGACTCCCTCTGACAAGGCAAGTTCGGTGCCGCGTGCACCGCTTGCTGCCACGACCAGACCATGGAACTCACCCCCCGCGAGAAAGACAAGCTGCTGATCTTCACCGCCGCCTTGCTGGCCGAGCGGCGCAAGGCCCGCGGCCTCAAGCTCAACCACCCCGAGGCCGTGGCCCTGATCACCGCCGCCATCATGGAAGGCGCCCGCGACGGCAAGGCCGTGGCAGCGCTGATGAGCGAAGGCAAGACGGTGCTCAGCCGCGCCGACGTCATGGATGGCGTGGCCGACCTGATCCCGGAGATCCAGGTCGAGGCCACCTTCCCGGATGGCACCAAGTTGGTGACCGTGCACCAACCCATTGCATGACAGGACTCCGAAAACCATGAATGCACCACACAAGTGCAATAACAAGGTTTTGTGAGCCTCGAACAGATCACCCAGATCGAACCCAGCACCACCATGAAGCAACTCCGCCCCCTGTCCCTGCTCCTGGCTTCTTTGGCCTGCGCCCTGCCCGCCTGGGCCCACGAGGGCCACGGCATGCCCGGCTTCGCCCATTGGCACGCCTCGGATGTGCTCGGCTTCGTGGCCATCGCAGCCGTGATCGCTGCGGTCATCTGGTTCAAGGGCGGCAAGTGATGACGCCCGGCGAACTGCTCACCGACGGGCCGGACATCGTCCTCAACCCCGGCCGCCGCACGATCACCCTGGTGGTCGAGAACAGCGGCGACCGCCCCATCCAGGTCGGCTCGCACTACCACTTTGCCGAAACCAACGCCGCGCTCAGCTTCGACCGCACGGCCGCGCAAGGCATGCGCCTGAACATCGCTTCAGGCACCGCCGTGCGCTTCGAGCCCGGCCAGCAGCGCACCGTGGAGCTGGTGGACTACGCCGGCGACCGCATCGTCTTCGGCTTCCGCGGCCTGACGCAAGGCCCGCTCTGACGCCCAGCGGCCTGCCCTTCTGCAGCGCCCACCCGAGGCAAACAAGGAATCCCCCAAGATGGCAAGCATCCCCCGCCGCGCCTATGCCGAGATGTTCGGCCCCACCAAAGGCGATCGCCTTCGCCTGGCCGACACCAACCTGATCATCGAGGTCGAAGACGACTACACCCTGCGCGCTGGCGGGTACGGTGAAGAGGTCAAGTTCGGTGGCGGCAAGACCATCCGCGACGGCATGGGCCAGAGCCAGCGCCCCAACGGCCCGGGCCCCATGGACGCGTGCGACTGCGTGCTCACCAACGCCCTCATCGTCGACCACTGGGGCATCGTCAAGGCCGACATCGGCATCAAGGCCGGCCGCATCTTCAAGATCGGCAAGGCTGGCAACCCCGACGTTCAACCCGGCGTGGACATCGTCATCGGCCCGGGCACCGAGATCGTCGCCGCCGAAGGCATGATCGTCACGGCCGGCGGCATCGATACGCACATCCACTTCATCTGCCCGCAGCAGATCGAAGAGGCGCTGATGAGCGGCGTGACCACCATGATGGGTGGCGGCACCGGCCCGGCCACCGGCACCTTCGCCACCACCTGCACGCCCGGCCCCGACAACATCGCGCTGATGCTGAAAGCCGCCGAGGCCTTCCCGATGAACATCGGCTTCCTGGGCAAGGGCAACGCCAGCCAGCCGCAGGCGCTGCGCCAGCAGATCGACGCCGGCGTCGTGGGCCTGAAGCTGCACGAGGACTGGGGCACCACGCCTTCGGCCATCGACTGCTGCCTGAGCGTGGCCGAAGAGTCTGACACCCAGGTCTCCATCCACTCCGACACGCTCAACGAATCGGGCTTCGTCGAAGACACCATGGCCGCCACCAAGGGCCGCACGCTGTGCGCCTTCCACACCGAAGGCGCGGGGGGCGGCCACGCGCCCGACATCATGCGGGTGGTGGGCGAGCCCAACTTCCTGCCCTCGTCCACCAACCCGACCATGCCCTACACGGTCAACACGGTGGACGAGCACCTCGACATGCTGATGGTGTGCCACCACCTGGACGCATCGATTGCCGAAGACCTGGCCTTTGCCGAGAGCCGCATCCGCCGCGAGACCATCGCCGCCGAAGACGTGCTGCACGACCTGGGTGCCATCAGCATGTTCAGCTCCGACTCGCAGGCCATGGGCCGCGTGGGCGAGGTCATCATCCGCACCTGGCAGACGGCGCACAAGATGAAGGCGCAGCGCGGCAGCCTCAGCGGCGACACGGCCCGCTCGGACAACAACCGGGTCAAGCGCTACGTCGCCAAGTACACGATCAACCCGGCGCTGTCGCACGGCATCTCGCACGAGGTGGGCAGCATCGAGGTGGGCAAGTGGGCCGACCTGGTCATCTGGCGCCCTGCCTTCTTCGGCATCAAGCCCAGCACGATCATGAAGGGTGGCTTCATCGCCGCAGCTGCCATGGGCGACCCGAACGCCTCCATCCCCACGCCACAACCGGTGCACTACCGGCCCATGTTCGGCAGTTTTGGAGGCGCCCTGTCGCGCTCGTCGATCACCTTCATGAGCCAGGCCGCCATCGCCGCTGGCAAGCACCAGGAATACGGACTGAAGAAGCAGGTCTCGGGGGTGCGCGGCAACCGCAGCGTCAAGAAGAAGGACATGGTCCTCAACAATTACATGCCGACCATGGAGATCGACGCCCAGACCTACCAGGTGCGCGCCGACGGCCAGCTGCTGGTGTGCGAGCCCGCCACCGAGTTGCCCATGGCACAGAAGTACTTCCTGTTCTGAGCCACACTGGCGGCCATGCTGATCGTCAACAAACTCCTCCCCCAGGGCCAGGGCTTGGCCCCTGTGCTGCTCAAACGCGCCTCGCAGGTCGAACTCGACTGGGACGTGCGCCAGAAAAGCCGCTTCGACGCCACCGACAGCTTGGGTCGCACCCTGGGCGTGTTCCTGCCCCGTGGCACGCTGGTGCGCGGTGGCGACGTGCTGGTGGCCGAAGACGGCTCCATGATCCGGGTGGTGGCCGCGCCCCAGCCGGTGCTGGTGATCACGCCCTGCGCCCAACACGGCACGCCGTTCGACCTGGTGCGCGCGGCCTACCACCTGGGCAACCGCCACGTGCAGATCGAGCTGCAGCCGGATCACCTCAAGATCGAGCCCGACCACGTGCTGGCCGACATGCTGCGCGCCATGCACCTGACGGTGCGCGATGCGGCCGTGGCCTTCGAGCCGGAAGGCGGAGCCTATGCGGCGGGCGGGCACGGTGGGCATGGTCACGCCCATCACGACCATGGCCACGGTCATGCGCACGGAGACGATGCGCACGGCCATGCCCAAGCTGCCAACCCGCCCCACGGCGCCCCTGGCCACGTGCACGGGCCCGGCTGTGGACACGATCACCGCCACAGCCACGCGACACCCGCCACCCAGGCCAACGCCACGACCTCGGTCAACCGCGGCAAGCCCATCGGCATCGCCGTCAAGGCGGCCGAAGCCAAGCCCCATGTCCATGGCCCCGGATGCGGCCACGACCATGGGCACGGTCACGACCACTGATTCAATCCTTCCAGCGCATGCCCCGCATCGCCCCCCGCCCCACGCCGCTGAGCGCCGGGGCCCGCCTCAAGCTGATGTGGCTGGCCTCTCCCGCCCTGCCCGTCGGCGGCTTCAGCTACTCAGAGGGGCTCGAGGCGGCCATCGACGCCGGGCTCGTCAGCTCTGAAACCGATGCCGCCAACTGGCTGCGCGACCAATTGCTGCTGGCCGTCGCCCGCAGCGACCTGGCCGTGGTGGTCCGCGCCGTCCCCGCCTGGCAACGCAACGACCTGGTCCGCGTGCGCGAGCTCAACGACTGGGTGGTGCAGACCCGCGAGACCGCCGAGTTGCGGCTGCAAACCGAGCAGATGGGGCGATCGCTCGTCGAATGGCTGCGCAACGGCGACCGCGCACCGCTCGACACCCCCGTGGTTGCAACGTCCGTTTCCGCTCATGCAACGGAGCCAGACCCACGCCTGGTCCAATGCGCCGCGCTGCCGCCCGCCCCCACCTGGCCCATCGCCTTTGCGCTCGCGGTGGCCCAGTGCCTGCCCCCGAGCAACGGGCTGACGGATGGCGAGCCCGCGCTGCGCGAAGCCCTGCTGAGCTTCACCTTCGGCTGGGCCGAAAACATGGTGCAGGCCGCCATCAAGGCCGTGCCTTTCGGTCAGAGCGCCGGCCAGCGCATCCTCCAGTCCCTGATCGACGCCATCCCCGAGGCCATCGACCACGCTTTGTCGCTGCCCGACTCGCAGCGCCAGGCCTTCACCCCCATGCTGGCCATCCTGAGCGCCCGGCATGAAACCCAGTACTCACGCCTGTTCCGATCATGAGCAACCTGCACAACATCCCCGGCCGCACCAAGAAGCTCCCCCCCCTGCGCGTGGGCGTGGGCGGCCCCGTCGGCTCCGGCAAGACCACCTTGCTCGAGATGCTCTGCAAGACCATGCGCGAGCACCACGACCTGGTCGTCATCACCAACGACATCTACACGAAAGAAGACCAGCGCCTGCTGACCGTGGCCGGCGCGCTCGACCCCGACCGCATCATGGGTGTGGAGACCGGTGGCTGCCCGCACACCGCCATCCGCGAAGACGCCTCGATCAACCTCGAGGCCGTCGACCGCATGCTGGCCAAGTACCCCAACGCCGACATCGTGTTCATCGAATCGGGCGGTGACAACCTGGCCGCCACCTTCAGCCCCGAGTTGTCCGACCTCACCATCTACGTGATCGACGTGGCAGCCGGCGAGAAGATCCCGCGCAAGGGCGGGCCCGGCATCACCAAGAGCGACCTGTTCGTCATCAACAAGACGGACCTGGCCCCGCACGTGGGCGCCAACCTCGAGATCATGGCGTCAGACACCAAGCGCATGCGCCCGACGCGGCCCTTCGTGATGACCAACCTCAAAACCCAGGCTGGCCTGGACCAGGTGATCGAGTTCATCGAGACAAAGGGCCTGCTGCGCGCAGCCTGACCCACCCGGGCGCTCGCTGCCGAGCCGCTGCGGGCGGTGCGCACCCCTAGGTCCGTTGCGGGCCATTGCCCAGGCCGCTGCGCTTTGCCATGATCGCCCAGTCTGATCGACTGGAGCGTCGGCGATGAACAAGCAGGGTGAGGCCACCGGAGAGGACCCTGGTGAGGGCGCGGCATGGGCCGCGCAGCTCAAAGACGAGCTGGCGGCCATCGGCCGACGACGCCGTCGTGTGGCACCCGCGCTGCACGAAGCTCAGTCAGACCCGAGCGGCCATGACCGCACCATCCCGCTGGCTGGATTGGCCCTGTCGGGCGGCGGCGTGCGCAGCGCCACCTTCTCGCTGGGGCTGCTGCGCGGGCTCGCCAAGGGTGGCCGCGCGGCCACGCCGGCAGCTTCGCCACAGTCCGCCGACGGACGCGCCGAACACCCTTCGCAACAGCTCAGCCGCCAAGGCCTGCTCGGGCGTTTCGACTACCTCTCCTCCGTCTCCGGCGGTGGCTACGTGGCCGCCATGCTGGGGCGCCTGGCGGCCAAGGCCGACGGCGAGCCCACGCCCACCGGCGACTGCGGCATGCTCGAAGCCGAGCGCACACTGGCCAGCCACGATGGCAACGTGCTGGGCTGGCTGCGTCGCAATGGCCGCTACCTCAGCCCCGGCGGCTCGCGCGACATCGGCATCGTCGTGGTCACCTACCTGCGAGCGCTGCTGGCCATCCACCTGGAGTTCATGGTCTTTTGCCTGATGTGGGGGCTGCTGGTCATCGCCCCCCACCTGTGGCAGTACAGCACCCAGGTGCTCTCGAGCGCATGGAAGGGCTGGTACTCGCCTTGGGTGGCCCTGTCGGCCGGACTGCTCATGGCCGTGGGCCCCGGTCTGATCGCGGGCTACTGGTTCACGCGCGACACGCCTCGCCCCGAAGCGCACAGCTGGCGAGCCCGCCTTGTGCAGGCCGTGCAGTGGCTGATGGCCGTCGCCCTGGTCACGCTCGTGCTGTGGATGCAGCGCGACGCCAGCGCCCCCGTGCTCGACAGCCTCTACGCCAAGGGCCCGAGCGCCTACGCCGTCACCTCGCTGATGATCGGCTCGGCGCTGCTGGGCCAGGCCCTGAGCTGGGCCGCCCTGGTTCACCCGCGCATGCGCCGCCAAGGCAACGCCCTGGCCGCGGCGCGCCTGCGCAACTGGCTGACCCGGGCCCTGCACGGCATCGGGGTGACAGCGGCGCTGCTGCTGGCACTGGGTGTGCTCGACGCCGGCAGTTGGTGGTTGCTGCAAGAGCTCATGACCGGCAGCAACGCCTGGTGGGGCGGCATCGGCGCCGGTGGCGTCGGCATTTTGCTGCTGCGCTCGTTCGCCCAACCCTTGCAGCAACTGGCCGCCGACACCGAAGGCCACGCCCGAGAGTGGCTGCCCAAGTTGCTGGGCGCGATCAGCGCCATGGGCCTGCTGGGCCTGGTGATGGCCTGGCTGGTGACCTTGCAATGGCTGGTCTTCGCGCCCGACAGCATCGAGGCCATCAGCAACGCGCCGCCGCTGATGCGAGCGGTCCTGGTGCTGCTGGCCTGCGTGGCCTGGATCGCGCTGACATCGACCAACACCCACATGCCCAACAGCACCTCGCTGCACGCCTTCTATCGCGCGAGGCTGACGCGCGCCTACCTGGCCGTGGGCAACCCGGCCCGCCTGCCCTGGCGGGGCCTGGGACGCGAGCGCAGCGTGCGCAACGTGGTCGAGGGCGACGACGGCCTGCTGGCCCATTACCGCCCCGAAGAACAGGGAGCGCCCATCCACCTCATCAACACCTGCCTGAACGAAACCCGCGACAGCGACAGCAACCTCTACAACGCCGACCGCAAAGGCTCGCTGCTGACGGTCAGCTGGCGTGGCATGGAAGTCGGCCCGAGCGAGGTGCATCGCCATGCGTCGGCCGAGCAGGCGGGCACCGTCGGTCAGTGGGTGGCGATCTCGGGCGCGGCGGCCTCGCCCGGCGCCGGGGCCTACACCTCGAGGGGCCTGGCCCTGCTGCTGTACTTCCTGGGCATCCGACTGGGATTCTGGGTCGCCAGCCCGATCCGCACGCCCAGCCTGCGCTGGCTGAGCCAGCTCGGCTGGGACTGGTTTCCCAAGCCTTTGATGCTCACCTGCGAGGCCACCGCCACCTTCATGGGCCAGGAGCGCCCCTGGTGGTACGTCTCCGACGGCGGGCACTTCGACAACACCGGGGTGTACCCGCTGATCAAGCGCGAGCTCGACTTCATCTTGCTGTGCGACGCCAGCTCTGACCGGCACTTTCAGTTCAGCGACCTCGAGAACCTCGTGCGCAAGGCACGCATCGACTTTGGCGCAGAAATCGACTTCTATACCCGAGAAGAAGCCTCGCGCCTGTTCACCCTCTGCGGTGCCGACCTGACGGTGCTCTCACCAGAGGACCTGCGCGACAACACCTCCAACCGGGGTGTGCTGCTGGCCCGCATCCGCTACCGCGAACGCCCGGACCCGGACCGCCCCGGCCAGACCTGCCGCCCTGAGGGCACCCTGGTCGTCATCAAACCCAACCTGCACAACGCGCTGGACGTGGACGTGCTGTCCTACGCAGAGCGCAACCCGAGCTTTCCTCACGAGGCCACGTCCGACCAGTTCTTCGACGAAGCCCAATGGGAGAGCTACCACCGCCTGGGCGAAGACATCGGTCAGGCCTTGACCGAGACCTGGCTGGCCCAGTTGCCAGGCTGGCGCCACCGTGCTCGGCACGCGGTGCGGGTCTCGGCGCGGCTCAACCCCGCCGTCGCAGCGCAACAGGTCGCGCCCGAGCCGCTTTGGCGACGTGGCCCCAAAGCGGCGGCCCTCAAGACCACATTGGGCCTGGGCGCCTCGGGCACGCTGCTGCTGTCGGGCTGGCAGATCATCGAGAGCATGAACGTGCAGCAAAAGGAGGCCCGCGCCCAGGCGCGAGAGCTGTTCGTCAAGGTCTCGACCGAGCTGCAGGGCTTTGATCGGCAGTGCAAGGCCATCCCCGAGCACATCGTCAACCAGGCCGAAAGCCTGATGCTGGACGTGGTGCGCAGCGACGCGCTCAGCCCGCTCGACCGCAGCAGCGTTCACCGCATGAGCGCCCGCATCCGCGAGAGCTGCCAGCCAAGCGCAGAGGCGTGGCAAAGCTGCGCCCCTCAGGCCAGCCAGGACCGCCAGGTGTTCTGCGCCGCCATGCAGCGCCCACCCGCCACGGCAACGGCCATGAACTACTGGGTGGCGCCCCAACGCCCCGAGGAGCAATACGCTGCCGCCCTGGCGCTGCTCAACCGCTGGACCACGCAGCCACCCGGTGACACCGCGTTCGCACAGGCATCGTCCACCGAAGCCCCCAACGCCACCGACCAGCCTGCCTTGGCCGCAACAGAGGGCTTGCCAGACGACATCACCCCTGCCGCCGGCCCCGCCCCCGGCGATCTCCTGGCGCAGGCGTGCCCGACGCGATCGCCAGCCGCCCTGCTGTACGTGCAGATCTACAGCGAGTCCGCTCGCAACGTCGCAGAAGACCTGCGCCGCAAGCTCAACGCCCAATCTGCCAGCCCCTGGATGGTGCCCCCGGTGGACAACGTCGTGCAGCGATCTGCGCTCCAGGGGCAGCGTGGCCCGGTTCCCTGGCCTCGAGCGACCATCGTCGTGCACCGAGAGGGCGACATGGCTTGCGCCGAGGGACTGCGTGAATGGCTTCGCCCACACCTGTCGCTGCCGACATCGGGCGTCGGCAACGACACCCCACCCACGGAAATCTGGATACGACGCCTGCCGCCGACCGTCAAGGGACGCGATGGCGTCTTCGAGCTTTGGCTGCCCGCCCCGGCGCCGTCGCCGATCGGCCGGCAAGCCAGCGTCAATCCACTACACTAGCGCCCTCGGCGGCCTCGCGAGGCCCCCGACCGCTCTCCGTAGTTCAATGGATAGAACGGCCGCCTCCTAAGCGGCAAATACAGGTTCGATTCCTGTCGGAGGGACCATTTCAGGCCGAGGTGGCGGGGTCGTCTGACATCGACACGCGCAGCTCCTGCACGGTGTAGCCCTCTCGCGTGAGCGCCAGCTTCAGCCACTCAGGCTGGCTGCCCTCCCCCCGCCAGGTTTCACCGGAAATCGGGTGGCGATAACAAGGCCGAGCAGGCTCGGCCACGGCCGCTGGTGGCGCGACCACCGCCGGCTCGATGCCGCCCAGCTCATGGGCCTCGATCTGCCAGAAATCAACCAGCTTGCGCACGGCGCGCAGCACCGCTTCTTGCTCGGCTGTCTTCATGGGTGAACCTCTTGCGTGCCAAGTCCGGCACGATCGACAAAGATGGTAACAAACCCATCGAGTAAGACGCGGAACGGCGTCCTTTTTCCCGCCTCCTGAGCTTGAACTTGCGGGCACCATCCCGAAAAGAAATACAAAGCGCCTGATCCAACCCAGCAGGCGCCCGCCCCGACAGGATGGCGTTCAAACCCTGTCGACTCGCAACCCGAGACGGACGAGGTTTGAAATGAGACTCAATTTGCCTGTGACCGAACAGGAATTCGCTTTCCCAAAGGGCGACACACTGGTTTCGACCACGGACCTCAAAGGCCGCATCACCTACTGCAACCCGGCCTTCGTTCACGTCAGCGGCTACACCCGCGAGGAGCTGCTGGGGCAGCCCCACAACATGATCCGCCACCCCGACATGCCGGAAGAGGCCTTCCGCGACATGTGGGAGACGATCGCCTCTGGTCGGCCCTGGACGGCGCTGGTGAAGAATCGCCGCAAGGACGGATCGTTCTACTGGGTTCAGGCGAACGTGACCCCGCTGATGGAGGACGGCAGGCCGGTTGGCTACATGTCCGTTCGGACCGAGCCTGACCGGCAAGCCGTGGCCCAGGCCGGCGAGTTGTACCGCGCGATGCAGCAGGAAAAGGACTCCGGGCAGGTGGTCCATTTCCTTCGCAACGGCCGCTTGCTGAAAAACACGTGGCCAAGCAGGGCGGCCGAGTTCCTCAGACCTGGCTTGAGCGAACGCCTGGCCATGATCGCCGGCAGCGTCGCGCTCATCGGATTCGGCATGGGCATGTGGGCAGGTGGCAGCGGTCAAGGCTTGCTTTCGCCGATCAGCATGGGTTGCCTGCTGGTGCTGGGCGCCTTGATCGCCCTGGCCAGCGTGAAGATCCGCGGCATGACCATGGGCCCGATCAAGGCCCTGATGGACTCGGCCAACCGCATGGCGGCTGGCGACCTGACCGAGGTCATCCACTCCGATCGCCACGACCTCATCGGGCAGTTCACCCGCTCGCTCAACCAGCTCAATGTGAACCTGCGCTCCATCGTCAAGGATGCGCGCACGCAGGTCGACGAGATGCTGGTGGCCACCCGCGAGATCGCCGCTGGCAACCAGGACCTGTCCAGCCGCACCGAATCGCAGGCCAGCAGCCTTGAGCAAACGGCCGCCTCGATGGAGGAGATCACGGGCACCGTCAAGCACAGCTCCGACACCGCCGGGCAGGCTTCCGACCTGGCCACCCAGACCACGGCCATCACCCAGCGCAGCAGCGAAGTGGTCAGCAGCGTGACGCAGACCATGCAGGAGATCGAGGACTCCTCCAGGCGGATCGGAGAAATCATCCAGGTGATCGACAGCATCGCCTTTCAGACCAACATCCTGGCCCTCAACGCCGCCGTGGAAGCCGCCAGAGCAGGCGAGCAAGGTCGGGGTTTCGCGGTCGTGGCCTCGGAAGTGCGCGCCCTCGCCGGCCGCACCGCCACCGCCGCCCGAGAGGTCAAACAGCTCATCACCGACTCGGCCGACAAGGTGCGCGCGGGCAGCGAACTCACCCATGCGGCACAAAGCACCATGCAGGAGGCCGTGCAGTCGGTGGAGCAGGTCACCGCCCTGGTCACCCAGATCAGCGGAGGAGCGCGCGAACAACTCAGCGGCATCTCGCAGATCAACTCGGCGGTGGCGCAACTCGACGGCATCACCCAGCAAAACGCCGCGGCGGTGGAGCAGATCGCCGCCGCGTCCATGAGCTTGGCTCAGCGGGCCAAGTCCGTCGCAGAAGCCGTTCAGGTGTTCCGCACCGAGGTCGGCGGCAAGTCAGCCCACAGCCACGATGCGGTGGCTTTGCGCAAGGAAATGAAGGGCCAGGCGGGTCGTCAAGACCTGTCTGCCCCAGCTTGATGGCCACGGCGGCGACGGGCTAGCATGGGCAGTTGTGCCCCTTGCGCCCGCTCTGAGCTGCCTCCGTCATGAAACTCGCCATCCTCTCGGACCTGCACGCCAATCGGCAGGCCGTCGAAGCCGTCTGGGCACACGCGCGCGAGGGGGGCTGCGAGCGAACCGTCCTGCTGGGTGACTTCGTGGACTACGGCGCCGATCCGGCCTGGGTCATGGACTTCGTCATGGCCCAGCACCAGGGTGGCGCCATCGTCGTCAAAGGCAACCACGACGACGCCTTGCGACACGAAGACCAACACAACCTGGGCAACCACGTGTTGGCCTCCCTGGCCTGGACCCGCGAACAATTGAGCGCGGCGCACATCGCGTTCATCGAGTCCCTGCCGCTGACCGCCGTGCTGGGCGACTGCCTGTTCGCCCACGCCAACGTGCACGACCCGGCGCACTGGGGCTATGTGCAAGGCCGCATGGAGGCCACGCGCAGCCTGTTTGCCTCGCAGCAACCGCATGTGTTTTGCGGCCACATGCACGACCCCTGCCTCTACCACCTGTCGTCCACCGGCAAGTCAGGCGAGTTCCAACCGGTCGATGCCACGCCCATCCAGCTCTCGCCCATGCGCCGCTGGCTCGCCATCCCGGGCTCGGTCGGGCAACCGCGTGACGGCAACCCCGCCGCCTGTTACGCCACCTTCGAGACCGAATCGGCCACCCTCACCTTCCACCGCGTGCCCTACGACCATGACGCAGCGGCTCAACGGGTGCTCGACGCTGGCCTGCCGGAATCGCTGGCCCAGCGCCTTCGCGACGGGCGCTGAGCCCCCTCATCGCCGACAGGAGCCCCACACGATGACCATGTCTCCCGGCAAACTGCAGGCAGGCGATCGCGTCGATGGCTTCGTGCTCAAAGCCAAGCTGCACCAAGGCGGCATGGCCACGCTGTGGTCGGTCGAGCGCGTGGACGAACAAGGGCGAGCCGTTCACCCTCCCGGCGAGCCACAACTGATCATGAAGGTGCCACGCATCAAGGGCGGCGAGGACCCGGCCACCATCGTTGGCTTCGAGGTCGAGCAAATGGTCATGCCGATGCTCAAAGGCCCGCACGTGCCCCGCTTCGTCGGCAAGGGCGACTTCACCCGCATGCCCTACATCGTGATGGAGCACATCGCGGGCGACACGCTGCGTCCCCGGCTGGACCAGGCCCCCTTGCCGATCGAAGAGGTGGCGGACATCGGCCAGCGCGTGGCCCTGGCCCTGCACGACTTGCACAAACAACACCTGGTGCACCTGGACGTCAAACCCAGCAACATCATGTTCCGCGCCACGGGCGAGGCCGTGATGGTGGACTTCGGCCTGAGCCGCCACGACAAGCTGCCCGACCTGCTCGAGGAAGAGTTCTCGCTGCCCATGGGCACCGGCCCCTACATCTCGCCCGAGCAGGTGCAGTTCGTGCGCAACGACCCGCGCAGCGACCTGTTCGCCCTCGGCGTGATGCTCTACCACCTGACCACGGGCGAGCGCCCCTTCGGCAACCCCAGCAGCGTGCCCGGCCTGCGCAAGCGCCTCTACACCGACCCGGTTCCGCCGCGCGACATCCGTGCTGACACACCCGCCTGGCTGCAGGAGGTCGTCCTGCGCTGCCTGGAGATCGACCCTCAGCAGCGCTACCAGACGGGCGCCCAGCTCGCGCTGGACCTGCAGCACCCCGAGCAGATCCCGCTGACCCCACGCGCCGAGCGCACTGGCACGCGCGGCACGCTCAGCACCATGAAGCGTTGGTTCAAGGCCATGGGCCACGAGCCGCGCTCGGATGTGCCCAGCGGCCAGCACGTCGAGCGCAGCCCCATCCTGATGGTGGCCATCGGCATCAAGAACAGCACGCCCGAGCTGGACAAGAAACTGCTGGCCACCGTGCGCCGCATCATGCAGATGGAGCCCGGCGCCCGCCTGGCCTGCGTCAGCGTCATGAAGACCCACCGCATCGGCATGGACACGCTCGTGGACGAGGCCGGCAACAGCCTGCACGTGCAGCAACTGGTGGCCATCAAACATTGGGCCAGGCCCCTGCAACAGCAGTTGCAGATGGACGAGCACCGCCTGACCTTCCACGTGCTCGAATCACCCGACACCGCCAGCGCCATCGTCGAGTTCGCCACGCGCAACCAGGTGGACCACATCGTGATGGGCGCGCGGGGCAACTCATCGCTGCGCCGCTACCTGGGCAGCGTCAGCGCGCAGGTCGTCGCCGAGGCCGAGTGCTCGGTGACGGTGGTGCGGGTGTGAGGGCAGCGGGCAGCGCCCCGTTGACGGACGTGTTCAGGGTTTCGCGCAAAAAATCCAGGAAGGCACGCGCCACCGGCGTGGGCTGACGCTCCTGCCGGCGCACCAGGTACCAGCGCGAGGCGATCGGAAAGCCCTGCACGTCGAGCACGGCCAGCCCTTCGTGCGCGGGATCTCGGTCGAGCGCATGGCGCGACAGCACCGCCAGGCCATACCCCCCGGCCACCGCCTGCTTGATGGCCTCGTTGCTGCCCAGGGACATCTGAACGCGCGGGCTGAAGCCCCACTTCGCGAACTGCCGCTCGCAGCTGATGCGCGTGCCCGAGCCCGGCTCGCGCAGGATGAAGCGCTCGCCTGCCAAGGCCTTGAGCTTGAGACCGCTGCGGCGGGCCAGCGGGTGCGCGCTGGATGCGATCAGCACCAGCGGGTTGTCCAGCAGGAACTCGGCTTGCACCGCCACGTGATCGGGCGGCGTGGTCATGATGACCAGGTCGTCGAGCGACTGCTCCAGCCGCCGCACGATGCTGTCACGGTTGGCCACCTCCAGGTGCACGTCGATGTCGGGGTAGCGCTGCGAAAACGGCCCGAGCAGGCGCGGGATGAAGGACTTGGCGGTGCTGACCACGGCCACGTCCAACCGCCCCCGCTTGAGGCCTTGCAGGTCGGCCAACTCCATCTCGAACTCGGCCCAGCGGTGCAAGACGTCGTGGCACGCGCGGGCCAGCCGCTGCCCGGCATCGGTCAGGCGGATGCCGCGCCCCAGCGGCTCGTACAGCGGCACCCCTGCCGCCTCCGAGAGCTGGCGCAACTGCATGGACACCGTCGGCTGGGTGACGTGCTCGGCCTCGGCCGCACCGGTGACCGAGCCGGTTTCGGCCAGCGCCTGGAAAAGGCGAAGTTGACGCCAGGTGACATGCATAGATTTATATCTAAATATCAGATCAAAAGATTTGATTTTTCATGATACCGGCAAAACCCTAGCATGGCGTCCCATGAACCCGCTCCAGAACCTGCTCGACCCCGCCATCCTGTTTTTCGTCTTCGGTGTCGCCGCCGGCCTGCTGCGCTCCAACCTGGAGGTGCCGCCGCAAATCGCGCGCTTCCTGTCGCTCTACCTGCTGATGTCGGTGGGCCTGAAGGGCGGTTTTTCGCTGGCGCACAGTGGCCTGGGCGCCGACGTGCTCGGCAGCCTGGGGGCCGCGCTGCTGCTCGCCCTGCTGGTGCCGGCGCTGGGCTACTTGCTGCTGCGCAAATGGCTGTCACGCTTTGATGCAGCGGCCGTGGCGGCCACGTATGGTTCGGTCAGCGCCACCACCTTCATCGCCGCCAGCCAGTACCTGGCGCAGCTTCAAGTGCCTTTTGGTGGCCACATGGCCGTGGCCCTGGTGCTGATGGAGTCGCCCGCCATCCTGATGGCGATGGCGCTGGCGGCCTGGGCTCGGCGTCAGCAGGCGGCCGAACAGGGGGCGCCCCGGGGCTCCAACGCGGCCCCCGGGGCACCAGCCCCGTCTCATTGGCACGTGGTGCGGGAAGCCTTCACCGACGGCGCCAACCTGCTGCTGCTGGGCAGTTTGCTGATCGGCTGGGCAACGGGCGACCAGGGCAAGCTGATGATGGAGCCGTTCTCCGGCGCGCTGTTCAAGGGCATGCTGGCGCTGTTCCTGCTCGACCTGGGTTTGCTGGTGGCACGCCAGTTGCCGGCCCTGCGGCAGGTGCACCCGGCGCTGATCGGCTACGGCATCGTCGGCCCGCTGGCGCACGGGGTGATCGCCATGGGCCTGGCTGCGCTGCTGGGCTTGCCTGCCGGGGACACCATCTTGCTGGTGGTGCTGGCGGCCAGCTCGTCCTACATCGTGGTGCCGGCGGTGCTGCGGCACGCCATGCCGGAAGCTCAGCCGGGGCTCTACCTCGGGCTGTCGCTGGGGGTGACCTTCGTCTTCAACATCCTGATCGGCATCCCGCTGTACGCGTGGGTGGTGCAGCGGGTGTGGGGCTGAGGCCCCGCTGCCGACTCAGGCATGGACGCGGCGACGGCTGAGCAACAGACCCGTCAGGCCTGCCAGCATGAGTGCCAGGGTTTCGGGTTCTGGCACGGCGGGCGCCAGGCCTTCGTAACGGAAGCCAGAGGCCGAGGTGAAGGTGTAGCCGTCTGCCAGCTCCAGGCCGATGTGATCGGAGAACATGGCGTTGACGCCCACGTCGCAGTTGGAGAGGTGGAAGCAGCGCGCGCCCTGGTGCACGGTGTAGTCCAGCGTGAGGTCAACGCCGGTCGGCACGACCAGGCTCAACAGCACCTCACCGGTGTAGCGGCCGTTGTTGACCTCGCCGTTGCCGTACACGCCATCGGGGCCACCCAGGGCCCACTCGCGAAAGAGGTCCTTGGAGGCGCTCTCGGAGGTGGTGAAGTACTCGATGGTCTCGACGCCGCATTCGGTCATCTCGCCTTCGCCCGTGCAGGTGGCATCGGGGTCGTAGGCGGGGTTGGGCGTGCGGTAGCTCAGGGTGGCGTAGCGCGAGGAATCGGCTTGCAGGAAGTGCGAGATCTGCCCCACGCGCTCGAAAGACGACAGCGCCAGGCCACTGAACTGGCTGTCGTAGCTCATGCGGAAGGTGACGGTGGTCGTGGCGCCCGGACCGCTGATGCGAACGGTGTCGGTCAGATCCAGGCGGGCGTAGGACTGGGCGATGCTGGTGGGCCGGCCGGCGTCACCGGTGGTGGCGGTGGTCTGGGCCTTGAAGGTGCCGCTGTACGGGTCCACCCAGGCGTTGACGCTGGCCGAGACCGATCCGGCTGTGGCGCTGCGTTGCCCACCCGTGCTCAGCGGCGATGCTTCGTCGTCGGGGTAAACGTACTGGAAGGTACCGGTTTCGATCTCTTCGGCATCCAGGCCCCAGGCGAAGGTGACCGAGCCGCCCGGCGTCTGCACGGTGCCTGCATGGGCCGAGACCACCAGCGTGCCCAAGATGGCAGCGAGGTGGGCGGCGCGGGAAGGACGCAGCGGCGAACGGGACATGGCTCTCTCCTTGATGGGGTGAATCGACGGGGCCGAGCGTACCCGAGGAAAACCCGACAACCCGCCGACCGGGCGGCGCACCCACCCAGTCAAGGGTGGTGCCCCCCAGGACGGCGCCGCCCCTGATCAGGACAAAGCCAGCAAACGGGTCACCTTCTGGAAGGCGTCGACCGGCTTGCCCTTGCGGGCGCGCTTGCCCACGTGGGCCACGTAGGCCGAGTTGCGCACGTCTTCTTCCTTCGGTTTCGCGCCACGGGTGGTGCCGATCACGCGCACACCGTTGTGCACCGTGGCCACCGAGGCCAGCGGCGCCTTCTTGGCATCGACCTCCATCAGCGTCAGGCCCCGGCCGCCGTTGGACTGCAGCTTGAGCTCGTCCAGCCCGAACACCAGCATGCGACCGTCCGCGCACAAGCAGGCCACCTGGGTGTGCGCCGGCTGCACCATGATCGGCGGCAGCACGGTGTCGCCCTCGTCAAGCGTCAGGAAGGACTTGCCGCCCTTTTGGCGCGTCATCAGGTCGCCCAGCTTGGCCAGCAGGCCGAAGCCGCCGCTGTTGGCCAGCAAGATGGTCTGCTCCACGTTGCCGGCCAGGTAGTGAGCCGGTTGCGTGCCCGACTCCAGCTCGATCAGCGTGGTGATGGGCTGGCCGTCGCCGCGCGCGCCCGGCAAAGCGCTGACGGGCACGCTGTAGACGCGCCCATTGCTGCCCAGCACGATCAGTGGGTCGACCGTGCGGCACTCGAAGGTGCCATACAGGCCGTCGCCCGCCTTGAAGGCAAAGCCCGCCGGGTCGTGGCCATGGCCGGTGCGGGCGCGCACCCAGCCCTTCTCGCTGATGACGACCGTCACCGGCTCGTCGATGACCTTGACCTCGGCGACGGCGCGCTTTTCGGCCTGGATCAGGGTGCGGCGCTCGTCGCCATGTTGCTTGGCGTCGGCCTCGATTTCCTTGACCACGGTGCGGCGCAGCACGCCAGGGTTGCCCAGGATCTCTTCGAGCTTGGACTGCTCGCTGCGCAGCTCAGCCAACTCCTGCTCGATCTTGATGGCTTCGAGGCGGGCCAGCTGACGCAGGCGGATGTCGAGGATGTCGTCGGCCTGCCGCTCGGAGAGCTTGAAGGCTTCGATCAGCGCCGGTTTGGGCTCGTCGCTCTCGCGGATGATGCGGATCACCTCGTCGATGTTGAGCAGCACCAGCTGCCGACCTTCGAGGATGTGGATGCGGTCGAGCACCTTGCCCAGGCGGTGACGCGTGCGGCGGGTCACCGTCTCCAGGCGGAAGCCGATCCACTCGGTCAGGATCTGGCGCAAGCCCTTGAGCATGGGCTTGCCATCCGCGCCCACCATGGTCAGGTTGACGGAAACCGAAGTCTCCAGGCTGGTGTGGGCCAGCAGCGTGGTGATGAGCTCTTGCTGCGAGACGGTGCGCGTCTTGGGCTCGAAGACCAGGCGCACGGCGGCGTCTTTGCTGGACTCGTCGCGCACGGTGTCGAGCACCGACAGCAGCGCGGCCTTGAGCTGGGTCTGATCGGCCGTGAGCGCCTTCTTGCCGGCCTTGACCTTCGGGTTGCTGAGTTCTTCGATTTCCTCGAGCACCTTCTGGGCGCTGGTGCCGTGCGGCAGCTCGGTGACCACCAGTTGCCACTGCCCGCGCGCCAGGTCTTCGATGACCCAGCGGGCGCGCACCTTCAGGCTGCCACGGCCGCTGCGGTAGGCGTCCTGGATGTCGCCGGGCGCCGAGATGAGCTGGCCGCCACCGGGGAAGTCCGGGCCAGGCACGAGCGCGAACAGCTCCTCGTCGGACAGCTTGTCGTTCTTGATCAGGGCCACGCTGGCCGCCGCCACCTCGCGCAGGTTGTGGCTCGGGATCTCGGTGGCCAGGCCCACGGCGATGCCGCTGGCGCCGTTGAGCAGCACGAAGGGCAGTCGCGCGGGCAGTTGGCGGGGCTCTTCGGTCGAGCCATCGTAGTTGGGCACGAAGTCCACCGTGCCCATGTCGATCTCGTCGAGCAGGAGGCGGGCGATGGGGGCCAGGCGGGCTTCGGTGTAGCGCATCGCGGCGGCGCCGTCGCCATCGCGCGAGCCGAAGTTGCCCTGGCCGTCGATCAGCGGGTAGCGCAGGGCGAAGTCCTGCGCCATGCGCACCATGGCGTCGTAGGCGGCGGTGTCGCCGTGCGGGTGGTAGCGGCCCAGCACGTCGCCCACCACGCGGGCGCTCTTGACCGGCTTGGGGCCGCTGTTGCCACTGAAGGCCAGGCCCATGCGCTCCATCGCGTAGAGGATGCGGCGCTGCACGGGTTTCTGACCGTCGCACACATCGGGCAAGGCGCGTCCCTTGACCACGCTCAGGGCGTACTCCAGGTAGGCGCGCTCGGCGTAATGGGCCAGGGTCAGGGAGTCACCGCCATCGGCGGGCGGGGGCGGGCTGAAGTCGATGGTCTGTTGGGTCATCGGTGGGCAATCGTGTCTCTTGTGGGCCGGCCGCTGGGGCGGGCCACCTTGCGCCGGGAGTTTAGCGGCAAGGCAACGGGGGCCTGCCGCGCCCCCAGTGGCCCCAATTGGCCCCGATTGGTGCCAATTGACCTCAGCATGACGCCGCTTTTGCGCGCCAAATCCGCGTCGAACCCGACTCGCCTGCGGATACTCCGACGCATGCCCTCCCCCCTCGTCTGGTTCAAACGCGACCTGCGCGTGCACGACCACGCCGCCGTCCACGCAGCGATCCGACGCGCGCCACGACAGCCTTGGCGAGGCGTCTACATCGTCGAGCCTTCGTTGTGGGCCCAACCCGACGCCTCGGCGCGCCAGCTGGGCTTTGTCATGGAATGCCTGGCAGGCCTGCATGCCCAGGTGCTGGCGCACGGTGGCCGACTCGAGGTGCTGCGAGGCGAGGCCTGCGAGGTGCTGACCCGCCTGCACGCCGAAGCCCCTTTTGACGCCCTGCTGGCGCACGAAGAAACCGGCAACGCCCTGACCTACCAGCGCGACCTGGCCGTGGCGGCGTGGTGCCGGGATCGGGGCATCGCCTTCGAGGAGTGGCCCCAGTTCGGCGTGGTGCGCCGCCTGCGCAGCCGCGACACCTGGCACCTGAGTTGGGAGGCGTTCATGCGCAGCCACCCATGGCCTGAGCCACCCAAGGTGAGCGCCCTCCGCAGCCCAGCCTCGCCGGGGCGCTCGCCCGAAGCACCCCACCCTCCCCCTGACC